>JBDRRP010000121.1:0-122349 GCA_043825735.1 Pseudomonadota bacterium | reverse complement strand
ACGGAGATTTTATAATCAAAATCAACTGCTTTTGAGTTTCTCCGTGCCCTCCGTGACTCCGTGGTGATCACAATGTCATTGGGGACACCGGTCTTTAGCGCTAAACTGGTGCTTCATTGAGAAGCGGATATTTTTAACCTTAATCTCTGCGCCTCTGCGGTGAATACGGATTTCTGCTTAGCGAAGGATTTTTAGCGATCGGCAACGTCGCTATGGAAAGAGAACGGCCATGTACACCAGCTACTGGGGATTACAGCGACAGCCATTTGACAACGTGCCGTCTCAGGAGTTCTTCTATCGATCGTCCCAACACGAAGAAGCGCTGTTGAGATTGGTATATGCGGTCGAGCATTCCAAGGGGCTTGCCGTGCTCACCGGAGAGGTCGGGGCAGGTAAAACCACCATCAGCAGGGTGCTTTACGATTACCTTAATATGGACGGATATGAAGTTGTAACGCTCGTCAACCCATCGCTTGAACCGGTGGATTTTCTTCGCGCTGTTTTAATGAAGCTGGGCGTGGATACCGCCCAAGACGCATCCAAATCAGTGGTTCTGGATCAATTGAATGAGCGGTTGATTCAGAATGCATCCCAAGACATAAAGACGATCCTTGTTATTGATGAAGCCCACCTCGTAAGAGATAAACCCATCCTTGAAGAACTGCGGATGCTGCTCAATTTGCAGCATAACAACCAATTCCTGTTGACCCTGATCCTGATGGGGCAACCGCCGTTAGCAGGAAATCTGAAACTGATGAAACCCCTGAAAGAGCGAATCGCCATTCAATTTGATCTCAAGCCCTTGGATGAGCGAGATACCATGCGTTACATCCTGTACCGCTTGAAGCACGCCGGCGCCAGTCGCGGGATCTTCACCAAAGACGCGATCCCGCCAATCTATGCCTTCAGCAAGGGAATACCACTTCGCATCAATAACGTTTGTGAACGCAGCCTGCTGATGGGGATGATGCGAAAAGCCGTCAATATCAATAAAAAAATCGTCAATATCGCCGTAGCGGACATATCAAGATGAAATCCTTGAGCTGTATAATGTTTTGTATCTGGTGCTTCGTCTTTGGCGCGATGGCATGCCAGCCAATACCGCCCCAGGCGAAGAAACCCGCAATGGCGGAGTCTGTTAATATCGCACCAGGCAATTTTTCATCTCTTCCGTCTTCCGGTAATTATCGGACATTGGCGGTGGATGACTTGGACAATGACGGCAATCTGGATATCGTCGGTGGTGCCAGCGCTCCGGTATCAGTTGCCATCTGGTACGGTCTTGGTGATGGCGCGGTATCACGGCCATTGTTTCTTCCATTTAAAGGTGATGTGCGTTCGGTAGCATTGGGAGATGTTGACAACGATGGATTCAAAGACATTGTGCTCAGTACCCAGAGGGAATCTTCCGGCGTGATGGTTTGGAAGAACAGCGGCGGTCGGCGTTGGTATCAAATCGCGAGTCCTGTAGAGATAGGCACATATTATGGTGTCGGTACCGCAGACATCAATATGGACGGTAACTTGGACATTGTCGCAGCAAATGGCACATTGAGCGGCGTGCAGAACGGTATTCAAGTGTGGTTGGGGGACGGCACAGGGCACTGGCCAAAAGAATCCGGTCCGACCAACTACGGACCCTACATTGATGTGGCTGTCTATGATTTCAACAAGGACGGTTTCCTTGATATCGCCGGAGCTGGATGGGGGGTTGAAGGCGCCTTAATCGTCTGGCTGGGGGATGGCCGTGGCGGGTGGAAAGATTTGTATAAAATAGCCACTGGTAGTTTCTATAAGATGACATTGGCTGACTATAATCGCGATGGCAACAGCGATATATTGGTCGGGACGCATCGTGGCGGACCGCGCACATTTATAGGAGACGGTCTGGGAAATTTCAACGAGTTGGATAATTTTATCCGACCAGAGTCCGCTTCTGCTCAAGGCGGGTCCAAGAAATCAAAATCGGTCGACAGCTATTGGCAAGTACTGCCTTTTGATACCAACAATAACGGCAGCTTTGAACTTATTTTGACTTCTCCGGATGGCAAGGGCGTTCAAATCTGGTCGCTGGATGGATCTGGTCTGTGGTTGAATGAAAAAAAGCCGCTGTCTGATTACGGGTCACATTATGATTTGGTAGTTACAGACTTTGATAAGAATAGTAAAGCGGAAGTGTTTTGTGCAAGTTTTGGTGAAGGTATCAAAGTGTGGCGTTTGGAAGGTTTTTTGAATGAGAAACGAAGCCTTTTGCCAAGCGAGTCGACTTCGCCTGATCTTGCGACAGCGACAGTTGCTGGCATAAAGGAGAATAGCGCTTTTTTGATGCTCAATGGGATTCCCGAATACAGGATTGGAGCAGGTGATGTACTGACGGTTACAATTTGGAAAGGCCTTGAAAGCAATAAGGACGATGTTTTTGTCGAAGCTGATGGCTCAATATCCATTTCTTTTCTAGAAAAAATAAGAGTGAGTGGGCTATCAGTCAGTCAAGCAAGCGAGAGATTAAAGGAAGAGTTATCAAAGTATTTCAGGAACCCGCGAGCAGCCGTTAATGTTAAGGAATATAACAGTAAATTCGTGTCGATCAGCGGTGCGTTAGGCGGTAGCAATCGGGGGGGAGGGGCGCGCTATGCACTCAGTGGGAAAATGACCATTCTCGATGTTATTTCTGATTCAGGCGGCTTTCACCAGGATGCCAATCTCGCCGCCATAAAATTGACTCGGAAAAATGGTCAAACACTGAGACTGGATATTTATAAAGCGTTGAATCAGGGAGATCTCAGTCAGAATGTGGTACTGGACGATGGTGATCTTATCTACGTACCAATGATCACAAAATCCGAAAACAGAGTGTATGTGTTTGGTGAAGTTGCAAATCCCGGAGCCTATCCTTTTGAGGGGAATACTGCCAGAGTGTTCGATGTCATTTCCCAGGCTGGTGGTGTAACGGTTTTTGCGGATGAAAAAGAAACACGTGTCGTGCGTGGCGATCCGGCCAATCCTCAAATACTTATCGCCAATATGAAGTCACTGATCGAAGAAGGGGACCAGACTCAAAATATGGTTTTGGTTAATGGTGATTTGATATATATCCCCAGAAGTGGCTGGGGTGGTGCCAACCGGTTTGTCCAACAGATACGCCCATTGGTTGAATTGCTGCTCGTCCCGGGTCGTATTGTCAGAGACGTTGATTATTTTAATGATTTTTCACGTGGTGTTACGAATCCATGATGAGGTGCATTCGTGAAAAACTTGAATTCACCACAGAGGGCACAGAGAACACAGAGATAAATCCTAACTGGTGTCCATCCATAAATACCCCGCCCCTTGCGGGAGGGGCTAGGGGAGGGGGCGGGCCGGTATAGATAATCTCTTGTTATCGGTGGGCTGTCACCCTCACCCATCAAGGGAGAGGGAGCAAGAGGCTTTCCATGGATGGACATTTACTAGCATCACACCGGCGTAGGCCGGAGTCCCAAAATTCCTAAAAACACAGATATTTTGTTCGCCACAAAGTAAACAGAAGACAACGGAAAAAGAAAGAAGTTGATTTTGTAAAAATTTCTCCGTGTTCTCCGTGCACTCCGTGGTTCAAAAATCCGGATGTGGAGATAGTGAATGCCTCAATATGATGTCGATTTAAGAGATTATTGGAGGATTTTAAAAAAACGAAAAGCCATCATAGCTATGATGGTTGTTTTGGTTGGCGTTTCAAGCTTTGGTTTCGCAAAATTGAAGGAACCTGTACCTCAGTACGAGACAACGGCAGCGGTAAAGATCGATCGGGAAACCAACTTGGCGGCTATTCTTACCGGTAGTTTTTTTATGCAGAGCGAGAGTTTAACAACCCATGCATATATTATTACAAGTTATCCTGTAATATTTGAAACAGCCAAAATGCTGGGATATATTCCGAAAAATCGCTCATTTGAAGACGTGCGCAAAGAAGCAAACTTTATGCGGGTGTTGCAGCGTATAAAGGGGATGGTGGCCGCCGAAAATGAGCCCGGTACTAATATTATAAACATATCTGTGACTTCCAGCAATCCCAAAGAAACATCTGAAATAGCGAACGCTATCGCTGCTGCTTATCAGGAATATAATATCAAGGAAAAAAATCGAAAGACTTATGAGACAAAATCCTTTATCGAAGATCAACTGGGAAAAACACATAAAAATTTGAAAACCGCTGAGGAGACTCTTCAAAATTTTAAGGAGAACTCATCGCTTGTATCCATTGATGCGCAAACCCAGAATACTTTATCGCAATTATTTGATATAGAGAGAAAGCTTGCCGAAACCCAGCAAACAAAAAGAAATATCCATAATATCGTTCAATTAATCGAAAAAAAAGGTTCCCAAGATCTATCAGCGATTGAACAATATTTGGCTGATCCAAATATATATTCTCCGATATATGCTTTGAACAAAACGCTTAGTGAGCTGTTGATTACGAAAGAAACGTTGTTGATTGATTTCACTCCGGAACACCCAAAAGTAAAAGAAATCGGGCACGAGATAAGCACGATTGTCTCCGAGTTGAACCAAGAACTAATATCGTATCTCAAAGAACTCAAAGCAAAAGAGGCTGACCTCGAGACCCAACGGGATGAATTGAGAAGACAAAGTATGATGTTTCCTGAGAAAGCATTGCAACTCGTTCGACTTCAAAGAGCGGTCACTGTCGAAGAGACGCTATTTTCGCAACTGCAGATCAAATATCAGGAAACCTTAATTCATGAATCCGGTAGAGTCCAAGAGGTAAGCGTTGTAAAACCTGCTATAATCCCGCAAGTGCCATTCAATATACCTTCAAAAACAATGATAGTATTAACTGGCCTTGTTATGGGTCTAATAATCGGTGTTGTTCTGGCATTTGGAGTTGAAGTTTTCGATACATCCATGGGAACAATCGAGGATGTTGAAGCGCTGTTGGGAATCCCCGTATTAGGTGTTATTCCATTTATGGCAAAAGATGAAAAAGACAAAAGGAAAAAGCAACGCGTTTTAAAAGGGCGGCAACAAGACCTTGTAGCACACTATGACCCCAAATCATTGCCGGCTGAGGCATTCAGGGCGTTGAGATCAAATATCGAGTTCATTCGCGTGGACAAAAAACTCAAGACGTTTCTTATTACAAGCTCGTTTGTTCAGGAGGGTAAAACATTCAATGCTGTCAATCTGGCTTTGAGTATGGGACAGGCTGGGCACAAGGTTTTATTGATTGAAGCGGATTTAAGGAAGCCTGTCATTCATAAAATGTTTGGTGTAACGCGTATACCAGGCCTTACGGACTTTATTCTTGGCAACTATGCTTTAGACGATATTACAAAAAACATCGCAGATGTTATGCTAGGTGATTTTGAAGTTGAGGATGTCCTGCATACGCCTGGGTTAGACAATCTGACAATCATAACATCTGGGACAACACCCCCAAACCCTGCAGAGATTTTACGTTCAGAACGCTTTAAAGATTTTTTAAAGACGATCAGTCTGAAATTCGATATCGTTTTGATTGATTCACCACCGGTATTACCGGTTGCTGATGCGACTGAAATATCCGGTTTGGTAGATGGCGTGTTATTAGTCTACACCGTTGGAAAAATTGGAAGGAGTATTTTGAAACGTGCCAAGGTTTCTCTTGATAACGTCGACGCAAATGTCATGGGAGTTGTACTCAACAATGTGAAGCCTGAGGCAGGTCCTGACTATTTTAAATATCACACCCAATACTACTACGGCCGAAGTTCGGCAGAAGAAGCCTGATCAGAATGGGTGGCTGTTTTCATTTTCCGTCATCCCAGTGGAGGAGGCTGTGTCATAATCCCTGCCGGGGACGGTTTCGGTCCGACCGTCATCCCGGCGCAGGCCGGGATCCGGATGGTTTTCAGGTCATTAAAGCTTTCTGGATGACGGCCTTCGCTGGTATAACGAACTGATTTAGACAGCATTTTATCGTTACGACATATTCTCGAAGGCTGAGATCCTGTAGTTTCTGCATAGTCTATGAATTAGAAATAATATCAATTCATCTGAATCACCCTTCGGAAACACCAATTGAGAATTGTTATCTTAGTAATAATCTTCGCAGTTTTCGTCCCCCTTGCAGGCTTTGTTACAGTTGAATACAACCCCTCTACCTTGTTGCTTGGAGCGGTTGGTGTCGCCATTTTCTTTGTCTCATTCGTTAATATCGAGATTGGGCTCTACATTTTAATCCTATCGATGTTGCTGTCTCCTGAGTTCCTAGCTGGACAAACGACTGGTTCGTCCTTGAGCCGTGGCGTAACGCTCAGGTATGAGGATTTTCTTTTAGTCATTATTGGCGGAAGCTGGTTTGCAAAAAATGCTGTATTTAAAGAAATCGGGTTGTTCAGAAAAACCGACCTCAATCTTCCAATTGTTCTTTATATGCTTGCATGTATTTTCTCTACCGGATTAGGCATTATGATGGGTAATGTCATGCCTAAGACTGGCTTTTTCTATGTGCTTAAGTATGTTGAGTATTTCATTGTATATTTTGTGATTGTGAACCATGTTGAAGACCAAAATCAAATAAAAAGATTTATATTTTTCCTTTTCTTGACATGCTTTATTGTCTCGGTAGTCGGGATTATGCAAATCCCGGGTGGGGAACGCGTCAGTGCTCCGTTTGAGGGAGAAGTCGGCGAACCTAATACTTTTGGCGGCTATCTGGTATTGAGTTTGTCAGTAATCGCCGGGATTGTAGTCTATGGTGAGAATAAATTTCTAAAAAAGATTTTAATCTTATTAACCGTATTCATTATTCCGCCACTTTTGTACACTCAATCACGGTCATCATATTTAGCAGCCTTCGTTGTAGCACTATGTTTTGCAATGTTTTCAAGAAAGCGGATTCTTTACATCTCAGCCATGATCCTGATGGTTATTTTCAGCCCTTTTATTATGCCGAAAGCTGTAAAAGAAAGAGTGCTATTTACAGTTGCCCAGAAGCATGAAACCGGACAAATACAGATTGGCGATGTCAGGATAGATACATCAACATCTGCACGATTGTTGAGTTGGAAAAATGCAGTGAAGGATTGGACAAATCATCCGATATTTGGTTATGGTATTACCGGGTACGCTTTTATGGATGCCCAATTTCCAAGAGTTCTCGTTGAAACCGGTATAGTAGGATTGTTTGCGTTTTTATATTTGCTTTTTGCGATAGGAAAGATGGCACTTAAAAATCTTAAAGAGTTAAACGACCCATTTTCAAAAGGCATCGCATATGGTTTTTTTGCCGGCTTCATTGGGCTATTGGTTCATTCTATCGGTGCGAACACATTTATCATTGTTAGAATTATGGAGCCGTTTTGGTTTTATGCTGGTATTGTCGCGGTGCTGCCGGAGCTTGAGAAGGAACAGGAAATAATGAAAACGCAAGTAGCATAATACAATTCGATATAGCCGGAAAATGCTGTTTTGAACCACAGAGAACGCAGAGGATGGTAGAGAATATGCTGAATTATTATAAGGTATCTCTGCGCTCTCTGTGTCCTCTGTGGTGATTTCAGACTTTTTCCATGTCCATAACGTTTTATCTGTCCCCGGAGAGACCGAATAATGACTATTGCTTATTCTGTCTGGAGTGAATGATGCCTTTCCCACAGATTCTTGCGCCTGCCGGCAACAGGGACTCATTTTTGGCTGCCATTGCTGCAGGGGCAGATGCCATATATTGTGGATTAAAAACTTTTTCAGCCAGAATGGAAGCCAAAAATTTCAGTCTTGAAGAAATGGCCGGTCTTATACAACTGGCACATGAGAAAAATGTAAAGGTCTTTGTCCCGATAAACAGTTTGATCAAGTCTTCTGAAATTTCTGATGTCGCTCGTGCCATTGGACAACTTGTAGGGCCATACCAGCCGGATGCATTGATTGTTCAGGATCTGGCGGTTGTCGAAATTGCGAGAAATGCTGGTTTCACAGGAGAAATCCATCTTTCTACATTAGCCAACGTTTCTTTTCCCCAGGCATTAACTTCGGTTGCGTCACTTCCACGGGTGCGTAAAGTTGTCTTGCCAAGGGAGCTGACGATCGATGAGATTAAAGCCATGGCGGGAGCCTGCCCTGAAAATGTGGATCTGGAGGTCTTCATTCATGGCGCGCTTTGCTACGGCGTATCGGGGCGCTGCTACTGGAGCAGTTATTTCGGCGGTAAGAGTGGTTTGAGGGGAAGATGCGTTCAGCCTTGTCGACGGGTGTATCAGCAGGGCGGCGAGCGGAGCCGGCACTTTTCCTGCCAGGACCTCAGTCTGGACACCCTGGTAAAAGTCTTGAAGGAAATACCTCAAGTTAAGGCGTGGAAGATCGAAGGGCGTAAAAAGAGTGCGCACTACGTCTATTATACGGTGATGGCGTACCGTATGCTGCGCGATGAATTTCAGGACCCGAATGCTAAGAAAGCTGCCTTGGCGTTGTTAGAGATGGCGCTCGGGCGCAAAGGGACTCATTACAACTTTCTGCCGCAGCGAAAGCGCAACCCCTTGGAGCAGGGGCGAGATACCGGATCGGGGTTTCAACTGGGCACCGTGAAGGGTAGCCCATCGAGCCCCTTCCTGTCTCCGAGGATCGGTCTTCTCTCTGGAGACACGCTCAGGGTTGGGTATGAAGACGAGACGTGGCACACGATTATCCGGGTCCGAAAATCCATACCGCGTAACGGTCAGTTTTACCTGAATGTCGGAAAAGAAAAAGCGCCTCGGAAAGGAACACCGGTATTTTTAACGGATCGACGGGAACAGGCACTGTCTGAATACATCGATGCATTGGCTCAAGAAATCAGATCTGTAGAGGAAATTCCTGAAAGAGTGACAAAGCGGGTAGGTGCTGCACCTCCCCGGAAAATCGCCAAAATTCCGGGAACGGTGGCGGCATACAGTGTCTTCCGGAATTTAGCTCAGGAACTGACCGGCGCGGTGACCGGGATATGGCTTTCTGAGGATAATTTGCAGCTTGTTAAAGAAAAAACATCCAGGAGTCTCTGGGCATGGCTGCCACCAGTGGTTTGGCCGGATAGTCAGACGTCCGTTTCATCGCATATCAACTCGGCACTGTCTCTCGGCATCAAGCATTTCGTATTGAACGCCCCTTGGCAGATGGCTTTCTTTGAAAAATCGAAAGACCTGAAACTCTGGGCAGGGCCGTTTTGCAACACCGCCAATCCTTTGGCTGTAACCGTTTTAAAGAAAATGGGATTTGACGGCGCATTCGTGAGCCCCGAACTGGGACGCGAGGATGTGATGGCGATGCCGCAGATGAGCCCGCTGCCGCTTGGTATAATCGTCGGCGGAAACTGGCCGCTGTGCATATCCCGTATCGCACCGGAGACTTTGACGCCGGAAGCGCCATTTTCAAGCCCTAAAGGCGAAATGTCCTGGCTGCGTCAATATGATCACAACTACTGGGTTTTCCCCAATTGGGCGATAGACTTAAGCGCGGAGACAGAAGCACTTCAAAAAGCAGGATACCTCATGCAGGTGACACTGAATGAGCCGGTGCCCAACCATGTAACCATGAAAGACCGTGCCGGCCTTTGGAACTGGAAACACGATCTGCTTTGAAGCAGTTCATTGTGCAGGTGGGTGTTTAGAACGGCAATGCAGAATATTTCAGTTGCTTTCTTCCCAAAGGGATATTGAACCACGGAGTCACGGAGGACACGGAGATTTTATATACAAAATCAACCGTTTTTGATTTTCTCCGTGTCCTCCGTGACTCCGTGGTGATGAAAATCTTGTTGGGGACATTGGCCTTTGGCGTAAAACTGGAGTTTCAGAGATAACGGGTTATTTATTTTCCGTTTTCTTCATCGAAGGCCTGACGATAAGCAGAGATCGCAAAACGGTAAAAATTATCCATATCCAGACGGGTGAAGTAATCCATCTCCAGGGCCAATCGATTATTCCGAAGATTCTAAGGCCGCACAGAACAATTGTTAAAACAAGGCCTCCAGAAAATAGATACCGATCAATATCACCGCTTACAGTAACAAGGGCTTCATCCATTTTTTCTCCCAATTAGTATGATATCTGCAGCAATCTGACCTTTGCCCTTGAAACTTCATATTGTCAAGGCGTCATTCATTGGATGGCGGTTTGACGGTCTTGCTCTTAAAAGCCTTTTCGATGTCTGCGAAAAGGCTTTTCTTTTTTTCTTCTCGCTCCGCTTTGATGTTTTCCACTTTTTCAGTGATGCCTTTCCGCTGTTGGCGGAATTTTTCCAGTTCGGCTTCCATTCCGGGAGCCAGATCCTCCTGAGGGATTTCCTCCAGCTGAACGTGGTCAAGGATATCGACCTTGTTTCCGAAGGGGCCTTCCAGGATTTTAATGATCCCTCTGTCATTGAGTTTGTTGCACATCCGGTAGGCCTGCTCGCGTGAGACCGACAGCAGGGCCCCCACGTCCTCAACCGATGGCGGCATGTTTTTCTGGTGATCGAGCACCCGGATGGCAGCCACCACCAGGTGACCCTCTGCATAAGGATTGAGTTTTTTCATCAGTGCTCCATTCGGTGAATGAATCCGCAACTGCCCGAATTCATACCATCACCCTTTCTTTTCGACGGTTGTTCGAAATCAATTTATCCCCTGCATGCGCGGGCCAAACAGCTGTTGAAACATCATTGGGCACGGTCATGCTCATGCTTGACACCGTAAGGCATGCAGAGTAACATCACCCTCGGATTTTAAACATAAAAAAGTCCGATTCCGGCATCAGCAAGTCATTTATCAAGCCTTCAGTCCGGCTACCTGCAGTTGGCCCATTATAGCCGTCATAAGAGTATCATTCAACCATCCGCAGACCTGTTTAGGGGGGAACATGACCGAAATAATCGATGTGAGTGCCAGGGAGATTCTGGATTCCAGAGGAAATCCGACCGTCGAGGCGGAAGTGTTTCTTGCCTGCGGCGCCAGTGGCCGTGCAGCGGTGCCGTCGGGCGCGTCAACGGGTAAACGCGAGGCACTGGAGCTGCGCGACAAAAAGGCCAAGCGCTTCGGCGGCCTGGGCGTGCTCAATGCCGTCAAGAATGTGAATACGGCTATCGCCACCGAGATCCGGGGCATGGATGCGTCTGAGCAGGTTGCCCTTGACCGGGCCATGATCGCCCTGGACGGCACTCCAAACAAAGCCAAGCTGGGTGCCAATGCCATTCTGGCCGTTTCGATGGCGGCGGCACGCGCCGCGGCTGATGCCTTCGGACTGCCGCTCTACCGGTACCTGGGGGGAATCAACGCCCGCTGTTTGCCGCTTCCCATGATGAACATTGTCAACGGCGGCGCCCATGCGGCCAATAATCTGGATATTCAGGAGTTCATGATTGTGCCGGTGGGGGCCAAGTCCATCTCTCAAGCCATTCAGATGGGGGCCGAGACGTTTCACGCGCTCAAAAAGATTCTCAACAAAGAGGGGCACAGCACGGCAGTCGGTGATGAGGGCGGCTTTGCGCCGAACCTGGACTCAAACGAAATGGCCATCGCTTATATTATTAAGGCCATCGAAGCGGCCGGTTACACGGTCGGAAAAGACATGGGCATCGCACTCGATGCGGCCGCCAGCGAGTTTTTCCAACGTGGGAAATACGTTCTGGCATCCGAGAAGCGCAAACTGAACGCCGAGCAGATGGTGGAATATTACCAGGCGCTTATCGACAAGTACCCCATCCTTTCCATTGAAGACGGCCTAGCTGAGGGTGACTGGGACGGCTGGGAACTCATGACCGATCGCCTTGAAAGCACCATTCAGATCGTTGGTGATGATATTTTTGTCACCAATCCGAAAATTTTCGCTAAGGGAATTGAGGCCGGCATCGCCAACTCCATCTTGATCAAACTGAACCAGATCGGTACAGTGACCGAGACTCTGGATACCATTGAGATGGCCAAGCAGGCCGGCTACACCACGGTGATATCACACCGCTCCGGTGAGACCGAGGATGCCTTCATCGCGGACCTGGTGGTGGGCGTTAATGGCGGGCAGATCAAGACGGGCTCAATGTCCAGAAGCGATCGCGTCGCCAAATACAATCAACTGCTGCGCATCGAGGATGAGCTTGGGGCGGGGGCGTTGTTTGCTGAAGATATGCTCTAAAAACGAACTGGTTCGTTTTTTTATTGATCATAACCCGGAGGGGTGAATGCCTCCTTACATCGTCAGTGGCCAAGACACCCGACAGCCAAGGGTGGCTTGGCCCCTTTTTTTGGGGCCGCCCATGTCCGCTGATGCGCTTCCAGCTTGTCGCCGGGCGTTTATAGCGATCTGGCGGCGTGCTTGTGTCGTTATGCTCGCCGCTGTCTTTTTCCTGGCCGCTATCAGTGCCCATGTCGAGGCCTATGTGGTCCCAGGGCCGCAGGCGGCGGCCCTGATGACCCGTGCACTGGGCAGCGGCAGCGCGTTGAGCGTACAGCTACGCATCCGGTTCCACGACCTTGCGCTGGAGACAACAGCGCGAGAGGTCATCGAAACGGCGGTATACCTCTTCCCCGAGCGGTACCGATCCGAGATCCGTTCCGCGGGGATTCACCGTATTCACGTGGAGGCCGGAGGCAAGGCGGTGACCATCACCGATGATCGGGTTACCAGTCGGAGCGTGTCCACCGTTGACCAGTACAAGGACTTGCTGCTTTTCAGAAAACCCGCTCTGCTCATTGAGAAGCTGGCCGGCTACGGGGTGAATCCCCAGGTCACCAGCCTTGGACGTTTTGGCGACGCTCTGGTTGTCATTATCGGCGCCCGTTATCCCGACGAAAGCCGGCCTCAGGTCTGGCTCGATAAGGAATCGTTTTTGCCGCTGCGGTGGATCGTTCGTCCGGATGCGGATTCCAGTGGCCCGTTTGAAATTCATTTTTCGGCCTGGCAGGAAGTCCAGGGGCAGTGGTTTCCCAGGCGTATCGAGTCATACGAAAACAACGTGTTGACCCGGGAAATACTGGTGGAAAAGGTGCTTCCGTCAGCCAGTGCGCGCCCCGGGGACTTCGATGTCGAAGCGTTGGCGGCCCGCTATGTCCAGCCGCCCGGCACTACGGGGAGCGCGCCGCCAACCAGTGAGATCGACAAGACAATCGAGGATTTTCGAAAACGCTTTGAGTCTAATTGAGTCACCAGCAGGTGCGCAATTTTTCTAAAACTGACTATACCTGCAGCACTGAATGTGGACCACGAAGATCACGAAGTGCACGAAGAAAAACCAAAAAAACGTGGTGCAATAAGACCTTCGTGTCCTTCGTGGTGATAAACCACCCATGACGCAAAGAGACAGTGGCAGTGTCACTTGGGTTATTGTGCACAACCGGATTATCGTATTCATTTTGCCGCAAACCACTGAACACAGAGGGCACGCATGGAATGTAGCAAGAAATTCATTTTCGTTACGGGCGGGGTGCTTTCCTCCTTGGGAAAAGGTCTGGCTTCGGCCGCCATCGGCGCATTGTTGGAAAGCCGGGGACTCAAGGTCACCCTTCAGAAGCTGGATCCCTACATCAATGTCGACCCGGGAACGATGAATCCGTTCCAGCACGGTGAAGTGTTTGTTACCGATGACGGCGCTGAAACCGACCTGGATCTGGGACACTACGAACGCTTTACCGAGGCCAAGCTGGGAAAGAACAACAACTTTACCACCGGCAAGATTTATCACTCCGTCATCACCAAGGAGCGGCGGGGGGATTATCTCGGCGGTACCGTCCAGGTCATTCCTCACATCACCGATGAGATCAAGGAGGCGATCAAGTTGGTGGCCGAAGATGTGGATATTGCCATCATCGAAATCGGGGGTACGATCGGTGATATTGAAAGTCTCCCGTTTCTGGAAGCAATCCGCCAATTTCGTGCCGACGTGGGAAAAGATCACGTCCTTTACATTCACCTGACACTGGTACCCTATATCGCCACCGCCGGCGAGGTGAAGACCAAGCCCACCCAGCACAGCGTCAAGGAGCTGCGTAGCATCGGCATCCAGCCGGATATCCTGCTGTGCCGCACGGACCGGTACCTGGCACCGAGCATCAAAAAGAAGATCGCCCTCTTTTGCAACGTGAGTGAGGATGCGGTCATTACCGCCAAGGATGTTGATTGCATCTACGAAGTGCCGCTGGTTTTTCACAAAGAGGGTCTGGACAGCAAGATCGTGGAACTGCTCCACATCTGGACACGCACGCCGCGCCTCGACGAATGGGAGACGGTGGTCCGCAAGTTCCAGAACCCCAAAAAGACAGTCACCATTGCCATTGTCGGCAAGTACGTGGATCTCACCGAGAGTTACAAAAGCCTCAACGAAGCGCTTTACCACGGCGGCATGGGAAATGATGCCCGGGTGACCCTCAAATACGTAGACAGCGAATCGCTGGGAGCTGACAGCTGCCCTGATTTTTTAACGGATGTCGACGGCATTCTGGTCCCCGGCGGTTTCGGTTCCCGCGGTATCGAAGGAAAGGTCTGCGCCGCCCAGTTCGCCCGACTGCATAAGGTCCCCTATTTCGGTATCTGTCTGGGCATGCAGATCGCTGTGATCGAGTTTGCGCGGAACATGGCGGGCCTGGCGGCGGCCAATAGCTCTGAGTTCGATCTGACCACACCGCATCCGGTGATTTACCTGATGACGGAGTGGTTCGACGAGCATACCGGGGTTATAGAGCGCCGTGACGAGGCTTCGGACAAAGGCGCCACCATGCGCCTGGGGGCCTATCCATGCAAGCTTAAAGCCGGCACCAAGGCTCATGATGCATATGGTGAGATCGACATATCAGAGCGGCACCGGCATCGGTACGAGTTCAACAACGCCTATCAGGAGCGCCTCGAGGCCGCGGGGATGGTCATCAGCGGCACGTCCCCCAAGGAAGACCTTGTCGAAATGGTGGAACTGCCCGATCACCCCTGGTTCGTGGGCTGCCAGTTTCATCCTGAATTCAAGTCGCGTCCCCGCAAGCCCCACCCTCTTTTCCGGGAGTTCATCCGGGCGTCGATTGAATATAGAGAGAAGGAATAGAGGTTTTTTCTTACTTAGCTGAAAAAAGGTTTCAAGGGGTAAAGTGACGGCATTGGCGTTATCCAGTGCTCCTGTGGCTGGTAGCCGATCCCAGCAGCATGTTAGCTGGTGAGATCAAAACGCACATCCAATGCAGATGGCTTAAAGCCCCTATACATATTTTGCTGTTTTTGTTGTTTTTCACTCGACCCCTTGAACCCTCGGACCCTTGGCCCCTATCCATAGACCAACTATCAGGCAGGTGATCCAAAAATTAACAAACGGCGCAAATATCCCACACGATGCACCGTATGATTATTTGAGCATGCGGCCGAACTGCGTGAGGCGGCGGATGTAGAGGCGCCACAACGGTGCAGAGGGCGTGTCAGCGAAGACCTGCCTGAGGACCGCTCTGTCCGGAAACAGCATTTCCCACATCATCATGGCACCGATGCGCAGATCTTTTCCCGTAGTGAACAGCACCAGCGGAGCCCAGACCGGCAGCGCATTTCCGCTATCCCGCCGCCGAAGCACCCACGAAGCCAGCGGGCCCATTCCCTCTGCCCAAGTCTCAAGTCCCGTTTTTTCGCCCAGCAATCGCCCGATGAGATATCCCACATAGCCCGTTTGACGGGTGAGACCGAAGGCCTCGGCACGGTCCCTCATGCGTTGGTTTTTTCCATCGGTCATGATGGCCAGTAGCCGGGCGATGTCCACCAGCCATATCAGCCGATCCGAATTGTGCTTGAGCGCATGCATGCCGAGGTAAAGAACCTGGTCCTCCGCACAAAGGCGCCGGGCGGTGGTGGCGCCGATTTGAAACGGTTCAGCGTTTTCAATAAATCCTTCGACAGAGCCTCGTATCAGCCATTTTCGTGATTTGAGCCGGTCCGCCCAGAAGAGGTGGGTATGAACGTCGAGTTTGGTTGGCCCCCGGGAAAAGGCACCTGGATAAATGGCGTCCTGTCGGTATCCCATCCGGCCCAGTAGCGTTGCAAACCGGACAAACCGTGAACCGTCAACCCACAGATCGATATCCGACATGGGGCGCATCCCTGGGTCCGGATAGACATCGCCCTGAAGCGCCATCCCCTGGAGGACAATCGGTTCCAAACCGATCCGAGAGGATTCCTGTAGAATCTCTTCCAAATCCGCCATGAGTCTCAGGTTAAAACGCATCGTATGATAGTAGACGGACGAGATGCGCGCAGCGAACGACGCCGGCACCCCATCCATGCACCCTGCCTGCTGGAGCCCTAAATACAAAAGCCCCGTCATTCCCTCACGGTTGGCCTCGGTAAGCAGCGCGTCCCACCGGTGACGTATTGAATGTGCGCAGCGCAGGGTGTCTGCCGGTGAGGGTGACGCAGGCGTTCTCGATAAGGCGATCAACAGGTCTCTAGTGGGCGTCGTCATGAGCGGCAACCAGATAGTGTCCATCCATAAACGGCATCTTTTGGCCCAGAGCGGCGTTTTCACACTTTTCGAAATCCGCCGAAGGCGGACAAGTCCTCGGGTTGTTCGTCTGGAACCTGGTGCGAAGCACCGGGTTTCCAAGACAAATAGCAGGCTATTCCTCCGGTTTCGAAAATGCTCAAGCCTTGCTCTGAACCAAAATCTACCATTTCTGGATGGACACAAACTACATCATTTTGGATATTCGACTTCAAAAAATGAAGAGGCCAATAAGAAAAACATATTTTTTCAGTAGGTTGGGTTGTGAATTGATACCGATTATACTTTTTTTACATCAAAGGCAAGGCGCGGCAACTGTTTGACATTGCCAGGGTTTAAACCAATCACCCCCACGGTAGAGCGGTTTTGACGGTTGCTACCTAATAATTGGATAGGTAATGGGCATGAGAATTGCTGTTCCTGTTATGCACGATTCTAATTAGTGTCCATCCAGAAATGGTAGATTTTGGCTCCTGGCAAGGCTCGAACGAGTCTTTAACCGGAGGAATAGCCTGCTATTTTGAGGATTGAAGACGAGTGAGTACGCCGCCGGGGGACAAAAGATGCCGTTTATGGATGGACAATGACTAAAGGGCTGACGGTTTCGGCCGATAGCCCTAAAGGGAGGTCTGCATCGGTGTCAGCCATGGATCATGATCGCTCGCAACGTCAATCCATACCCGACAGACTGTAGTCGCATAGTGAAGTTGGCGGTTTAAAATACGGATTGTCCTACCCGTTGGGTGACCATCCAGTGCCAAGGAATCTGGCGACTGTGAACCAGCTTACTATTTTATCAATTTGTTTTTATTGATAGTTGTATTAGTTTAGACAACTATGACTGTTCGTGGTCAGGGAGATACGCACATGCCGCACAATTCACATCGATTTGTTCGATTGGGTCTTTTTGTGGCCCTATGTGCATTGGTGATGCTTCCGGCGGCGGTCAGCACCGTCCACGCGGCAGTATCTTCAGGATATTCGGAATACTACATTCCTGGTCGCACCGAACAGATGTGGGCGGTGTTCAGTGATATGGACAACAAGATCGCGGTCAATCTCGGCCAGGCGACTCAACTCGACGCCGCGCAGGGGATGCATTCGGTCATATCCATCACAGTCACCGGTGACAACACCACGGTCTATTACGACCACTGGGAAGACGGCTACGATTTCGACCCTGCCAATCCGGATGCCACCTACGATCAGAAGTGGGTCCGAAACGCCGGTGAAGTCATCACCCTAACGGGAGACAACATCCCGGTCAACCCGCGGGGCACATCGGTTTACTACGACGGCGGGGACCGCATTTACGTGGCCGGCACATCGGTCACCGTATCGCGCGCCAGTTGGACCGAGTCGGCCGGCCCGGTGTTCGCCCTCGCCTGGGAGCTGTTTCCCATCAAGCCGTTTCTGACCGATTACACCGTACCCGTCGGTCTGGATCTTGCCGGGGCACCCAAGAACTATTCCGATTTCGAACGGGTCTACGTACTGGTCCAGTCGGTCTACGACAACAACCCCATTCAGATCGACGACCCCAACACCCCCTATGTGGATGTGACCACCACCCTGAGCAAAGGTGAAACCACCCAGCTTTTCGACGTCAACGCCGGCACCCGCATCCATGGCGATCTGCCGGTGCAGGTGCACATCGTCGTGGGCAGCGACACGCGGGACCGCTATGAGTGCCGGGGCTTCAACGCCATGCCCGAAGCCTTGTGGGATAACGAATATTACAGCCCCGTGCCCGGCGCCAACAACGGCAACACCGATATCTATCTCTACAACCCCCACACCACCGCCATCATCATCAGCTACGAGGATACCACCGGTTCAGGCAGTTTCACCATACCCGCGCGCGACACCGTGAGTTATCGGGATGGTGCCGGCAGGTTTGTCCCAGTAAATTCAGGTGTCTATCTTCGTTCCGACAACGTGTTCTGGGGCATTTCGTCAGTGGACACCGAATCGCGCACCTATGACTGGGGCTTTGACCTGGTACCGGTCAATTTTCTGACCGACGAGTATTTTCTGAGCTGGGCGCCGGGAACATCTGAGGATGCGCCCACCAGCAACGGATCACCGGCCTTCGTGACACCGGTCTTCAACGACACGGTCATCTTCATCGATTACAGCCCCACCGACGGGATTATCGACCAGACCGTGACCCGCGACCGGCTGCAGACGCTCAAGGTATTTGACCCGGACAATGTCAACACCGGCACCCACATTTTCGCCAACGGGCCCATCGTCGTGGCCTGGGGCCAGGACCCGGACTCTGCCGGTACAGGCAATCCATATCTCGACCTGGGGGTGGCCAACCTGCCCATGCCGCCGGCGTGGATCGATCAGACCCTGGGCCTTGAAAAAACCGCCGATCCGACGGTGCTGCCGCCGGTGGCCGGTGAGACCACCACGTTTACCGTCACCGTGAAGACCTTCGATTTCCCGGTGGCCACCCTGTCGGTCAAAGACATGCTGCCGGCCGGTTTCAGCTTCGTGAACAACACGGCGGTAATCACCCTGCCGGATAACTCGGTCATCACCGGGGCCGCCGCCAACCCCGCCATCACCGGCCAGACGCTCACATGGAGCAACGCAACCCTGGCCAATCTGAACATGGCGGCCAACGAGACCCTGACCGTCATCTACCAGGTGGTTATCGATGGCACCGTAGGCCAGGGACAGTACACCAACGAGGCCCAGGCCTCGGGTACACGCCTGATGGGCTCCCAGATCTTTTCCCCCTTTGACAACGCCGTGATCGACGTCACGCCGGTCACCATCGACAAGGATACCCTGACGCCGTCGGTGCAGGGCGGTGCGACGGCGGACTATCAGGTGCGGATCAAAAACATCAGCGACACCCAAGCAGTCGGTGTCACCCTCAATGACGTACTACCCACGGGTTTTACGTACAACAGCCAGGTCAGCTACGCAGAAACGGCCGGCGTGACCAGAACAGCCACCAGCGCCCCCACGGCCGGCGCCGGCACGCTCAACTGGGGCACCTGGACTCTGGATTCTCAGGGGCAGGCCACCATCGTCTTCCGGGTGAACGTGGCGTCCACCGTACTGCCGGGCACCTACGACAATACCGTCTCGGCGGCTGGCACCTGGGGTGGTTCGGCCTTCGCTATAGACGACCGCGGCAAGGTCGCCCAGGATCTGGGCACGCCCAGCGGTGAGGATCCGGAGACCGATGAAGACGTGACCGTGGTCTCGCTCACCGTCGATATGGATACGGATCCCACGCCGTATACGGTGGCGGCAGGCAGTCAGGCCACCTATACGATTACGGTCAAAAATGACGGGGCATCCACCATCACCGGGGCGACGCTGTCCGCGGCCCTGCCGCCGGGATTCACCTATGCCAGTACAACCAGTGCGGTCGGCTCCAGCGCCACCCGTTCGCCGACAACGAACCCCACTGTCGGAACCGCTAATCCCCAATGGGGGACATGGAGCATCAGCCCGGGCGGCTCTGTGGTGCTCACCTTCGTCGCCAACGTGGCCGCTTCGGTGCCGCCGGGCACTTACGACGCCAGCGCGTTTGTCAACAGCACACAGACCGGGCTTATCGATGACGCCGGGCCGGTGGCCCAGGACGAGCACACGCCGGCAGGGTTGGACCCTGAAGACGATGAAGACGTGACGGTGCAGACTGCGGTGCTCACCATCGACAAGGACGCTATTTTCAAATACGCCGTCCGCGGCGTCACCCCGGTGACCTGGGAGATCGTTGTCCGCAATCCCGGTACCGCCACCGCCACCAATGTCGTCATCACCGACACGCTTCCCGCAGGGTTCACCTTCAACAGCAACGTCGGCGTTCCGATCGAAACGCTCGCTACGCGAGCGTCCTTCCCCCCCTCCAGTGATCCAGCCAGCGGTGCCACCAGTTTGTCCTGGGGCACCTGGACCATTCAGCCGGGCGGGTCGGTCGCCGTCCGCTTCAAGGCCGATGTCGCCGGCTCGGTCGCTGCGGGAACCTACAGCAACACCGCCGGCGTGACCAGTACCCAGACGGGTTTTCTTGACGATATAGGCACCGTTGCCCAGGACACGGGAACGCCGTCGTTCATGGATCCTGTGGACGACGAAGACGTCATCATTTTCGCTTCGCCCACCGAGGATGCCGCCGTCACCATCACCCATACCCAACCGGTCGACACCTACGATGTAATCTACTCGGTCAATGTCACCAACAACGGTCCGTCCGACGAGCCCGGCCCCATCACGGTGGTGGTGACCCTGCCTGTCGGTATTGATTACAAAACGTATTCACCCACGGCAGATTACACTCTGGCGAGTCAAGTCGGGCAGGTTCTTACGTTCACCTATGGTGGCAGCTTGGCTGTGGGGGCGTCCCTGCCGACCCTGGTAGTCAACACCGAATTCAATGCGACCGTCGTGCCGGTGGACGCCAAAGCGACGGCCGTGGTGTCGGGCACCATTACCGACTACGCAGTGGCCAACAACACGGCCATCGACCCCTTCAAGGTCACGGTGGCGGATCTGTCCACCTCGACCAAGACCGTTTTTGATATCAACGGCGGCGATGTGGAGCCCGGCGACATTCTGGAATACACCATCACCCTCATCGAGACCGGCGACAAAAAGGCCAAGAGCGTTTCGGTGACCGACGACATCCCGGCCAATGTCAATACGTTCACCGTCGTCCTGCCGATTCCTGCCGGCGCCACCGACAGTTCCACCCCCACAGGCGGCACAAACGGCACCGGCTATCTTAATATCACCGGTTTCGATGTCGCCAAGCTGAGCCAGGAGGTGATCAAGTTCAGGGTGACCGTCAACGCCGCCGCTCCCAACGGGACCATCATCGCCAACACCGCCGTCGTCACCAACCCCAAAGGCATCGGCGCCCCCTCCGTGCAGGCACCCCAGGTCGTCGTGAGGGGCTCAACGCTGCCGGCCCAGGGTCAAAAGCCCCTGTATCTCAACCAGAGCACCCAACTGGTGCGAACGCCGCCCACGGCGCCCCAGAGCGCGGTGGAGGTGACCAGCGGCGGCAACCGGACCTGGACCATGACGCCGGCGAGCCAGAGCCCACTGGCTGTCAGCGCCGGCGCCGGTACGATTCCGGTGACCCTGACCGTGCGAAACGGCTACGACGGCACCTGGACCGGCTCGACGACCCACGCCATCACGGTGACCCTGGGCTACTCCGGTGCCGCCACCGGGACTATCGGCAACGTCACCCAAAACCTTTCCCTTCAAAATTTCGTCGATACCACGACGACCTTCAATGTGCCGATATCGGGCAACCTGGCGCTTCCGACCGGCACGGCCCTGACCCTCAGAATCAACCAGACCAACGCCGGCTACGGTGATCCCTTGGACGTGTTTCCCATTTCCACCGGGGCCGTCGTCTCCAGGGCAGCTTACCAGGCCACCACCGTCATCAACGTGGACAGCGTGGCGTTTTACTCGGCCGCCTATCCGGGCGGCAGCGTCGTGACCACCACGACACCGGGGGCGAGCCTTTATGTGCGCGCCGTGGTGAGTGATCCCTTCGGCAGTTCTGACATCAGCGGGGCCACGCTTGACATGGTGGACTCGGAGGGGACGGTCCGGCTCAGCGCAGCCGCCATGACCCAGGTCGCCGACAGCGGGCTGGCCACAAAGACCTACGAAAGGGCCTACACGTTCCCCGCCGCCGGTCCGGTGGACTACTGGACGGCCAGTGTCACGGCCGCCGAAGGCAGCGAGGGCACCGTCACCGACGGGGGCGTTGCCGCCGTAAACGTGCTGCCGGCCAGCGGCGCGGATCTGTCCATCACCAAGACCCATTCGGGAACATTCGCCCGCGGCGCGAACGGCACGTTCACCATTCGGGCGACCAACAACGGTCCTGCCGCCCAGACCGCGAACATCGTGGTCACCGACATCATCCCGAGCGGCATGACCTATGTGAGCAGCACCGGCACGGGTTGGAGCGTCAATGTTGTTGGCAGCACCGTGACCTGGACCTATGCTGCCAGTGCCGGCAGTCCGGTTGCCGCCGGAACCATCTTGCCGGCTATCACCCTGACGGTGGCAGTGGCCGGCGGCGCGCCGGCGACCATTCAAAACACCGCCACGGTGGATCTGGGCGTCGGTGAGAACAACCCCGGCAACAATACGGCAACCGATACGGTTTCCATTCTGGACCTGGCCGTGAGCAAGACGGTCAACGCCGGATCGCCTTATTATGCCGGAGACAAAGCATCTCCCGCAGACGAACTGACCTATACCGTCAATGTCACCAACGCTTCAACTGCGCCGATCTACAAGGTGACGGTGCGTGACCTTCTGCCCGCCGGGCTCACCTATGTCAGCGGCAGCACCCAGGTGTCGGCCCCGGATCACCGCATCCGGGTGACCGAGTACTTCATCGGCGCCGGGGAGTTCACCGGCACCATCCACGAGCTGGTCCTAAAACAGAACCTGGCGCCGGACTACTTCGTAATCGTTCAGGGCAGTGCCGGCGACGGGACCCAGAATAACGACATCGGCGCCGACGCTAACTACGCGGCGCTCGTGGGCGATCCCTTTGGCACGGGCGATCTCACCGGTCTGAGCCGGCCCGACGCGATCCGGTTCTACCGCAACACGGCGACCAATTCCTGGATGGGGGTGGTGACCGTGGTGGAGTCCCTCGATCCGGCCAACGCCGATGCGTTCCGGCTGCGCGATGCGCTCCAGGTGACGCATAACAACGGCACGGGCAGCGGTACGGCGACATCGGCCGCCTGGTCGGATCTGTCGAAAGTGATGCTGGTGGGCGGGTTCAACGGCGCCGGCGCCTCTTCGACCCAGGCCACTGTCAGCAGCACCCGAAACAGTTTCGTCCGGTTCTATCCCTCGGGCACCAACACCATCAACTGGGTCCGGGGCAATTCCCAGGGCGCGACCACCAGCACCGTGATGGTGGTGGAGTGGGGCGCAAATTGGAACGTCCAGCGCTCCCGCGTTCAGGGTAATAACGGCGGCAACGGCGCCAATGCCACCAATGAGTACAACACCGCGGCCATCACCTCAGTAGCCCGGGCCAACACCTGGGTATGGGGCACCGGATACACCAACGACAACGGCATCGGTGACGCGGCCGAAGGTGTGCTGCTCACCCTGGGCAACGGCGTGACCCAAAACACCAATGAAACCCTGCTTGCCGCCGGCATCGAGTACAACAACAACGCGGTGGACTTCGAGGTTTATGCACTGACGCACGGAGCGCTGAGGGTGCAGCACATTTTCAAGCCCGACGGGGATGCCACAAACAACATCGTCGATGTGGACTATCCCGGTGCCGCCGTTAAGCTCCAGGGCTACGGTATGGCGCTTTCATATAACGGACAGGGCGCCACCAACACAACCTATCCGCGGCCCATGCTCTCGGCGCGGTTTATCGACACGGACACCATCCGCCTTGAGCGCCGGCGGTACGGCACTGATTTTCCGGCCTGGGTGCAGGGGATCGATTTTTCGCAATTCAAGGGTGCAACGCCGGTGGTGCGCACCGGCAACGCCCCGCCGTATCTGGTGGCGGCCGCCGACGGCTACAGCCTGCAGCCCGGGGAGTCGATGACGGTGACTTTCCGCGCAACGATAGCCCAGCCCACCGTCCCGGGGACGCTCACCAACTCCGTGCTGGTATCGGCCGACGGGTTTGCCGATACGGCAGTGGCCACGCGTGCCATTGAAGTGCGCACCTTCGGTGATCCCAATTTTACCGACGCGGCCGGAAATCTGGTGCCGGGAAACAGCTTCAATTATTCGGGCGCCGCCACGGTGCCCGCCTACCTCAAACTGGTGGACAAGGACCGCAATACCAACGCCAACGGCATCGATACGGTGACGGTAAGAGTGACCAATCCGCTAAATGGGGACGTGGTCATTGTAACCCTCTACGAGACCGGCGTGAACACGGGAATATTCGCCAACAACAGCAGCGGGCAGCGCTACGAGTTGCCCATCATTGCCTGTGCCGTGCCGGCTGACTGTCTGCCGACACCTGGCCCCAGCGATCCACCATATCCGGATCCTGCCAATGTGCTTTATGTGGCCCCGGGAACCAATCCCACGCTCCAGCTCTACTACGAGGACCCGGCGGATACGACGCGCGACAAGAAAACGGCTACGGCCTTTGTCGCCACCCTGGTGGTGCTCTCGGATGTGGGCGCCTATGAGGATGGCGGCCGCAGCGTCGTTTACTGGGAGACGGCATCTGAAGTCGGCACGGCCGCTTTCAATATTTTTCGCCGGGATGATTCGTCATCGGCCTACATGCCGGTGAACGCCCGGCCGGTGGCGAGCCTATTAGGAACCCCTCATGGCGGTATATATCGACTGGTCGATCCTTCAGTGCGCGCCGGCCAGAGCGTTTCCTATCTCATCGAAGAGATCGAGGCGCGTGGACAAGTGAACCGATATGGTCCCTACAGCGTCACCGTGGGCAGCGTGCCGGATAAGATTGCGGTACTGGCGCCTTTGGACGGCGATTTTGCGCGCGACGCCCATGGCAGCAACGGTCTGCCGCCGCCGGCCCGTCGGATGGCTTTGTTTTCACGTGCGGCCTTCGCCAGTACCCCGGCCACCGGGGACGCCATTAAAATCAGCATCACGAGCGACGGCCTGTATTTTGTCGATGCCGCACAGATCGAGGCTCTGCTGGGGCTTGATTCAACAACGGTCTCGACCCTGCTGGCCGAGGGGCAATTGGCCTTGAGTCGGGCCGGCCGGGCGGTGCCGTATCAGCCAGCGGCAGATAACAGCGGGCTATACTTTTATGCAGTCGCTCTCGACAGCATCTATTCGGGCACCAACGTATACTGGCTGCGACCCGGCACCGGGCAGGTGATAGCTGACACTGGCACTGCTGCCGGCGATGTGACGGGCACTGACGGCGTGACTCTGGCTGATGCCATCGTTTCGCTCCAGGTGGCTTCCGGTATTGGCACAGGGGTGCGCGGCAATTACGCCGCTTCCGGCGCCGACGTCAACGGCAACAACCGGGTGGATCTTGCCGAAGCCCTGTATGTCATCCAGTCCCTGGCCGGGGCAAGGCCGGTAGCCGGTGGTGGGGGCGCTCTCTCGCCAGCTCCTGGAGGACAAAGTTTTACTGCTAAGATTCACATGGAGCAGGATGTCTATGCCCTGACCGATTACTTCACGGACCCCCAATCTGATTTCTGGGTAAAGTCCTATACGCAGACCGGTTTCGGCCCTATTTTCGAGCTGTTGGCGATACCGCTGGAAGGTGATGCCGGCACTGGTCCGGTGACGGCTGCCGTGCACCTGTACGGCGCTTATGACGATCCCCTGGTTGCGCTGGATCATCACGTTAAAGTGTTTGTTACCACCAACGGTGGTGTGACTCTCACTGAGGTGGGCGACGGCCTCTGGGACGGGATAGCGCCGCATACGATTATCACCGGTGATCTGCGACCGCTGCTGGGGCCGCCTGGCACCACTTACCTTGTCATGGCCGACATCCCGGATACCGGCGCCGCTCTCAATCGGTTTGCCCTTGATGCTATAGACGTCACCTATTTGCGGACATACGCGGCCGCCGGCAACCGCCTGGCGTTTACCGGCGGTGGCAACACCGTGGTGACGGTCTCCGGGTTTACCGGAACCGACATTCGTGTCTTCGATGTGACCGATCCGCATTTTCCGCAACGGGTGACCGAGACTCTGATAGACGGACCGGCCGGAAACTACCAGGTCACCTTCAAACCCGATACTCCGGAAACGCCCTATGTGGCGGTGCTGGCGGATTCATTGGTCGGACCCGCGACACTGGCCGCGGTGACCGACAGCGACCTGCGCCAATCGACCAACGCCTATGACTACCTGGTCATCGCACCGGCCGAGTTTCTGACCGAAGCCCAGCGACTGGTGGACTACCGCCGCAACCAGGGGTTGGCGGGGCGCGCGGTGAGCTTTGAAGAGATCGTGGATACGTTCAACCACGGCCTGTACAGCCCCGAAGCCATAAAGGAATTTCTGACCTTTGCCCGTGGTCAGTGGCAGCGGGCGCCGCAGTTTGTCGTTTTGGCCGGCAACGGCACCTACGATTACAAGAACAACGAGAACAAGGGAGACAACAAACTGCCGACGATGCTGGTGGGAACAGCCAACGGACTGTTTGCCTCGGATCAGACCCAAGCCGACATCACCGGCGACGGCGTACCGGATCTGGCCATCGGCCGTTTGCCGGCCACGAGCCAGGTCGAACTGGGCGCCATGATCGATCAGGCGTTGGCTTTTGAAAGCGGCAGCGGCCCGTGGCGCACCAAGGCGATCATGAGCGCCGGGGGGGCCGAGCACGCCGGGGAGACCAACAATTTCAAGTCGGACAGCGACTCGGTTGCGGTGTTGCTGCCAAGCGGCCTCAGCGTTGTTAAGGTTTATAAGGATGACAGCAAGACCCACACCGATCTCGTTGCGGCGATCAACGGCGGGGCGGTGCTGTTCAACTACCTCGGCCACGGTGGCTACGACCGGCTGGCCGGTTACAACCCGTCGGCCGGCATCGCCAGTTTGCTCGATCTCTTCGTCGATGTTCCGAACCTGACCAACGGTACGCAGCGTCCGGTTCTGACGGCGTTGACCTGTATTGTCGGCAATTATGGAATCCCGGGCGTGGATACGCTGGGAGAAGCCATGCTCAAATGGCCTGCAGGCGGGGCCATCGCCGTCTGGTCGCCGTCGGGGCTTTCCATCAATGAAAATGCCGTGTGGCTCGACCAGGAATACGCGCGTCAACTGAGCGCCGCGGTGGGTGAGCGTCGGCTGGGCAGCATGATTCTACAGTCACTGCGCAATTACAGCGAGCGCTCCGGGGATACCCATTTAACGGCGATTTACAACCTGCTCGGCGATCCGGCGCTCATCATGCCGGCGTTTTCGGATTGATGGGGGAAAGCGCGGGCACGGATATGTACCGAAGGCTTATGGCCGCGGATAAATCTTTAAAAACCGTAAAAAGTGATTTTAAACCACAGAGACCGCAGAGAATCGCAGAGAATATACTGAATACTTATTAAGTTATCTCAGCGCCCTCTGTGGTGATTTCAGACTTTTTACGGGACTGTCAAGCTTGTTGATGGATCCGTAAATAGCATGTTTCCCGTCATGCCGGCGAAGGCCGGCATCCAGAAGTATTTATATCCACTGGACCCCGGCCTTCGCCGGGGTGACTGAAAAGGGATGAGTGATTCATGAGCGAAATCGCGGTGTCGGACCAATGCGTGTTTGACAAGCAAAAGGACATCGTCCACCGGACGATCGCCGGAGAATCCCTGCTGGTGCCGATCCGGGGTGAGCTGGCCGACATGCAGCGGATCTTTGCCCTCAATCCCGTGGCGGATTTTATCTGGCAGCGTATCGACGGCACCGCCTCTCTGGGCCAGATCACCTCCGCGGTGACAGTCGATTTCGACACCGATGCCGCTCAGGCGGCCACCGACACCGCGGCCCTGATCGCCGATCTGGCTGCCGCCGGGCTTATCGTCAGGGTCCGGTGATCCCATGGACGGCTGTCCGTACACCCTGATCAACGATACCGCCTTTCTCGATCGGATGGCTGAATCGGTGACCCGGGGGCGTGTACCGGCCGCCGGTAGTATCGACCTCACCCACCGCTGCAACCTGCGCTGCGTCCACTGTTATGCGGGGGCGGCTCGGTGCGGCGACGGCGGTGCCAATGAGCTGACCACCGGCCAGTGGCACGCCATCATCGATGACATTACTGCCGCCGGTTGCCTTTTTCTTCTTCTTTCCGGCGGCGAGCCCTTACTCCGACCTGATTTCCCCGGCATCTACACCCATGCCAAACTGAGCGGCCTGCTGGTGACCGTGTTTACCAACGGCACCTTGGTCAGCGATTCCGTGGCGGCGTTGTTTGCCGACCTGCCGCCCCACGGGGTGGAGGTGAGCGTCTACGGGGCCACCGCGGCCGTTTATGAACGGGTGACCGGGGTGGCCGGATCGTATCGGCGCTGCATGAACGGCATCGATCGGCTCGCCGCCGCCGGTGTACGCTACGGCCTGAAGACCATCCTCATGACCTTGAATGCCGAGGAGTTGACGGCCATGAGGGCCATGGCCGATGCGCGGGGAGTCGATTTTCGCTTCGATCCGGCCATTTTCCCCCGCCTTGACGGAGACAAGGGCCCCATTGATCTCCGGGTGGATCCACAATTGGCGGTAGCCTGTGAGTTGGACGATCCCGAGGCGCTTCGCCAGTGGGCCGACTATTACGACACCATGAAGGATTGCCCCGTGCTGGAGACACTCTATGGCTGCGGTACCGGGCAAAGCGCATTTCACATCGACCCTGCCGGCTTTTTGCAGCCCTGCCTGCTGGTGGACAGCCCGCGCTACGATCTTAAGAGCGGATCGTTCATGGAAGGGTGGGAGAAGGTGATCCCGGCTGTGCGCCAGCGCAGGGCCGGCGCCGGATTCGGTTGCAACGCATGCCCGAAGCGGGTATTATGCGGCATGTGTCCGGCGTTTTTCCGGCTTGAAAACGGTGATGAGGAATCCCACTCCCCATACCTGTGTGCGTTGGGGACCCATCGTCTGGAGCGGATTCTGGAATACAGGAAGGGAGAAGACCGACATGACCGACAGGGATGATGGCAAAAAGGATAAACGTTCCTACGAGACGCCCGTACTGCGCATCATCGAGCTGGCTGCCGAGGAGGTCCTGGCTGTCGGCTGCAAAACCCAGGCGGTTGGTACCGCCGGTTTCGGCAACGGCAAGGCTGTCTGTACCTTTCCCCGCCAATGCTACGGCGCCGGGTCCTGATTGCACCACCTTGCCCACCCAACGTGCAGCGGCGAGGCTTTGGGCCACCCATGGTCCATAAAATTATGACAGTGCGCACTGTTGCACCGCACCCCGATTTCTCGGTTGTCTTTTCCTGTGCTACATCCATTTGCCGGCGCGAACCCTGGTTTTTCTGTGCCATGAGGTATCTCTAAAAATGGCCACGCGTGTCAAAACGCAAGTCTTGCGCCGGCTGGCCCTGGCCTATCACAGGGCCCAGGACCGTATACTGGTGCAACGGGGGCTTCAGTTTCGGGGTACTCCTGCACGATACTACGAAGACATCCGAAACTACATCACACACGCCGCCATTCACCATCTGGAGGGAATGCCGCCGCCGCGGGCACTGGGGCATCCCGGGATTGCCGCGCATGCCTGGTTTGCCAGCCGTCAGAGTGCCGATGCGGTTGGCCATCGCCATGACGGTTACAGGACCGGCGCGTTATTTGATGAAATGATGAAAGACTTCCCGCTGGATGCGCTACTGGCGCCACGCTGCCTTGTGGAGGCGGGGCGCGTCGGGGACCCGGCCACACTGAGTCTGGCTTATACGGTGACGGCCGCTGCGTTGACGGTGGTCTCCCGGCCCTCCGATAATCATCCGGAGATAAGCGTCCAGGACCGGTCTTCGTTGTCGGTGGCAGTGGAGCACCGCATCTTCTCCATTGTCCGACTGGAAAACGACATCGTTGGCGCAGCCATTTTTCAACGGGATTCCGGAAGTGATCTGTACCGCCTGGCCCTCATCGGGATGCGCCGCAGGTCTGGACACCCGGCGGACGCGCGCCGGCGTCGCCTGGAGCATCTTGCCTTCAGACGGTTCAACGCCGCCATAAGGCATTGGCCCGGCGTTTCCTTCGATTTTATCGGCGCCGCAGAGCCCGAGGCGGCGGCCATGGGATACAGCCTTTTTCGCTATTTGAGAAAAAAAGAGATGGCCCGGCTGAAGGCCCTCGCTACGCAAGACTATGCTGCCGAGCGCCGGCGGGTGACCTCCTACCGGTATCCTGTGTTCCCTCGGGCGGCGGTGGTGAGCCCCGGCCAGACCCTGAAGACCATGCTGATGGAAACTCCCCGGTGGGTGCTTCATACTTGTCGTTTGGCACACCGGCGTTCATGGCGACCAGAGCGGAGGATGGCGTGACGCTGCTTGCCACGGTCGATATCGCCGGCGTCACCATTTGTCTGAGCGGCGATCCGGATATTCGCGTTCAGGAAACGGGATCGGCCATGCAGGCGTTTTTCCGCCACCGCCCATCGTCGCCGCCGGCAACCGCCGCGCACGTACATATCACCATCTGCCGTGAGCCCATGCCGGAGCGGGAGGCCGGGCTGGTGAAGTGCTTCGATAGCCGGCAGGCTTGGTCTTTGTGGACATCCACCACCAGAAATGTTTTGCAACTTCAGCCGCCCGGCGTGGCCACGCCGTTGTGGCGCCTGTCGGCGGACCACCGTTTTATCGAGGGTCGACTTCACTGCCACGAGGATTTCTGGCAGGAGACATCATCTAAGGTCGTGCTGCGGAACCCGATCCACTACCCACTGGATCAGATCCTGGTGATGCTTCGACTGGCAAGGCAATCAGGGATCATTCTTCACGCCGCCGGGGCCATCGTCAATGGCCGGGGATACCTATTTCCTGGAAAATCCGGTGCCGGAAAGAGCACCTTGGCTTCGCTGTTGGCTGCCGACGCGAGGATCACCCTGCTCAGCGACGACCGGATGATCGTTCGCCGGGTAAACGATGGGTGGATGGCCTACGGCACGCCCTGGCCCGGCGATGCGGGGATTGCCGCCAACATCGGCGTGCCTCTGGCAGGGGTGTTTTTTCTCAACAAGTCCGAGGATACCGCCGCCACTGAATTGACCCCGGGAGAGGCGCTGGTGAAACTGCTGCCCGTGGTTTCGATTCCCCTCTTTGACCGGACCCCGGGCGATGCGGTGCTGTCCACCTGCGGCGCACTGAGTGCACAAGTTCCCATGAGCGATTTTATGTTCACCCCCCGTGTCGATGCCTTGGTGCATCTGATGCGGTTGATGGGAGCATAGGCGCCGGCCATGGAGAGGAATCTTCCGATGAGCACCCACGCATCTTCAGCACAGGTCACCGCCCTGGTGGCGGAGATTCTCGGCCGTGGCAGTGCGGTGCGCTTTAAGGTCACCGGAGGCAGTATGCGGCCGCTGGTGCCGTCCGGCGCCAGGGTCGTCGTGGGGCCGGTCGATACAGCGAAACTTCGCGCCGGAGACGTCGTGTATTTCAAAAACACGCAGGGGGCGCCGGTGCTGCATCGCATCGTGAGGGTGGATCTGGATTCGGCCGGAAGGAAGGTATTTCGCACCAAAGGCGATGCGCTGATCGTTTTCGACGATCCGGTCGCTCCGGATCAGGTGCTGGGCCGGGCGGTGCGCATCGAGCGGCCCCTGCCCGGCGGCCGGCGGTGGGTGCTCGATCTGGACACCCGCCGCTGGCGATGGGCCGGCGCGGTCGTGGCAGTCCTGCAACTGGTGGGGGCAAAGGTGCTGCTGAAGTTGGGGGTGTTCAGGAAAAAATGCTGCCGGCTGAAAGGGCAGACCGCAGGAAGGGATGAGGCCGGTCCATCTGAAATCCACCGTCAGTGAATCAAACCCGCCGCGAAAGTGAAATGTAAACTTATCTAAGCTTGATGAAACCGTAAAAAGTGATTTTTAACCGCAGAGAGCGCAGAGAATATGTTTAATAATTATTGGGTTACCTCTGTGATCTCTGCGTCCTCTGAGGTGATTTCAGACTTTTTACATAGCCATCATTTTTTCTTTGGGCAATGATCTGAAAGACCGTTTTCGCGCAGAGGCGCTGAGACGCAGAGAAAACCAATAGCTATCCACTGGTTATTCCATTATTTCGCGACACGATGGCGTCGGCGATCTTCTCCGCCGACAGGCCGAAGAGATCTTCCGTGGCCACCGCTTCCAGAAAACCGTCATCCCAGGCGAGAGAGTTTTCCTGAACGATGTTCTTGATCCGCTCGTGCTTGCCGCCGAGCGCCTTGATCTTTTCCGCCAGGGTGACGCTGGCGCGGTATTCCACGTGGACCAGCAGCATGTGGGCGATCACATTGGGCCCGGCCGGTGTGCTGGAGAGCACCGGGATCACCACGATATTGCGATCGTCTTTTCGGCCCCTGCCGATATAAATGTTGCCTTCACGGGCGATGATCCGCTTGGTGCCCTTGAGCCTCGAGTCGCTTTCCACCCGGGACGGAAGCCTGGCGAGAGAGCCTTCCTTTTGCTCGACGTGGATGGTGGTGGCCTCGCCGGGTTCGCCCAGCGGGCTGAGCCCATCGAGGCGGTAGCGGATGGCCCCGAGAATGTCTTCGATGATGGGTCCCACGTTTTTAATAACCAGCACGTTTCGGTTGGTGAGCATCGCGGGGCTGAACCCGAAACGCTGGAGGGCATCAAAGAGCCGCCCTTCGAGTTTTTCGGTGATGCGGCTGGTTCCAACAGTAACCGTCTTGGCCTGGTGCTTGATGGCGTCAACCGGGCGGGCCATGGTGTTGATGGCCGTAGACAGGCGCCCTAAGAGGATGTTGAGCATGTTGGCCGCCGTACCCTTCACGCCAAAATCCAGCTCGAAGTCGGAGACCGGCAGGCGCCCGGCGATGTATTTGAGCGCCAGCGCGAGGTCGGTGGCGGTATTCAGACCCAGGGCTGCCGGCAGGCGGTTTTCGACCTTTTGCTTCCGGAAATCCGTATAGAAGGCCAGAATAAATTCGCGGAATGCCTTCTCCAGCACCAATTCGTAGACATCCTGGCCGGCGGCTGCGGCGTCGCTGATCCGCCGGCGCAGTTCTTCCTGAAAGGTGAAGAAAAAGCGCGAGCCTGCGTTGATGGATAGCGCTGCGTGGTATCCCCAGAGATGGCCGACCAGTGTGTTGGTGATGGGGGCCAGATGTTCGCTCACCGGCGGCACGTGGAACACGTCTGCGGCGTAAGGGGCAAACCGCTGTTCTCCCTCGTCGGTGATCACCACCGGCGTTGCCTTGTGGGCGTGGAAGATGGCCGTATCCTTTACGATGTCGCCCAGCACCGATTCCCGGGTGCCGGCCGCGCAGACGATGATCAGCGGCTCCGAGGAAAGGTCGATGTGCTTTTTATCTTCCACGAAATCCGATGAGATGGTCTTGTAGCAAAGCTCGCTCAATTTGATGCGGATTTCGTCGGCCGAGGCTTTGTTGGGGCCGCTGCCCACGGCGGCCCAGTAGGGCCGGCCGGCGGCCAGGCGCTCGGCAGATGCGGCAATGGCCGGCCGCAGGGCGAGGATGCGGCGCATGATGTCCGGCAGGCGCCGCAACTCGGCCAGTTCGGCGGCGATGAAAGCCGCGTCCCGGCGGCCGGTGGATTTTACCATGAACAGCCCCAGCAGCGCGCCGGCTACGATCTGAGAGTAAAACGCCTTGGTGGAGGCCACGGACATTTCGATGTCCCGCCCGCTGCTGGTATACATCACCCCATCCACCTTGAAGGTGATGTCCGAGTCACGGCGGTTGACGATGGCCAGGGTGGCGGCCCCCCGCTGGCGTACCATGTCCACAGTGCGGTTGGTGTCGGTGGTGGTGCCCGACTGACTGATGGCGATCACCAGGCAGTCTTTCATGGACGCTTCACTGTCGCCTTCACGCAGTTTAAAGCCGCTCAGCTCCGAGGCTTTGAGAGCGGTGATGAACAGACGCGGGTCGTTGAAATAGGTGTTGAGAATATCCGCGCAGGCCATGGCCGCCACGCCGGCGGTGCCTTGCCCTACAATATAGATGCGGCGAATTTGTCCCCCGGCGATGCCGTCAATGATGGTTGCCGGGCAGGTGCGCTCGTCGAGGCTTACCGTGACGATTCCGGTGCCCTGGCCGCTGGTGTGCCACCGGTTTTGAAGGGTGCGCGCCACACTCACCGGTGATTCGGAGATTTCTTTGAGAAAATAGTGGTCAAACCCCTGCCGGTTGATATCCCGGGAGGTGATGTGCGTTCGCTGGACATCGGTTTCTCCCAACGTGATGGGGGAGCCGTCGTAGTTCATGGCGTGCAGTCCATCGAGCGTCCCGGCGCCTGCCGAATCGAGGATGAAAATTTGCCCCTGGGTGGTTCCGTTTTTTCCGGCCACCACCTTTTCTCCTTCCAGCTTGATATAGCGCTGAGTCGCTTCGATGAACCCGTATACTTCGCTGGTGGCCATAAAGTGGTCGGCGGCCAGGCCGATGAAGACCGTCTGGCCGCTGCCCTTTTGTGCGATGAAAAGGCGCCCCGGCGCCAGATCCGTCTGCATGGCGATGGCGTGAGAGCCTTCAAACAGGTTCACCGTCTTACGGAAAGCCTCAATGACATCGCAGCCGTCCCTGACATGCGCGGCAACGAGCAGCGGGATGACCTTGGTATCCGTGGTCACTTCGGCGGGTACCTGAACACCCTGCTGTATCAACCGAGCGCACAGCGCCGGGTAGTTGTCGATGTCGCCGTTGAGGCAGACGTGGATGATGCCCCGATCGTCACGGATTGCACCGGTTTCCTGGTGATCCACCGGGTGGCAGTTGACGGCGTTGATGGCTCCCACCGAAGCCCACCGGGTGTGGGAAAGAATGGAGTCGAACCGGTGGGGCAGGGTGATGAGCGCGTGCAGGATTCTATCTTCGCGGATGGCCGTGCGAATGTGCCGGATGTTATCTCCCAAGCGGCCGATCTCGGCGGCCACCTTGTAGACGAAGGCCAGGGTCACTTGATCACGGCCGGCCGCAGTGGTGCCGCGGGCTACCCGAATGCCGTTGTCGATCAGCGGGTTCTGATCCCGGCGGCCCGCGAAGGCTTCCATCAGTCCTTCGTCCTTCAGACGCTCGCAAAAGGTATGAAAAACGCTGGCGTCCACTTCTAGAAGGACCGATACACCGGCGCTGTCCCGTCCCCTGACCTCGAGACAGTCGATGCTGTTTAAAACCGCGTTGATCTGATGGAAAACCTGGAATACGGGCAAAGTCAGCGCGCCCGGCAGACTCGGCACCAACTCGCCGACCTTTTTGAGATTGTCCAAAATCTCCTGTTGAAGGCACCAGGTGATGTCTTTCAGGCGTTCAAGCTGAGCGGACATGATGTCCACTTCCGCCGCTGAGCGGCGGCCCATCTGTTCTTCAAAGCATACGGATTCGGATGCCTGAAATGCCGCCAGCTGCCGGGCCGTATCTTCCAGGGACGCGCGAACACCCGGGGTCAGGTAGATGTGAAAGCTGGACGCATAGGTTTTCAGCTGCCAGATATGGTCGAACAACGCGCCGAGGGCGTCGGGGCCGCCAAGGTAGGCTTCGTCAAGGGCGCATGCACCGTCCTGGGTACAGGCCGTGAACCGCCGTGTCGTCATGTTAGCGATGGCGCTTTCGATGACTTCCGTGCCGACACCGGCTGCGTCGGTATTTTTCAGTCTGCCGCGCGCCACGATACCGGCGATGCCGCAGCACAGGCGAAGGGGCATGAGGGGGAATAAGACGATGGCGCCTGCAGGTGCCCGGCTCGGAAGGCGGCCAAAAAACACCGGCGCGTTCAGCAGCGCGCGAATACCGGCCACGGACGGCGCAGCGGCCCTGGCCAGAGAAATCAGTTTCAGCATGAGTGGCACTCGCTTTACATTTTCAGGTAGATTTCCGTGATCCGGTCCCGTGTCATGATCTTTTGCCAGTCCTTGCCCAGGGCGTTCTCCCACAGCGGGGCGAGGACCAATGCCACATCAACCATTTTTTCGATTTTGTCCGGGGCCAGATCCGCCACCAGGCCCCGGGGCAGCGAGATCTGATGGCGGTCCATCATCCGGCGGAATTCTCTTACCCCCTCCGGGTAGTATTCCTCAAGATAATCGAAGGCCACGCAGTTGCCGATGCCGTGATGGAGCCCCAGTACGAAGCTCAGCCCGTAACTGAGGGCGTGGCAGATCCCCACCTGGGAGTAGGCGATACTCATACCGCCGCAATAGGAGGCCATCATGAGTTTGTCATCGGCATCGGGCCCGGGAGTGAGAAACACCTCCCGGCACAGGTCCAGGGCTTTCTCCCCGTAGGCCTGGCTGAAGGTATTCAGGTAGGTGCCGCAAAGGGATTCGATGCAGTGGATGTAGCAGTCCATGCCGGTGTAAAAGCGCTGGTCCGTGGGCGCGCCGGCAATGAGATCCGGGTCCAAAACGATCTGGTCGAAGACCGTGTGGTCTGAATTGATGCCGAGTTTTTTCACGGGGCCGGTGAGAACCGTGGTGCGCGACACCTCGGCGCCGGTACCCGATAGCGTGGGAATGCCCGCGTGATAGACCGCCGGCTTTCCGATAAGATCCCATCCCTGGTAATCGGCTGCAGAGCCCGGGTTGGTAAGCATCAGGGAAACGGCTTTTGCCAGATCCATCGCGCTGCCGCCGCCGATGCCGATAACGCCAACCGGCGTGCCGCCCGAGGATGCTGCCATATCTTTGACCCGGCGCGTGAGCGAATCGACATAGGCGGTCTTGGGTTCGTCATCCACGTTGACAGGAATGAGCACATCGCTGCCGGTGGCGGGAATGCGCCCCTCAAGCGGCGAGCCGATAAATACATCGTCCAGGAGAAACACGATGAACCCGCCCGGGGCCGTGCGCCGGGGGGCAAGAATATCAGCCAGTTGGTTGAAGCAGCCGCGACCGAAGACCACGTTGGATACCATTTTAAAATTGCGGAACATATCGACATCTTTCATTAATAGTGAGTGGTGGGCCGCTGCAACGGCGGCTTAAAGACTGCGCAGCACTTTTTCCATGGCGGCGCCGCGTTTTTCAATTTCCTCCGGGCGCCATGCCAGTTTGATCTGCATCGACAGGGTGCGCCCGATGATGCCGTCGGAGCGGGGCAGGTCGAGAGCGCCATAATCGGGACGATCAACCATCAGCGACAGGGGCACCGGGGCCGCCGCGCTGAGCGTTTTGAAGTGATCCCATCGGCGGTGATAATGCCAGTTGTTGTCGTACCAGTAAAAACACCCGTCGACCCCGGCGGCGCCCAGCGCCTTGCCGGCCCGGCGCGCCGTGTCCTCATCGGGAAAGAGCAGGCTCAGAAAGGTCGCCGTGTCGCCGGCCGGGTCGGGGACATGGCGGAAGGCGAGGCCGGGGATGTTTTCCAGACGGGTCTTCAGGGCGTTTTTGTGAGCCCGCTGGACTTCCAGAATACGCGGCAGTTTGCGTAGCTGCGCCAGGCCGACGGCGGCGTTCAGTTCGCTGATCCGCAGGTTCAGCCCCAGGATGGGATGCTTTTCGAGGCCCCGGTCGCTGCCGATATGATCGTGTCCGTGATCGGCGAAGGCGTGGGCCGTGTCGTAAAGGGCGGCGTCGTTGGTGATGATACCGCCGCCCTCTCCGCAGGTGATGGTCTTCACCGGGTCGAAGGAAAAACACCCCATCTGGCCGAAGCTGCCCAAGGCCTTTCCGTGGTAGGTGCCCCCCACGGCCTGGCAGGCGTCTTCGATGAGGACGAGCTCGTGGCGGCGGCAGACAGCAGCGATGTCGTCGATGCGCGCCATGGACCCGCACATATGCACCGGTATCACCGCCCGGGTCCGGGGGGTGACGGCTGCGGCGATGGCTGTCGGATCCAGGCACAGGGTGTCGTCAACATCCGCAAAAACCGGGACGGCGCCGGCGAAAATCACCGCTTCGATGGTGGCCACGAAGGTGAACGGGGGGACGATGACCTCGCTGCCGGCACCGACACCGCACGCAGCCAGGGCGACGCCAAGGGCGGCCGTACCGCTGGCGCAAAGATGGCAGTAGCCTACCCCGAGCGCGCCGGCCAGTTCCTGCTCGAACGCTCTGGCCTTCCAATGCCCCTTGCGGGCCCCATCGAATCCGTAACGCATCAGGACGCCGGTCTCCAGGACGTCCATCACTTCCTTTCGCTCTTCATCCCCAAACCATTCGAATCCGGGCATGCTGATCTCCCTTTGCGACCGACGGCCGACGTGCTGGCTGGAAAGGCACGGGCGGGGATCGGTCATGATGATGGTGTTGCGTTTGATGAATCCGCAAAAAGTGATTTTGAACCACAGAGACCGCAGAGGAACGCAGAGAATATTGTGGATAACTAATAATTTATCTCTGCGCTCTCTGCGTTCTCCGTGGTGATTTCAGACTTTTTACGAGTTTGTCAAGGTTGACGATTGTGCCTGCCGGCGGCTGAGTTAGTGCTCCTTTTTGAAAAACTGTTTGATGGCATACCGGGCGTAATCGCCGGCGCGCACGCCGATGTACTCCTGGTGTGCCACCACGACCGCCACGGCGAGGGTTTTTTCACGGCGCTTATCCGCTGCAAAACCGACAAACCAATCATATCGCGCATCATGGTCACGGTTGTCAATGGAGCCCGACTTGCCGCCGATGAGAAGCTGCGAGAGTACGCGGTCGCGCCGGTACGGGTAGAACAGTTTTCGGCAGGTTCCCGAGGCCACGGTTTCACGCATCATGTCCATGAGGGCGGCGGCCCCGGCCGCGGATACGGCCCGGCCAAGGGTCCCCGGCGCCGCGGCGTACATACGCTGCCCGTTTTCATTGTAGATGTCATCGATGATTCTCGGCTGCGGAAGGCGGCCGTCGTTGATCACGGCGGCGGCCATCAGTGCACCGTGCAGTGGCGATATCCGTGTATCGCGGTTGAAGCCGCTCGCCAGCTCTGCCAGTTTGTAAGGCTCATCGGTGATCGCGATCTGACTGGGCGTGACGGTTTTCTCGAAGGGGATCGCCCGGTCGAAGGCGAACCGGTCGGCCGTGGTCCTCAACGCCGCCGCCCCCAGGTCGTTGATGCCGATCTTCCCAAACACGGGATTGACCGATTCGGCAAAGGCGTCGGTGAGGGAGATCCGGTTGCTGTAGCGGTTTTTTCCGGTTTTCAGCTGGGATCGATACAGGGTGTGCTTCTGACCATTGAACGCGAGCATGCTGTCGGCCGTCAATCCGCCCATATCAATGGCGGCGGCGGTTGTGACGATCTTGAATATGCTTGCCGCCGGAAAGCTCCCCTCCAGGCTCGGATCGGCGCCGGCATTGGTGCGGTCGAATCCCGCCAGACCCACCACGCGACCGTCCCCGGGTGTCATGGCCACGATGCCGATGTAAAGCGCGTGGTGTGGGTTGAGTTTGTCCGTGAGCGTTTTTTGCAGGTCCTGCGACAGGGTGGTGTTCACCAGAAAGCGCTGCCCGTTGCGCGTGATTTCAAAACGGCCCTCCTGCCGGTTGCTGAGCGTCGTGCCTGCGAGCAGGGCATTCACGTCGCTGATCGTTAGCGGGTGCGCCAGCGGCGGCGTCTGCTCTTTCTTATGGCGGGACAACTGTTCTGAGAGAAATCGCAGGCTGTAGATGCCGGCATAAAGGAGCGCGCCGACGACGAACCCCACAAGCATGAGCCGTTGCAGGGTGAGCCGTCGCATCGGTTTTTGCCCCTGACCATTGCCGAACCGGTCGGGCCGGGGGGCGGGGCTGCGCTCTTCGGGCACGGAAGATCCGCCGAGGATTGAAACGGCCACAATACCGGTCAACGCGGAGTGCTGCAAAGCCACCTACCGAAGGGGGGTTCCGGGTCTGGACGGTTTGTCGGGCCCGATCAGTGCCAGCCCGTCGTCCGCCGCAGCGGCCAGCAGCATTCCCTTGGAAATAACCCCCATGAGTTTGGCCGGTTTCAGATTGGCCACGACGATCACCTGTTTGCCGATGAGATCCTCGGGGGCGTAGTGGGCAGAGATGCCGGCCACAATGGTGCGTTTATCCATAAGCTCGACTTCCAACTGCAGCAGTTTTTTTGCCTTGGCAATGGGCTCGGCTTTTCGGATGGTGCCCACCCGGAGATCGATTTTGTTGAGGTCATCAAACGTGATTTCCGGCTTGATGTCCGGCAGGGCGTTCTTGTCGGTGGACGCGGATGCCACGGCGTCCGTTTTCTGGGGTGCCTCGACCCGGGGAAAGAGGGTGACGGACTTGGGCAACCGGGTTCCGGGTTGCAGCCGGCCCCATGATTTGAGTCGATCCATAGCGTAAAAGGGCTCGGCCGGATCAAGGCCCAGATGCTCCTGCATGGTCGCTGCGGTGCCCGGCATGACCGGGTAAATCAGCCCAGAGATGATGCGCAGCCCTTCGAGATAGTAATACAGAACCGTGTCGAGCTGTTTTCGGGTCGACTTCTTTTTGGCCAGCACCCAGGGCGCGGTGACATCGATGTATTTGTTCATCTGGTTGATGAGGACCCAAACGGCCATGAGCCCTTTGTGGAACTCGAAGCCGGCCATCGCGCCTTCGTACTCCGAGATCGCCTCGGCGGTATCCATGGGCAGTCCGAGCCCGAGTTCGGCTGCGGCGTCGGGGTCGGTGGCCGGCACCAGCCCGTCGCAATACTTGTGGGTCATGGCCACAACGCGTGAAAAGAGGTTGCCCAGATCATTGGCAAGATCCGCGTTGATCCGCTGCACCAGCGCGTCTTCGGAAAAGTTGGAGTCGAGACCGAACACCATGTCCCGCAGGAGGAAAAAGCGGAAGGCGTCGAGACCATACACCGTGGCCAGATGCAACGGGTCCACCACGTTGCCGAGACTTTTGGACATCTTGCTTTGTTCGATGTTCCAGTAGCCGTGAACGTTCAGGTGGCGGTAAATGGGAAGTCCGGCGGCCTTGAGCATGATGGGCCAATAGATACCGTGGGGCTTGAGGATGTCCTTGGCCACGATGTGCTGGGCATGGGGCCAGAAGATTTTGTAGCGCGGGCCGTCGGGAAACCCCAGGGCCGACACGTAGTTGAGCAGGGCATCGAACCAGACGTAGGTGACGTAGTCCGGGTCAAAGGGCAGGGTGATGCCCCATTGCAGCCGGGACTTGGGTCTGGAAATGCACAGATCCTCGAGGGGTTCCCGCAAAAATGCCAGTACCTCGTTGCGGTAGCGCTCGGGTCTGATGAAATCCGGGTGTGCGGTGACGTGGTCAATGAGCCATTGCTGATAACGGCTCATTTTGAAAAAATAATTGGACTCTTTGATCAGCGCCGGCGGTTTTTCGTGCTGCGGGCATTTTCCGTCCACCAGTTCGCGTTCGGTATAGAAACGCTCACAGCCGTAGCAGTACAGACCCTCGTACTCACTGAAATAGATATCACCGGCATCATAGATGTTTTGAAGGATGCGCTCGACCACCGCCATGTGACTGGGATCGGTCGTGCGGATAAACGCATCGTTTTTGATATCGAGCTGGGGCCACAGGTCTTTGAACAGGGCGCTGATGGTGTCGACGTAATTGCGGGGGGTCGTGTTTTCCGCCTTGGCGGCCTGGACGATCTTGTCCCCGTGTTCATCGGTACCCGTGAGAAAAAACGTCTCTGCGCCGAGCATCTGGTGGAACCGGTTGATCACGTCGGCCACGATCGTGGTGTACGCGTGGCCAAGGTGGGGACGAGCGTTCACGTAATAGATCGGCGTGGTGATATAAAAGGGTTCAGTCATGACGATGCCTTCCGTTGATCAAATTGCGGTGATTCTTTTTAATCGCATTTCCCGGCGGCGACGGTCTCGAAAAAACGGTAAGGGCCACTGCTGCCGCCCAAGGGCGCGGCTTCAGGGCGTTGCGATCAACCGTTTTCCGGCGGTCGCAGCGCTTCGGCCGTGTACTCGATTTCCCGGCCGTCTGGAAACCGCACCGCCACCCGACTGCGCAGCGCGTTGATACGGACCACTTTGCCCTTGCCGTCCGGCGCCTCGATGGCCTTGCCGATTTTGGGCAGTCCTTTTTTAAGATCCCGATAGGTTTCAAACTCGTAGGTGAGGCAACACATCAGCCGGCCGCACTGCCCGGAAATTTTTGTGGGGTTCAGCGACAGGCTTTGCTCCTTGGCCATGCGGATAGAAACGGGGTTGAACTTGTCCATGTACAGCGCGCAGCAGATTTCCCTGCCGCAGCGGCCCAGTCCCCCGCACATTTTGGCTTGGTTGCGGATACCCACTTGGCGCATTTCAATCCGTGCCCCCAGGTGTTTGACGAGCATCTTGACCAGTTGGCGAAAATCGATCCGGCCATCCGAAGTGAAATAGAAGGTCAGTTTGTTGCCATCGAAGGCGCTTTCCACCTCGAAGAGGTTCATCTTGAGGCCCAATTGTTCTATGGACTGCTGGCCGTAGGTATAGGCATCCGCTTCGGTCTGTTTATTTTGCTGCAGCTGCTGGTAATCCTTTTCGGTGGCCAGGCGGAACACTTTCTTAAGCGGTTTCCCCGGCGCTCGGTCGTCTTCGGCAACCGGGTCGAGCGCCACGGTGCCGAAACCCAGACCGCGTTCGGTCTCGACGATGACATCGTCGCCTTTTTTCAAGACGAAGGCGCCGCTGTCGAAATCGTAGACTTTGCCAGCGGGTTTAAAGCGTATACCGACAATTTTGCTCATGTGTCCTATCCTGTAGGAGCCTGCCCATGTGCCATGTCCAGCAGCAGATGCTCCATGGTGAGTTTGACGTTGGCATTGCCGCCCAGTCTTCGCCGGGCCAACTGGACGGCGCGGGCTCGGTGCAGTGACGTTTCGACGGTTGTGCGTGTTGCACTATATTGAATTTTGTCTGCCAGGTCCACGTTTATCAATAGATCGGGGGCGAGCGCTACCGTGAGCATGTCCCGGATCCAGGTCTCCATGATGTCGAGGGCTTCGGCCGCCGGCAGCGCAGCGTCTGAAAGGCGGCCGGCCAGCGCCAGCAGCACACCGGGAGACAGCGTATCAATACCGCCCATGATTTCCAGAATGAACTGCCGGTGACGGCGCCAAGCGGGTTCGGACATTTTCTCGGCCGCACTCATACTCCCGCCGGCCAGTCTGGCGATGAGTGCCGCGTCCGCGGGTGCAAGGCCACCGTCAGCCGTGAGCCGGGCCTGAATCGCCTCGACGGCAATGGGCGTAAACCGGAGCAACTGACACCGGGATATCACCGTTGGCAGAAACCGGCCCGGTTGATCGGTAAGCAGCAGAAACACGGTCTTGGGCGGCGGCTCCTCCAAAGATTTCAGCAGCGCATTGGCCGCGGAGACGTTCATGGTATGGGCATCGTGGATAATCACCAGCCGAGTCTCCGCCTCGAAGGGTTTCATGGCGATGGTATCTCGAAGCTGCCGGATCTGATCCACCTTGATCATCTTACCAGGCGGCCGCAGATGAAGGACATCCGGGTGCCGGTCGCCGCGGATGTTGCGGCAGGTGCGGCAAGCCTCGCATGGGGCCGCTGCGGCCGCCGGTCGGTTGCGGCAGTTGAGCGCCATAGCAAAGACCGTGGCGGTCTCCTGCTTCCCGGAGCCGGAAATGCCGCTGAAGATGATGGCGTGGGGGATGTTTCCCGAGGTGAGAAACGCTGAGAGCGTCGAGATGGTTTTCTCTTGTCCTGCTATGGTTTGGAAACCTTGCAACCTAATAGTCGACTCGTTCTTTCAGTTCTTTGCCCGATTTGAAGAACGGGAGCCTTTTGGGCTGTATCGTCACCTGATCACCCGTTTTGGGGTTTCTGCCCGTGTAGCTTTTATAATTTTTGATAAAAAAGCTGCACAGTCCGCGGATTTCAACGCGTTCGCCGCGTGCCAGGGCGTCCGCCATGCTGTCGAAAAACACCTGCACGATGGCGGCAGCTTCGCTCTTGGTGATATCGGCTTCCGTTTTCAGCGCGGAAATGAGCTCCAGTTTGTTCATTGAGCCTCCTTGTAGCGGTAATCGGCACCCCAACAAAACGCTGTCTAATAAAACAGGTCTTCAAAAGAAGTCAAGTGGTTAGACAGCATTTGAAAAACAAGCAGCGTGCCCGGCGAACAGTGATCCGCCGCAGCCGATTGGATGCTCCCGGGGAACAAGGCGCCGTTTTCAGCGCCCTGACAGAAGGGGCGCGGGTTCGATGTCATCCTCGTCGACTTCCACGGCGGCATATTGCCCCAGCGCCTCGATGTGCACGACCACCCGGTGCTGGCCACGATAGCTGAGAAAATGACCTGTCACACCGGTGAAAGGGCCCTGCACAACGATCACCGGCTGGCCTTTTTTCATCTGCTGGCCGGTGTGGATGCCCTGATTGGCGGACACCATGATTTTCAGGGACTCGATGGTGGCTTCGGCCACAGGCAGCGGGCCGCCGCTGTTGCCGATGAACTTCACCACGCCGACGGTTTTGAGGATGTCCAGGCGCATTTCAGGCGTCAGATCCGTGTGAACGAAAACATATCCTGGAAACAGGGGGATGCGGATCATCTGTTTTCGGTCTCGCCGGCGGCTCTGGGTCAGCATCTTTGGCAAAAAGACGGTCTTTGATTTTTTCAGGAGGCCGTCGTGGACCTTCGCTTCAAAACGGCTGCGGGTATGCAGGACATACCAGGCCGGTATCGATTCGGGTTCGTGCATCGAAGGGTTTCCTGTCAGTTGTTTGTGAGGCCAAAGGCTCCGGGGGTTAACCAAAAGTGCGGCCCGCTACTAATCGGCCCGCTGCGAAAAAGTCGGGTCTGCTTTTTCTGTCATCCAGGCGACCTGTCCGCCATAGCGTAGCGACGGCGGAAGGCCGGGATCCAGTGGTTTCAAATAGTCCTGGATGAGCGCAAGGGCCTTGGCATGAGATTCAGCGACTATACTGGATTTTCCAGGAGAATGCTACGATACGTGCAGGATTTGCCCATTTCAGGCATCGGCAAGCAGCGACTGAAGAAAAGACTTGATCGGCGAACAGATGTCAAAGCCGCTCAACTGCGGAAACGCATAACTGATATGTACGATAAGTGAAAATAATGCCTTTGATGGATTATGTCTTTCAGCGCTCTGCGTCATTGCGTCTCTGCGCGAGAAACGGTTTTTCCTTTTCACGGGGGATCAGTTGCCGCCGGTGATGCTGTCCGGGCTGAAACCGGATCCGACGCTGCCGATGCCGTGCAGGGTGATGAGAAAACTGATCGCCCGGTTGTTAGGCTCTTCGGTGAATTGGGTGTCCACAGACCAGCACTGACGGCTGAACAGGATGCCGATCTGGTTTTTGATGTTTTCACCGTTTTTCACGTCCCGCTCGATGGTGCCGTAAGCTTTCAGACCTTCCCACAGCGACACTTCCGCCCCTGCGAAAAGCGATTCGGACTGCTCGCGCGTGTAGCGGTGTTCGACGGTAAAACGGTCTCCCGAGTGGTCCCAAATTCCCAGCATCACGTTGTGGTCGACAAAATTGCCGTCGTTGACCGACCAGTTGGCGTCGGCGCGTACCGAGTACCAGTCCTTCGGCGTGATGATCAGCTCGGCGTAGACGGGAGAAAACGGTTTCGATTGCGGCTGATTGGCGGCGTTGATGTCAAAAGACTGCTGCAGTTTCAGACGACCGAACTCGTGGTAGGTGACCGCTGCCGGTTCCGCCGGCACTGCTTCAGTGCGAGCGGCGGCGGTGACGGCCGTGGTGCGGGTGGTCACGGTGTTGGTGAGTGAGTAGGTGACGGTGTTTTGCTCGGCGATGCGGTCGGTTATGTCAAAGTAGGGCAGGGCGCTCTGATCCCGGTTCGGGATATAGGTGTAGATCACCTGTGGGCGCATCAGGTGCCGCCACCGGTCGGAGGCCGATCCGGGCATATCGAATACCCGGTAGAGCTCGGTGGAGGCATCCATGCTGAAATCCGCCATGGGCCGGGTATACGTTTTGTCGTCGGCTGGGCCGCCGGTGGCGGCCCGGTCCAGGTACCAGATGGTTTCACGCACGCCCACGGACGGCTCGATGTTGACGATGCGCTTGATGCTCATCGGCCAGTAGAGCCGGGGGTATAGGTCCATCCGGTGCCCAGTCTGCCCCTGATCCCGGTAGAAATAGACATACTGCCCGGTGCCAGAGGCCATCAGCGGGGTCTTCATCACGGGCTGGCGGGACCCGGACAATGTAAGATCGGGCATTTGCTGGAGGGTCGAGTTGGTCAGCCCCTGGGAGCGGATCAGGGCATTGTCATACCAGCGGGCATCGGCGTTGAACACGAATCGATCCCAGGTCTTGTTGAAATTGGCCATATTGAGCCGGTCTGGATCGTTCATATCGTCAAGGCCGCGGCCGAAGGTGCTGGTGAAATAGACGTTGCCGTCGTCAAAGCCGTTGTAACCGGTTTGGAATTCTTTCAAATAATCTTGGTCGCTGACAACATCGGCGTCCAGTTTCGCCGACATTCCGGTGCCCAGGTCGATGTTGTGCTTCATGCGAAACCAGTATCGTTCCTTATTGGTGCGGTCATATCCGTCATCGGGATATCCCCATTTGCTGGTGGCGTCCTGGGTGCCGTCATCCACCTGCTGATCTTTCAGCGCGTCTGCCATGATTGTGCCAAAGGTGTCGGCAGCGGCCATGTAACGGTATTCCCCGCCGAGCTTTTCACCGCGTTTTTCCATGTGGTTCCAGTAGGCAGTGGCATCGGATTGCTCGTTGATGGCCCAAAACAGCGGCTGGTTGAATTCAAATCCTTTTCGCTGTGACGTGCCGAACTGAGGAATCAACAGGCCCGTCTGACGGGTGGTCTTGGCCGGGAACGCCATGATGGGGGAATACAGGATCGGCACATCCATGACTCTCAGCGCGGCGCCCCGAGCGATGCCGTAGCCTTCCACGGTAACGTCCAGAGACCGGCAGGTGATGCGCCAGGTCGGTTGGTCGCCGTCACAGGTGGTGACGCTGCCTTTCGTCAGGGTATAGCGGTTTTTGTCCAGTTTCTCGATGCGCTCGCCGGCGATGTAAAAATGGGTTTCCTGGGAAAAAAGGGTGGCATTGGTCAGCGTGCCGGTTTCTGTCTTAAGATCAAGGTCAATCCGGTCTCCGGTGAGGATGTCCCCGCCGGCAGTCAGCACCACACTGCCTTCGGCTGTCAGTTGCATGGTGTTTTGATTGAAGCGGACTCGCTGGGCAGACATGCGCGTACTTTTTTGGGTGATGATGACGTTGCCGCTCGCCGTGGTGACCCCGGTGCTCCGATCCTGGCTGATTTCGTCGGCGGTGATGTGCCAGGGCTGGGCAGGGTCATTTTGAAACCATGCCGGGGGCGCCGCCTGCAGGGGCGAGGGCAGCCACAGGGACAAAATCATCCACAGCAACACGATGTGCGTGGTGAGTGCGCGCGCGCAAGCGCTCCCGCAATGTGGGTGGGATGAGGCGGGGGCTGGGCCGTCCGGCCGGCTGTGGGATCCAGAAATCATTCACTCATGTCGGCTGTATGGGAGACAACCTGCAGGTGACGGCAGGTGGGAATCGGTGAAAAATTACCTACAATCATTTGAAATTCATATATTTACGATATGGTCCCCTATATCAGATACGAGCGGAAAATCAAGGTCGATGCCGCCGGAAAACGTCCTTTCAAAAACAAACCACTTGAGGTACTGAATAGCCGAATCTGCGTCCGGTCCGGCCGTCGGTGAGCGCGAGATCCGTCTTCGAGGCCGAGTCGGTATCGAAAATTATAGGCACAATCGCTCTCGATTCCGATTTCGAACCCGATATCGAAAGAGAATGTAAAGCGCCCGTTTGTGGACGGGCGCCAGGCAGGGTGCCATGCATGTGTTACTGACCAATGACGACGGGATCCATGCCCCGGGTCTGCTGGCCTTGTGCCGCAGATTGTCCCGGGATTTTACGGTGACGGTGGTCGCTCCGGATCGGGAGCGCAGCGCTGTTGGGCATGGCATTACCTTGCACCAGCCGCTCCGGGCCCATCCCATGGATTGGGATAACGGCGTCAGAGGGTTTGCCGTGAGCGGCACGCCGGCCGACTGTATCAAACTGGCACTGCTGGATCTCATGCCCGAAAAACCCGACATAGTGGTCTCTGGCATCAATCCGGGCGCCAATGTCGGTGTCAATATCAACTACAGCGGTACCGTGGCGGCTGCCAAGGAGGCGGCCCTATATGGGATCCCCGCCATCGCCGTGTCCAGGGAAGGGCAGGGGCAGGCCCATTATGCGGGCATCGCCGATTTTACCGCCGGTTTTGCCGTTACGATGCTGGCGCGCGGGCTGCCCTTCGGTACCTTTTTGAACGTAAATTTTCCGGATGCCCCCGTCAGGGAGACCGCTGGTGTCCGATTTGCCAGCCAGGGGTTTGAAATGTTTCCGGAAACCATTGAAAAACGGGTGGATCCAAGAAACCGAACTTACTACTGGCAGGGGTGTGATGCACAGACCTTCACGGCCGATCGCGAGGTTGACGGTTCGGTGCTGCAGAAAAAATACATTGCCATCACCCCCATATCCTGTGACGCTACCGATTATCGGTTTTTAGACATGCTGAAGGCCTGGCCCGTTCCCGGTGCCACTGGAACCACCGAATGAGTTGCGTGTCAGTGCACCACTGTGAGGGCGCCGATGTTCATTACATTTGAAGGTATCGAAGGCTCCGGCAAGACCAGCCTCATGCCGCGCGTGGCGGCGCATCTCGAGCAGCAGGGGCGCCGGTGCCTTATCACCCGTGAGCCCGGCGGAACGCCCATCGGCCGACAGATTCGCGCCATCCTGCTCGATCCGAACAGCGGCGACCTCGACCCCGGCGCCGAGCTGCTGCTGTATACGGCCGACCGGGTGCAGCACGTGCGCACCGTCATCGCACCGGCGATCGCCGACGGCCGGGTGGTGCTCTGTGATCGATACGTGGATGCCACCCGGGTCTACCAGGGACTTGCCAGGGGATTGGGTCTTGATTCGGTGGATCGCCTCCATCAGGCGGCGGTTGGCGGGATGCTGCCCGATCTGACCGTCCTGCTGGATCTCGACCCTGAGATAGGATTGGCGCGTGCATGGCGGCAGGTCAAACACGGAGAACGCTCCGGGGAAGAAACCCGTTTCGAAAAAGAAGCCCTGCACTTCCATCGCCGGGTTCGGGACGGATACCGTTTGCTGGCCGCCGGTGCACCTGAGCGGTTTTGTGTCATCGATGCGGCTGCAGCAGCCGATGCCGTTGCCCAAGATGTCATTGCGGCCATCGACCGGTGGATGGCGAAAAGGCCGTCCGACTCCGGCGCTGCCACCACTGGCAGGGACTGAAGGGAATCCTATGCCCACGACCATTTTAGACCTGATCGGCAACACGCCCCTGGTGGAGATTCAGCGCCTGGCGCCCAACCCGAAAGTGCGCATTCTGGCCAAGCTCGAATACTTGAATCCGGGCGGCAGCATCAAGGACCGGGCGGCGTTGGCCATGATTGAGGCCGGCGAGGCTTCCGGAGAACTGACTCCGGAAAAAATCGTCATCGAGGCGACCAGCGGAAACACCGGTATCGGGCTGGCGCTGGTATGTTCGGTCAAAGGTTACCGGCTCCTTCTGGCCATGAGTGAACTGGTCAGCGTGGAGCGGCAGAAAATTCTCAAGGCGCGGGGCGCGGACATTCTGCTGACACCGGGACACCTGGGCACCGACGGCGCCATCGAGGAAGTGTACCGCCTGGCGCTGGAAAGCCCGGACATGTATTTCATGGCCGATCAGTTCAATAATCCGGCCAACTGGCAAGCCCACTATCGGGGTACTGCCGCAGAGATCTGGGCCCAGACAGAGGGCGCCATAGACGCTCTGGTGGCCACTATGGGGACTACCGGCACCCTTATGGGACTGTCGCGAAGGCTCAAGGAACTGCGCCCGGACATCAGAATCATCGGCGTGGAACCCTATCTCGGTCACCGTCTGCAGGGCCTCAAAAATATGAAAGAAGCCTACCGGCCGGAAATTTACGAGAAGGACCGCCTCGATGAAAAAGTCAATGTCGAAGACGAGGAGTCTTTTGAAATGACCCGGCAGCTGGCCCGCCAGGAGGGACTTTTTGTCGGGATGAGCAGTGGGGCGGCCATGGCCGTCGCCGCCAAAGTGGCAAAAAAAATGGACCACGGCACGGTGGTGGTCATTTTCCCGGACGGCGGTGAGCGCTACCTCAGTACGACGCTGTTCGCCGTGCGCCCTACGGTGGGCATGACCGTTTTCAATACACTCTCGCGTAACAAGGAAGCCTTCGAGCCGCTCACCGCAGGCGAGGTGTCTGTGTATACCTGCGGACCCACCGCCAATCAGCCCATTCATCTGGGACATTGCCGCCGGTTCGTGTTTTCGGATCTGCTTTGCCGGCATCTGGCCTATCGCGGCCTCCGGGTGCGGCACGTCATGAACATTACCGACTACGACGACAAGACCTTCGCCGGTGCAGACAGCGCCGGTGAGCCTCTGGCAGAATACACCGCGCGGCATATCCGCAATTTCCATGAAGACTTGCAGACACTGCGGGTACAGCCGGCAACCGAATATCCCCGGGCCAGTGAGCACATCGACGATATGGTGGCACTGGCCGACAAACTGGTCAAAAAGGGGCTGGCGTACGAAAAGCTGCGCTCGCTGTATTTCGATATCTCCCGGTTCGGCAGTTACGGGAAACTGTCGGGGATTGATCTGGAGAAAATCCGTGTCGGGGCCACCGTGGATCTTGACGACTATGAGAAGGACAACCCTCGGGATTTCACGCTCCTGAAACGCGCCACCCTCTCGGAGCTCAAACGCGGCCTGTTCACCACTACCCCCTGGGGCAATGTCCGGCCCTCCTGGCATCTGCAGTGTGCCGCCATGAGTATGACGTCCCTGGGAGAGACCTTCGACATTCACACCAGTGGCCGGGAACTCATGTTTCCGCACCATGAGAATGAAATCGCCATCGCTTACGGGGCCACCGGAAAGCCGCTGGCCCGCTACTGGATGCACTGCGACACCGTGCTCACCAATGGCCGCGCCATCGATACCAAGGGCAGCGGCATATCCCTGCGGGATGTTGAGGCCATGGGATTTTCCGGCCGGGAGATCCGCTACTGGCTACTGACCACCCACTACCGAAAACCGGTGGTTTTCTCCAACGAGCGACTGCTTTTGGCACGAAAGGCGCTCGAGCGTCTGGATGCGGTGGTCCATGACCTCCAGCAGGCGCCGGGGGTATCCGGCGGCGTTTCACCGGATTTGGATCAGCTCGATTACGACATCAAAAATCGTTTTACCACTGCCATGGACGATGACCTCAATACGTCAAGAGCCATGGCATCGGTATTTGGCCACATCAAAAAGATCAACCGACTTCTTCAGGACGGGCGACTCAACAGGGAAGAAGCCGGGCAATTACTGGACACCCTGGCGCGCATCGATACCGTGCTGGGCGTTTTCTGTTTTGACGACCCCAGCAGCGATCCTGAGATTCAGGCCCTCATCAACGCGCGGACGGCCGCACGCCAGGCCCGAGACTGGCAGCGGGCCGATGAGATTCGGAGTCGCCTGGAGAAACGGGGTATTTTTATCAAGGATCGAAAACACGAGGACACCCGTTGATCATGGTAAACACACCAATGGCGCCGATTCTTTTTCCACATACCCGCGTCGGGCAAAAAAGCCTAAGCGATCTTTTGGCGGTTTTCGAGCAAGTCCACCTCAAGTGCGCCAGCGACGACGATCTGCCATCTCACCTTATCAGCGCGCGGGATGCGCGGCGGCTTGCCATATCCTGGCCCACGACCGATGATGGGGTCAACCTCAGGCAGCTGGTTTCCGATTATCGGCAGTGGATCGAAGACTGCCGCGGCACGGAAATGCGGGTTCGGCATCTGCAGCGGGGCATCCCTCCGTTGGTTGACGCGTCTTCGGTGGCGCGCCTGCGGGAGCAGATCCTTTCCATAAAAGACGGCGGCGGCGCGGAAAGTATCGATGACAGCCGGCACATGGCACAGCTTTTCCTGCTCGCGGCAGAGACATTGGCGACCGAGACGGCCGATTTGCAGGCGGCGATGGCCGGGCACACTGAAAACGAGCGCGCGCTCTTTGAGCAGCTTCACGGGGATCCATCGGAACTGGCGCTGTTCCCCCGGATGCCCAGCCCGGTTCAGGACATCGATCCCTGTGCTCACATGACATCGCAGTGGATATCGGCATGGTGCCGGTTGGTGCTCGACGATACCCACGTCCCCGGGGTGTGGGTCACGTTCAGTGATGCGGTGGTGTCGTGGATGCGGGAAGTATTTGGCGAGATCCGGGAGATCGGGGTGATACCGCGCGGTGCCCTTAGCTCCGATGGATTTGCCGGAAAGCTCGATGATCTTCTCAGGGAAGCCGGCACCCGGACCGGTGACAGCCTGGACGGCATCGGAAATCTGCCAGTCGGAGATACGGTGGGGCCTTCACCGGCGATGGTCTTATTGCAGATTCCCGGAGTTTCTCCCCGAGCGGCGGCAGAGCGTTTGCTGCATGGTTCCGGCGCGCCGGCACCGGGCGGTGCCGGCGATGCGAAACGCCATCTGGTGATCGTGCGGTGGTATGAAAAATAACAATAAATATAATTAGTTAAATGTGATCATAATGTATATCGGGGGGCTTTGAAAAAACCGCATGAATGCTTGACTCACCCATTCAATTGATATATGGACTTTTGCGTCATTGGCTGTAACGGGAGCCCCGCCCGTGAAAGAATAAACACTTTGAAAGGAGACTGAGGAATGGCTTTTAATCCGATCGTTGATGAAGAGAAATGCGAAGGCTGCGAAGAGTGTGTGGATGTATGTCCAGTAGAAGTATTTGAAATCGTGGACGGCAAGTCTTCTCCAGTGAATGCAGAAGAATGCCTCGGTTGTGAAAGCTGCGTCGAAGTGTGCGAGCCCGGCGCCATCACAATCGAAGAAACCTAGAATTTCGCAGATCGCTGCAGATGATCCCCCGGTTCGCCCACGAAGCGAACCGGGGTTTTCGTTTCAGCGAGAAGCGGGCGTCGGGTGCGGCGGCGCACCCCTTGTTTTCCTGCCTCACCGCCTCCTTCACTCCATGGGCCCGCGGCGGTTACAGCGGGCATTTTGCCCCGGTCTGTGATCTGGATTTTTTGGGCGTCTTCGAGTATATGTCTCTTTTATGAAGCACTACGTCATTGATGAACTCAACCGCGACGACATCGGCAAACTGAAACCGTATCTGGAGGCGCACCTTCATCGCCCCACGGTGGCGGGTATCTATTGGCTTTTTCTGGATACCGAGCACCTGAGCAGCGCCCAGCTGGCCCACCCGGACTGCGGCGCCTTTTATTTCGCCGTTGAACTGGAGGCACATCGCTTGGTGTGTGAGCTGCTGGTCCGCTCGGAGAAGCGCATCCGCTGCGAGTGTATTCAGTATGCCGACCCGGAGCAGTGCCTCTGGGTGATCGGTGTCATTGACGCCATCCTGGAAAAACTGGAAATCAACGCATAATGGCCGAGCGCCGGCTGGATTTCCGAGGATCTCACGATACTTCAAGGCCGGCGTAAAGCCTGACGATATCGGCGAAGGATACTTTAAAGATGCTGCGAATCATTCCTCTGGGTGGGCTGGGAGAGATCGGTCTCAACATGATGGTCTTCGAATACGAAGATACTATCTTTGTGGTCGATGCCGGACTCATGTTTCCGGAAGGGCATATGCTCGGCATCGATTACGTCATCCCCGACATGAGCTACCTCAAGAAGCAGCGCAACAAGGTGGCCGCCATCGTGCTCACCCATGCGCACGAGGATCACATCGGTGCGCTGCCCTACCTGCTGAAGGATTTGAATGTTCCGGTCTTCGGCACCCCCTTCACCCTTGGGATGGTCCAACATCGCTTGGCCGAGCATCCATCCATCAATCCGGTCGGACTCCACGAAATCCACCCCGGGGAGTCTCTCAAGCTGGGCGTCTTCGAGCTGGAGTTCATCCGCGTCAGCCACAGCGTGGTGGACGGTATCGGCCTGGCGATCCAGACCCCCATGGGGCTGGTGGTGCATACCGGCGATTTCAAGATCGGTCACAACGCCATGGATGGACTGGTGACGGATGTGGGGCGCTTTGCTCAGTGCGGGCAGAAGGGGGTTTTGGCACTGCTGTCAGATTCCACCAATGTGGAAAAGGAAGGCTACACCATATCGGACCAGGAAGTGGGCGATGCCATCCACAAGATTGCCATTCAAAGTCCCGGCAGGATTATCGTCGCCCTGTTTGCCTCCAGCATCACCCGTATTCAGCAGGTGATCAACATCTGCGCCGCGCAGAACCGGAAGCTGATCGTCAACGGCCGCAGCATCGAAAACAGCATCGGTCTGGCCGTGTCGCTGGGGTATCTGCGCATCCCTGAGGGGATGGAGATCGATATCCACCAGATCAACGATTTTCCGGATGACGAACTGCTGATGCTCACCACGGGAAGCCAGGGAGAGCCCATGGCCGCACTGGCACGGATGGCCACTGGCAACCACAAGTTCATTGCCATCAAGACCGGCGATACCGTGGTACTGTCTTCCAAATTCATTCCGGGCAATGAACGGGCCATTACCGGCATCATCAACAATCTCTACCGCCGCGGTGCCAACGTGGTTTACGAAAAAATTTCAGGCATCCACGTGTCGGGTCATGCCTTCAGAGAAGAACTCAAGCTGATGATCAGCCTGACCCGGCCGAAATTTTTCATACCCATCCACGGGGAATACCGCCATCTCATGCTCCACGGGCGGTTGGCCGAGGGCGTGGGGGTGCCGCCCGGCCGGGTGCTGCTGGCTGAAAACGGCCAAGTGATTTGTTTTGACAAGCAGGGCGGCCGCATTCAGGATACCGTGGAAACCGGCCGGGTGCTCATCGACGGCAAGGGGATCGGCGATGTGGGCCGCAGCGTGCTCAAGGAGCGGCGCGTGCTGTCCGAAGATGGCCTGGTGGTGGTCAACATGGCCTTCGACGAGGAAACGGGCATCATCATCTACGGCCCCGAAATCGTGTCCCGGGGCTTCGTGTTTGAAAACATCACCGGACACCTGCTGGAAGATGCCAAGTGCGTGATTCTTGAGATCGTCGATGAAATTCCGCCGGAAACGCCCGGCCGAACCGAAAAAATCCGGGAGCGTATGAAGTCTGCGCTGCGGAAATATTTTTCCTTTACCATCAGCCGGCGCCCGGTTATATTGCCGTTTATACTTGAAATCTGAGCTTTGATGCCAATCACGAAGCATCTGCCGGGTGCATCCGGAAGACACTCAACCGACGCCGTTACCCCATGAGAAAAGAGATAATAGGGCTGCTGCTGTTTTTCCTTGTGGTGTTTTCACTCATCAGCCTGCTCACTTACAGCCCGGCCGACCCATCTATCCACCATGCCGCGGCCAGGGGCGCCATCCACAACCAGTTCGGAGTGGTGGGCGCCCATGTCTCCGGTTTTTTCATCGGAATGTTTGGCCTGGGTGCCTTTTGGATTCCGCTCTTGCTGCTGCTCATCAGCGTTCAATTCTTCGGTGAGCATTCCCGCAGGGACATCATTCTCACCGCCGTCGGTGGAACCGTGCTAATTGTGACCACGGGGGGGCTGTTCAGTTTCGCTGCCGGCAAGGAGAGCGAATACCTTTTGTTCGGCAGCCGGTTTTCTTCCGGCGGGATGGTGGGGATCCCCTTGGCGTCGTTTCTCGCCAGGTATTCCAACCCAACCGGCACCGCTATCATCCTTTCCGTTGCCTTTACCGTCGGGCTCATCTTGGCTACCAGGTTTTCCCTTGTCCGCACCGGTCGAAGCTTCTGGCTTGCCCTGCAGTTTTTCTCCGATCGGGTCAAAACCCTGATCATCAAAATCCAGGAGCGCCGGCGCAAGGCGCGAAAGCGTGTGGAGAGCCAAAAGCAAATGGCGACGGTGACGCCTGCTCCGGTGACCATCAAAGCCGCCAAAAAGCAGGTGGTCAAGCCGGCGCCCGCCCCCAAACAGGACGTATTTGAATTCATGCGGGAAGGCAGCGGCTTTCAGCTGCCGTCAGTGAGTTTTCTGGATGATCCCGAGCCGCGCGGCGAGTCGATGGATGAGGAAAACCTGCGGATGCAATCGCGGCTTCTGGAAAAAAAGCTCGACGATTTCGGCGTTAAGGGAAAAGTCGTGGCCGTCTCGCCCGGCCCGGTGATCACCACCTTCGAGTACGAACCGGCGCCGGGAGTGAAGATCAACCGCATCGTCAATCTCACCGACGATCTGGCCCTGGCGCTCAGAGCCATCAGTATCCGCATTGTGGCGCCCATCCCCGGCAAGGCCGTCGTGGGCATCGAAATTCCGAATACCAACCGGGAAGTCGTACGGTTCAAAGAGATGGTCGCCTCACCGGAGTTCGACCGGTCCAAGGCGGCCTTGCCCTTGTGCCTGGGCAAAGACATCGTGGGCAATCCGGTCGTGGTGGGGCTCGATCAGATGCCGCACCTGCTCATCGCGGGCGCCACCGGCACGGGAAAGAGTGTGGGTCTTAATGCCATGATCTGCAGTCTTCTCTACCGGCTGACCCCGGATGACGTGAAGCTCATCATGGTGGATCCTAAGCGCATCGAGCTGTCCATGTACGACGGCATCCCCCATCTCATCACACCGGTGGTGACGGATGTGAAAAAGGCCACCCATGCCCTTTTCTGGGCGGTCCGCGAGATGGAACGCCGATACGAACTGCTCAGCGAGCAGAAAGTGCGCAATCTCAAGCAGTACAACCAGAAGATCGCCAAGCTGCCAGCAAAAGCGCCTTCGGGAGAGGATGGTGAGGAAGAAGCGCCGCCGCTCGAGAAATTGCCCCTGATCGTCATCATCATCGACGAGTTGGCCGACTTGATGATGGTGGCCTCCCGGGACGTGGAAGTGGCGCTGACGCGACTGGCCCAGATGGCGCGGGCTTCGGGAATTCATTTGATTCTGGCCACCCAGCGGCCGTCGGTGGATGTCCTCACCGGCATCATCAAGGCCAATTTCCCCACGCGGCTTACCTTTCAGGTCTCTTCAAAGACCGACAGCCGCACCATTATCGATGCCAACGGTGCTGAAAATTTACTGGGCAACGGCGATATGCTCCTGATGCCGCCGGGAACGGGTAAGTTGCAGCGAGTTCACGGGGCCTATATTTCAGAAACCGAATTGACCCTGGTCACCGAGTTTCTCAAGAAGCAAAAACCCCCCGAATATGACGAGACCGTGGTCACGGCGCCGGAAAAGCTGGCCGAGGAAAACGGCGAGACGGAATACGACGAGCGCTACGACGATGCCGTCGCGCTGGTCACCAAGACCGGCCAGGCCTCCATCTCCATGGTCCAACGGCATCTACGGATCGGCTACAACCGGGCGGCCCGGATCATCGAAGTCATGGAGAAGGAAGGCCTTGTGGGGCCCTCCGACGGGGCAAAGCCGCGGGAGGTGTTAGCCCGCACCTACGACGACATCCCCTAGTGCCCGCGCAGAAGGGGCATCTTCCGGCCCCTGGCGGCGTTCTCGCACCTTTTGCCGTCCTCAACGTGGCTCCGCCACGCCTGCGGCGACAAAAGTGCTCGGGCCTTGCCAGGGACCGGAATCTACCCCTTCTGCACGGGCACTGTGCCATAATGGGGCATCTTCCGGCTTTGGCGGCATACTCGCACTGTTTGAAATCCTCGAGCCTTCAACCTTATATGCAAGGCTCTTTTTAGGTCCCTTAGGTCCTTTTGGTCCTTTGGTGCGTCAGAAGCGTGAAAGAAACCATCCGGGCCACGGGCCCCGGAGCAAAGGAGTACGCGTGCTGCCTGATTCAAAACGCATTGAGGCCATCAAAGGATTCATGGATCCCGAGGAGGGCACCGCGCTCTACGCCGCCGCCCTGGAGGCGAGCCGGCGCGGCCCCTGCCTTGAAATCGGCAGCTACTGCGGCAAGTCGGCGGTCTATATCGGTTCGGCATGCCGTGAAAACGGCGCCGTCCTGTTTTCCATCGACCACCATGGCGGCTCGGAAGAGCAGCAGCCCGGCCAGGCCTATTGCGACCTCGATCTTATCGATGCGGCCACCGGGACTGTCGACACTTTCAGCCATTTCAGACGCACCCTGCGCGCATTTTCTCTGGAAGACACGGTGGTGCCGATGGTGTGCCCATCGACGGTGGCGGCCCGGGCCTGGGCCACCCCGCTGGCCATGGTCTTCATCGACGGCGGTCACGCGTTCGAGACGGTCTGGAACGACTACAACGCCTGGGCCGGCCACGTGATGGGCGGCGGACTGCTGGCCATGCACGATGTTTTCGAGCGGCCCGAAGACGGAGGGCTTTCCCCCTTCGAAGTCTACGAGTACGCGCTGGCCTCGGGGCTCTTCGAAGTGCACCGGCAGGTCAAATCCCTTCGCCTGCTGCGGCGCAAACCCTGCGCCGCGCCGGCCCCTCCCCGGAAGTACGCCTATTGACATTCTCCTCGGCGTCTCTGTAGGGGCAGGCCCCCGTGCCTGCCCATCGCCCCCGTGGATTTTCTCCCCTGGCGCATGCAACGCGAAGGGCAGGGCACCCACAGCGGGGGTGCCCCTACGGCGTCATTGCCGGGTGGTTTCCAGCCCCTGCCCGGATCACTCCCCCGATGCCGCCCCCCGGACGGTTCCGCCCCGCCGCGAGCGACTGGGGCGGTCCAAGGCTGTCGATGGCGACAGGCTCACCGCAATTGGTAGATCGGGCTGTCCTTTCCGAAATTGATAATCAGCGGTGTCTGGGCATGGCCAAGCGCTCTGGACAGGGTCGTTGTTGTTTTCTGGGAGTAGTCTCCCAGCCCGACGATACTGACCTTGCCATCCTTGTTCTTGTCGGCCCCTTTGTTGTTGTTGAGCCCGTCCAGCAAGGCGTGGGTGAAGAGGCCGTTGCCCTGGTAGCCGTCCAGGGCCGCCTGCTTGTCGTTGGCCGACGCGTAGATATGAAGGCCCATCTTTTTGGCCAATACGGACATCCGTGCGTCGTAGAGCCCGCTCACGATGAAGTCCACGCCGCCCGCATGGCAGGTGTCGAAGATGAACAGCTGACTGAGCGATTTGATGTCTTTGGACATCTCCACGATTTCGTTGGAGCTGATCATGCTGCGCTCGTCCGCCGCGCCGCTGAAATCATGGGTCAGCATGTAGTACTGGTTTTGCAGCAGCACGCCGTGCCCCGCCACGAAGAAGATGAAGCTGTCGGAGGGCTTGATCTTCCGGGAGATCTCCGCGATCTTCATCAGGATGTTGGTCTTGGTGGCGGCCTCGTCGGCAAGCTGCATCTTCTCCGATGTCTTTGCCATTTCCTTGTAATAGCCGTCCGAAGCGATCAGCTTGCCGTTGTGAAACAGCCGGACCTCGCCGATCCCGCCGCCGGTGCTTTGGGCATGAAAGCAGACCTCGACCCCGGGCTGATCCGTCTGCGATGGCACCGCGGTGAATTCGACGCTCGGCGGCGGCGTGTCGCTGTCAACGGCCGGCAGTTCGACCCTATAGGCCACGCGCCGAAACGTCAGGGTGCGGCAACCTGTTGCCGGAGGCGCCAGGGGGCGGCGGACGCCATTGCATGGGGGGGCGGGGCTGTTGGCGGGGCAGGGGGGCTATTGCGCCGGTTTCCGTCCGTAGACGACAAGGCTTTTTCCCATCACCGGGTTGAGCAGGCGCTCGGTCCATCGGGTGATGGCCGGTTTTTTCATCATGTCCCAGGTGAGTAGGCGGTGGTAGAGCTTGACCGGCGCGCAGTTTTCCCGGTGGGGGCCCACCAGGCATTTGAGCCACCAGTAGGGGCTGTGGAGGGCGTGCGCCCAGTGGCGGGCGAAAGGGGTGACGCCGGTCTCACCGAGCAGCAACAGCAGTTTTCGGTGCGTATAGATGCGGATGTGGCCGCCGGCGGTGCCGGCGTAGGTCGCTGAAAGCCGCCAGCAGAGGGCCTCCGGCCAGAACCGGGGCACGCTCACCGCCAACAGTCCGCCGGGCGTCAGCACCCGCACCGCTTCGGTGAGCGCCCGCCGGTGGTCGGCAATATGCTCGAGCACCTCCGAGCAGATGACGAGATCGAAGGCGCCGTCGGCAAAGGGCAGGGCCAGGCTGTCGGCGGCGGCCAGCGCCCACAAGCCGCCCCCGTGGACCCCGACGCTGTCGTGGAACCGCAGCCGGCCGCGGGCGGCCTCGAGATCCTCGGGGTTTATGTCCACGCCGACGGCACGGCAGCCCGGAAGCTCGTAGGCGGCGGCGGTGTGACGGCCGCTGCCGCAGCCGATGTCCAGCACACGGACGCCCGGGGGTAGATTCAGACGCTCAAGGGCGATGGTACGCATCGATGGTTTCCCGGTAAACGGTGATGGTTTTGCGGGCGGCAGCTTCCCAGGAAAAATGCCGCTGCACGCGGCGATATCCGGCCCATCCCAGGGCTTCGGCCTGAGCCGGCGCTTCCAGCAGACGGGTGATGGCTGCTGCTAGGGCCTGTGGGTCGGCGGGTGGTACCAGGACGCCGGCCTCTCCCACCACTTCCGGCAGCGCACCGCCGGTGCTGCTGACCACCGGAACGCCGCAGGCCATGGCCTCGCCCACCGGCAGACCGAAACCCTCGTATTCCGAGGGGACCACCGCCACACTGGCGCGGGCGTATTGCCGAACCAACTCGGCGTCGGAAACCCGTCCGGTAAACGTGACCAGCCGCCCCACATCGAGGCTGCGCACTTGGCGCTCGATGACGCCGTTTTTTTTCGGGGCACCGATGACCACCAGCTTTACGGCACGGCCCTGGCGTCGGAGCTGGTCAACGGCGGTGAGCAGATGCCCGAGACCTTTGAGGGGGGTATCGGCGCTGTTGGTGACAATCACTCGGTTCGGGTCTCTTTGAATGCCGGGCAGGGGTCTGAAAAGCTGGGTGTCGATTCCGTTGGGTACGGTGATGCAGCGTTCCTGGCGAATGCCGAAAGCGTCTACGATATCGCGGCGCGCGCACTCGGACACGGTGATGATCCGGTGCAGCCGACGCGCCACCTGTTTTTGCATGGGTATGAAGGCGTACCAGCGCAGCTGCTTGAGCTTTTCCCAAAATGGTTTTGCCGCGGCCATGGCGATCCGCAGATCTACGGTGATGGGGTGGTGGATGGTGGCCACAGACGGCACAGACCGGCTGGCGGCCCACACGCCGTACGACAGGCTCTGGTTGTCATGAATGATGTCATAGCGGTGCCCGTTTTTGCGCAAAAAAGACCAGGCCCGCAGCCCGAAAGTGAACGGTTCGGGAAATCCCATGGTCGCCACACCCAGCCATTCCATCAGATTGACCGGGTCGGAGAGCTCGGTGAGCGTCGGAATGCGGAACGGGTTGCTGGGGTCGTAAAGATCCAGACAGGCAAGGCGGTGGACGTTGATGTCCGGATCCACATTCAGGGTCTGGGGCGGGCCGGTGAGCACGTCGACACGGTGTCCCAGGTGCTTCAGGGCGCGGCTCAGGTTTTTGATATAGACGCCCTGCCCGCCGCTGTGGGGATTGCTGCGGTAGCTGAGCAGGCAGATGCGTAAGGGGGCATCGGCATCCCGGGGGCACCGGGCAGGCGATAAATGTCTTGATTGGGGCATATCCATGAATATAAACTATTGTCCACCCATAAACGGCATCTTTGCCTTAGAACCCCTTCGCTTCGCTCAGGGGTCCAGGCGAAGGGCTGGTCCTGGGCGGCGTACTCGCGCGTTCTCAATCCTCGGGCTGTTCGACTGGAACCCGGTGCGAAGCACCGGGTTTCCAAGACAAATAGCTGGCTATTGCTCCGGTTGAGAACTTGCTCGGGCCTTGCCCAGAACCACGCGGTTTAATCCTGACGCCCAGCGCGCAGCGCAGGGTGTCCAAGGACAATCTACCATTTCTGGATGGACACGAATTAGATGTTTTCGGGTCGGGAGCGCAAGCCCGAACGAACCGCCGGTGTCGGAGTCCCTTATCCCCGCCGGTTTGCCGGCGTCAATACTATATCGGACTTTTTTTATGAATAGCCCTCTGGATCACCCCTCGCTGGTTCAGGGGCCGAATGCGCCTGCGCGTCGCACCGACCGCGAGGCGTTCGGGACGATACCCTCATCGGTTATCCTGGTTGAAGTCGGCCCCCGGGACGGATTTCAGTTCGAATCCCGAATCATTCCAACCGACGACAAGGTCGAAACCATCCGTGCATTGATGGATGCCGGATGCCGGCACATCCAGATCGCCGCCTTCGTGCACCCGGGCAAGGTGCCTCAGATGGCCGATGCCGAGAATCTTTTCGATCGGCTGGGAACACCTGCCAATGTGGCGCTCTCGGCGCTGGTGCTTAATGAGACCGGGGTGCGACGGGCCGGTGATTGTGGTGCGAAATGGGTGGAGGTCTCAATTTCCGCCAGCGAATCCCACGGCCTGCGAAATGCCGGCATGCACCTGGCCCAGGCACGGGCGGCCGCCGGCCGCATGATCATCGCCGCCAGGGATTACGGGATGCACGTCATTGCCGGCGTTCAGTGCGCCTTCGGCTGTCTGGTCGACGGTCCCACCGATCCGGCATTCGTGGGGGCGCTGGTGCGCGATTACGTGGATGCCGGCGTCGACGTTCTGTCCCTGGCCGACACCACCGGCCTGGCGACACCGGTGACGGTGGACGCTCTGCTGGCCGAGATCGCCCCTATTGCCGGTGCACTGCCCCTGGGGCTGCACTTTCACGACACCCGCGGGCTGGGGCTGGTGAATGTCATGACGGCACTTCAACGGGGCGTGAGCCGGTTCGACACGGCCCTGGGCGGCATGGGCGGCTGCCCCTTTGTGGACGGCGCCGCCGGCAACATCGCCACCGAAGACACCATCCAGCTTTGCCAGGGATTGGGCATTGCCACCGGCATCGACATGGCCGCCGTGGCCGCCTGCACGCGGCGGCTGGAAACCTTCTACGGCCGACGGTTTCCGGGCAAAATGCACCGCCTCGTTTCTTGAGTGTGAACCACGAAGGCCACGAAGTGCACGAAGAAAGCCAAAAACAAGTGGGTTAGAAAACCTTCGTGAACTTCGTTGTGATCAAAAACATCGGGGATTGCGATGCACCGGCGAGGTTACTTGAGTTTTGTGGATAACCAGAATTATTAATGTGATTTAGCTTTGCGTACTTGGCGACTTTGCGAGAGATTCCGATTTTTTACAGAGAAATCAGACGTCCCGCTATCTGAAAATTTTCCCGGCGCGATTGCCGGCGGCGGCAACCGTTTCCAGCATTTCGTCATAGCCGGCGATGACGGCCGACCACCCATAAGCGGTCATGGCCGCCGACAGTGCACGCCGAAGCGGCATCGCGGTGGCAGCGGCGCCGAGGTGACGGCAGAGCTTTTCCACGAGATCGCCCTGGTCTTCGTATATGAACGCATCATGGTATCGGGCCGGCAGTATCTCGGGGTAGGAAAGGCGCCGGGGCAGCAGGGGAAGGCACCCGGCATGGATGGCTTCGATGATGCTGATGCCGTAGTTTTCCTGGACGGCCGTACTGACCACAAGATGGCCCTGCCGGAGCCATTGACGGTAGGTTTCTTTGTAGGGCTCATGGCCATAGGCCACGATGCGATCCGACAGCACCGAGCGGGCGTTTTCAAAGGCATGGGGGCTGTTCTGGTAATTTTTTCCCAGAATCGCCAGACGAAAATCGATTCCTCGCCCGGCGACTTCTATCAAGGCGTCAAAAAAATCATCCGGGTTTTTGTCAAATTCCCACCGGTGGTTCCAGATCACCAGCGGTGGCGCCTGCAGGCAGCGTTCGGCCACATCGCCCGCATCGGTTAAATCCACGCCGGGATAGTGAACGGATGACTTTCGGCGGATGGCCTTTACCACCCAATCCGGGTGGAATTCAGGCATTTTCCGGATGAACCCCGGCAGGGTGTCTAAGAACAGCCGCATGTGAAATGCCGAGTTAAAACAGACCTGCGTGGCAGCCAGGGCCGAGGTGATGTCGGTGAATCCGAACTGCATGTCCATGACCGCGCCGGGCGGCAGGGGATAGGTGAGCTGGTTTTCATGAAAATAGAGGATCGCGGGAGGCATGGACGGGCCTGAGAGAGTGCAAAAATCAGACAGGCTCATCATGTTTGAGCTCATGATGACATCATAGCGGGTGATATCTTCAATCCGGGGGGCCAGGTAGAGGGCCGCTCCGCGCATGCGCCACTTCCAGAACCGCGCCGGCAGTCTGAGCACATCGATGTGGTGCCGCGAGTGCTTGGCCAGACCGTTTACAAAATCCGCGTGGGATCCGCCTGAAAAGGCTTCGATAAACAGAACATTCACGGCCATGGCATCATCCGCAAAAAAACGCATCCCACTGGCAATGCCAGCGGGATGCGTTGGTGCTGTTCCAGTGGGTTAATTTTTGACGACGTTCGCCGCCGCCGGGCCGCGGTCGCCTTCTTCCAGTTCAAAGGTGACGCGGTCACCTTCTGACAGGGTCTTAAATCCCGGCATGTTGATGGCAGAAAAGTGCACGAATACATCCTTGCCTTCTGCGCTTTCAATGAAACCATACCCTTTCTTGTCACTGAACCATTTTACGATGCCTTCAGCCAAAACCACTCTCCTTTTCCTTTTCGCTGCCGAAGCAACCGTCCTATGAACACGTGAAACGCCGCCCGGCTGATGCCGGGCGATGCATTCCACCACCCTCACGCGCATTAAATATAATTCAGAGAATTAATAGATATTATATTTTAAAAAAACGTCAAGAAAAAAACGGTTAACGCTATTAAGTGCCCGTCCAAAAATAGTAGATTTTGGTCCATGGCAAGGCTTGATGAAGCCGTGAAAAAGCAATTTTCTCGCAAAGGCGCTAAGAACGCAAAGAAAAACATTTATAATATCAATCAGTTATCTTTGCGATCGCTGCCCTTCGACTTCGCTCAGGGCCGTGAGCCTGTCGAACGGCGGCTTTGCGAGAGATTCGGACTTTTTACGGGGCTATCAAGGCTTGATGAAACCGTAAAAAGTGATTTTTAACCACAGAGACCGCAGAGGAACGCAGAGAATATTATGAATAATTAATAAGTTATCTCTGCGCTCTCTGCGTCCTCTGTGGTGATTTCAGACTTTTTACGAGTTTGTCAAGGCTTGAGGATTTTCGAAACCGGATAAATAGCGCGCTATTTATGGTGCCAATCTCTGCAGAACCCCCCCGTCGGCGTCCACAAGATAGACCAGGAAGCTGCCGGCACGGGCCTGGGCGCACAGGTCATCGTACATGAACGCCTGAATTTCATAGCGGGACGATTTGGGCAGCGTCAGGTGCAGGAGCCCCTGCTGGGCGTCCTCGCGGGTGAAATACGCAGGGATATAGGCCACTTCGGCCGCTTCATCGTGCTGGCCGGCGATCTGAGGGTTGTTTTCGGGATGCTGCACAATGACAAACACCCACTGGTGCGCGCCGGGTGCTGACGTCTTGTCGATGGCGGTACTCATGAGGCGGATCTCCTTTTTTTTTCATCCCGGCTACCTGTCCGCCATAGCGCAGCGACGGCGGAAGGCCGGGATCAAGGGATTTCAAATACTTATGGACGGACACTAAATAACTCTGAGTCTGGTGTCAATTGCAAGATCGCTGAAAGGGCGCGTCGCCCGCTGCGGCGTGATAAAAAATGCTAAAGTTTGGTGCCCGCCGGCAGATATAATCTTTACAGAAGTTCTCAACCCGCCAGCTGCGTGCCTCCGGCACATGATGCAGGGATTCAATACCGGAGGCGGTGACTGGCCCCAACGCATCGGACGAGGTCCATGGCGGTAAAAAGAGAAAAGATCCTGCTGGTTGATGATGAGCAGAGTATCATCGACGTAGCCAAAGAGTACTTTGCCCTGAAAGGGTATGACGTTGTGACTGCCGCCAATGGCAAGGAGGCGGTTCACTTACTGGAATCGGAATCGGTGGACTGTTGCTTTACGGATATCAATATGCCGGAAATGGACGGTCTCGAACTGGCGGAGCATATCCGGAGGATAGACAATTCCCTGCCGGTCATCATCATGACCGGTTATCCATCCCTGGACAATACCATTCAGACGCTTAAAAACGGCGTGGTTGATTTTCTTATCAAACCGGTGAACTTGAATCAAATGGAGCTGTGTGTGCGCAGGGTTCTTAGGGAGCGCAAACTGTTTGCCGAAAACCTTTTGTTGAAAAATGAAGTGGAAGGCAAGGCCCGGCTGGAGCGGCTTAACGGGGAGCTGACCGCTAAAGTGGAGGAACTCCACATCCTCAACCAGATCATGACCGATTTCACATCCATCAGCAGCAGCGCCGGTGTGCTCCAGCGCATCACCCAAATGGCAACAGAGATCACCCACGCCAACGAGTCGCGGTTTTTCATCATCAACGATGCCATGGCCGACCCCATGGAGATGGCGGTCACCTTTGGAAAGAAGCGGCCTGGTGAAGGCGGCGGCAATGGTACCTCGTCCACCCGATCCCAGCTGGGTGAGCGCGACCTGAAAAAACTGGCCCGCGTGGTCATGGAGACCGCGGCAGATGAAATACCGCTGCTGGTGTCTCAAAACAACGGCACCGTGGATCTGCCGGCGGTGATGTCTTCCTTTGTGGCGGTGCCGCTCAAAATTCGTAAAAAGGTGTTCGGAATCCTGGTGGCCGCCGTATTCGCCGACGTTAAACAGTTCACCGAAAAAGATCTTTTCTACATGACGTATATGGCCCAGAATGCGGCCAACGCCATAGAGAACTTGGCCCTTTACGAGAATATCTACGAAAATCTCTTTGCCACACTGTTCGGCTTTGTGAAGGCCGTTGAGGCGCGAGATTCTTACACCCAGAAGCACTCCAATAGAGTCACCGATCTGGCCCTGGTTCTGGGAGAGGAACTCGGATGTACCACCGAGGAGCTCGATGTGCTCAATTTTGCCGGACAGCTTCATGATATCGGGAAAATCGGCATTCGCGACGACATCCTGCTTAAACCCGACCGCCTGACCCAGGAAGAGTTCGACAAGATCAAGGAGCATCCCGTTATCGGGGCAGACATTGTCGGCCATCTGGGGATGTGGGAGCGGGAGCAGCAAATCATCCGAAGCCACCATGAACGCTTCGACGGTAACGGATATCCCGATGGGTTGAGCGGCGAAGACATTCCGTTTCTGGCTCGGATCCTGTCGGTCTGCGATGCATACGATGCAATGGCCTCTGATCGTGTCTACCGGCAGAAGATGCCGCGGGAAAAAATCATGGGCATCATCACCTCTTGTGCCGGCACCCAATTCGATCCCGCCGTGGTGGATGCATTTGTCCGCATCGACGGGAAAAAGCAATTTTAACAGGCAGCTGAAAATCGGTGCCACCGTTCGTGCGGACGTCTCTGTCACGGGTCGTTTCCATCGCTCTGCAATTTCTCCCTTTTCTTCCCGTTCAAACCAAATGCATCCATAAACACCCCTCGCTTGGGGACCTGGCATTTACACCTGACGGCAGGTATAATATACATGTCCGAGATCCGGTTGCGGGTGCCCGAAGCAGGATGCCTGCCGACCTTCGGGAGCTTGATGTGAAGGGCCCCGCCGTTTTGTTTTTTTACCCTGCAAAGGAGGTGACCATGCGACGACGTGTGGTGACGATCATAATGCTGCTGGCGGTGTTTCTTATCGCCTCGGCCGGCGGCACGAGCCCCAATCGGATGACCGTCCAGGTTCGGGAGGGGATGCTGCGTACGGCCCCGTCCTTTCTGGCCAGACCTGCCGGGACGCTCAAATACGCAGACCCTGTGGACGTCCTTTCCAATCGTAACGGCTGGTTTCAAGTGCGGTCTGTCACCGGTACGCCGGTGACAGGGTGGATCCATGGGTCGGCGTTGACCAGCAAGTCCATCGTCCTTGTCGCGGGTGCCAAAAATGCAGAACTTGCCGCCCGCAGTGATGAGGTGGCGCTTGCCGGGAAGGGATTTAACGAATCGGTTGAAGCCAGTTACCGGGAAACGCATCAGGAACTGGATTTTACCTGGGTAGACCGGATGGAGACCTTCACCGTGGCCCCGCGCCAGATTCTGGTCTTTCTTGAAGAAGGGGGCGTGGCCGGGAAAGGAGGGGCCCAGTGAATACCATCGACAGACGGGACTTTCTGTTGACCATGGGCAGGTGCGCCGCCGGTGTGGTGATGTCCGGGGCGCTGTCGGCGGTGCTGTCCGGTTGTCAGGGCATGGAAGAGGCCTCGCGGGTGGGGGCGGCGCTGGGAACCGCTTCCGGGGTTCTCACCCAGGAGCAGGCCGATGCCATTGTAAAAAGCGGTTCGGCCGTGGCCCGAAGTTTTCAGGACATCACCCCAGAGCAGGCCTATTATATCGGCAGGGCTGTCTCCGCACAAATTTTGCAACGCTACTCGCCATATCCTGACCCTGCCGCCAACAGTTATCTCAACACGCTTGGGCAGGCCCTTGCCCAGGCGTCGGATCTGCCCGAGACCTTCAACGGCTACCACTTTCTGGTTCTCGACAGCCCGGATATCAATGCATTTGCGGCACCGGGGGGGCTCGTTTTCGTGACACGCGGCATGCTGGCCTGCTGCCGGTCTGAGGATGCCGCTGCCGCGGTGCTGGCTCACGAGATCGGGCATGTTCAGCACCGGCACGGCCTCCAGGCCATCCACAAACAGCGGATTACCGAGGCGCTGTCGATTGTGGCTACGGAAGGGGCCAAGCAACTCGGGGGCGCCGACCTGGCGCAATTGACGAAATCGTTCGAGGGCGCCATCGGTGATATTACCACAACGCTCGTAAACGCCGGCTACTCACGTCAGTTCGAATCCGAGGCCGACAGGGCGGCCGTGACCATACTGGAGCGTATCGGATACGCCCCCAGCGCCCTGGTGGACATGCTGGCACAGATGAAAAAACGGCTGCGGACTGGCGGGACCGATTTTGCACGCACCCATCCTGATCCGGCCGAGCGTATGGCCGAGGTTTCAGGATGGATCGGCGGCGCTCCCGCCCCATCGCCGCCGGTCATTCGGCAAAAACGCTTCACCGCGTTTCTCAGGACAGTGGGGTAAGTGATCAATATCGCCGCCACGACCCGCAGACCCATGGCCCAGGGCATCGGCATCGCCCTGATCGCCGGGCTGTTGTCGACTGCCCTCTGGGGCCTTGGATGGCTCGATTCATGGGAGGCCCGAAGCTTTGATTGGCGTGCCAGGGCAATGGCCCGTCCAGGGCCGGCCACCGATCAGATCCGGCTCATCCTCGTGGACCAGAACAGCCTCGACTGGGCCCAGCGGGAAAACGGTTTGGGCTGGCCCTGGCCAAGGGAAATGTACGCTGCCGTTGTGGATTTCTGCCGGAGGCACGGCGTTCGGGCCATTGCCATTGATGTTCTGTTTACCGAACCGTCGACTTATGGGGTGCCAGACGACCAGGTGTTCGCCGAGAGCGTGGGGGCGGCGCCGGACGTGGCACTGGCCGCATTTATCGGGCAAGAGACCGGCGCACGCCGACAGTGGCCGCAGGGGCCCGCCCCGGTACTGCCGGTACCCGCGCCGGTGGACGGCTGGATCGGCAGGCATCCGAACGGAGGGTTTGTTTTCCCCCGTGCGAGCCTGCCCATTGACGCGCTGCGACAGGCGGCGGCCGCGCTGGGAAATGTGCAGATCCCCCCGGATCCGGACGGGATCTATCGCCGCGCGCCATTGTTCGCCGTTTTCGATGGCCGGATGGTGCCGACCCTTGCCGTGGCGCCCTGGGTGATTCAGCATCCGGGCGTGGCGGTGTTCGGCACTGATATGGGCGGTTTGACACTGGCCGGAAAACGGGTTCCCACGGATGCCAATGGGCGGGTAATCCTGCGGTTTCGGGGATCGGCCGGGACCTATCGTAGTTACAGCGCTGCGGCCGTTTTACAATCGGAAATCCGTCTACGCGACGGCCAGGCGCCCACCATCACCGATCCGGATGCCTTCAGGGGAAAAATCGTTTTTTTGGGATTCTCCGCGCCCGGCCTGTTCGAAGCGCGTGCCACGCCCATGGGCGGTGTATTTTCAGGAGTGGAAATCCAGGCGACGCTTCTGGACAATGTGATCTCCAACGATTTCATACGCCCCCTGTCCACTGGGGCCTCCGTGGCGCTGATCCTCTCAATTGCCGCACTGCTCGGGGTGACAGGGGCAATGCTGGCGTCGACCACCGCCATCATGATCGTCGCTGCGTTTGGCCTATCCGTTCCTGTCGCGGTGGCGGCCGGGGGATATCATCTGGGGGTGTGGGTTCCACTGGTGGCGGTGGAACTGGCCGCCATATTGACGGTCGCGCTGACCCTGGTCATGAAAATCATCATCGAAGGCCGACAGAAGCGCTTTATCAAGAATGCGTTCAGCCAGTATCTGAGCCCCGTGGTGATCGAGCAGCTCATCGCCAACCCGGAGCGCCTCAAGCTGGGGGGCGAGCGCAAGATGCTGTCTATATTTTTCTCGGACCTTCAGGGGTTTACGACCATTTCAGAAGGCCTTGACCCGGAGGCCTTGACCGCGCTGCTCAATGATTATCTCTCTGCCATGACCGACATCATCTGGGAGGAGGGCGGCACCGTAGACAAATACGAGGGTGACGCCATCATCGCCTTCTGGAACGCCCCCCTTGAGGTTGCCGATCATGCCGCGTGCGCTGTCCGAGCGGCCCTGCGCTGCCAGCAGACATTAGGTGCCCTCAGACCGAAGTTTCGTGAGCGCACCGGCAAGGATCTTTACATGCGCATCGGCATCAACACCGGGGAGGCCGTTGTGGGGAACCTGGGCTCCAGCAGTCGCTTCGATTACACCATGCTGGGCGATGCCGTGAACCTTGCCGCACGGCTGGAAGGCGCAAACAAACAGTTCGGCACTTACACCATGATATCTCAGAACACGCGCATTTTACTCGATGAGCGTTTTGTCGTCCGAGAACTGGCCCGATTGGCGGTGGTGGGACGAAAGGCGCCGGTAGGCGTCTTTGAGCCCATGTTTCCTGCAGATGCCGCCCGGTGCGCTGACCTCGTTCGGACTTTTCAGAAAGGGCTCGGGGCGTTTTATGAAGGCCGATTCCAGGATGCCCAGGCGCTTTTTGAGGACATCGCCGGAACCGATCCGGCCGCGGCGGTCTACGCCGGCAAATGCGCTCAATTGCGGGATCATCCGCCTGCCGATTGGCAGGGCGTGTGGGTGGCAACATCGAAATAAGAGCTCCGGATACTGTCTAAAAAATCTGGATCATCTACCTATTCTGTTGGTCGATGGACAGGGGCCATGGATAAAGGGTTCAAGGGGTCGAGGGGCCAAGGGTTCGAGTGAAAAACAACAAAGAAAACCGCAAAATACTTATACGGACCGAACGGCTTTGAGCCACCTGCATTGGGAGAGCGATTTGATTTCGCCTCAAAAATGCTACGGTGATCAGCTGCCAGCCGCAAGATTTCTGAATGACACCCAGTGGTGTCGCTTGACCCCTGGGCCCCTTGAACCCTCGGACCCTTTTCTCAAATTCGATTGGCCAGGCCCTAAACATCACCAACCTGGAGGTCTCCATGAAGGTGGTAATGCTCATGGCCATCACCGCTGATGGCAAGATCGCCAAACACGCTGATCATTTCCCCGATTGGACCGGCACCGTGGACAAACGGCTCTTTGCACGCCTGAGCAGAAAGGCGGGTGTGGTGATCATGGGATCGCGCACATACGACACCATCGGTGCCCCCCTTCCCGGTCGTCTGAACGTGGTCATGACCCGAAACGCGCGGCGCATTTCGGATCAGGGCGATCTGTGGTATACGGGGCTGCCGCCGGAGAAGATCGTGGCTTCGTTGGAAGAAAGGGGCTATCAGGAAGCCGTTCTGGCCGGAGGGGCGACGGTGAACACCCTTTTTGCCCATGCGGGGCTCATCGGAGAGGTGGTGCTCACCGTGTCTTCCCGGTTTTTCGGTGACGGGATGTCTCTGTTCACTGCCGCGGTGGATCTGCCCCTGGAATTGAACACGGTGGAACGGATCGACACTCAACTGGTGATGCTTTGCTACCGTGTGACGACAAACAAGCTATAGTTGGTGTTTCGTCCGGGCGTTGGTTGAAGGGGGGGGCGGTTAATCAGGCGGCGCTCAAGCGCACGCCTGACTAAGGTTTGGACGATCGGGATGATACGCCGTATATGTCTATGCTGTTGATGGTGGCCAGGCCACTCTTACAGTTTGGACAATACTTTCTCGGTTTTCCCCTGCCTGTCCACATCATGCTCATTTTGTGCGTCGCGCCGCATTTCGGGCAAACACACTCAATCAGGCTCTTTTTTCTGGACATTTAATACGATCCTTCCTCAAATCAGCGCTATTTCTGGCGCATAATATGCATTATTTTCGATTCGACAACCGGTGGTGAAAACAAATATGCGCTGTGCGGCCATTTTACGGAATTCAAAAAGGCAATGGAGGCGTTTCATATGATTGTAGCCAATGAGAAAAAAACAGCGGCGGTACCCATCAACAGCATCGAGGTCCATGAAGCGGCAATGAAAGTGCTGATTTCGGCGGACGAGGGCTGGCAGGATCACGTCATGCGGATCGTTGAATTGGGCCAGAATGGTTATTCGCCCAAACATGCCCACGACTGGCCCCACATCAATTATGTGGTGGCCGGCAGCGGTCAGTTGCACATGGACGGCGTGGACCACGAAATGGAAGTCGGCGCCTATGCATTTGTTCCGGAGGGCACGGTACATCAGTTCAAAAACACCGGCGAGACCCCCTTCCGGTTTATTTGCATCGTGCCCAATCGCGGGCACATCGTCTGAGCATCACAGTTGCGGGTGCCCGAACAGTTTGTTGAGATCCAACTGGTTGACCATGGTGGTGACGGTTTCCCCGAGCAGTGTTTCCGCATCGCCAGTGCCGACGATTTTTGCCCGTTCGGCAGACCCGCTCACCGTCTGGGTGGTGAGTTTTTCGCCATTGAGGCGCATGCTGGCCACGTAGTCCAGTCGCGTGGTCCATTGCCTTCCATCCATGTCGATTTGAAACGCAGTGAGATTGATTTGGAGGGTCGGGACGGTATCTGAGGGGGTGTCGACGATGGTCACACCCGCTGTGGTCAGCCGCTCCCGGAATGCGGTGTCGAAGAGGCCGCTGACGTCGTAGGCGCCTTTCATCGTTGGCTTGGGGAGCTTTCCTTGCACCCACACGGAAAACAAGCCGGTGAAGTGTTTTAGATCTTCTTTGGCATTGGACCCCAGAAAAGGGGTGCCCCCGGTGCCATCAGTCACTTTTAGAAAGACGCTTTTTCCGGAAGGTCCGGTATCGGTACCGGGAAGCTGATAGGTGACCTTGAGGTAAGACGTGGTGCTGCAGGCCATCAGCGTCAGTGCCACGACGGCCGTCAAAACGGTGATGCATCTATTTGTGCGGTGGACGGTCACGGTATCCTCCTTGATGAGATTTCAAGTATTTCGGACCCCATGGTAACCGTTTGTCAGCGGTTCCGTCAAGCGCTTATGGGTCATGGTTTCGCAGGGCGCCGATATTCCAAATTCCCAGGTTCTTCTTGATAATAAGGGGGTGCTCGTGTAATCATGGCAGGTCGATCAGAATTATTGGAGAGAGCGCCCCGGCACAACCTACTGCCGGAGACAGTGTTCAAAAAGCGGCTGATACCTTCAGCCATCGGGTAAACCTTTTGCATTCAGTTAAGGAGGTACAGGGGATGACATCTAATCGTTTGAGACTTGTTGCAGTCGTAATGGCCCTGCTGCTTGTTTCCACCGTGGCCGTCGCCGGCACTCTGGAAGAAGTGCGCTCTAGAGGCGAGCTGATCGCCGGTGTGAATGGCGGTGTCTTTGGCTTTAGCATGCCCGATGAAAAGGGCGTGTGGAAAGGTCTCGATGCCGATACGGCCCGCGCCATCGCCGCCGCGGTTTTTGGCGATGCCAACAAGGTGAAGTTCGTCGCCCTCACGGCCGTCCAGCGTCTGCCGGCGCTCCAGTCCAAAGAAATCGATGTGCTGTGCCGCAACACCACGGCCACCCTGACCCGGGAAACCACCAACGGTCTTAATTTTACGGTGGTGAACTACTACGACGGCCAGGGCTTTCTGGTACCCAAGAAACTCGGTGTAAAGAGCGCCAAGGATCTGGAAGGCGCCACGGTATGTGTACTGCCCGGAACCACCACCGAGTTGAATGCGGCCGATTACTTCCGCAAGATGAACATGAAGTGGAAACCGGTGGTGATCGAGCAGACCGCCGAACTCAACAAGGCCTTCTTTGCCGGCCGCTGCGACGTGCTCACCTCTGATGTCTCCCAACTGGCTGCCCAGCGTTCCGTTGCGCCGAAACCGGCCGACTATGTGATTCTTCCCGAGATTATCTCCAAAGAGCCTCTGGCCCCGGTGGTGCGTCACGGCGACGACCAGTGGTTCGACATCGTGAAGTTCTCGATCATGGCCATGATCCAGGCCGAAGAATTCGGCATCACCTCCAAGAACGTTGATACCATGCTGACCAGCACCGATCCCCAGATCATGCGGTTTCTGGGTACCACGGCGGGCCTTGGCGCGACGCTGGGTCTGGACGACAAGTTCGCTTACAATATCATCAAGCAGGTCGGCAACTACGGTGAAGTGTATGACGCCACCGTGGGGCCCAAGACCCCCCTCGGACTGGAAAGAGGGCTCAATGCCCTGTGGACCAACGGCGGCCTGATGTACGCCATTCCGTTTCGTTAATCGAAGCGCGTGGCCCTCTTTGGCGCCACGCGACTCTTGGAACTGAGTTACTGTTTAGTTAGTGTCCGTCAACAGATGGCAGGTTGCGGTTTCCGGCAAGGCTCAGTTGCGCAGCGACTGCCGCCGAGGGACGAATGATGCTATTTGCTGATGTGCACAAGTACATACTACTGGCGCCCCCGGCTGCACCGGCTGTGGCCGGGGGATCGTCCTTTCTGGGGAACGGTTTGCCATGCTTCAGTCAGCCGACCGGACCCTTCAGGCACATCATCCCACACCATGAAAATGACTCAAGAAGAAAAAGTGCCTTTCTGGCTGGATCCCAAAAAACGGGCCATCGTTTACCAGATCGGTATCCTCGGCATGGTTGGCCTGCTCGGGTTCTATCTTGTTTCAAACACCCTTCACAATCTTGACAAGCAATCGATCGCCACCGGGTTCGGTTTCCTACAGAAAGAGGCTTCTTTCGAGATCGGTGAAAGTCTGGTGCGCTATTCGGCCGCCGATTCCTACGCGCGGGCCCTGTGGGTCGGTGTGCTCAACACGCTGATGGTGGCCCTTATCGGCAACCTGCTCACGGTCATGCTCGGTACGTTTGTCGGCCTTGCCCGGTTGTCGCGCAACTGGCTGGTGAGCAAATTGGCTTCGCTATACGTGGAAGTCATGCAGGACATCCCGGTGCTGCTCCAGCTGTTTTTCTGGTATGCGCTGTTCTACGAGGCGTTCCCGGCGCCGCGTCAGGCGCTGGCCCCAATCGACGGCGTGTTTGTTTGCAACCGGGGTCTCATCTTCGGCATACCGGCAGCGCATCCTGCCCACAGCGCCATGTTCGTCGGTCTGGTCGTGGCGGTGATTTGCGCCTTTTTCCTGAAACGCTGGGCCCGGCGGCGGCAGGATCTCACCGGCAGGCTTTTTCCCGTGTTCTGGACGTCACTGGCAATGATCGTCGGCGTGCCGCTGGTGATATGGCTGTGTTTCGGCGCGCCCACGACCATGGACAAACCGGTGCTGACCGGGTTCAATTTTAAAGGCGGGATGACTGTCAGCCCTGAATTCGTGGCCCTGTTGCTCGGTCTGGTGCTCTACACGGCTGCTTTCGTGGCCGAAGTGGTTCGGGCCGGCATTCAGGCGGTCAGCAAGGGGCAGACAGAGGCGGCCATGGCGCTGGGTCTGAAATCCGGTCATGTGCTGAGCCTGGTGATTTTACCCCAGGCGCTGCGGGTAATCATCCCGCCGCTCACCAGCCAGATGCTCAATCTGACCAAAAACAGTTCGCTGGCCATTGCCATCGGCTTCCCGGATTTTGTCTCCGTGGCCAACACCACCATCAACCAGACCGGCCAGGCCATCGAAGGGGTGGCGCTGATCATGGTCTGTTATCTTTTTTTCAGTCTGTCCACCTCCTCCTTTATGAACTGGTACAACAAGAAGGCCAAGCTGGTGGAGCGGTAACCGATGCCCATGGGAAAACCTGACACATCCATCATCGAAAAGACACTGCGCCCACCGGTAGCCAGTGTGGGGGCGCTGGGCTGGGTCCGGGCCAACCTTTTCAACGGGTGGTTCAACTCCGTGCTCACACTGATCACCCTTTACGGCCTCGGCCTCGTTGTGCCGCCAATGGTCCGCTGGCTGTTTATCGACAGCATGTGGTTCACGACAGGGCAGATCTGCCGGGAATCGAGCGGCGCCTGCTGGTCGGTCATTTCGCATAACTTCCGGTTCATCCTTTTCGGATTTTACCCGTATGATCTGCAGTGGCGGCCGCTGGTGGCCATGCTGCTGTTGTTCGCACTGCTTTTCTACAGCCGTGACCGGCGCCACTGGCGAAAGTCTCTTTTCTGGGCCTGGATCATCGGCCTCGCTGCCATGGGTCTGCTCATGAAAGGGGGCATTCTTGGACTGCGTTCGGTGGACAGCGCCCAGTGGGGCGGGCTGCCGCTGACCCTGCTGCTCTCGATTTTCGGTCTTACCGCCGCCTATCCCTTTGGGGTGATCCTGGCCCTGGGCCGCCAGTCCAGCATGCGGGGGGTGAAGATCCTGTGTATCGTCTATATCGAGTTGATTCGGGGGGTTCCCCTGATCAGCCTTTTGTTTATGGGCTCCATCATCTTCCCGCTCTTTTTGCCGGAAGGGGTGACCATCAACAACATCCTGAGGGCCCAGGTGGCCATCATCTTGTTTACCGCCGCCTATATCGCCGAAGTGGTGCGCGGGGGGCTCCAGGGGATGTCCAAGGGGCAGTATGAAGCCGCCGAATCCATGGGGCTCAATTACGTTTTGACCATGCGGCTCATTATTTTACCCCAGGCCTTGAAGATGGTGATACCACCGACGGTGAGCATCCTTATTTCCGCCTTCAAGGACACCTCGCTGGTGGTGATTATCGCCTTGTGGGACCTGCTGAAGACGACCCAGTCGGTGCTTTCCAACCCAGAGTGGATGGGGTTCAGCCGAGAGGCGTATATTTTCGTCGCAGTGCTATATTTTCTGGGGTGTTTTTCCATGTCCCAGTACAGTCGCCGCCTGGAGCGGGAACTCGACACGGGTCATTGACCTGCCCCGGCCGCGGTTGCCGGGTTGAGGATGGACACGCAATGAGGACGGACACATGACGACTGAACAAACCCCGGTGCCCAAGGATGTGTCTGATGATGACGCCATCGTTGAGATCATCGGCATGCACAAGTGGTACGGAGATTTCCACGTTCTGAAAGATATCCACCTGAGCGTCAAGCGCCAGGAGCGGATTGTCATCTGCGGTCCGTCGGGTTCGGGCAAATCGACCTTGATCCGGTGCATCAATCGGCTGGAGGAGCACCAGCGCGGGCGGATCATTGTCGACGGCACCGAGCTTACCAACAACATCAAAAATATTGAAAAAATCAGGGCCGAAGTGGGAATGGTCTTCCAGCATTTCAACCTCTTTCCCCATCTCACCATTTTGGAGAACCTCACATTGGGACCCATCTGGGTGCGCAAAGTACCCAAAAAAGAGGCCGAAGAAACGGCCATGCTGTACCTTGAAAAAGTCCAGATCGCCGAGCAGGCCAAAAAATTCCCGGGGCAGCTCTCCGGCGGCCAGCAGCAGCGGGTGGCGATTGCCCGGAGCCTGTGCATGTCGCCAAAGATCATGCTCTTTGACGAGCCCACCAGCGCTCTTGATCCGGAGATGATCAAGGAAGTACTAGATGTCATGATCGGCCTGGCCCAGGATGGCATGACCATGATGGTCGTGACCCATGAAATGGGGTTCGCCAAGAGCGTGGCCCACCGGGTGCTTTTTATGGACTACGGCCAGATCGTGGAGAGCAACAACCCCGAGGCGTTCTTCAACAACCCCCAGCACGAGCGCACCAAGCTCTTTCTCAGTCAGATATTGCACTAAGTGAAACGGCATTCATGAAACCCATTATCGCAATTGTCGGAAGGCCCAACGTCGGCAAGTCGACGCTGTTCAACCGCCTCACCGGAACACGGGACGCCATGGTGAACGACAGGCCGGGCGTGACCCGAGACCGTCACTATGCGGACGCCGAGTGGAACGGCGTCGCCTTTACCCTGGTGGATACCGGCGGATTTGCCGCTCCCGGAGAAGACCCGTTTGCCGATCAGATTCGGCAGCAGGTCATGGCGGCCATCGCAGAGGCCGATGCCGTGATCCAGCTTTTCGATGGAAAGCATGGCCTCTCACCCTATGACCGTGAGATGACGACCATCACCCGCCAGCTCGCGAAACCTGTTTTTTTTGCCGTCAACAAGATCGACGACTCTCAACAGGAAGGCGCGCTTTCCGATTTTTACGCCCTGGGTTTAGAGACCGTCTTTCCGGTTTCCGCCGAGCACAAGTACGGTATCATGGATCTCATGGATGCGGTGGTGGCCGACTATCCGGCCGCGGACTCAAAGCCCGAGGCCGACATTGTGCGTGTGGCGGTGGTGGGGCGCCCCAATGCGGGCAAGTCCTCTCTCATCAACCGGCTTTTGGGAGAAGACCGTCTGGTGGTCAGCGAAGTGCCCGGCACGACACGCGATTCTGTGGACAGCATCTGCAAGGCTTACGGCAAGAATTACCGGCTCGTGGACACGGCCGGTATCCGCCGCAAGGGCCGGGTGCAGGCCCATCTGGAGAAAATTTCCATTATCATGGCGCTCAGAAGCCTCTCCCGCTGTGATGTGGCACTCATCGTGCTGGATGCCGCCGAAGGGGTCACCGACCAGGACATCTCCATAGCCGGGTACGCCGAAGAACGCGGGTGCGGGTGCGTGTTTTTGCTCAACAAATGGGATCTGGTGGAAAAGGACCAAAACTCCGCCGCCCAGTATGCTGAAAAACTCAGAGAGCAGGCCAAGTTCCTGCAATTTGCCCCGGTCATTACCGTATCGGCGCTCACCGGGCAGCGCATGCACCGGATCTTCGAGGCCATCGACACGGTCAATACCCAGTACAACAGCCGCATTGGCACCGGTCCATTGAACCGGATCCTCAAGGAGGCTGTTGATAGAAACGAGCCGTCGCTGCACCGCGGGCGCCGGATCAAATTTCTATACGCCACCCAGTCTTCAACAAAACCGCCGACCTTCGTCTTGTTTGTCAACTATCCGGATGCCGTACACTTTTCCTACCGCCGCTATCTGACGAACCGGATCCGGGAAGGCACGGGGCTGCACCAGACGCCTCTGCGGCTGATGTTTCGCCAGCGCTCCGGGCGTCTTCAGTTCGACGACTATAAAAAGCCCCCCTCCTTTACAGCCCGCGGCAAATCATCACGCAAACGCGGCACTCGCAGAAAGTAGACGGAGGCCGTCGCCGTGGATCTCTTCGAACAGGCCGGCAGACAGGCGGTGGCAGCCGAGCGTCCCCTTGCCGAACGTATGCGCCCCAAGGCGCTGGACGATTTTATCGGCCAGCAGGCCGTTGTGGGGCCGGGTGCTGTCATCCGGACAGCCATCGAAAACGACCGCATTTTTTCCATGATCTTCTGGGGGCCGCCCGGCTGCGGCAAGACCACCCTGGCGCGCATCATCGCCGGGGAGACGCGTGCCCACGTGGTGGCTTTTTCCGCCGTCCTTTCAGGGGTCAAGGAGATCCGGTCAGTGGTGGCCGATGCCAAGCAGCAGTTGCATCACCACCACCGGCGCACCATCCTGTTCGTGGACGAAATCCACCGCTTCAACAAAGCCCAGCAGGACGCCTTTCTCCACCATGTGGAAAGCGGCCTGATCACCCTCATCGGCGCCACCACGGAAAATCCCTCTTTCGAAGTCATTCCCGCCCTCATGAGCCGCTGCCGGGTCATCGTCCTGGAGCCGCTTTCTTCCGAGGACATGCGCGCCGTACTTCAGAGGGCTGTCGACGATCGCCGCAACGGCATCGGCGGCCGGGGGCTGACGTTCTCCATCGAAGCCCTGGATCATCTGGTGGCGATGGCGGACGGAGATTTGCGATATGCCCTGAACAGCCTTGAGATCGTCGCAGACATGTCGGTAGCGGGGCCGTTATCGGCTGTCGATGCGCCAGCCGAGGCCGGCCCCCCTGTCGCCATCACATTGGAGGATGTCGAACGGGCCCTTCAGCGAAAGGCCGTCCGTTATGACAAATCCGGTGAGGAGCATTACAACCTCATCTCGGCCCTCCACAAAAGCATGCGCGGCAGTGATCCCGACGCCGCCGTGTACTGGCTGACGCGGATGCTCGCCGCAGGTGAAGATCCCAGATACATTGCCCGGCGCATGATCCGGTTTGCCTCTGAAGATGTGGGAAATGCCGACCCTTACGCCTTGACGCTTACCATGGATGCTTTGGCCGCCTATCGGTTGCTGGGCACCCCGGAAGGGGAACTGGCGCTGGTGCAGGCCGCTGTGTACCTGGCCACCGCACCCAAGAGCAACCGGACCTACAATGCCTATCAGCGGGCAAAAATCCTTGTGGAACGCACCGGGGCACAACCGGTGCCGCTGCATATTCGAAACGCCCCCACCCGGCTGATGAAAACGCTGGACTACGGCAAGGGCTACCAGTACGATCCCGACTGCGACGACGGCTATTCGGGGCAGCGATACATGCCCGAGGCGCTTACCCATGAAACAATTTACGAACCCTCCGATTTCGGGTATGAAAAAAAAATTCGCCAGCGGATGGCGCACTGGAAGGAAGCCAGGCGCCGTCGGCGGTCGCTGAATTCCCATGAGGGGCAACGCTGATACCTGCCGGCTGGGCAGGCGTCATGAGCGCCGGGCAAGTGTCCGCGTCAACGGGTAAGGAGAAACCGCTATGAGACTGATCACGCGTTCCGATTTCGACGGGCTGGTGTGCGCTGCAATTTTGCAGGAGCTCGGCATCATCGATGATATCCTTTTTGTCCATCCAAAGGACGTTCAGGACGGCAAGGTGGCGGTAACCACCGATGATGTGCTGGCCAACGTCCCTTTTGTGAAGGGATGCGGGCTCTGGTTTGATCACCACTCCAGCGAGGGGCAGCGTCTCGAACTTCACGGCCAATTTCAAGGGGCCTGTGAGCCGGAACCCAGTGCCGCCCGGGTTATCGCCAATTACTATGGCAAGGACCCGGCACATGCCGGCAAACTGGCCAGATTCGATGAGTTGCTGATGGTGGTGGACATCGCCGATGCAGCCCAGTTTACCGAGGTGGACATCCTTGATCCCCAAGGCTGGATGCTGTTGGCCTTCATTGCCGACCCCCGCACCGGGCTTGGATTGAAAAAGGATTTTACGGTGAGCAATTTCGAGCTCATGCGGCGCCTGCCGGAACTCCTTCGCACCCAGGATGCCGAAACCATTCTCTCCATGCCCGATTTTGCCGATCGCGTGGTGGTCTATCGGGAAGAAAACCAGCGTTATAAAAAATTTCTCCTCGCCAATGCCAGGATTCGAGGCAATGCCATTTTGCTTGACTTTCGCGGCATGGAAGACATCCCTAGTGGAAACCGTTTTCTGGAGTACGTGGTGTTTCCGGACAAGAATATTTCGGTGCGGGTCATGGACGGAAGGCACCGGGAACGGGCTGTCATTTCGGTGGGCCACAGTGTCATCAACCGCTCCTCCACGGTGGATGTGGGCGCGCTGATGTTTACCTATGGTGGCGGAGGGCATAAGGCCGTGGGCACCTGTCAGGTGCCATATGGCGAGGCCGATCGAGTTGTCGCGGAGGTGCTCGAGGCCATCAACAGCGAAGGATAGGGGCCAAGGGTCCGAGGGTCCAAGGATTCGAGTGAAAAACAACACGATGCTCAAATGTTGTTGAGAATCCCGATGATCGACATTGAGCTTGTCGCAGGAAGCAGGCATTCGGGACGACACCATCGGGAGTGCGTCATATCGGTAGGAAACGACACTAAAACCCGCCACCGCCAGAGACCTGAAACGCGAACCGGCGATCCTTGGTTCCTGACACGGCGCCCTGGGTGATCTGGTAGGACCGTTCCGCGACCTCCACCCGGCCGCTGTTGGTGATGCGCAGCACCGAACTGCAGCGGGTGCCGTAATCCGGCGATGCGATAAATATCGGCCCCAGCCGCCGCTCCCATTCAAGGCCCACCCCCGTGTCGGGAAGCGCCGCGTCCGGCGGCACCCGGCGATCCGCCAGCAGGGTCATCATCTTTGCCGTGGAGACCGTTTCGGATGCCACCAGACGCTCGAAACGGCGTTTGCCATTGGAAACCTTCGGCCACGGGGTGTCCAGCAGGTGATTGCTCAGCCCGTAAATCCCGGGCCCCAGCTCTCTGGGGCGCGCCGTGCGGCTGTCCAGATAGGCCAGGCTGCGACCGTCGTCCACCACCAGGTTGAAGCCGTTGTAGCGTGCCGTCGCTGCGGACACGCCCGCCACGTAATCCATCGCCGTTTTCCGTCCGGACAGGAAGCGGCCGATCAGTGCTCCCCGGGATGTGGCGTCGCTGCGGTGGGCGGCCGGGTCCCGGTAGTTGGTGAGCGCAGCCCAACGTCCACTGCGATGAATGCCCAGCCACGTGCCGCCGGCCTCCAGATCCCTTCCGGCCAGAATGTCCGGGGCGTCTGACCAGAAAGCCATGGGATCCGTGGGGCGGTGATAGAATTCATCGCGGTTGGCCGCAAGAATGACCCGGTAGTCCGGATGGTGTGAGTAGGCGAAAAAAACAAGACACATGGCGGCTGCACCCGTTGACCCGACTTCGGCTGTTGTGTTAACCAGTGTCCGCCCATAAACGGCATCTTCTGGCCCAGAGCTGCGTTTTTTAAGTTCCCTGAAAACGATGGGGGCTTACCAGTAAGGCATTAGGCCATTTTCGATTACGATTACCGGCAACGAAAAGCAACTGAGCGCACCATAGGTGCCTTGGCTTGGTAAATCAACAGGGAGGGAGAGTGTAATTATGAAAGAAGTTGTGATTGTCGGTGGAATGCGTACCGCCGTGGGCAGTTTCGGCGGCGCTCTGAAAACGGTTTCCGCAGTGGAACTGGGGGCTACGGTTATGCGTGGCCTGCTGCGTCAGTTGAACCTGCGGCCGGTGGTAGGGGAGGCCTTTGGCTCGGTGGTCCCGGATCGTTTCAAGGACCAGGGCCCCATCGAGTTGGAAACCCGGGCCGGCGCCTGGGATGCCGGAGCAACCCCCGTCAGCATCGATGAGGTCGTTATGGGCAACGTGCTGCAGGCAGGCCTTGGGCAGAATCCCGCCCGTCAGGCCATGATCCGCGCCGGTATCCCCAAGGAAACCCCGGCGTTTACGATCAACAAGGTCTGCGGGTCCGGACTCAAAGCGATCGCCATCGGCGCGGCGTCCATTATGACCGGACAGGCCGATGTCGTGCTTGCCGGTGGCCAGGAGTCCATGAGTCAGGCCCCCATGGCGCTGCCCAAGGCTCGGTGGGGTCACCGGATGGAGTTGACCGGCGTTGGGGAGGTCACCGATCTTATGGTCTATGATGGACTCTATGAGATTTTTTACGGATACCACATGGGGGTGACCGCCGAAAACATTGCCGCGGCTTATGGCATCGGGCGCCAGGAGCAGGATGAACTGGGGGTGCTCAGCCACCAGCGCGCCATGGCGGCGATCCGTGACGGCCGTTTCGCCCAGGAGATTCTCCCGGTGATCATGACCTCCCGCAAAGGCGAGACGGTATTCGATACCGACGAGCGTCCCATGGATACCAGCATTGAGAAAATGGCCGCCCTCAAGCCGGTGTTCAAAAAAGACGGGTCCGTGACGGCTGGCAATGCGTCGGGAATCAATGACGGTGCCGCGGCCGTGCTGCTCATGAGCGCCGAAAAGGCGAAGGCCTTGGGACTGACCCCGGTGGTCCGGATCACCGCGGTTGCCTCCGGCGGCGTCGATCCCGCCTACATGGGGATCGGGCCGGTGCCGGCCATCCGCCGAGCCCTGGCCACTGCCGGTATGCAGATCGGCGACATCCAGCTCATTGAACTCAACGAGGCATTCGCCGCTCAGGCCATCGGTTGTATGAAGGAACTGGGCATCCCCGTCGACAAGCCCAACGAAATGGGCTCCGGCATCTCGCTGGGTCACCCCATCGGCGCCACCGGTGCGCGGCAAATGGTCACGGGCATGAACCAGATGGTTCGCAAGGGCTACAGCACCGGCTTGGTGAGTATGTGCATCGGCGGCGGGATGGGGATGGCCATGATCATCGAACGGTAACCGCGGCGCCTATTTGCATCTTTACTCTATTAGCGTTTTTTGTTAATATTCGCTCGTTTAAACGGTTTGCGGGTGATTGAGACATCCGCTGAAGCGTGAAACGCAATCGCTTGAAGGAGGCATGAGGGATGGACATCAGCAGGAAGCTCGGAATCATGGTGTTTTGTGGTGTGCCTGCCATCGTTGGCGGCGGGATTGTCTATTGGGCCACCCATGGCAATTATGTCGCCGTCGCCGTTTATGAAGTCCTCCTGTATACCTTCGCAGGCGGCCTGATCAGCAAATAACACTGTCAGCGTCTTCAGAGACGTCACCTGTCATCCGGCCGGCCACGGCGCGGTTGCCGCCGCCGTGGCCGGCTTTTGGCTGTTTGGCGCGATACTGTTTCCCTGTGGCCGTCGGGATCCGCGCGCAGTCCTGCCTACTGCCGACCCAACCGGTGGCACTGTGGACGCTGCGGCGCCTCGCGGATGTCGCCACTTGCCGTGAGATCGAAAATGGAGCAGCACGCTTCCTCCAAAGCCCTCTTCTGGTTTTTTCTCGCCCTTTTCCTGGTCTCCATGTACCTTCTGGGAAAACTGCTCTGGCCTTTTGTGTCCGTTCTGGTACTGGGCGCGGTTGTTACCGGTCTGTTCAAACCCGCCTTTCGGTATCTCGCGGCTCGGATCGGCGATACCCCCGCCTCCCTGCTGACATGTCTGCTCATTCTGGTGATCGTTTTTATCCCAACCGTTCTTCTCGTGGGTGTGCTGTCAAAGGAGGCCTACGGGCTTTATCTCATGGGAAAGAACGCCGCTCTGAACGACCAGGTGCGTCAGCTTCTGGAAAACAACCGTGCCGTGGAACTGGCAAACGATTATCTGGCGGCGTTCAATATCCAGTTCAGCGCCGAGCAGGTCAACCGCGCCTTATCCGAGAGCGGCAAGGTGGTGGGCCTTTTTCTTTACCAGCAGGCCAGTGCCATTGCCTCCAACGTGCTCAATTTCGTGGTTTATTTCTTATTAATGATCCTCGTGGTCTACTATCTGCTCATGGACGGTGATCGTCTGATGACGTTCATTGTGGAACTGTCCCCCATGCCCAATGACGAGGACATCCAGTTGATCGAGAAGTTCAAGGACATGGCCGGGGCGGTGCTCGTGGGCAACGGGGTCTGCGGACTAATCCAGGGCATCGCGGGCGGTCTGGCGTTTTCCCTGGCCGGCATACCTTCGGCAATCCTCTGGGGGGTCATCATGGGGCTTCTCGCGTTCCTGCCCATCGTGGGTATCGGCATCGTTTTCGTACCGGCAGCGATTCTCCTGGTGCTCAAAGGGCGCATCCTGGCGGGCATATGCTTTATCTTTTTTTATATTGTTCTTTCAGGAGGGGTGGAATACATATTGAAGCCGAAAATCGTCGGGCACCGGGTGAAGATGCACACTTTGCTGGTGTTTCTGGCGATACTGGGCGGATTAAAGCTATTCGGCATCCTGGGCATCATCTACGGTCCACTGGTGGTGACCGGGTTTCTCACGCTCACAGACATCTATCACGCCAATTACCAGCGCATGGTTGAGGAGGCATCGCCTGATCCGCAAGAGGACCGGGCGTGACGATCCTCAAGGGGGCGGGCCTTTTCCCGATCCGATGCCGTTGCCGCGGGTTGGCAGACGGTGACACCCATAGCCCGGCCACAGCGTGTGCCGGGCCACGCCACAAAACAGGTCTTTAATCTATGGAACCAATGGAACAGCAAGGAATCAGCATCGAGAAGGAGATGAAGAAATCCTATCTCGATTATGCCATGAGCGTGATCATCGGACGGGCACTGCCCGATGTCCGCGATGGTCTCAAGCCGGTGCACCGGCGCGTGCTTTTTGCCATGCGCGAGCTCAAGAACGACTGGAACAAGCCATACAAGAAGTCGGCCCGCATCGTCGGTGACGTCATCGGTAAGTACCACCCGCATGGCGATAGTGCGGTTTACGACACCATCGTCCGGTTGGCACAGGATTTTTCAATGCGTTATCCGCTGGTGGACGGGCAGGGCAACTTCGGCAGTGTCGACGGAGATCCTGCAGCCGCCATGCGATACACCGAAATACGGATGCAGCGGATGGCCCACCAGATGCTTGAGGATCTGGAGAAGGACACCGTCCGTTTTCAGCCCAACTACGACGAGTCCATGGAGGAGCCCACCGTGCTGCCGGCGAAAGTGCCGGCCCTGCTGGTCAACGGCTCTTCAGGGATCGCCGTCGGCATGGCCACCAACATCCCGCCCCACAACCTCACCGAAGTGGTCCAGGCGCTCAGAATGCTCATCGACAATCCGGACATCACCGCCGAAGAGCTCATCCGGGTGATTCCGGGCCCGGATTTTCCCACGGCGGGCATTATCCATGGCACCAGCGGGATCTACGAAGCCTATAAGACCGGCCGCGGGATTATCCGTGTCCGGGCCAAGGTGCGCATCGACAGGGATGAGAAATCGGGCAAGGATACCATCCTGGTTACCGAACTGCCCTATCAGGTCAACAAGGCCCGCCTGATCGAGAAAATCGCCGAGCTCGTGCGCGGAAAACAGATTGAGGGCATCAGCTATGTGAGAGATCTCTCGGACCGGGAAGGTATGCGTATCGCCATCGGGGTCAAGCGCGAGCACATTGCCGAGGTGGTGGTGAACCAGCTCTTCAAGCATACCCAGATGGAGAACAGCTTCGGTGTCATCTTCCTGGCCGTTGTCAACAACCGCCCGGAGCTGCTCACCCTGAAACAGATCCTGGAGCATTTTGTCCGCCATCGAAAAGACATCATTATCCGGCGCACCCAGTTCGATCTGGCCAAGGCCGAAGCCCGCGCCCACATCCTGGAGGGGCTCAAGATCGCTCTGGACAACCTGGACGAAGTGGTATCGCTGATCCGGCAGTCCGCTTCTCCGGTGGAAGCCAAGGAGAAACTGCGTGAGCGCTTCGGGTTGACCGAGATCCAGGCACAGGCCATTCTTGAGATGCGCCTGCAGCGGTTGACCGGCCTCGAGCGGGATAAAATCGTGGCCGAGTATACCCAAATTCTCAAAGACATTGCCCGCTTCAAAGAGATTCTTGCCAGCGAAACGGAAGTGCTCGACATCATCAAAGCCGAGCTCATCGAACTGGAGACCGAGTTCGGCGACGCGCGCCGGACTCAGATCACCGAGGCGCTGGGCGAAATCACCATGGAAGACATGATCGCCGAAGAAGACATGGTGGTGAGCATCACCAAGGGCGGCTATATCAAGCGAAATCCCATCTCCCTGTACAACAGCCAGAAGCGCGGCGGCAAGGGCAAGACCGCCATGCGCACAAAGGAAGAGGACTTCGTCGAGCACCTGTTTGTCGCCTCCACGCACCACACCTTTCTCTTTTTCACCAACAACGGGAAAGTGCATTGGCGAAAAGTCTATGAACTGCCCCTGGCGGGGCGGATCAGCGTGGGCAAGGCGGTGGTGAACCTGCTCAACCTGGACCCGGGCGAGCGGCTCACCACCGTTCTGGCCGTAGCGCAGTTCGAGCCGGGCTATTTCATTCTTATGGGTACCCGCGGGGGGCTGGTGAAAAAGACCGATCTGATGGCCTACAGCCGGCCGCGGCAGGGTGGCATTATCGCCCTTGACCTCGTCCCCGGCGACGAGCTCATCGCCGCCCGCATCACCGACGGCACAATGAACGTCTTCTTGGGCTCCGCCACCGGCCAGTCCATCCGGTTCCACGAGTCCGATGTGAGAACGGCCGGGCGCGTTTCCCGAGGGGTCCGGGGCATCCGGTTGCAGGAGGGCGACCAACTGGTGGGTATGGAGGTCCTGAGCCACGGCCAGACCCTGTTTGCCATTACCGAAAACGGTTACGGCAAGCGCACGTCCATCGACGAGTATCCTGTCCAGCGCCGCGGCGGTAAGGGGGTCATCACCATCAAAACCACGGAGCGCAACGGCCAGGTGGTGAGTATCCTGCTGGTGGAAGAAGAAGACGATCTCATGTTGATGACCGATCGCGGTATTTTGATCCGAATGCCCATCAACGGCGTATCCGTCATCAGCCGAAACACCCAGGGCGTAAAACTCATTGATATGATCGCCGGCGAGCGGGTTGTCGGTGTCGCGCGGATCGCGGAACAAGAAGAAGACGATCGGGCCGATGGGATGGATGAGCCCGGCGGAAACGCCTAACGGATTGGAATCATGCAGACTGAAAACGACATTGCGGCATGGCGCATCGGCGTCGTGGGGGGGGGCAGTTGGGGGACTGCCCTGGCCAATCTTTTAGCCCTTAAAGGATACCTCGTAGACTGGTGGATCTTCGAACCGGAAATCTGCGCACAGGTGCGAGATCACCGTGAGAACACGGTGTTTTTGCCGGGCGTCCGATTGTCGGAGAATCTGACACCCTCCACCGATATCGCCGCGGTGGTGCGTCGCAAGGACCTTGTCCTCGTGGTGGTGCCCTCCCATGTCATGCGCGGCGTGTCATCCCAGATGGCCCCTTTTATCGACGACGCCACCATCGTCGTTTCCGCCTCCAAAGGCATCGAAAACCAGACGCACCTCACGATGTCCGGCATTCTTGCCGAGACGCTGCCCGCCATCGGGCCGCGGCGTATCGCGGTGCTCTCGGGTCCCAGTTTCGCCAAGGAAGTGGCGGCCATGGCACCGACCGTGGTGACCCTGGCCGCTACCGATAGTATCCAGGCCGAGCAGATTCAGCACGTGTTCGCTACCCCCTACTTTCGCGTTTACACCAGCGAAGACATCATTGGTGTGGAACTGGGGGGAGCGGTGAAAAACGTCATCGCCATCGCCGCCGGCATTATCGACGGCATGCAACTCGGCCTCAACACCCGCGCCGCCCTGATCACCCGCGGATTGGCCGAGATCCGGCGGCTCGGGCAACAGCTTGGTGCCAACCCGGACACATTCACCGGCCCTTCCGGCGTGGGGGATTTGATTCTGACCTGTACCGGAGATCTTAGCCGCAATCACATGGTGGGTAAAAAAATCGGCGAAGGGATGACCCTTGCCGAGATCCTTGCTGAAATGCGGATGGTCGCCGAAGGGGTCAAGACGGCCAAGTCCGTCTATAACCTCTCACGCCGCCTCGGCGTGGACATGCCCATTTCCCATGAGATTTACAAGATCCTGCACGAGGACACCAGCCCTCGGGAGGCATTGATCCGGTTGATGTCCCGGGACCTCAAACACGAGCGCTACGACATCGATCCTTCCGTCAACAACGGCGGATAATGGTTTTTATCACCACGGAGTACACGGAGGACACGGAGATTTTATAATTCATATCTTCCGCAGAGGCGCAGAGGCGCAGGGAAAAGCACTTGCGCAATTCAATTGCCCGCAGTTCTCTGCGTCTCCGCGCCTCTGCGCGAGAAATATTCTTTTTTGGGTTAAAAACCTCCGTGCGCTCCGTGTTCTCGTGGTGAAATTTCACTCAGTGGTGAACCCCACTGGCGCATTATGCATCACGGAACCCGCCCCATGGCACCTGAATCAGAAAAATCCATAAGGCCTCCGGCCTCGGCGGCGAAGGGCTCGGCCGGTCACCGCCAGCGGCTCCGGGAGCGGTTTCTGAAATCGGGTCTGGACGGATTCCACGACTATGAAATCATCGAACTCCTGCTGACGCTCGGCACGCCGCGCAAAGATTGCAAGCCGGCGGCCAAGGCGGCCATGGACCATTTCGGCTCACTCAACGGCGTTCTGGACGCCGGTGGTGCCGCCCTTTGTCAGGTGCCCGGTCTCGGGCCGCAAAACATCCTGGGAATCAAGCTGATCACGGCAGTGGCCGACCGCTATCTCGCCCAGCGGCTCATGGGGCGTCCCGTTTTGGGCAACTCGCGCGAACTCTACGATTATCTGGTGCACCTGCTCCAGGGAAAAGACCGGGAATGCTTTATGGCCGTTTTCCTGGATGCCAAAAACCAGGTGACGGGAACCGATTTGCTTTTCGAAGGAACGCTGACAGCCAGTGCGGTCTATCCCCGGGAGGTGGTGAAAAACGCGCTTGAGCGCAAAGCGGCCGCAGTGATATTCGCCCACAACCACCCGTCGCAAGTGCCCGATCCATCTCCCGAGGATGTGGCGATCACACGTCGACTGGTGTTTGCCTGCCGCCTTCTGGATATCCGGGTGCACGAGCATATTGTCATCGGCGGGCATCGATATTATAGTTTTGCAGACAACGGCATCATCTCAACCATGCACGCCGATTTTGAACGCAAGCTCATGGACTGACCCCCTGCCGGGGCCGAGACTCCGGCGGTGTACAAGCCCCGGGAGGAAAATGCCCACCGACAACCCCTATTGCTTTGCCAAACTGGAAAACGTATTCCCCATGGGCGATGACGGCCTGCGCCACACACCGGAATCGTGCTCGGTGTGCCGCTGCAAAACGGCCTGCCTGAGGGCGGCTGTAAAAAGCGCTGAAGGGGTGACGGTAAAAATGGAATGCGTTGACCGGGCCTATCACGCCGGTATGATCGGTTTCGTTTCACGGTGGTCTCGGCGGAAAGCGTTGAGCCGTAAGAAAACTCCCGGCGATGAGTGACACCCGCTGCGAGGGGTGATCCACATCGAATCGGGATCGCTATCGGAATCGTAACGACGTGTAAGCTAAATACGAAACTGTGCGGGCGCACAGGAAATCGATTTCGATACCGATAGCGAATTGCGACAAACCCAATCCGTAGCATGGATATCGTCACCACGAAATGCACGAAGCAAATCCAGAAGACAAGGGGGGTGTTACACCTTCGTGTCCTTCGTGAACTTCGTGGTAATCAATAAGGGTAATAGGGAGGCTTGCGCCATGAAAACCATCAAAGACATCGATCTTTCCGGCCGGCGGGTGCTCATTCGGGTGGACTTCAATGTCCCCTTGGACAGCGACCAGAACATCACCGACGACACGCGCATCAACGCCGTGCTTCCCACCATCAGATACGCCATGGATCACGGTGCCCGGCTGATCCTGGCTTCCCATCTGGGACGCCCCAAAGGCAAGCGGGTCCCCCAGATGAGCCTGGCCCCCGTGGCCAAGCGGCTGGGGCGTCTGCTCAAATGCCAGGTGAAGATGGCCCCGGACTGCATCGGCCCCGAGGTGGCGGCCATGGTCGATGATCTGGCCATTGGCGAGATCCTGCTTCTGGAGAACCTGCGCTTCCATCCGGAGGAGGGGGCCAACGATGCGTCGTTTGCCGGGCAGCTGGCCGCTCTTTGCGATGTCTACATCAACGACGCGTTTGCCGTTTCCCACCGTGCCGAAGCCTCGGTTGAAGCCATTACCCGGCATGTGCGCACCGCCGGAGCCGGTTTTCTGCTGCAGACGGAAATGGACTATTTCAGGAAGGCCATGGCCGAGCCCGAACGCCCCCTGGTGGCCATCATCGGCGGCGCCAAGGTTTCCAGCAAGCTGGGCGCCCTGGAGAACATGATCAATCATGTCAATAAGTTCATCATTGGTGGGGCCATGGCCAACACGTTTCTCAAGAGCCAGGGCATCGGCACCGGAAATTCCACCGTGGAAGCGGATCTGGTGGATGTGGCCGGCGCCATCATGAGCAAAGCGGCCGCGATGGGGATCGCCTTCTATCTGCCTGTGGACGTTGTCGTGGCAGATGCCTTCAGCGAGAAGGCAGCCACGCGCATCGTGCCGGTTCAGGAAATCCCCGACGGGTGGATGGCCCTGGACATCGGCCCGGCCTCAGTGACCTTGTTTAACGAGGTGTTGGCCGATGCCGGCACCATTATCTGGAACGGCCCCATGGGGGTCTTTGAGATGGAGCCCTTTAGCCATGGGACCATGCAGATGGTGCACAATGTCGCCGATTCCGGGGCACTGACCATCGTGGGGGGCGGGGATACCGATGTGGCCGTCCATAAATCCGGGCAGGCCCAGCGGATCACCTATATTTCCACCGGCGGCGGCGCATTTTTACATCTCATGGAAGGAAAATCCCTGCCGGCGGTGGATGCGCTGGAAGCCGTTCAATCATAGATCGTGTCCATCCATCCTTTTCACCGGCGGTTGATTTCCTCAGAATCGAAACCGCTATCAGAATCGAAATCGATTTATACAGCCGGGGACTGGCCGATTAATGGCGGCAGCCTTGGGGGGCTCTCGCCGTGTTCGCGCCACCGCCAATGACGGTTCGATTTCGATAGCGATCCCGATTTCGATTTGGATGATCTGCCCTTGCCGAACCGCAGCGGACCTGGTCTTTCATCCTTGCTTTCCAAAGGATTACTTCTGCCTGTTTCTATGTTTGACGGCGCTGCCCCTGAGCCTGCGCCTTCTCATGGCCGCCTTTGGCCGGATTCCGGGGACCTTTGTGCTGAGTATTCAGGGCGCTTCGCTGCTGAACAGGGATTACCGTGCTGCGATCGCGGTGGCGCTTGCGAGCATGGTGGTGGCCGGCGTCGTCTATCGTTACCGCGGGCCCATCACCCGATGGGCCGAACGCGGTGGGCGCCATCGATTTTAATTCTGGTTAGACAGCGTTGACGATATCCTAAAATAGTGTTATCTATGCAAAAATTAACAATTTTCGGTTTAGGAGGATGTGGTGGCTTTCTGGAGTGTCAGAGAGGAACTCAGCTTGGCCAACCGGCTCCGGCGGTCCTATTATGAAATGCTCCGGGATGAGCTGGACCAGTTCGTGCTCAATTATGCACTGATCGCCTCCTACGACCGGTTTCAGGCGCAAAATATTCCGTACCCCTTTGTAGAAAAACGGGAGTTGAAACCGCGCGCCCGCATCCCTGCCAATGAGTACGAGTGCCAGAATGCCTTTCTGATCATATTCATCGAAGACAGTGTGCCGGCCGTCCACAAGAAGTACATCCGCTTTTTCGACGTCAATCGGACAACCAAATCAAATCTGATGCATGTTGGCCAGCTGCCATTGGGCCAGCAGTATGATCGGACCCAGAAGTTTATGGATTCGGTCCATTTCTTTGACTTTCTCACCGATCTGCTTCCCGTTGACTACGCCCTGATGATTCAGAGGGATCCATCCAGCAATACCCGAAACCGTTACGGCCTGACCCATTTCCACGTACGCATCGACTGGCCCATTGCCGATGCAGCCGAAAGCATGGCCCGCAACCTGCGGTACATTTCAAAAGACCTTTATGAAAAAGGCGACAAGTACGCCGAGGATCTGCAGAAGAAGTTTTTCGAATACCACGGCGTGCCGGTGATGGTGGGCGGCCGCCGGACCGCTGCCATTGTCGCCGCCCAGTACCTGCGCAATATCCCCTGTATTGCCACGGTTTACGTGGGCTCGTCGGAGTCCCGCTCTCTCATTCGTATCTCCGAGCGCGGTACGTCAAAGGCGGTGCTCATGAATTTTTCCGATGCGGAGCTGGATCAGATCGCCAGCGAGCATCAGCTCCAGCCGCGGACCTTCATGAAAAATTACGTGGTTTCCCGCGTGAAAGGCGGCGGCGTGTGCATCTTTCTAACGACCTATGCCTATACCGATCATTCGCGCCCCCCTGACGACGGTAAACTGCGAGACCTCAAGCAGGATCTGAACTGGTTGACCGTTGGTGGCCAGCACCTGCTGCCCAAACCCGGGGTGTGGAAATATCCGCCGCTGCCCATGAACCTCATTTACAACTAGTGCCCGTTCACAAATGCTCGATTTTGTTTTCAGGCAAGACCCGAATTCCGACCAGTAAGGTAACTTTCTGCTGATGTCGTCACCCCTGCCGCGGAAGAATTCCGGACCGAAATCGATTGAAATGCGGTTTCGAACTGGTATATGTTTGCTATCCGATTTACTTCAACGCCCTATCCCGTCGACACGGTCCAACCTGGGGCGGCCCTTGAGATGAAAACAGCCTAATCTGCGAGGAGGCGGAATTTTGAAGTACCTGTCAACGCTGGCCATGATTCTGGTAGCGACAGTCGCCGGTCTGTTTCCGGCCACTGCCGTCAGGGCCGAGAGCCCGGAACTGCTGCAAGGAATCGATCTTTACAAGCAAAGCGCCTATCTGGCAGCGGAGGCGGCTTTTCTCAAGGCCCGGGAGAAAGAACCCGGTTCGAGCACGGCTGCATTTTTTCTTGGGCTGACCTACAAACAACTGGCCGAGTACTCCAAGGCCGCCGGTCAATTTCAGAATGCGGTGGAACTGAGTCCGCCCATTCAGGAAGCCCTTGTGGAACTGGTTGACGTATTGATCAGGATGGGGCAACCGGGTGATCTGACCGCTGCGGAGAAATGGATCGGTGTGGCGGAAAAAGCAGGCTTCGCCCCGGCCAAAATTACTTTTCTCAAGGGGCTGCTTTGTGGCAAGCAGGGGCGCTACGATGACGCTGTCGAGGCATTCGAGGCGACTAAAAAGCTGGACCCCGCCTACGGACAGTCATCTGATTTTCAGATCGCAATGAACCTCATTCGAGCCAAGAACCTGGACGCCGCCAAAGAGCGGCTTCGGCAGGTGGTTCTGCTTGATCCCGGTTCGGATCTCGCCAGCTTCGCTCGGCAATACCAGGACTCCGTGGACAAGCGCCTGGAAGACGTATGGCGGTTCACGGCCTCCGTGTCCGGTCTCTATGATTCCAACCTGCTGCTGCGCTGGAACGACACCAACGACGCGCCGCCATGGCCCGGAGCCGTCCCGTCCTATAGCCCGGGACTCAACGGCAGTCTGCGGGTGGATTACCGGCCGCTTGTACCGGGAAAGTGGCTGTTCAACGCTCAAGGTGTTTTTTCTGGCAGCCTTTACCAAAATCAATCCACCGACAATGACACCCTCTCCGGTGGATTTTATATGGTGCCGGGTTATGATTTCGGTCGCTACTCGCTCAACATCGCCGCCAACTATAACTACGCATCCAAAAAGCGCCCTTATTACCAGGAGGCCTCCCAGTATTTCAGTATCGGCCCTATGTGGCGCTATGTGTTGAAGCCCGCACAGGTGCTCGAGGTGTTCGCCGGATACGATAAGAAGGAATTTACCCTCCCGGCGACAGTGGACGCCGCTGACAGGGATTCGGATGCTTTCCGTACCTATATAAGCTGGTTGTGGTCCAATGCCGCAGGTCTTTTTGCCAACATACGGCTGGCTTATATCGATGAAAATGCCAATGGTGCCTGGTGGAGCAACCAGGGCTATCAGATCGTCGCCAACACGACGATTCCCGCTACGCAGCGGCTGCGCTTTCAACTGGGGCTGCAGGCTTTTTACAAATTTTACGACAATGAAAGCCCCGATCCGAGGGTTATCAACGGTGTGGGGACAGCCGTTTTCGAGCAACGGCGTGACGACATATATCAAGCCACAGGCGGGGTAAATTTTGACCTGATGAAAGACCTCATGCTGATTGTCCAGTACACGTACACCCGCCAATTTTCCAATGTCGCCATTTACGATTACAACCGGAGTATCTTTTCGGCGGGCTTAGAGTATCGGTTCTAACTGGTGCCCATCCATGGATACGTTGACGAACCGTGGAGGGTCGCTGTAAGATGAAACCACTGCGTCACGGGCGATTTTTCCCTTGAAGCCGTGAGGGCGAGGGAAGGGCCGGATATCGGCCAGGAGGCGTCAGATGAAACGGCGATATGGCATGTGCGTGGCAGCGGTGTTGCTGTCGTGGGTGTTCATTGCGTTTGCGGCAGCCGGTGTTGGAACGTTGACCCAGGTCAAAGGCGCCGTCGCAATCGTCCCGCCGGGAAAGCCGCCGGTCGTTGCAACGCTCGGCGACGCTGTCGATGAAGGGCAGACAGTACTGACTCGTGGCCAATCGCAGGCCGAGATCACCTTTGCCGACGGCAGCATCATGCGTCTGGCCGCCAACAGCCGGGTACGCATCACCCAGTACCAGGGCGATGCGAAGACGTCCAAGAGCATCTTCAACCTTTTTGAAGGAAAGGTGCAGAATATCGTTACCCGCGCCGCGGGCTTTTTCAGCAAGCAAAATGAAAACCGCTACGAGGTGCATACCCCAACGGCCGTCTGCGGCGTGCGTGGTACCGACTTTTTCGTATCCTTCATTGATGGAATTTCCGAGTCGGCAGTTAAATCGGGCGTCGTCTACGCCTTCAGCGCCAATCAGCCCGACGAGGTGAGAGAGGTCAAAGCCGGCCAGTCCATGGTGGTGGTTTCCGCCGACAAGCCGCCGGTGATCCGGCCCGCACTGGACAAAGATCTGGTTCTTGAAGACGACGACGGGGAAGCCAGCGGCGATACCAAAGTCGATGACACGCAGGGTCCGCCACCGTCAAATGACCCCGTCGATGGAGACAAGGTGTCTGACGGCGGCACGATCGACACGCCGCCGAACCCGCCAAGCCCATCCACGGATACATACACCCTGTTTTCAGCGGCTCTGGGGCCTGGGGCCTTCGATGGAACCTTGCAGGGCAGCATCAGCGACAAAACAAATACCGGCACTTTTGAGGTCAATGCGCAGTACGCCGGCGGGAATACCGCCGCCCAGCGGGCCGACGGGGATATGGATACCGGCGGCGGTTTCGTGGGGTTTCTGGGAGGCACCGTGGGCTCGTGGGAAGGACTTTATAACGGCATCTATGTCGCTGCCGACGCCAAGGCCGGTTATGTCTACAGTCTTTTGCCGGGAAGCCTTTCCGGAGGGAGCCTGTCGGCTAAGGGACCGGCCTGGCGCACCAATGCTTTGGGCATTGCCGGCTCCGGGACCGATATCAGCGCTCCCCTGTCAACCCTGCTGAGCGGGCTGCCGGAGATCGGAAGCATCGGTACCGGCGGCGGCTTCAGCGTCGCCAACAAGATGATCACCGGTATTGATGCGACAGGCGTTTCCACGGGGCGTGAGCGCATTCTCAGTGTCTGGACGCTCCAGACCAGCGGCGGTTCGGTGGATGCATCTCTGCTGGGCACTTCCTTTGTGACGCTTTATGGCCAAACAGGTAGCAACGGCTACACGTTAGGCTTCATCGAGGGCAGCGACGACGGCGCCGGGCACGTGGCCCTTTCCGGTTACAATGACCAGCCGCTGACCTATATCGATAGCGACTACCTCGGTGCGCTGAGCCTCTGGCAGCGGGGCACCCATGACGGAGACGGCACTAACTACCGCAGCATCGAGCAGGGGACCGCCACCCTGGATCTCATGCGCTACGGCGGTCAGTGGAGCGGGGGTGCGGGGACTCTCTACAAAAGCGACACCGGCAGTTTCAGTGAGTTTGGCGAAGGCAGCGATGAAGGCCTTTTCGGCGGGTTTTCGGCCCCATGGGACAGCGCTACCGTGGATTTCTTCGCCATGGGCGATTACAGCTACACTGCCGGCCCGCCGGCCACCAGCTATCTTCTCAACTCGTTTCTCCAGGGCTGGGGCATCGAAGCGCCGGGAGAACATGACGGCAGTCTCATGGGCTTTGCCAACGGCTTGTGGAAGGCCGACGGCACCTTTGCGGGTTACGCGGCCAGCCTCACCCTGGCCCCGGACGGCCGGGCCGGGGTCATGGCCGGCAGTCTGGCCGGCAACTGGTTCGAGGGGGTCGATATGTGGTCCGTCAGCGGGACGCTGTCGTCCTCCTATAAAGAAACCCTGTCCAACAGCGCATCCATCTCCCCACAGTGGATGGCCGCATCCGGTCTTTCCGGCGCATTTATCAGCACCGCCACCAGCGATTATGCCGGTCTCATCACCGGCGGCCTCGACGACCTGTCAATGTTCATCTCTCTCTGGGATAGGGAATCCGCGGCCACCGGCTGGGGCATCTATGATTTTCGCCTGGGAGACGGCAATACGTTCCAGCGACCGGGCGATGGGACTTATACCGTCTGGTCGGCGCGCCTGGGCGGACGCACTTACACCAGTGACGGCTCCGGCGGCCCCATGTTTTATGCGGCGGATCTCGCCGGCAACTGGACCGCGGACGGAGAAATCACCGGTAATCTGAGCGGTGTCTATCAGACCGCCACCCATCGGGGCGCCTTCACAGGGCCGGTGTTTGGTCAAAATACCGGTGCCGACGCCCCGCCCGATGAAAGCGGCACCTGGATCGCCTCCAGCGTGGGTACCTTTGAATCCCAGGATCTTGCCTGGGGCGGAACCATTATCCAGGATGAAAACGGCTCGGGGCTCTTTTTTAAAGACGGTGCCGCGATCGGTACCGATGGCGGTGACTTTAGCGCGGCCATCGGCAGCCTTTCAGCGCCGTGGGTGACAACATCGTCGGATTTCTGGGCACTGGGGACCATAGGGAGCCTTTCCGCGCCCGGGAGTATACATATTTTCGCGACCGGGTTCCAGGGATCGGATCAATGGCCCATTTCCGAGTCGGCGGCCGATCAGCGGGTGGTCCAGGCCGTGGCCGCAGGACTCTGGAAACCCGACGGTACGATCACCGATGTTCACATCTACGGGCTTTACCAAACGCCCTACCTCGCCAGCGGCGGGCACGCGGGCCTGCTCTACGGCCAGGCGAGCGGGACCTGGGATGACGCGCTCGATATCTGGGAACTGAACGGCGACTGGGCACGGTACGCCTCGGCCACGACATCGATCGGCAACTACACCACCCGGTCGGCAACCGGTGATTTTGACGGTGTCAGGCTGTATCCGCAATTTGACACGGACATCACCCTCACGGCGCCGACGATCGACACCCTGTCATGGAATATCGAATCGGTCCTGGGCGACACGATTCCCATGGGCATTTTCAGCCTTCAGCTCAGCAAGGGCGATTTCACCCGGGGCGAAGGCGTCAACAGCTTTACCGCCACCATCGGCGGCGCCGCCGTTTTCGGCTCCAATGACTCGGACCAGGGCTACTGGCGGGCCGACGCCGACATTTTCTGGAATGATGACGGGGAGGTCACCGGATATCTGGAAAACGGCCGCTATCTCACTGAAACCTGGTTCGGCACTGTGAGGGGCGATATTGCCGGCTTTACGGATCCAGGGACCATGGGAGAGTGGACCAACCAGGTCGTCGGCGGCTGGGCCGGCACCTATCCACTGGCCTACAGCGGCGACTGGGGCGACAGCACCCTCTATTACAACAGTGAGGGCAGTATCGATGTCGCCGGCAACGAAGGGGGCATTTTCGGTATTTATCCGGGCGTCGGCGGCGATTATGAACTGCTCGCCATGGGCACCTATACGGACGACGGCTTCGGCGGCCTCGAATCCGGATACGGGGGGCCCTATCTGTGGAGCACTGGACTCAATGGGATGGCGGTGGGAAACCCCGGTTACAGCGGCGGCTATTCGGCCGGCATTTGGATGAAGGGCGCTGATACGGACCGGCGCGGAGATATGGTACCCGGCGCCGCAGCGATGCTCATCGCTACCCCTGAGGACACAGTGAGCTTGCTGATGGGAATCATGGGGGGGACTTTTTACGAGATGGACGCCACCCGCGCCAGCGGCATCTGGGATGCCTCGGCGACGATGGATAGGGCGGAAATGACGGTACCGGAGGGTTACAGCGTCGCAGACGCCCAGCTTGGCAGTCAGTCGACCAGCGGCGGTGGCCTGGTCGGAACCTTTTGGGACTATGAGGGCGACACCGGCAGTATTTACGGGGGCATCACCCTGCTGGAGACCACCTACATCGCGAATGACGATAACACCGTGTCCCTGCCATACGGTGTCTTCAGTCTCCGGATCGGCGACGGCGAAGGCACCGGTTTCACGGGAAAACCGTCGGGGGACCCCGATGCCGCCATGATATTGGGTGGCGAGGGCGTCTTCGGCGCGGCCCCCGGGGATGAAGGATACTGGATGACATTTGCCGATACCTACTGGCTCCCTTACGGCAGCGGGGACTCCGGCATCATCGACGGTGAATTGTATGGCCCGTACCTTACCCGGACCCATTACGGAGAAATGTTCGGCAATTTATTCGGACTCTTCGATGACCCCGGTGAATCCACCGGCACATGGATCGGCGCCGGCGTCGGTATTTACGAGGCATTCACCGAGCTGTCATACAGCGGCGACATCGGCGGCCCGCAGGCCAACCTTATCGGCAATGACGCCGGCACGATCGGCAGCGCGGGCGATCTGACGGGACTCTTGGGCCTTACCGAATATGGTGATGGGGACTACTTGCTGATCGGCATGGGCGCGTATACCGACACCGGACCAGGGGCGCCGTATCTTTGGAGCGTTTCCCTGACCGCCGACACGGTCGGCGATTCGAGCGGCGTCGGCGGTGTGGCCGGCTATAGCGGCGGGATCTGGTCGGGTAATGCGATCGATGACATTTTCGCAGATCAGTATTTATACACCGCCTCGCTGGTATACGATCCGCTGGGCTCGGTTCATATGATCGAAGGCCCCGTTTATGGCATCCATCTGGCAGGGGCTGACAATAGCGGCTTCTGGATTTTGGAAGGCGACCTGACCGGTCGGGATATGGCTGCACTGGTGCCCGCCGCATACAATGTCGACACCGCCGAAGCCGACAGGGCCTTCATCGGTTTCGATGCCTATCTGGACGGTCAGTTTTACACGGAGGGCCTGGAGGGCACGAGTTCCGCAGGCGGCTACACCGCCCGCAGCCGGTTCATCAACTACTATGACGAGGACTTGGGGCAGACTGTCAGTCTGCCGTTCGGCGTTTACAACATTAAACTCGGCGATGGCTCAGGGGATCCGGGTGTTTTTGCGGATAAACCGGAGGGCACTGTCGACTGGAGCGCCACTCTCGGCGGGCACGGCGCTTTCGGCGTGCGGGATAGGGATGAAGGGTACTGGCTGGCACACGTCGAGAGCACCTGGTACGACGGTGGTACCATTGAAGGCGGCCTTGACGGCAACTACATGACCTATTCCCATCGCGGCCAGATGAGCGGGCCGTTCTGGGGGCTGTATGAGGCATCGATCGGTCCTTTTGCCTCCGAAGGATCAAACGCTGGCACATGGATCGGCCTCGGCGTCGGCAGTTACGAATCGACCCAGCCTCTGAGTTTCTCTGCCGAATGGGGCATCGATGGGCAGCAGGGTATGTTTTACTGGGATGCTTCACACAACAACGATAGCCTCTACTATGGCGGTTTTTTCGATGTCGCCGACACTCGGGGCCTTCTAGGCGGTATCGAAAACGCAGATGAAACACTGAAGGTCTGGGGGCTGGGGGATTTCGGTTTCGAGGAAAACTACGGCGGCGCCAATTATCTCTGGGCCGCCTGGAGTCAGGGAAAGGCCGTCACAGAGACCGACCCGGATCTCTACGGTGTTGGCGCCGTGGGTGCTGTAGATGATCAGGGGCTGATCACCGGTGCGATGGTGGCCATCCGCAGCAGCGCCGATGGCAGCGACCCGGCACTTTATACGGGCCGTATCGATTGCGGCCAGGCGTATTACATGAATGACGGGTTTTTAGCCGAGGGTCCGGGAGGGTACTGGGATCTGGAGGCCACCCTGCTGCCGGGTATGGACGGCTTCAGCAATTACCTGAGCAGCAGCGGTATCATCTTTCAGGAAGGCTCTTACGGCGGCGGCCCGGGCACTATCACCCTTTCGGAGATCGCCTGGGAATCGGTACCGACACCGGGCGGCGGTGGCCCGACCAGTGCCACTGCTGTCGCTCTGGCCGGAATCGCCAGCGGGTTCGGCGGCGATGCCGATACGCCGTGGCAGCTTAGCCTGGTGCTGGAAGATGCCGACACGCTGCATTTCATTCAGGTCATGGGAGACGATTGGGGTAAGAAACTCCCGGCCGACCCTCCGATTAATCGGTTCGGGGGCGATGTCAACGGCGCCTGGGTCCACTGGGACGACGGGATGACCGGCGTCATGGGCGGGGAATTGAAAGGCCTGTTCGATCCGGCTGATCCCGCCACCTGGGCTTCCGGCACCTGGGTCGCCGGCGCCGCCACGGTGAGCATGGACACGCCGGCCTATCTGGCCAGCGTGAGAAACGGTGCCCATGAGGTGCTCGACGCTATGAATATCCCCAGCTGGGAAGTCGGCAATGGCAGTCTTTCCGGCAACGACGGCAATCTTTACGTTACTATGAACAACATTACGTTCTTTGCAGCGAGCGCCATGGGCACGCCGCCGACGGTATGGGCTACGGATGCGGTTTCCGGTTTTTTTGGGTCGACGCCGGCCGTTACGGACACGGTGCCACTTACGGGTTTCGCCACCGCGAATTTTGTTGTCCAAAACTGGGCCGCCGGCACTGGCGGCACCTGGGGGGCCACCGTTGAAAGCGGCTCCGGGAGCGTGGCCGCAATCAACGAATCCGGTGCCAACTGGGATGTCAGTTTCAACGGCGCAGCGGCCGGCCAGAATACCAGCGATTCAACGTTCACCGGAACCGGCGCCGGCGTCGTCACGAACGCCAATTTGAGCGGCCCAGAATAACACTGAAGCAAAATTCGTCCTTGGGCACACGGCGGGCGCACCGTCGTGTGCCCTTTTTGCTGAGAACGGGGGCGCGAGTGAACCTGACGATGAATGGGAGCAAAGTCGCTTGACGGCACTGCGAGAGTTCACTAACCTGCCATAGAACGCTGGCGCACATTTCAAAATGACATTGAGGCGGCTGCGGAGAATTTTCAATCCATGGAGGGGAAAAGGTGAGATCGATGGCGTGGTTGCGCAAATCGGGGACGGTACTGACAGCGGCGCTGTTGGTGGGGGTGCTTGTTGGCGTCGCATCCGCGGAAACGGTGACCGGTGATTTCGGGAGCACAGAGCGGGTCAACCTCGAAGCCGTTGAAACGCTCAAGAAAATGACGCCCGATGAAGTGCAGAACCTCGATGCCTTGCTGGCCCACGCCTTGACGCTGTACTATGATCGCAAATTTTCGCTGGCACTGCCCATATTCAGGGAAATCGCCGACAAGGTCGCCACCATGGACGTGATGTTCTGGCTGGGGACGAGCGCGGCCAATGCCGGGGATCCGGCACTGGCGGAGGCGGAATTTACAAAGATGCTCCAATTGGATCCGGCGCTGCACCGGGTGCGCCTGGAACTGGCCACGCTCTATTTCAAGCAGGGCCGTTACGACGCCTCGAAATCCGAACTGGAAAAAGTTCGGTTCGCCGATCTGCCGGGCAGCGTGCGCGAAAACGTCGATCGCATGCTCCAGGCCATTGACGAGCGGACCCGTCGCTGGTTCGGCAATATCCGTGGCACCCTTGGCTATATGTGGGACGACAATATCAGTTCGGGGCCTGATCCCGGTGTCTACTCGCTGCCCGGCGGCACCTCCTTTTCACCGGCCGCGACGTCGGCCAAGCTCTCGGATCAGGCCACCGTGGCCCAGGTGATGGGCAATATCGCCTATGACCTGGGAGCCCCCAAGGGGCTGCTCTGGAACAGCGCACTGAACCTTTACGCCAAAGGCTACAAAGACTACGGCATGTTCAACTATTCAGCCGTGGATATCAATACGGGCCCTTGGTGGGCGAGCGAAAAAAGCATCCTCAAAGTGCCTTTCGGCTATACCTATACCGAATACGGCAGCGAAAGACTCTCCTATATCCTTCACGTGGATCCCAGTTATGAAATCTTTTTCGCGCCCCAATTCAGTCTTCGAGGGAGTTATGTCTACCAGCAGGAGCGGTTTTTTGAAGACGCCCGTGCAGACAGCCTTAACAGTACCCGTCATTTTGTTAACCTGACGCCGACGCTGTATCTGATGGACCGGCAGGTCGTGATCAGCGCGGACATCGGCTACGACCACGTGAAGACGGTCGATGAGACCTATGCCTACACGGCACCGGTGGCCGGGCTCAGCCTGTTTGCCCAGTGGCCCACGCGAACGGAGATTTACGCAGCCTACCAGTGGGCCAAGCGCAACTATACGACTGCCCAGGGATTCCCCTATAACGGTCTAGAGCGGCATGATACGCGCCACTATTACACCGCTGCCCTGAGTCAGCCGTTTTTCAAACACTGGTTTCTATCGTATGTCTTCGCCTACACGGACAACAACTCCGATTTGGCCCTTTATGCCTGGGACAAAACCACCCATACGGTGAATGTCGGTTTTCAATTTTAACACCACCGTTTCAGGAGACCCTAACGATGCATAACCGCCAATACTTTTTGCAAAAAGAATCGGTGCGCGCCTGGCGAAACGTGTGGACCGCAGTGATAATAGCCGCAGTATGCATTTTCCCGAATCTCAGCGGTGCCGCCGATCTCCCGCCAGAGCTGACCGATCGCACGGTAATGGATTCCTTCATCCCGCTCGGCGGCAAGCCGGTGGGAATCATTCACGGCCAGTCCGGCAGTGTCGTCGTTGACCATGCGCGCGGCGCCGGGGCCTACCGCGCGGCAAAGGGCGATGCGCTGTATGCCGGCGACGTGATCTACACGCTGGCCGACGGCCGCTGCCGGCTGCGGTTTGTTACCGACGATGTGATCACCATGGGCATCGACGGCCGGATCAGCATCGATCAGGTGCTCGATGAAAGAAAAAACAGCCGGAAGCGATCCCGGTTCAGCATGTTGCGGGGCAAGGCGGTCTTTTATGTGATGCGGCTGCTGCGATACCGGCAGGTAGAGGCCGAAGTGGCGACACCCACGGCCGTCTGCGGGGTCCGGGGGACGAAATTCGGAGTGGAAATCATTCCTCAGGCGGCCGGTGCGCCCGCTCCGGGGGCCGGGCCTGCCGCCCCCCCGCCGCCGCCCGATACCGTCGTACTGGGATTCGATGGCACCGTGGCGGTCACCTCAACGGCGGACGGGACCACCACCCAGGTGGGGGCCGGCCAGCAGCTGGGTGTCTCAGCGCAGGGAGCCGGCGTGGTGGGGGCAGCACCGGCCGGCGCGGCAGCTGCGTTTCTGGGAGACGTTTCGGTAACCGGAGAAGGCGAGGGTGCCCCAGAGCCCCAGGAGCAGGACGGCGGCGGCACAGGAACCCCGCAATCATCGACATCGCCCACCGAAGAGGCGGCCGCAACACAGGCACTGGCGTCGGGCGGCACCGATTTTACCCAGAACCAGACCACCCAGGTGATTCAGGAATCGGTCATCGCCGGAAAGAAGTACGGTTATTTCTCGGCATTGCTGACGCGCTATAATCCCGGCCCGCCGTCTACATATAATCTGGCCGACATCTATACCAACAGCACGCGGACCAACATGGACGGCACCAGCGTAATGGGTAAGTCCATTGTTGATGGGGCCGGCTCTATAACGGCCTTCGGCACCAGCAGCGACTTGGAGACGACGCCTTACGTCAAGCAGATCAAGACCCTGGCCGGCGGACCGGCCGATACCGGAGATCTGGGGACCAGTCGCCAGATGGACAACCCCGAGAACTCACCCGGTTACCCAACGAATGACATGCTGGGGAAAAACGACTACATGGAGTGGGGATTCTGGCGCATGTCCAAGTGGGTTCAGCCCGGCGGGGCCGGCACACCGTCCTATGCCGTAACCGAGCGCAGCTACCACATGAGCGGCATTCCCACGAGCGATGCCGCTGCGGCCGGTATCGTGGGCACCTATGGCGGGCAGGCCTGGGGCACCTATTGGAGCGGCACCGGCGGCACGGACATGGTGGGGACATTTTCCTGCGACATCAACGTCCCGAGCCACAGCGTCTCCAATTTCAACTTGAGTGTCAGCGACGGAGGCGCGAAAACCGCCGGTATTAGCGGCGGTACCGGCAGTTTTATCGGCACCAGCGGTGAGTTTACCGTCACCGGTGGCACCTGGGCCATTGGCGGGGGCGCCGTCGCGTACAAATCTTTGGTAGGATCTCTTTTCGGACCCGGCGGTGAGCATGTCGGCGGGGCATGGGCCATGGATAAAGGCGGCGGCAATAATGCCGCCGTGGGGATTTTCGCCGGAGATAAAAACGGAACGCCCACCACACCGGCCATGCCAACGACACTGCCTGCTCTGCCGGCACCGCCCCCTTGACGCGGCTGACAAAAAGAACCGGCAGCGGAACTGTTCCCCCTGCCGGTGGTGGTATTTAGTAAAGTGGTGGTCAGGACTTGATAAAAAACTGGAACTTGACCGAACCGATTTCGATGTTGTCAAATTCCTTGAGCATGACCGATTCCTTCACCACTTCGCCGTTGACCTTGGGTTTGGTCATGCCTTCGACATAGGCCAGCGAGTAGCCGTTGGGCCGCTTGCTGATGGTGGCTGCCGTCTGGCCCATCATGAGCCCTCCCACGACGATGTCGTTGGCGCTGTTTTTGCCGATCTTGATCAGTTTCTTGACGAGTTCCACCTCGCCTTCACCGCCGGACAGGTAGGAGAGCACGCCGATGGCGGCCTTTTTGGCCTGCCCATTGGCAGGCGCCGCCTTGGCCAGCATCTCACGGTATTTGTCGGTGTCCATGACCATTGTCTGGTCCATGTTCTGGACCTGGGCGGGGCGATCCTCGCCTTCGGCATAGGAGAACACCAGGGTGTGCTTGCCAATGAGGATGACATCGCCTTCCTGGAGCCAGTGGGATGAGGCCAGGGTCTTGTTGACGAAGCTGCCGTTTTTGCTCTTGAGATCGGTGAGCAGGTAGCCGTCGCCGACAGCGTCGATTTTAGCGTGGTGGCCGGAAACCGCCAGGTTTTCAATAGGGATATCGTTGCTATCCTTTCTGCCGATGGTCAGCGATTTTCCCTCTCCGATGCGGTATTCGCCAAGGACGTTGTCTTTGAACTTTAAAGTGATGATCGGCATGTTATGACCTCATTATTAGGAAAATAACTTTTTCAGCGGCGAAAAAATTCGAACCATCCATCCGGCGAGGCCGCTGTCGCTGTGCGACACAGCGTTTACATGTAACGTGATGACCGTCACATTATCGTCACCGCCCCTGTCGTTGGCCATTTGGACCAGTGTGCGGCATGCCTCTTGAACGCTACTGCCTGACATGACTTCAAGGATTTCTTCAGGACTCACCTTGTCGCTGAGTCCGTCGGAGCTGATGACGATCTTATCCCCTCTGAATACAGGGATTTCAGAGACATCGGCCTGGACCGTTTCGGTCAGCCCCATGGCACGCGTCAGCATGTGCCCGAAGGCTTTTCCGATTTTCTGAGCGGCGTCAGGATCAATGGCCGCCTGCTCGGTAATGACATTATGGGGCACCGAGAGCCGTTCAATCTTGCCATTATGGATCAGGTAAATGGGACTGTCACCGACATTGGCGGCAATCATGGCCTCATCGGAAAACATGATTGCCGAGACAGTCGAGCCCATCCCGTTGAATACTTCTTTGCTCCTGGCCGTTTCGTGAACTTCCAGATTGGCCATTTGGATGCTTGCAACCAGCCTGTTTGCTTCTGCCGACAGCGTGTCGTCCGGAAGTGGAAGATCTTCCGCTGCGTCAGCGTCAACTGGTCGTTGCATGAACTCACGGATGGTGTCGATGACGATCATACTGGCCACTTCGCCGGCGCGGTGGCCTCCCATGCCGTCGGCAACGACGTACAGATTCTGCTTGTCATCGATGAAAAGCGCATCTTCGTTGTTTTTGCGTTTTCTGCCCACATCGGTCATGCCGGCAGACTCGACGACAAACATAAGCACGTCTCCGTCATCAATCCGAAATCCGTAAAAGCGTCGACCGGCAGGGGGAAACACCGCGTGCGCGCCGATGGCAGCATTTAACGGCAATCATGAATGTATACACAATTCAATTGGGCGGGTCAAGATCCGCGATAGGGTTCTAACCCACTGATTGTCTTAATCAATTTTTTTCTTAGCCACCACCGCATCGATGCGTCTGCCCAGTTCCTTGAGGTGCGCGCCCATCTGGGCGGCTTTCTGGTAGCGTTTGGCCCGATCCTTTTCCAGTGCCTTGTCGATGATGGTAACCAGCGGCTTGACAATCTTCGGGTTCAGCGTTCTCGGATCCGGGTGTTTGACATTCATGATCTGGTGCATGAGGGCCGGCGGACTGTCGGCCCGGAAAGGCAGCTCACCGGTCAGCATCTGGAAGAGCATGGTGCCCAGGGAGAAGATGTCTGAGCGGCCGTCGACCTTTTCTCCTGAAAACTGCTCGGGCGACATGTAGTAAGGGGTCCCTTTCACAACGCCGGTCTGCGTCTGTGAGGTGGCGGTGATCCGGGCGATGCCGAAGTCGGTGATTTTGACCACCCCGGTTTTCAGCAGCATGATGTTGGCGGGCTTGATGTCCCGGTGAACGACACCCTTGTCGTGGGCGTAGCCGAGTGCGTCGGCGACATTGCCCACGTGGTCGATGACCTGCCGGATTGGCAAAAGGCTACCCTTCTTGGTGTGGGCTTCGAGATCGGTACCTTCTAAAAACTCCATGGCGATATAGGCAAGATCCTGCTCATCGCCGGCATCATAGATGGTGACGATGTTGGGGTGGGACAAGGTCCCGGCGCTTTCGGCCTCTCTGAAAAATTTTTCTTTGAGCTTTTCGGCCTCTTCGGGGCTGAAGTCTTCACCGAAACGGAAGGTCTTGATCGCCGTGGTGCGGTTGATGCGCGGGTCCTGGCCCAGATAGACGATCCCCATGGCCCCCTTGCCGAGTTGCTTAATAATTTCGTATCGGCCCAGTGTTGGACGGGTGTCGGTTCCGGTCGCCAGAAGACCGTCTCCACCGCCGCCGCCGCCGAGCCCCCCTTCGCCAAAGACCATGGTTTCACTGGCCTGCATGAGCTTTCGCTTGCGACCTGCCGCGTCCTTGAATTTGGGGTCGTGACTTTCGATGTATTCAAATACGCTCGCCGCCTTGTTGAGTTGGCGCTTTCGTTCATAGTCCAGCGCCAGGTTGTAGAGCAGGTCTTTCACCTGATCGTCCACCGGTACCCGGCGAAACTTGTCAAAGGCCATATCGAGCATGCCCTGGTTCTGGAAGCTGAGGCCCAGCATACGGTTGGTTTCAGCCGACTCGCCTTCCATCTTTTCCTTGCCGGTTTCGGTGACGAAGTATTTGATGCTCAATACACCGATATAGCCCAAAATGAGCTGAAGCAGCGGGTAGGTCATGCCCACCCATATCCCTTCTGCCACGAAAAGCGCGGTGGCGCCGCCCACCAGCCCCAGGGCCAGCACCCAGAAGACGATACCGGCGAGTATCGCTTTCATCCGCGGCAGCACGAATGTGATAATCAGCCCGATCACCAGGATCATGATCAGCTCGGCAGTGCGGCCCCACTGGGGCTCGCTGATGTATTGCCGGTTGAGGATGGACCAGATGGTGTGGGCCGAGAACTCTCCGTAGGGCATGGTGGAATCGGTGGGGGTGCTGAGCGGATTCATGATTCCCGATGCCGAGGCGCTCACCAGAACGAGCTTGTTGCGGAAGACCTGCAGGGGGATCTTGTCGTTGATCACATCGAAGTAGGCATACCGCTTGAAAGATCCCCGAGGCCCTTTGAAGCTCACCAGAAACGAGGACTGGGGAGTGAGCGGAAGGATGTTGGTGCCGGCCTTAATGTGACTTCCCAACTCCGCGCTGACGTTTTTGATATTGACGTTGAGAAACTGGCAAGCCAGGCGCAGCGTGTAGGCGGGAACCACCATGCCGTTGTAGTCGTAAAGGAGAAGTTCCCTGCGGGCCGTGCCGTCCATGTCGTAAGCCAGGTTGATGTGACCGATGCCGCTGGCCGCTGAGAAGAACGCCACCGTCGGTAGAACCACATCGCTGGCTTGGGGAAGACCATAGCCGGTGGGATCGATGATCTGGGTGATGATCTGGTTTTTCAACAGCGCGGCATCCTCGGCAGAGAGACTGCTGCCGGAAACACCCGATTTGAAATAGACGGGCAGAACCACATTCCCCGATGCGCCGATGGCACTGGCCAGGATGCGGTCATTGTCCAATTGCTGAATGTGGTTCTGGATGGCGGCGATAAACCGCTGGCCGTCTTCGCCGGTAAGTCCCAGCAGGGATGCGGTGAATTGTTCCTGGAGTTGTTGTAAAGGCCCGAGCCCGGGGCTGCGTTCAGCCTCGCTGAGGATCAGGTTGAGGCCGATGACCTTGGGCTTTCCCTCATTAATTTTTTCCACGCCCCGGGCGATGATGTTTCGGGGCCACGGCCACCGGCCGAGTTTTTCGATGGAGTCGTCATCGATGTCCACGATGACAATGTGGCTCTCGCTGTCCGGTGATGTCCTCAGATTCATCCGGATATCGTAGAACTTGAGCTCAAGCGTGTCGAGAAAACCGACCCGGACGATGTTGAGCAGCAAAAACAATACGGTAATGCTCATGCCGGTAACGACCATCGGATGCCGTTTGAATATCCCCATGACTTCAATCCTTTGCGAGGCTGGCCGCGTTTTGATCACCACAAAGTTACCCAAGCGCACGAAGATTTTTGCAACCCATTATTAATACTTTTCTTCGTGAACTTCGTGTTCTTTGTGGTAACCAATTCAATGGTTCAGATAATGTCAATTTGAACTTTTTGAACAAGCGTTTTTCTACTTGTGTGTCATTGCAAATGCGCCATTCCAGTCGGGGGTCGGCGGCGATTGCTTGAATTCATTGCAACGCTTGAGCAGCGTCTTGCTGGGACCGTCTGCGGGGGCGATGCTCAGCGCCTTGTTAAAATGGATGATGGCCCGGTTCCAGTCCCGTTGCCGGTAGGCGGCCAGACCCAGCGAATACTCGTCGGCCACCTGGAGCAGTTGCGCATCGGTATTGCCGGAGTAGCCCAGGATTTCGTAAATGGTGATGGGCAATCCCTTTCCAACGACGTTGATGGCATCGATTTCGCGGGTGACGATGATGTCGCCGGCGGCTTGCCGCGTGGCGTCGCTGATGAGGGTGTAGATGCCGTAGACTTTATTGACGCCTTCCAGGCGCGCGGCCGTGTTGACGGTATCGCCCATCATGGTGTAGTCCATCCGATTTTTGGACCCCATGTTTCCCACTACGGCAAGGCCGGAGGCCAGACCGATGCGCATGTGCAGCTCCGGTTTGCCTTCGCTGCGCCATTTGCGGCGCAGTTTTTCAAGCCGCAACTGCATGTCGATGCATGACATGCATGCCACTTCCGCATGGTTTTCCATGACGTTCGGCGCTCCGAAGAAGGCGATGATGGCGTCGCCTTCAAATTTATCCACCGTGCCTTCGTGCGCCAGGATGACATCGGTCATCTCGGTGAGAAACTCATTGAGCAGTTCCACCAGTTCGGCCGGCGTGAGGCTTTCGGAGATGCTGGTGAACCCCTGCACGTCTGAAAAGAAGGCGGTGATCTCGCGTTCCTCGCCGCCAAGCACCAGCGATTCGGGAGAGTCGATGAGCTGCTTGACCACTGCCGGTGCCATGTAGGTGGAGAAGGCGTCTTTGATGAATTTCTTCTGCTGGCTTTCCGTGAGGTATTTGTAGGCGGTGATAGCGCTGTAGGTGAGCAGCAGCACGGTCAGCGGGTAGACCATGTTTACCACCAGCCCACGGCTGCTGAACAGATACAGGCAAACGAGGATATAGATCGTCATGAAAACACCGGCCGCAACCCCACCCGCGATAACACCGGTTCTGGCGAGAATGAATCCCAGCAAAAAGCCGCAGCTCACCATGCCCATGATGTCAAAGATGGCTCCCCAGCCCGGCTTATGCAGGTAATCGGATTCGAGAATGCTGCTGACCATGTTGGCGTGTACTTCAAGCCCGGGAAATACGTTGCCAAAGGGCGTGACCCTGAGGTCGTAGATGCCGACCGCTGTCGCCCCCACCAGAATGATGCGGTTTTCGATGGCCTCCCTGGGGATCTGGTCGTGAAGAATATCCGTGATGGACAGGTGGGGAAAGGTTTCCTGGGGGCCGTGGTAGTTGATGAGAACGCGCCCGTATTCATCGGTGGGTGCCGAACGGATGCCGATATTGACGGATTCAACGCCGGTATCGGCCACGGAAACCGACAGGGGCTCATCCCAGTATGCACTGGCGGCCATGAAAGACAACGGCGCGTAGAGCGTGTCGCGGAACTTGACCACCGCTGGGATCCATCTGACGACGCCGTCTTCGTCGGGGATCATGTTGAAGAATCCGGCGTAGCGTGTCGCCGCAGCCAGCGGGGCGATGTTGGACTGGGGCATTTGAGCCGCGATGAGCGGGGCGCGCTGGGCTTCGGCGGAGGCATATCGAACAAATTTGTGGCTGCCGCCCTTGATGTTTTCCGTGTGCTGCTGAATGGTGGCCTCATCCACGTGCCTCAGATCGACATCTCCCATGTGGAAGAAGTACCCGAGTACGATTTTTGCTTTGGACCGTTTGATGGCCTCCGCCAGCAGGGCGTCTTCATCGGTCTGCGTTTTGAGAGCGCTGACGATCTTGGCGATCGCCTCGTTTGACAGCTGCTGGGTGGCAAGATCTGCTTCCAGCTTTGACAAGGCAGTGACGACGCGCTGGTCGTCAGGTTCGAGAAAGCCGATATCAAAACCGATGACACGGGCGCCGGAAGCATCCAGCTTGTCGATGAGGGCGGCGATTTTTGACCGGGGCCAGACCCATTTGCCTTCCTCGTTGACGCTCTTTTCGTCGATCACAGCCAGCGCCACGTCGGGGCTCGCCGTAATGTTGCCCCGGAAACGGAATCTCAGATCGATGGTCTTGAGTTCCATGAGATCCAAAATCGGCAGACCCACGAGATATCCGATAAGACCGATGACGGTGATGAGGAACGAGATTTTATAGGGATTGAGACGAAAGATTTTCTTCATCGGGCCTCCGCTGAAATCTCCAGGGTGGTGAATGGCGGCGGCTCCTTTGGCCCCGGAGCGCGCTGATGGCCGTAACTTATCGAATGATCTATCATTTTAATAGGCTACCGCGCGAAAGAAGTCAACAAATCGAAAAATCAAAAAACTGATTTTTCGATATATGGAACATCCGGCGAAGGCCGGGAACCAGACTGCCGCAGCGCTGGATGCCGGATCGAGCCCGGCATGACGACCGAAGGGCAACGGAGGGTGTCGGTTCTGGGTTCTCTTGTCATCCCGGCGAAGGCCGGGAACCAGGCCGCCGCAGCGCTGGATACCGGATCGAGCCCGGTATGACGACCGAAATTAATACGTTCCATTTGGGCAACAACGCCGTGTGAGCATCGAAATCGAAATCGCTATCGGTATCGACCGCGGAAGACATCGATTTCGATCCCGATTTCGATCCCGACCCCGATTGGATCTTGGGGATCAAACGGAACATTATTCTGACAGGTACGCTATCAGTTCTGTTTTTCTCCGTGTTCTCCGTGAACTCCGTGGTGAAATCGTTTTTTCAAGGATGCGGCGGCGGGAATGCTTTGCCCAGATCGGCGGTGCGAAAGAGCGCGCGGACGCTGCCAACGGCGCCATCGGGCCGTTTCACGCCGGTTACCGGATCAATGCTGATGTGGGTGGTGCCGTCCGGGACATCGAAGTAGCCCACAGGCTCGGTCTCCAGTACGGCGGCCATGAATGCCGTCCAGATCGGCAGCGCTGCCTTGGCACCGGTTTCATAAGGTCCCAGGGCGGTATTGTCGTCCTGACCCACCCAGACGCCCACCGTCGTGGCGGGGCTGAATCCCACAAACAGGGCATCGCGGTAGTCGTTGGTGGTGCCTGTTTTTCCGGCGAGCGGGCGCCCCAGCCCGGCAGCGCGCTGGCCGGTGCCCTCTGAGATCACCCCGGACAGCATGTCGGTGACGACAGCCGCTGACAACCGGTCCAGCACCGGGTAGCTCTGTGGGCGGCCCTGCCACAGGGTGCGACCGTCCCGATCGGTGATGGACGTGATGCCGTAAGGGGTTACGTGCTTGCCGCCACTGGCAAACACCGTGTAGGCGGTGGTCAGATCCAGCAGGGTCGCCTCGGAAGTGCCCAGGGCCAGCGAGAGGTTGGCCCGCAGCGGAGATTGTATTCCCAGGCGCCGCGCAAAATCGGCCACGGCTGAGGGCCCCATGATATCCATCAACCGCACTGCCGGGATATTTTTTGATTTGGCCAGCGCCCATCGAAAGGTGATGTCTCCTTCAAATACACCCGTGGAGAAATTGTCCGGCAGCCAGGTGGTATCTCCCACACCGTGGTCATAGGCGACCGGGGCGTCCAGGAGCAGGGTGTTCTGCGGATAGCCCTGGGAGATCGCATACGCGTATAGGATGGGTTTGAATGCCGAGCCCGGCTGCCGTTGGGCGACCGTTGCCCGATTGTAAGAACTTTGCGCGTAGTCCGTCCCGCCGACCATGGCAATCACTGCACCGGTGGGAACATTGAGGGCTACCAGGGCGGCCTGGGGCTCGGCGCTTGGCACCCGGTTGCGGCGCATGCGCTCGGCGAGCTCCGCCAGCCCTGCCTGCACGGCGGTATTGGCCGCTTTTTGAAGCTTCGACTGAATGGTGGTGTGAACACTCATCCCGCTGCTATACATGGCGCTGGTGCCTACGGCAGACTCCAGGGCGGGGCGAATGAAATCGATGAAATAGGGGGCAATGGAATCGGGGCGCTGGCGTTTGCCCAGGGTCAGCGGTTCGACAGCGGCCTGCTGATAGGCTTCGGTAGTGATGGCGCCGGTGTCGACCATCTGGCGCAACACCATGTTCCGCCGCTTCACGGCCAGGGCGGGGTTCACTAAGGGGGTATAGACCGATGGCGCCTTGGGCATCCCCGCAATAAGGGCGCATTCTGCCAGGGTGAGGGCCTCCACGGATTTTCCGAAAAAAGTGCCGGCCGCGGCCGCAATACCATAAGCCCCCGAGCCGAAATACACCTGGTTGAGATAAAGGGTGATGATTTCGTTTTTCGTGTAGCGCCGCTCGATCTGCAAAGACAGCACCGCTTCCCTGAGCTTTCGCATCAAGTTTTTCTCGGGGGTGAGAAACAGCGTTTTTGAGAGCTGCTGAGTGATGGTGCTCGCCCCTTCGATGAATTCGCCGGCCAGGATGTCTTTCACGAGTGCGCGGGCGATGCCTTTGAGATCCACCCCGCCGTGCTGGTAAAACTGACGATCTTCGGTGGCCACCAGCGCGGCGATGAGCGGGGCGGGGATATCCTTGAACCCAACGGGCTGGCGGTGCTCGGCGTAAAGCTCGGCCAGGAGTTGGCCTTCGGCGCTGTAGATCCGGGTGATGGCGTCGGGTGAGAAGTGCTCCAGCCCGCGAATCTGGGGCAGGTCCCGAAAGAGCGCCACACTCGCGCCGGCGGTGATGCCCGCGGCCACGGCGGATGCGACGATGACCGCGATCAGCCACTTGCCGCTATGGTGTCCGCTCTGGCGCATGGGCGAGGGAACCTGTCGATATCAGGGGGGGCGGTGTTGACGAACGCACCCGGTGGTGATTAAGTTGGCCGCAACCTAAAGCCCGTTCTCGCGCATCAGGTTTCGCTCTGCGAGTTACGCCCTGACAAGGAGGCGCAAAGACGCAGAGAATTTCATGGATAAAATACTAAAAATCGGCAGTCAGGCTAAATTAGGACTCAAATCCGATTTGCCTCAATCACTGCTGGTAGCGCAGTAAAAAAGCAATTCTCTCGCAAAGGCGCCAAGTACGCCAAGAAAAGCATCATTACCATCAATGCGTTAACTTTGCGATCTTTGCGGCTTAGCGAGAGATTCCGAATTGTTACAGGGTCATCAATATTCAGGCTTCGCTCAATCGCGGTGCTGATTTTTCCAAAATCACGAGACCAAGGAGAATCCCATGAGCCACCATCATGACCATGATCACCCCCACGAGCACGAACATGACCACGACCATCATCACCCCGCATCGGGCGACACGTTAACATTTGACCAGAAAATGATCAAACTGGTGACCCACTGGATCCGCCATAACGACGAGCACGCGGCCAACTTCCGGGACTGGGCGAAAAAAGCCGTCGATGAGGGGTTTTCCGAAGTGGCCGCCGAGTTGGAAACCGCCGCCCGGATTACGGCTGACACCAGCGCCGCCTTTAAGCGGGCGCTGGCGCTTCTGGATCCGCACGCACACGAATAAGATCCATCTTATCTGCGGCCAGCGTCGTCTGGATATCCACTATCGTTCCAGCCTGGGCGCAGGTGAGCGCTGCCCCGTCCACGCCTTGCAGCCGGGTGATGATCTCGGATCGGCTTTCGCCGCGGGGGCGGAGAATTTCCAGCCGGTCCCCGGACTGGATCCGGTTTTTCACCGCCACCCGCACCCATTCCGGCGCCGGGCAAGCCACCACCTGACCGGCAAATCGGTATCCTTCGGCATAGTGATCCGTGATGCCCTCTGACGGCGGGCTTTCCGGCGCGCCGAGGTAAAATCCTGTGCAATAGCCCCGGGTGTTGATCCGCGACAGTTCCCGTTCCCAGCGGGGCAGGCTCGGTGACGGGTCGCCGCCGGCCATGGCGGCATCGATCGCTTCCCGGTACGTTTTGACGACCGTCGCCAGGTAGTGGACGCCCTTCATGCGGCCTTCGATTTTAAGGGTGCGCACGCCCGTAGCCAGCAGTGCGGGCAGATGCGCGATCATGCAAAGGTCCCGGGAATTGAAGATATAGGTGCCCCGCGAGTCCTGGGTCACCGGCATGTACCGGCCCGGGCGTGTCGCCTCCACCAGGGCGTATTCCCACCGGCAGGGCTGGGCGCACTGGCCCCGGTTGCCGTCGCGGTGTGCCATGAAACTGCTCAGCAGGCATCGCCCGCTGTAGGAGATGCACAGTGCTCCGTGAACAAAGGCTTCCACTTCGATGGGAGATGCCGCCACAAGCGCGGCGAGCGCGTCAAGGCCAAGCTCTCGCGCCGCATTCACTCGGCTGGCGCCGAAACGGTGCCAAAAATCGGCGCTGGCGGCGTGGGTGGTGTTGGCCTGCGTGCTGATATGAAGCGGAATGTGCGGGATGAGCTGCCGGGCCATCAGGGCGACGCCCGGATCAGCCACGATGACCGCATCGGGTTTCATGTCGCCCAGAGCGCTTAAAAACGAGCGCAGTGCGGGCATCTCCGCGTCTCGGGGAAAGGTGTTGCACGTCACGTAAAGGCGGATGCCCATGGCGTGGCCCAGCCGGATGGCCCGGTCCAGTTCCTCGGGGGTGAAGTTGTCGGCGTAGCTGCGCAGGCTGAAATCCCGGCCGGCCAGGTAGACCGCATCGGCGCCGTAGTGGATGGCCACTTCCAGTTTTTCGAAATTGCCGGCCGGCGCCAGCAGCTCCACTGGGCCGCGGCGCTCGGGTGGTGGGGCGGTGGTCATGGCGGGGCGGCGCCGTTGGCGGCGATGCGCGAAAGGGTTCTTTCCAGAGCGGTTTCCCACGGCTCTTGTCCGATGCCATAGACCTCTGTGATTCGGCGGCAGTTCAGCACTGAATAGGCGGGGCGCCTAGCGGGCGCACCAAATTCAGCCGTGGAAATGGGGTCCACCGGAATGTTTTTTACCATGCCCAGACGCGCGGCGCTGGCAATGATGGTCCGGGCAAACTCGCACCAGGACACGGCACCGCCGTCGGTCATATTGAATATGCCCCAGGGCATGGATGATCTGCCAGCAAGGTGCCGCCCGGCCAGGGTGATCACGGCCCGGGCCAGGTTTTCGGCGGCCGTGGGAGAGCCCACCTGGTCGTCTACCACGGCAAGGCGCTCTTTTTCTCCGGCCAGTCGCAGCATGGTGTGGACGAAACTGGGGCCGTCGGTGCCGTAGAGCCAGGCGGTGCGAAGGATGATGTGCTCCGGCAGCGTCTCCTGCACGGCGGCGTCCCCGGCGGCTTTACTTCCGCCGTAGACACTCACGGGGCAGGGGGTGTCCGTCTCTTCATAGGGGCGACCCAGCGTTCCGTCGAAGACGAAATCCGTTGAGATATGGATCAGGGGAATGCCCACGCGCCGGCAGTGTCGGGCCAGAATCAGCGGGCCGTCCCGGTTGACGGCAAAGGCCGCGTCCGGTTGGGTCTCGGCGCGGTCCACCTGGGTGTAAGCCGCAGCGTTGACGCAGATGCGTGGCCGGTGAAGATCCATGAGCCCTGCCACAGCATCCGCATCGGTGATGTCCACCGTATCGATATCCGTGGCGATGACCGATATCCCGGCTCCCGGCGCCTGCCGGATGATTTCCTTGCCTAGTTGTCCGTAAGCGCCGGTGAGAAGTAGGGACATGGAGGGCTCCCGGTAAAAAGTAAATAGTGAAAAGTAAATAGTGAAAAGTGAAGCGCGGTTGGCGCCGGAGGCGCGTTCAGGCCGCCGACGCGTTTTGATCGTTTAGCCCGTTAGGAGCGTTAGGATCGTTAAGAGCGTTAGGATCGTTAAGATCGTTAAGATCGTTATGAGCGTTAAGATCGTTATGAGCGTTAGGATCGTTTGGATCGTTTAGGTTGTTTGGTCGGATCGGACTGATTGGCCGTAGGCCGCCTTTATCCTGTTTATCCTGTAAATCCTGTCAAATAGCTTTGCTTTTGATTTTCGTTTTCCGGCCGTAGGCCGTCCATCTGCGCTATCTGCGTAATCCGCGGTTAATTCAGCAGTTGCTGTTGCAGTTGCGGCGCAGCTGCCCTTCTTCTTTTTCAGCGTTTATCGCGTTCACCTGTCCGCCGTAGCCTTGGCGAAGGAGGATCTGCGTCCAATTATTCTTCGCTGTTGCCCTTCGGCCAAAGGCCGCCCCTTTTGCCCTTAATCTGTGAAAATCTGTGTCGCATTTAAAGCCGTGTAGGCGCAATCTGTGGACAACCCTCTTCGCAGTTGCTGTCCTCTGTCCTCTGTCCTCTGTCATCTGGCCTTTCCCGGCAGTAGCTCCGGCGACAAATCCTTCAACCGCGGCAACGCCGCATCCTTTTCCGAGACGATGGGATCGGCAAGAGGCCACGCGATGCCGATATCCGGATCCGACCAGAGCACCCCCCCCTCGTCGGCAGGTGCGTAGTAATCCGTGCATTTGTAGGCGAAGATCGCCTCATCGCTCAGGACGCAAAACCCGTGGGCGAAGCCTTCCGGGATAAAGAGCTGGCAGTGGTCCTCGCCCGAAAGCGTCACGCCCACATACTTTTTAAAGGTGGGTGATCCCGGGCGCAGGTCAACGGCGACATCGAAGATCTTTCCCTGGATTACGTGAACGAGTTTGGCCTGGGGGCGCCGGATCTGAAAATGCAGTCCGCGCAGGGTGCCGCGCACCGAACGGGACATGTTGTCCTGGACAAACGGTCCGGCAATGCCTGCGTCGGCATAGCGCTCGGCCTGAAAGGTTTCCAGAAAGCGCCCCCGCTTGTCGGGGAAGATCCTTGGGGTGACCACCAGCAGGCCGTTGATATCAGTGGGGGTAATTTTCATGACCGCGGGCTTTCATAGGTCAAAAGACCCATCAGGTATTGGCCGTAGCTGTTTTTGGCCATGGGCGCAGCCAGTTTTCGGATCTGCTCGGCGCCGATATAGCCTTGCCGGTAGGCGATTTCTTCCACGCAGGCGACCTTGAGCCCCTGCCGGTTCTGGATGACTTCGATGAAACTGGCCGCCTGCATGAGGCTTTCGTGGGTCCCGGTGTCGAGCCAGGCGATGCCGCGGCCCATGAGTTCCACCTGGAGCTGCTCCCTGCGAAGATAAGCCAGATTCACGTCGGTGATCTCGAGCTCTCCGCGGGGGGAGGGCTTCAGGCCGGCTGCGATGTCCACCACCTGGTTGTCGTAAAAATAGAGGCCGGTGACCGCGTAGTTGGATTTGGGTTTTGTCGGCTTTTCCTCGATACTCACGGCCTGGCCGGAGGAATCGAATTCAACCACGCCGTATCGCTGGGGGTCTTTTACCCAGTAACCGAAAACCGTGGCGCCGGCGTTTCGGTTCCGGGCGCTCATGAGTTTTTCGGTCAGCCCGTGTCCGTAGAAGATATTGTCTCCCAAGACGAGGCAGACGTTGTCTTTTCCGATGAAGGATTTGCCGATGATAAAGGCCTGGGCCAGCCCTTCGGGGCGGGGCTGCTCGGCGTAGCTGAAATTCAACCCCCACTGGTGGCCGTCTTCCAGGAGCTTTTCAAAGAGCGGCAGGTCGTGGGGGGTGGAGATGATCAGCACATCCCGGATCTCGGCCTGCATGAGCACCGACAGGGGATGATAGATCATGGGCTTGTCGTAGACCGGCAACAGCTGCTTGCTGACCACCTTTGAAATCGGATACAGCCGCGTGCCCGATCCCCCGGCTAGAATGATGCCTTTCATGATAATTCAGTGACCTTTCCGTATGTCATTTTCAACCAATTTTTCCATAAAAATCGATATCACCACAGAGGACACAGAGAGCGCAGAGATAAACCAAAAAAACACAGTGTATTTTCTGTCATCCCGGCGACCTGTCCGCCGAAGCTCGTAGAGCGAAGGTGGGAGGCCGGGATCCCGCAAAACCGGCCTCCATGTAACCCGAACGGGTTGTTTTGACAAGAGGACACGGACTTTGATGACCTCGTGAATATGCGAATTTTCCCTTTTTTCCGTCATCCCGGCGAAGGCCGGGATCCAGTGATTTCAAATTCTTCTTGTATCCGGATTCATCCTGAAGCCAGGTATTCTCGAGTACCGGCTTACAGCCGGCGGCACTGCTGGATGCCGGATCAAGCCCGGCATGACGGCCGGGGAACTTTTCGCAGAACAATGGAATTTGATCGGTTCGAAATACAAAATTACCACAGAGAACACAGAGAACACGGAGATAACCCAAAACAATACACTGTTTCTCTGCGGCCCTCTGCGAGCTCTGTAGTCCAGAGTCTCTTTCTTCGTGTCCTTCGTGAACTTCGTGGTGAATCTCGCGCAGTTCAGCCCTATCACCCCGATGCCAACCGCCCTAAAATTTCACTGGCGTCCTTGCGATCCACATCGTCCAGGGCGAAAACCAGCGCCGCCTCCAGCAGCGCGGACTTGTTTTCGATGGTGTGACCGGCGAGCTTGAGGGTATAAAAGGTGCGGTCGAACCGGTCGAGGATGTCTTTGGACAGGTAAAAGCCGGCCTTTTTCTTGGGCACCGGTGACGGGGGCCGGCCGGGGCCGCTTCGGGCGGTGCCTCCGGAGGCCGTTATGACCGGGTCGATAGGGGAGGATTCAAAGAAATCCGGCGCGTCAGATGGTTGCTGGTTCGTCATTGATCACCCTCCTGAGCATTTTTTTATAGCCTGCCGCCCCGGGGGAATCGGGGGCGTGCTCGAAAATGGTTTTCCCGTTGCCGGCGGCTTCGGGCAGGCGGACGTTGTAGGGGATCGGCTCGCAGTATTGTTTCCTGAACAGGCGGTGAAGCTGCTTGAGCAGCGCGTCGGATTGACGCGTGCGCCGGTCGTACATGGTGGGCAAAACGTAGCGAAGCTGCAGTGCGCTGTTGAGCTTCTGGGCGCTGAGCAGATAGCTGAAAAAGGTCTTCAGCCCTTCGAATGCCGGCGCCTGAAGGGCCACGGGGCAGACCACCTCGCGGGCTGCCATGAGAATGTTCACGCTCAGCACGTCCCAGCCCGGCGCGCAGTCGAAAATGAGAAAGTCCAGCGCACCTTCCTTGGTGACGAACGCATTGCTCAGGATCGTCTGGCGCTGATCCCGGGGCTGCTCGCCCAGCCAGTTCTTGAGCTCCACCAGTTTGATGCCGCCAGAGAGCACCCACAGATTGGGCCGGGCCGAAAACAGCGTTTCCTTCCGGGCCACCGCCTGCCCCTTCTCATCCTTGCCGGTGATAAATTCATAGAGGCCGTGGGTGGGTTTGATACCCAGAAACAGGCTCACCTGGTTCTGCGTGTCGCAGTCCACCAGCAGGACCTTGTTTCCCAGGGCGGCCAGCCCATGGGCCAGACTGACCGAAGTGGTGGTCTTTCCCACCCCCCCCTTGGCCATGGCAACGGCAATATGACGCGTCATATAATATCCTTTAGAATAGTTCTTCTGTATCACTCTTATACTGTTCTTAATTGTATCTGGCAAGGGAAAAACGGTGCAAGGTACAAGGTACACGGTTGGCGCCGGAGGCGCGGTCCGGCAATAAGCGGCGTTGGGATCGTTGGGATCGTTAGGATCGTTGGGATCGTTAGGATCGTTTAGGTCGCCAAGTCTTTTTGGTCCCTTAGGTCTCTTGGGTCCTTTTGTGCTGAAATCC
>JBDRRP010000120.1:0-37086 GCA_043825735.1 Pseudomonadota bacterium | reverse complement strand
GGCGTTCCCAGAGACCAGCGTCACCTCGAAGCCGTAGCAGCGCGAGAGCCCCTCGGTGCCCCGGAACCGCACCACACCGAAAGTCTCCGGCGACAGCGCCGAAGCGGTAAAGGAATACTTCTCATCGGTCAAAAACGCCATTATAGACCCTCCAGAATTACGCCGGCATTGCCGATATCGGCGCCGGCCGATTCCAGATGATCGCCGTTGTCTTCCACCGCTGTTCCAAGTATCTGGCTGAAGACGCCAGTGGCTCTGAGCCGAGTTCCGGCGTCTTTCATTGTCGCGCCCGCTGTTTCCAGCGCCGTGGCCGTGGCGGCGAGTTTGTCTTCGACGGCCTGGATTTTTTGCCCGGTGACATGGAGGGTGGCGGCATCCGCGCGGACCTGTTCGCCGGAGGCGCGGGCCTTGGCGCCAACCGCCTGGACCTTGCCGGCAACGGCGTCCAATCGACTGTTCACTGCCGAGTTGGTGTCTCCGCGAACCGACTCTTCCGTGGTGTCCATCCGGCTGCTGGCGATCCGGGTGACGGTGCGCGTTCCGGCGGCGCCCAGGTGTTCCATTTCGACGTCGGTTCCAAAGGGCGTCAGCGACATCTCCTCAGGGGCGTGCACTTCGAGGGTGCCGCCAATGGCGGTGTCGTTGAAAAGTCCCGCAGTGAAGTACACGCGCGGACCGGTGACCCAGTCAAAGGATTGCCCGAGGATGATCTCGTTTTTCGCCTTGGCCTCGACATCCAGCCATCCGTCGGTGGCTTTGGCGATTCCCCAGTGGGTGCTGGAGGATTTGTATTCCTCGGCGGCGGGGGGATCGTTGTGGGCGCCGATGCGCACAAAGCTCGATTGCTTAGGGGCATGCAGGAGGATGCGCTCGCTGCCGGCCTTGTCTTCCATATGGATCTGGTTGCCGCCGCTGGTGGTCAGCGCCGCCATGGTCTGGTTGTCTCCGGTGACCACCGCATCGGTCTCTGGATTGGGCACCGCAGCGGCAATGACCGGCCGGTCCGGGTTGCCCTCAATGAAGGTGAGCAGCACTTCGGTGCCCTTGTGCAGGGGAAAGTGCATGCCGTGACCGCTGCCCGCGTAGGGCTGCGCCATCCTCAGCCAGGTTGAGGCCTTGCCGTTTTTTCGTTCGCTGGTATCAAAGGGGAGAATCACTTTGTAGCGGCCCTGCTCGTCCAGTTCGGCGTACGTGCCGCTGCCGGCCGCATCGATCCTGGCATTGAGCGTCCCGTCGATTTTCGGTTGCGCGGCCGACTGCGGCGCCCGAAACTGAACACCGGCCGGGATGGCCGTAAACTGGTTGCGGTAGGCGACCGTGCGCTCTCTCTCGGAGAGGCCCTTCTGGATGCCGGCGATGAGATAGCCGGTCTGGCTGCCGGCATGCGTCATCCCGATGGTCAGGTACTTCTGGTTGAAGCTGCCGCGATTGTGCCCCTGCAATGTGAAAGTGAATCCGGGCTCCACATAGGGCACGGTGCTCTCGCCGACAAAATCCTGCTTGCGGCAAAGCAGTGTCTGTGCCCGGATGCCTGCCAGTCGGTCTCCGTCTTCGGGCGTTTTGAAATGTTCTCCGTAGATGTACTGCTCGCCGCGACCGTTGGCGTCCACTTCGGCGCGGCCGATTACTTCAAGGCTGGGTTTTTCGTAATTGGTGTCCTTAAGCATGATGCTTTTCGGCATCAGGTTCTGGCGGCAGACAAAGCCCTGGACCGACTCATCGCGGTGGGCGTCACCGAGTTCGCTGGGCGGCGCGTACGTCAGATCCCAGCCGTGACGGCTTTCCCGGTGGGCGATGGCAGTATCGGTAAAGATGATTTTCTCGCCGTGCTGGGTCTGCTCAAAGTAGTAGTAGATGCCCTCCCGGGCCAGCCAGCGATCGATGAAGTTGAGGTGGCTTTCGCCGTATTGGCAGACATACGGTTGGGGGGCGTAGTCGCTTTTGAGTCGAAACTCGTAGTCCAGCGATGTCAACCCGCTGTCCTTAAGCACAGCTTCAACGATTCCTTTTACCGTTTTGTCCAGAAAGACTTGGTTATGGCGGGTCAGCGACAGCCACCATAACTTGGGAACCAGCGTGGCCCGATAAAAAACGACATCGTCAACGGCATGCTGCTGCTCGAAGTCGGCAAGGATGCCGGAAAAGGATACATCGGCGCCCGCATCACGGTGAATGGTGAATGTGGCGGGTGTTGACATCACTGCGCCAAGGTCTATCTCCGCATCTGCGGCTGCCAGCCGGACGTCGAACCGGTATGGCCTTGAAAGGCCCTCTTCGCCGGTAAAACCGACCACCGCAAAGGCGTCTGCGGAAAGGGCGTTCGATGCGAAGGAATACTTGCGTTCGGTGAGAAAGCTCATGGCACCAACCTTCATTCATAATGCGGCATGCCGCAGATCGACATGGGGGTGCTGGCCGTCATTGCGACCTTCAACGGCCGACAGTACCACGACAGCCACAAAAATACGAAGTGAATCCCATCGCAGCGATGCGGCGGTGGGTGGGAACCGGATATTCAATGCGGGCGCTGCTGATCGACAGCTTTCAGTTTAAGCACCGTTATCGCCACCGTCCACAAAGAGAAAAAGCGAAGGCGCGTTTGTTCGTGTCCATCCAGAAATGGTAGATTTTGGTTCAGAGCAAGGCTTGAGCATTTTCGAAACCGGAGGAATAGCGTGCTATTTCGAGGATTTCGAAAAGTGCGAAAACGCCGCTCTGGGCCAAAAGATGCCGTTTATGGATGGACACTAGCTCATGATCATGACCTTGTTCTGACTCGGCGCCAGGTTCGAGCCCACGGCGTTGCCGTCATTGTGTTTGGTAGGGTTTCCCATGAAGACGGCCGGGTTTCCTTCCAGCGACACCTTGGTGCTGCCCTGGATGAACTCGGCCGGGCCCATCATCTTGCCGGACACCACCCCGCCGCCGGCCGAACCGCCCTGATCCCCGTTGGTGGGCTGGATCTTGGAGGCCTTGGTCAGCGCCGGCATCCCGTTGATCATCACCTTCGTGGTGGCCGGGTTTCCCATCTGGGGCATTGCAGTGTTGGGGTAGGGAACGGGCACAGGGCCGCCCGGAGAGGGGGTCTGGCACACGTCGGGCATGGCAAAGAGCTGGCCTTTTTCTTTGGTTGTGGCAAACACGGCGACGCTCCTTGGCGTCCATCCATTTCTGGATGGACACGCCTTATCCAAGGTTGATTTTTTTGCCGTCGATGGTCACGTCCTCATCGGCCGTCACGGCGGTGTGTTTCGCTTTTACCGAGAAGCGCTCCTTCACGATGGCGCGGATCCTTCCGGCGCGCGTCTGCTCCAGATCTTCGATCCACTTAAAACTGCTGCGGATGCGCTGGGTGACGCGGTCCATCACCGCGTCCAGGTGCAGCACTGCGGCGGACATCTTTTTTATTTCCGCCCTGCAGTGTCCTGTCAGAAAATGAAAGGCGTGAAAGCGCGCTTCGCCCCGCACCCCGGTCAGGATGACCTCCGGGGCTTCCATGGTGGCGCGCTGCCGCCCTTTCAGTAAAATGCTGTCCGCTTCAATCTCGGCCGTGCCCTTCAGGATCAGCCGACTGCCGGTACTTTTCTTTACCAGAACGCTGAGAATATAAGCGGCTTCGCGCCCCCCCTCGGTGAGCAGCACCACATCGCCGGGTTCCGGCGCCAGCAGGCACCCGTCGGCCTTGACGGCCTGCAGCACTTTGCCCGCTTCGGTGACGGCGTGATAGCGCTCTCCGTCCCGGGTGAGCACCCGGCCTGTGGAAAGACGCAGGGGCGCTGTTTCCACGGCCCCATTCAGGATAATTGCCTTGTTCATCGGTTCACCTTTATTTCTTCCTGGATGGATTCGGGCGCGCGCCAGCGCTCGGCCGCCAGCAGATCCGGATCGGTCTTGAGCAGCCGGCTGCGGTCGGCGCCCTCCCATTTTGCTTCGCTCATGTCCACGCCGTGGATATTGACGCCGGTCAACAGGGCGTCGGAAAAATCCGCGCCCCGTATCGCGGCATGGCTGAAATCCGTATAGGGAAGCTGCGCCATGCGGAAATCGGCGCCGTTCAGGGTGGCCCGGACAAAGAGCGACTGCTCCAGCGCGGCCCCGCGGAAAACGGCGTGATCCAGACGCGCCCCTTCGAACGTTGCCATGAAAAAGGCGGCGCCGGCAAAGCGGGCGGCGCCGCCGTGGGCGCCGGCGAAGTTGACGTACTGGCCGGCGGCTTTCGTGAAATCGGCCCCGGCGATGTCCGCCCCGGCAAAGCTCGCCTGGGTGAGATCCGTGCCGGTGAAATCAGCCTGTTTCAGGTGGCAGTGGTCAAGCAGGGTCATGAGAAGCCGGCACCCCGGAAACTTCTGACTTTCCAGATCGGAGGCCACAAGGTAGGCCTTGGTGAGGTTGGTTCCGCTGAACACGGCGCTTTTCAGCGCGGTGTGGTCTGCGCTGACCCGGGTGAGGTCGGCCCCGGTAAAGTCGGCGCTTGTCAGGGTGCATTCGTGAAACGTGGCCATAATGAGCGTTGCCCGGGCAAACCGGGCGCCCGACAGATCGCACGCGCCAAGATGCGCCCGGCCAAGGTCCGCCGCCGACAAATCGGTGCCTGAAAGGGTGGACCGGTAAATCTCGCAACCGGAGAGATCGGCGCCGCTCAGGTCCGCGCCGGATAGATCCACCGCGTCAAGGGACGCCCCGGATAGATCGGCCTTGGTGAGCACGGCCCCCCGCAGATTGACGCGCACCAGGGCTGCGCCTGAAAGCGCGGCGCCGGGTAGGTGGATACCCTGAAGGTCCGCATCCGCCAGTCGTCCCGTTTCCTGAATTGTCTGGAGTACTTCCCCGGCGGTCATGGCGACTCCGTGAGGGTCAACAGGGTCCGTTTGGTGTTTGCGTCATCGAGTACCGTGGCCCCCATCCGGGTCTTGTAGAAATCCACGCCGTAAAGGTTGGCGGATCTCAAGATGGTGCTGATAAGCACCGCCCTGCGAAACGAACCCTTGAAAAGGTTGATGCCCGTCAGATCGGCGCCGGTGAGATCGGCCTTCATGAAGTTCGCCTCCTTCGCATGGGCCAGTCGCAGTATCGCATCGGTCAGCGTGGCCCGGCCCAGGTCCGCATTGTCCATCACGGCGCCGGTCAGGTCGGCCCCGGCAAGGTTCGCCCCTTCCCAGTTCGCCCGCCGAAGCACCGCTTTTCGAAGGTCCGCGCCCATAAAGGAGGCCTCCCGGTCCGCCCGCGATGCGCCCAGCACGGCGGCGCGGAAAACCGTCTTGTCGCATTTTGCGCCGAAAAGACGAAGGCCTTCGGCCGCTGCGCCGGTGAGATTGGCGCCCGAGAGCGTCACCCCGGAAAAATCGGCCTCCGCCAGGTTGGCGCCGCTCAGATCGGCGCCGGTGAGATCGGCGCCTATGAAGCCCGCCTTGGCTGCGTGAATCCCGAACGCCAGGGTGCCGGCCATTTTTGCGCCTTCGAAAATCGCGCCCGTGAGCATGGCTTGAGCGAGCGCTGCGCCAGTGAAATCGGCTCCCGTGAAATCGCCTCCGGTGAGATCGGCCCCGGTGAGATCGGCGCCTGCCAGCCGCGCCCGGCCGGCGCTCACGCTTTTCAGGTGGGCTTTTTTAAGATCAGCCTTGCCCAGGTTCGCCCCGGTCAGGATGGCGCCGGTGAAGAGGGTCGTTGAAAGGTTCGCACGCTTGAAAATACAATTTTCCAGAACGGTCTCTGTGAAATCCGCCCCGGAAAGGTTTTGTCCGGTGAAATCAAGCCCGGTCAGGTCCCGGCGGGCGAGGCTTTTGCCGCTGCCGTGCATGGCCAGCACCTCGTCCACCGTCAAGGGCGACTGGGCCGGGGGCGCTTCCGGCGGGGGCTCCGGGGCTTGTGGTGCGGCTACCCCGGCCGCCGTTTCTTCCGCTACGCTCTCCAGGGATTCCAGACTCGCCGCCGCCGTTTTGGTCAGTTTGTCGACTTCGCGAAGTTGGTCTTCGATCTCCGGGTTGCGCATCCCGGCGGCCTGCATCTGTGCGATGATCTCGTCAATGGGCGGGGGCGGCGTCTCCGGTTGGGGCTCCAGGAGCTTGAGCACCGCCGCTTCGTCCACGTTGAATTTGGCGAGAAGCGCCTTTGTCTGGGCCTCGAGGTCCGCAGTCAACTGCGCCAGATCCTTCAGGTCGGTCGGTTCCGGAGTGGGCTCCGGCGCAAGAACTTTTTTGAGCACCGCGTCCGGGTCGAGTCCCGCCTTTTTGAGCATGTCCACGGCCTGGGCCTCCAGGGCATCGGCCTCTTTTAACAGATTTTCAAGCTCCGGGCTGAGCGCTGCCGCGCCCGCATCGACAGCCAAAGCCTCCGGCACTTCGGTTTCGGCCGCCGGGGGCGCGTCCGGCACTTCGGCCGGCGCGGCTTCCAACGGGGGAGCGAGCGATTCCAGAAAAAGCCGGTGGTAGTGCTCCACGGGTTTAGGCGCTTCGGACAAAGGTTCCCACCGGGCAAACAGATGGGCCACGTCGTCCAGGGTCTCGTCGGCCACCGCCACCGCGCCCCGGTAAAGGAGAATGCCCCGCTTCTGGTCGGGAAAGAGCCAGAGCGTTTCGGCGCGGCAGGGGACTTCGGCGAACACGGTCTCATCGCCCCGCGTCTGGTGAACGAAAAGGCGCGCGCGCAGTCCCGGAAGCTGCGTGCGGATGACGGCTTCCGCCGGGTGCATGTGGTGGATCTCGACGGCTTCGTCCCCGCGAAAGAACCCGTCGATGCGCTGGTTTTCAGGCGCCGCGTTGAAGTATTCGGGGTCGGTGCCCCTGGGGAAACCGGGCCAGCGCTCCAGAAGGTACTGGTCATCGACAGTGCCCAGGTGCTTCATGCGCTGGGGCCAGGTCATGGGCAGCGCGGTGAGACCGGCCGGTGCGGCGCTATCCGCGGGGGACAGCACGGGGCGGCCTGGTTCCTGGACATTGGGCACCGGATACGTGCCGGACGCATCCGGCAAAGTGCCCTTTCCGAGCGGATTGAGCGGGTAGTTTTCGCCGCCGAAGGTGTTGGCATGGCAGATGCGCATCGACTCGAATGGCGCCGGTTCGCCCGGCATGCCGCCGGCCCCCCAGACGCGCTCGCCGAACACGTTCAGGCGTTTTTCCGTAGCGCCAACGCGGACCATCACCTCAAGCGCCTGTACGGGCGCTGGCGAGCAGGCCGATCCATAGACCAGAAACTCCCCTCGCGTCTTGGGCATGCCGAAGTCGAACACTTCCTCCGTCCCAAGGGCCGCCTCTATGGCGGGCCACATGTACTGCTCTGAGATGAGCCTATTTCTGTCCGCCAAATGCAGTGAAAACAACGCGGATGCCGACAGTGAAAGCCCATTGCCCCCATCTGTTGTAAATGATCTAAAGAGTATGGATAGGTTGTCAGGTTTGATGATTTTCATAGAGGCACCATAGATACTATTCCCTCTTGAGCCAAGAGCGTCACCTATCCTAGTTGGATAATCTTGCCGGTAGCATACACACGTCCACCTATAAGACAGAACTCGGCGTCCCCCGCCCCAAGTGAAACGCCTTGTGGAACGATTTCGATCCAGTTATCTCCGCGCTTCATAAGGACTTGCTCTTGCGCCACATTCAGTTTGCCGGTGCCTTCTACACCTGTTGTCACCTCCACTGCGCCATCGCTAACGACCACTTTGCCGGCGCCCTTGGTCAGTACGATTTTCCCATTATCGGGGTTGGCGCCGGTTTCAACCTCGATCTTGCCGCCCCCCTGCTTTTCTATTTTTACGCCAGTACCGCTTACCGTGATCATACCACCGGTAGTACCCCTCTTGATTTTGATAGTGTCCCCATCCCCATCCGGGCCGGGTAAAATGTGAATCATCGTTTCCGGCGCATCGACAGTGCCTCGGACGCCTATTCGTATTCCGCTTGGTGCTCCTAACATGTCAAACGGATCAACAAATGAATTGTGGATTTTAATCCCATTAGCATTGAGATGAAGCGTTGAATACGGGCGTACAAGTTTGGTTTTGACCTGTTTTACAAGATAGTACAAGGCGGCCGTCTGGAGAGCAATCCCGGGAACGATTGCGGCTAAACTCAATCCCATCGGTTGAGCGGAACCCTCCTTTGCACTGTGCAACTCTTTATCATACTTGATCGCAGCGAGATCCCCGCCGGCGGCGGCCAGCAGCGCTCCAAATGCCGCAACTCCAAGAGCGGTCTTTTGATAAATTCCGCCCAAGGCTACCCGGTCAGCGGCACTCAGTCCAGCCTCCAAAGTTACCGATTCCGTCCCAAGCAGCTCGTCCGAATCCTTGATTCTTTCTGTGGTTTTCCCGAATTCCAGGTGGTGCCCTCCCTTTACTTCCAGGGTTCCTGCCAGCTCGGCGACAAATTTCTGGGCCAGGGTGAACTCCGATACGGTGCCGATTTTCATGCCCATGTACGAGCCGATGACCACGTGGTTTGCCGAACCCAGAATCACCGAATCCTCCTGGCCGCTGACCACCTCGTGCTTGTTCCCCTTGGACACCAACTCAAAGCTCGGCGGGCTTCGCTTTCCCATCCATAGCCAGCTGCCGTCGCCGTCGCCGTGGGAGCAAAAAAGGCCCACGGACTCTTTTCCCGCCTTGTCTTCCAACTCCATTTTGTGGCCAGATGCCGTTTTGATCCGGCTGGCGGTCTGACTCTTGCTGGTCACCACGCTGGGTGTGTCCGGGTTGGGCACGGCAGACTGGATGAGGGGCCGGTCCGGGTTGCCGTCGATAAAGGTCAAAAGTACTTCGGTTCCCTTGTGCAGGGGAAAGTGCATGCCGTGGTCGGTGCCCGCATAGGGCTGGGCCATCCGCAGCCAGGCGGATCCCTTGCCGTCCTTTCGCCCCGATACGTCAAAGGGGAGCAGTACTTTGTAGCGTCCCTGGTCGTCGAGCTCGGCGTACTGGCCGGTGCCCTCGGCGTCGATCTTGGCGTTGAGGGTGCCGGTGATCTTGGGGGTGTCGCTGGTTTTGGGCGCCCGGAACTGCACGCCGGCCGGGATGGCCGTAAACTGGTTGCGGTAGGCCACGGTGCGCTCCCGCTCCGAGAGGCCCTTGTGGATGCCGGAGATGAGATAACCGGTCTGGCTGCCCGCGTGGGTCATCTCCAGAGTGAGGTACTTCTGGTTGAAGCCGCTCTGGTAGTGGTCTTGCAGCGTGAAGGTGAACCCGGGCGTGACATAGGGAACGGTGCTCTCGCCGATGAATTCCCGCTTGCGGCACAATAGTTCCTGCGCGCGGATTTTGGCCAGGCGGTTTCCCTCCTCGGGCGTCTTGAAATGCTCGCCGTAGACGAACCGCTCGCCGCGCCCCTTGGGGTCCACCTCGGCGCTGCCGGTCATCTCCAGGCCGGGTTTTCGGTAGTTGTAGTCTTTTAGCAGGACCCGGCCGGGCAACAGGTGCTGGCGGCAGACAAACCCCTGCACGGATTCGGCGGTATGCTGGGCGCCGAGTCCGCTGGGCGGGGAAAAGGTGAGCTCCCACCCGTACCGGCTTTCGCCGTGGGCGATGGCCGTATCGGTAAAGATGATCTTTTCCCCGTGTTCGGTCTGCTCGAAATAGTAGTAGATGCCTTCCCGGGCGAGCCAGCGGTCGATGAAGTCGAGGTGGCTTTCGGCGTACTGGCAGACGTACTGCTGGGGCTCGTAGTTGCTCTGGAGGCGGAATTCGTAATCGAGCGATGTGAGTCCGCCGTCTTTCAGTACTTCTTCCACCATTTCTTTCACGGTTTTACCAAGAAACACCTGGTTGTGCCGGGTCAGCGACAGCCACCACAGCCGGGGCACCAGGGTGGCCTGGTAGAAGATGAAACCGTCCACGGAATGCTGTTGCTCGAAGGCGGTGAGAATGCCGCTGAAGGGGACATCGCCGCCTTCTTCGCGGTGGATGACGAATTTGGCGGCGACCTCCATGACGGCGTCGAGATCGATATCGGTGGCGCCCGTGACCAGTCCGATCTCGAACCGGTAGGGTTTCGAGAGTCCCTCTTCGCCGGTGAAGGACACCACCGCGAAGGCATCGCCCGGCAGGGCGCTCGACGTGAAAGAGTACTTTCGCTCGGTAAGATAGTTCATGGCGCCTCTCTGTCTTTTCCCAACGTGATGTTTAACCACGGAGTACACGGAGTACACGGAGTACACGGAGGACACGAAGGTTTTCAAGCACACTTGTCAATTAGTGTCCATCCATGGGAAGTCTCTTGCGCCCTCTCCCTTGATGGGAGAGGGCCGGGGTGAGGGTGACAGCCCACCGATAACAAGAGAGTGTCTTATTCCGGCCCGCCCCCTCCCCTGTCCCCTCCCGCCAGGGGCGGGGTATTTATGAACGTACACTAATACTGTTTTCTCTGCGTCCCTGCGTCTCTGCGCGAAAATTGGTTTGTGGTTGCAGCTATCCCAGCACCAGGCAGGTCAACTGGCTCGGGGTCATGGTCACGCCGACCGTGTTGGGCACCACCGCCAGGCAGTTCATGCCGCTGACACTGGTGCGGCGCTGGATCGGCGCGCAGGCGGCCTGCCACAAAGACGATGGGTTCGTTGTTTATTGGCACTGTGCCCGCAAGGCATAACGGCACTGCGGTCGATGTGGCGCTGCCGGCCCGCGCCAACGGGATGATGTCCCCGGTGCAATCATCCGGCCAGCGACACGCGGTCAGGCGGACGTCCGCGACCGATCGATTTCAGGATTTCTTTTTTTTCGCGGCTTTTTTCTCCGTTTTGGAGTCATCTTTGGGTTCATCGAAAGCGATGGTGAACTCTCCGGTGGTGTCTACATCAAGGGCCACGCGCTCGGGCATGGCCCCGCCGCTCATGTGCCCCAGGATGCTCTGGGAGAGGCGGGGCAGGATGTTGGCGTTGAGGATGTATTCGATGTTGCGGGCCCCGGTTTCCACCTCGGTGCACCGGGCCGTGATCTGGGCGGCCACCGCATCGCTGTAGGTGAGCGTCATTTTGTTGTTTTCCAGAAGGGTCTTCTGGATCTTGTTGAGCTTCAGATCGACGATCCGGGACATGGCCGCCTTGTCGAGGCTGTAGTAGGGGATGACGGCCATTCTCGCCAGCAGGGCCGGTTTGAAGTGCTCGGACAAGATGGGGCGCACCGCGCTCAGCACGGCGTCGGGCGGCGGCGGATCGCCCGCGCCGGTCATCTCCTGGATGACGTCCGAGCCCAGGTTGCTGGTGAGGATGATGATGGTGTTTCTGAAGTTGATCTCTTTTCCCTCGCCGTCGGTGAGCATCCCCTTGTCGAATACCTGGTAAAAAAGATTCATGACATCGATGTGGGCCTTTTCGGTCTCGTCCAGCAGTACCACCGAGTAGGGTTTCTGGCGCACGGCCTCGGTGAGCATGCCCCCCTCACCGTAGCCCACGTAGCCCGGCGGCGAGCCGATCAGGCGGCTGACCGTGTGGCTTTCCTGAAATTCGCTCATGTTGATGGTGACCACCTGGCGCTCGCTGCCGAAGAGCAGCTCCGCCAGCGCCAGCCCGGTTTCGGTTTTGCCCACACCGCTGGGACCGGCAAACATGAAGACCCCCAGGGGCTGCTCGGGGTTTTTAATGCCGGCCTTGGCAGCCTTGATCACCTCGGCCATGGCTTCCAGCGCCTGATCCTGTCCCTTGATGCGGCGCTGGAGGCGGTCCTTGAGGTGGATGACGTTGTCGGCCTCGTCTTTGAGCATGCGGCCGAGTGGGATGCCGGTCCAATCGGAGACCACCTGGGCGACCACATCGGGGCTGACCTCGATGCGGATAAGCGGATCATCCCCCTGGAGCGAGGCCAGGGCGCCATCGGCGGTTTTGCGCGCGGCTTCGAGCGAGCCGCGCGCCGCTTCGTCCGCGGCGGCCTGGATCTGTTCGCGGATGTCGATGACGCTTCTCACGGCCGCCTGCTCGGTCAGCCATCGTTGACGGAGGGCTTCGGCGTCGGCGGTGGTGGTCTCGATGGTTTTCAGGGTCGCCGCGTAGCGCTCGGCGTCCACGGCGATGCCGTTGGCCGTGTCCCGGTCCAGGGCGTCCTTTTGCCGCTGGGCGGCCTGGATGGTGCGCTCCAGATCCTCCAGTGACGGTGGTTTGGCGCTCAGGTTGATCTTCACCCGGGCGCAGGCGGTGTCGATGAGATCGATGGCCTTGTCCGGCAGAAAGCGCCCGCTGATGTACCGGTCGGAGAGCTCGGCCGCCGCTTCCACGGCATCGTCGCGGACGATGACCTTGTGGGCGGTTTCGTAGTTGGCCTTGATGCCCCGAAGAATCAGCACGGTATCTTCCACCGAGGGCTCGTCCAGCTTGACGAGCTGAAAGCGACGGGCCAGGGCCGGGTCTTTTTCAAAATACTTCTTGTACTCGCTCCAGGTGGTGGCCGCCACGGTTCTGAGCTCGCCGCGGGCGAGCGCGGGCTTGAGCAGGTTGGCTGCGTCGCTGCCGCCGGCCGTGCCGCCGGCGCCCACCAGGGTGTGGGCCTCGTCGATGAACATGATGATGGGTTTTTCAGACGCCTTGACCTCGTCGATGACCCCCTTGAGACGGTTTTCGAATTCGCCCTTCATGCCGGCGCCGGCCTCAAGGAGTCCCATGTCGAGCCCCACGAGGGTGACGTTTTTCAGCAGGTCGGGGACGTCGTCCTCTACGATGCGAAGGGCCAGGCCTTCCACGACGGCGGTTTTGCCCACACCCGGCTCGCCCACGCAGATGGGGTTGTTTTTCCGGCGCCGGGCCAGGATGTCGATCATCTGCCGGATTTCCTTGTCCCGGCCAAAGACAGGATCGATGCCGCCGGCGGACGCTTTTTCCGTGAAATTGATGCAGAACCGGTCCAGGAACCCGCCCCCTTTCTGTCCCGGTGCCGGCGCGGCTGAGCCGGGGGCGGCGGCCGCCGAAACGAATTCGGCCGAGCCCTTGGTGATGGCATAAAAGTCCTTCAGGAGGGTTTCCCGGTTGATGGCCTTGATCAGATCCACATAGCGGCCGCCGGCAAAGAAGCCGGGCCGGGCCAGCATGGCCAGCAGCAGGGCGCCGGAGCGCACCTTCTGATCTCCGAGATCGATGGAGGCGATCATCCAGGCGTCCTGGAACCACTCGATGAGCACGGGCGAGAACACCGGTTTGCCGGCATTGCCTGTCTTCAGGTCCTCGAGCACTTCTCCCACGGTCTTCAGCACGCGCCCCTTGTCCACGCCGGTCTTGGAAAAGATCAGGGGCCAGTCTGAACGGTCGTCTTCCAGCATTTTGGTGATGAGGTGCTCCACGCTGATTTCATAGTGGGTTCGCGATACGCACAGACCGGCAGCGATCTGCAGCGTGTTCGTGCAAAAACCGTTCAGGTGCAGCAGCAGGGATTTCATATCGACAGTGATCATATTTTGCCTCCTAATGTGTTCAGAGAAATGCTCAATACGGCCCCCGGCCGTTGATCAACGCGGCCAGCCGGCGGCGGCCCTTGTCAGTGGGCGGGGGCGTGAAAAACCGCCGGCAATTCCCGGTTCGGTGGCGGCCCGGAAAAAAGCCAGGTGTTCCATCCGAGACGGGACCAGGTATCGGTGCCCAGACCGGCGTGCCGGGTTTCACCGGCTGCAACCGTGATTTCAAGATCCCAGGTGAGGGGCTGATCGAGATAGAAACCGATCATCTCGGTCATTTTTTTAAAATGAACGCCGTCAGGGAGAAGCCGGTGGAGGGTCTGCCCATCGGCCGCCCCGATGTGCACCCGAAATTTTCCCATGCGATCGGTGATGCGCACGCCGAGATAGCTGTTGTGGCCCAGGGAGGCGCCTGAAATGCCGAGGCGGCATCGCTGATCCTCCGGGATGGACGCCAGACGCGTGACACACTGGACGATGCCCAGCCGCGGCGCGTCAAGGGCGTCGGAGAGCAGGGCGCGCAGCCCTTCGGCCGATCGCGGCGATTGGGTGGTCAGGCCGATGTAGCGCAGCAGCGCCATCGGATCGCTCAGGCGCCGCTGAAACAGCGGGCTCTCCAGGCCCAGGAGGCTGAACAGCCGGTGGAGGGTGTCCGGATCTTCCTGTTCGACAATCTGGTAGGCCAGCTGATATTTCCCCCAGCCGCGGAAATACAGCGGGTAGAGCGGCGCGTTGAAAATGTCCAGAAAGTCACGCGTGATGGATTTGTCGTCGCTTTGCTCGTGAAGCAGGTCTTCGGTGTAAAACGTGGGCAGCGGGGATGATGCCCCGTACAGGCCTAGAAAGGTCGCCGTGATGTCGAAGGTTTCCGGCGCTTCGCCCGAGGTGCCGATGGCCGTGATGTCCGTGCCCGGAAAATCGAGGGAGAGCGCCGGCCGGCAGCGGATCCGCTGCTCCAGGGTGTGGGGGTCCACATCGTTTCCGGCCTGGCGCTTCACCAGGAAGTGCAAAAGGCGCATTGCCTGGACAAAGGAAAAGCGCTTTCCCTCCTGGAGCAGCTGCGTCTTCAGATCAACCGGCGATCGCCGATCCGCTCGGGCCATGAGTAGGTCTCCCCGGAGATGGTTTCTTTGATTCGAAGCTGGGTAAAGGCATTCATGCTGCTGTATTCGCTGAAAAACGCATCCATGACCGATCCGAATAAAAAGAGATCGCCCAGACTGGCGAAATTGTCTTTGCGGACGGTCATGGTAATCTCCTGGCCCCTGACCATCACCCCATGAATCAGCCGGTCGGCCGCGCGCGTGGTCACGTCACTGATCCCCTCGACCCGCTTGAGGTTGGCGGTGATTTTCACCTTGTCCCGGCCTTCCGGGAAGAGATAAAGGCGCAGCAGTTCCTTCAGCCCCTCCAGGTCCATGAGCGACAGAAGGTTCAGCGACAGGTGCGAGAGCAGCCGCCAAAGGCCGTTTCCCCCCAGGGGCGGGTCCACCTGTGCGGTGGGGGGGATGATGTTTCTGAATGTGAGCAGCTCCGGCGAATCTGACGTCTGGCAGCAGATATCCCCCAGTTGAAGGCGTTCAGGCAGCGATCCGTTGGTGCAGGTGAGCCGGATGGTGAGCACTTCCTTGCTCGGCGCCGCCCCCTGGGCCGGGTAGGTGAAGATCAGAAAGGTCTCCGGCCGGTTGTGAACCGGGGAGATCCCCCGTGCCACCTGATAAAACGTCCCCTCGTCCGCGTCTCTTGAAAAATAGCTCAGCGGGGCGTAGGTCCGTTTCTCAACCGAGCCTTCCGTAAATCCGGTTACCCGGTCCACGCTGTACACCTGCATGTCTTCATCCTGGTTCATGGACGGGCGAACGCGCACCCGCGGCTGGCGGTGATCCAGGGAGATGGGATCAGATTCGTGGTCAAACAGGTTGATCACCGGTGTCGTAAAAAGCAGAAACTGTCCGGCCGACACCCGGGGCAGCCCGATGGGGGCCGAGAGCATTTCAAACACGATGTCAAAGCGCTGGCCCTTTCCCCGGTCCTGCCACTGCTCCCAACCGGTCAGATTCAGGAAAAGGAATTTTTGCGGCAGAGCAAAATATTCCTGGAGCCAGCGGTATCCTGAAAAGGACTGGGTCGGGAAGGGCAGCAGGTTGTTTTCCCGGTCGAAACCGGCAGGTGCCAGCGCTGACGGGGGCAGCACGCAGGGGCGGCCGCCTTCAGCCGGAACGATGGAGATTTTCCGCACGTAACGGGTCAGCAGCAGATAAAGGTCCATTGCCTGAGCGGTGCTGCCTCCGAGGGAAAACGTGAGTTTGGACAGCGTCCACTGATCCAGGCTCGGGCCGGTCAGTGCCAGGCGCAGGCGAATCCGGTCGGGAGCGCCCGGTTGCTGGAGCCGTTCGGCAGATTCGAGCTTGAGCGGATGGGCCTCCACCGCGTAGCAGGTGCGGAAGGTGCAGATGGCCTCTCCCACCGGGTTGGTGCCCAGAGACGTTCCGGCCGGTACGGTAATGGATTCTTGAAGATTCGGCTTGGGGGTAAAGGCGACCATCGATACGGACGGCAGCGGGCGAAGATAATGGGGAAAGACGATGTCCATCAGGCCGCGGACGATTTCCGGGAGTTCATCGTCGAGTTTCTGCCGCAACAGCCCCGTCAGAAACGCAACGCCTTCCAGCAGGCGCTCCACATCGGGATCCCCGGAGGGGCCGCCGAGCAGCGGGGCAGCGGCCGGGTGGACTTTGGAAAAGGAGACGGCCAGTTCCCGGAGATTTTGAAGTTCTGCCTGGTAGTATTTGCTGTAAGCCACGATGCTCCGTTTATTGCGCGACGCTGATTTTGCCCGTGGAGTCGACCAGTGTCTCCAATACGATGGGCGTCTTGTTTTCTCTCAAAAGATCGCCTTCGAGGCGAAATCGCAGGGCGAGGACATCTTCGTCCTGGGTCTGGAACGAAATGCGAACCTTGTCCAGCCGGGGTTCGTAACGGGTAATGAAGTCGCGGATCGTTGCGGCGATGTTTTTCCCGGTTTCCACCAGGTTGTCGCCGGGGTAGTTGGTCAGATCCGGCACGCCGTAGTCATCGTCGATGGGGACCCCACCCTGCCGGGTGTTGAGCATGCGTTGAAGGTGCATGATGATCGATCGGGTGGCCCGGGTGATGTCCGTTCCGGCACGCTCCCCGGCGCGGGCCTCAAGATTGCAGATTCTTTCCAGTAGCCGCTCTTCATACATGAACCGTTGCTCCGAAGGTGGTATGGGTAACGCGTGATCACCACGAAGAACACGAAGATCACGAAGAAGGAGCGGTGCGTTGGGTCAGTCGCTTTGAGCGTGGCCTTTTTGACATCCTGTTAACCCTCCGCAGTCGTTTACCTTCGTGCGCTTCGTGGTTTATTTGAACCTGCTTTCGGGATGGATGCGCGCGGACAGTAAACCTGCAGGCCGACCATCCAGGGTCGAATCCCCGAGGGTAAATCACCCGCATGGAGACGATAGGACGGGGGCAGCCGGTTGCGGCAGCCCCCGCCGGAAGTGCTCATGCCGATCAGCGCGATCGATCAACCCGACTTGGGCGCTTTCCAGTCGTCTTCGGCCTCGACGCCGTCGGGCTCGTAAGTCCAGACGATTTTCTCGTAGGTAAAGGAAACATCCTCCATGTCGTGGTAAGGCTTGTTTTCCGGCAGGAAGGTCAGCGGGGTGTACTCTCGCATGTTGACGATGATGGCTTTTTCAAGCTTGATGGTGAAGTAATGCTCTTCCTGGCCTTTTTCATTGATGCGCATGAAATCGAGCTCGAAGGTCTTCATCTGCTCTCCCGAGGTGCAGGCCTGGAAGAGTTTCGGGGAGCTTTTGTCCTTGTGCTTGGTGATCGTCAGCGGCAGATGGATGCGCTGGCCGGTGGGCAGGCCGGTGTGGGTGTCCTTGGGGATCTCCACGGCGTGGTCCATGCCGTAGACCAGGATCATTTTCTCATGGCCTTTCTGGGTGCAGTCCCCTTCCATGTTGCCCTGGTTTTGGCCTTCCAATTTGAGATACGCTGTCATTGCCATTGGACGTTCTCCTTTCGTCTTGAGACGTTTTGTATGAAACAATCCGGGACGCTGATGTTACGCGTGCCCTGGTGATTCGTGAATGGACAGGAGACCGATTACTCCTTGTCCAGTTTGCCGACCAGAGACAGGGTGAACGAGGCGCCCATGTATTTGAAGTGCGGCTGCACTTTGAGTGACACGCGATACCAGCCGGGCTCGCCTTCGACGTCGGCCACATCGATCTGGGCTTTTCGAAGGGGCCGGCGGCTGCGCACACCCGGACCCGGGTTGTCCTGGTCGGAGACGTACTGGCGGATCCAGTTGTTGAGTTCGGTCTCAAGATCGCCGCGTTCCTTCCAGGTGCCGATATTTTCGCGCTGGATCACCTTGATGTAGTGGGCCAGGCGGCTGACGATGAAGGTGTAGGGCAGCTGGGTGCCCAGTTTGTAGTTGAGTTCGGCCTGCTTGCCTTCGGGAGTGTTGCCGAAGTTTTTAGACTTTTGTACCGAGTTGGCGGAAAAGAAGGCAGCGTTGTCGCTCCCCTTTCTCATGGTCAGGGCGATGAATCCCTGCTCGGCCAGTTCGAACTCCTTGCGTTCGCTGATGAGCACTTCCGTGGGGATCTTGGTCTGAAGCTCGCCCATGGCTTCGTACTGGTAGATGGGCAGATCTTCCACGGCGCCGCCGCCCTGGGGGCCGATGATGTTGGCGCACCAGCGGTACTTGGCAAAACTGTCGGTGATTTTGGTGGCAAAGGCAAAGGCGGCGTTGCCCCACAGAAACGACCCGTCGCCGTCTGAGACGTCTTCCCTGTAATTGAAGTTTTTCGCCGGCTTGGTGTCCGGGCCGTAGGGGGTGCGCAGCAGAAAGTGCGGCAGGCACAGCCCCACGTTGCGCGAATCCTCCGACTGCCGGAAAGACTGCCATTTGATGTACTGGGGCATCTCGAAAATGGCGCTCAGATCCTTCAGGTTGGGCAGGCCGGCAAAGCTTTGCAGACCGAAGAATTCGGGCCCGGCAGCGCCGATGAAAGGGGCATGGCTCATCGTGCCCACGCTGGCCAGATGCTGGAGCAGGCGGATGTCCTGTGAGCCGGGGGAAAATTCGTAGTTGCCCACCATCATGGCATAGGGCTGACCGCCGAACTGGCCGTATTCCTGGGTGTAGCACAGTTTGTAGAGCCCCGATTTGGTGATCTCCGGGGCATCCTCGAAATCATCGAGCAGATCCTGCTTGTTTGCGTTGAGCATCTCGATTTTGACGTTTTCCCTGAAGTCGGTGCGATCCACGAGAAATGACAGCGAGCGCCAGGCCGATTCCAGTTTTTGAAATTCCTCGTTGTGTAAAATGGCATCGGTCTGCGCGCTGAGCTTTTGATCGATACTGGCAATCATGTCATCGACGATGGACGCGGCCACGCGTGTGCCTTCCCGGCCGGGTTTGAGCATTTCGTCGATGAAGGCCTGCACCCCCTTGCGGGTGGTGGCATAGCCTTCATCACTCGGCTTCACCTTGGTTGCCTGGACGATTTCATCAAGCAGTGTGCTCTCGCCGGCGGCTGCCGCCGCCGGAGCCTGCTGGGTTTCCTTTTGTTCTTCTGCCATAGCTGTCCTCCCTCTTATGCTGCGAAAAGCCCTTTGCGTTGGCTCTGATGGTCACGGTACGCTCGGCGCGGTTATTCCTCCAGGCCGAGTTCTTTGAGCAGTTTGGCTTTGCTGTCGGGGTCCGCTACCAGTTCACTGACCTTTTTTCTGAATTCCGGTACATTGCCCAGCGGTCCCTTGACGGCCTTCAGCGCTTCGCGAAGCTCGACGAGTTTGGCCAATTCGGGCACTTTCCGGATGATGGCGTCGGGTTCAAAATCCTTCATGCTCTTGAAATCCAGGCTGACGGCCATCTCGGCTTCCGGGTCGTCGCCCAGCTTGTTTTTAACCGCCGCCTGCAGTTTCAGATCCTGCGAGGCAAGAACGTCATTGAAGTTGTCCTTGTCGATATTGATGGCTTTGCGGTCCTCGACGGCCCGCTCGTCGGTGCGGCCGGTGAAATCGCCCATGACCAGAATCTTGAGGGGCAGCTCGGTTTCTTCCTTGGCGTCCCCGGTTGCCGGTCGGTACACAATGTTGACTCTTTCCTTTGGGGCTACGGATGCTTCTTTTGCCATGAGATACCTCCTCGCTAAGTGGTTCCAATGAGATCTGACTTTTCGGTTCGAAATTCTGCCGCCGGCACGCGATCGGTACTTCAGCGGCGTGCGAACGATTGACGTCATCAAAAATCGCCGGCGGGGTCTTCATTTATACTTGTTACCGCATGGACCCGGACGGGTCCGTTACTTCTGGAAGGCAGCGCGCTCACAAGCTCATATCATCATACAAGTCATACCATAATTTCAAGGGCTTTCACGGGATCCAGATAAGAAAGTCTGGCGGTGATTCGCACCATGAGATCGCTGCCCGGTTCTTCGCCGCCGTCCCGCAGGCCCCGGATGACAGCGGCCAGGGCATCGGCGGCCAGTGCCGGCTCCCATTTTTCAAGCTGGTATTGGTCGATCAGGGAAAGGCAGTCATCGATATAGGGGCGGGCGAGCGCGGTTTTGTTCGCTTTGACCATCAGCCGGCAGATGCCCATCTGCCAGAGAAACCGCTCCCGCAGGGAGCGGGCCTGCCCCATCCGGTGCCGCAGTCCGCCCAGGGCTTCGCCGAGCTTGTTCTTTTGCACCAGATCCTCGGCTTCAGCCAGCGCCGTGTCGATGGTGGATGCCGCCGCGTCCTGGCCTGAGCCGCCAGGGGCGGGGGCATTGCTGCCGCCCTGAGCCTTCAGCCAGTCCCGGGTTTGCGGATCGGCGAAGGCCGTGCCGTCTGAAAACCGGAGTGTCTCGATGCCCGGCAGCCGGCGCGTGTAGTGCCAGGTCTCCTGCGCCACCTGATCGGCCACGGCGCTCTGGCCCAGTTGCGAGAGGGCCTCGGCCGTGTACCGGTTCAAATCGAGCCAGAAAAGAAATTCTCTGATTCTGCCTTCCGCAGCATCCAAAAGATCCCGCCAACTGCCGGCCTGATAGAGCCTGCTTAAGGCCGCCAGTACCATCGTGTCCGGGGGCGGCAGAAGCGTTTTACTCTCCTCGGCAGGGGGCGGGCTGTCCACGGTTGACCATGCCACGATCCGGTTGAGCCGGTATACCGCAGGATCGAAGGGATCGGCGACCATCAACAGGGCGGCCGCCTGGTCAAGGAGATCCAGACCGTTTTCCACGAGCGTTCGGGGCGCGGTGTCAGTGGAAACGGATCGTTTTCTTTGGGCCGGCACCCGAGGCGCCTCCGGCGGTGCGGCAGCCGGTGGGGATGGTTGTTGCGCGGCTGCCACCGCCGGCGTTTCCGGCGTTGCCGCCGGGGCCGGTGGCGGCGCAGGGCTTGGATCGGGGGCAGCCTGGGCTTCGACAATCAGCTCCGTGAGGCGGCTGATCATGGCGTTCAGCATCGGCGCGTCATCGATATTTTTCCCGAGAAAGTCGTCGATCGCCGAAAAGTCGGACAGCAGGGCGTCGCGCGCGGTTTTGGGCCAAGTCTCCGGCTTTACCGACGGCAGATACGCATTGATCCGTTCTTTCCACCACGTGAGCGCATTGATCCGGCCCTTCATCCGTTTTTTGGCCGGATAGAGCGTGTCCCAGAAATGTTCCAACAACTCGTGCAGGACCTGGACCCCGGTCGCCAGCCCTCGAATCCCCTGGGTCTGCATCAGGGCAATACAAAAATAACAGGCCACCAGCAGATCCTTTGACGTCGTTTCCAGGATCTTTTGAGAGAGATCGGCGACCCGTTGCCAGTCGACCGCACCGCCGGCCGTAGGTGAGGCCAATTTCTCCACCTCGCGGGAAAGCGCTTCAAAATCGGGCTCAAAGCGGACGTCCGATCCCGCCGGGGCCTGCTCTGATATGGGCTCTTGCCCCAATGCCGCTATTTCCATCAATCCTCCGGAAAAGCCGTGCTGTGCCGGCTCAATGCAATTTCGATGAGGCGGATCCCGTCCCTTCGGTTGAGGGGACGGTAAAAAAGTTCAAAATGTCCTGCCGGTTCACAGTAGAAAAGGCTGTAAGGGGCGATGGGCATTTTTTCCTGCAAGGCCCGTTGCCACCCCAGGAGTCGCTGCCAGCGATTGTATCGATCGCCTTCGAGCCGGACCCCGATGCGCCGTGAAGCGCGGGCCGCCTTGAGATGCCGCCCAACCTCTTCCATGATAAGGGCCTTTTCCACACTGTCGAGACGAGGTGCTCGCAATTTTTCAGGCGGGGCCGGAATCCGTGCCAGGCCGTCCGTCAGTGTCTCGGCGCTGTAGTGCCGGCCGTCGGCCAATGTCTCCATTTCTTTCCAGGTGTCGCCGCTGGCCTCTGTCAGCGCATCCCAGGTCTCTTCAGCGGCCACCGTCCTTCCGGCGCCGGCGATGAGCAGGGGCGCGGGGCGCCCGCAGCTGTCGCAGCTTGCCTTGAAAACGCCGCAGATCAGCCGGGTTTCCCCCTCCGGCAGCATCCAAAAGCACCAGCCGGCCGCCACGGGGTGCGCAGCCAGCGCCTTGAGCACCGGTACGGTGAAACCGGCCCGGATCCATGAAAAGACGGCCGCCAGTTGATGGGCGGCCGGCCCCAGGCAGAGATAGTCCGGCGATGCGGGGTGTTTTCCCAGCAATCCGCACTGCCACCCGGTCACTGATGACTCCGTGACCAGCAGGGAACGATCTCGGCGGGGACTTCGGTGGGCGTTTGCGACAGCAACTGGATAACGGGCGCGGCGCCCGTAATATTATAGGCGACCCGTATCCATGAGATTCCCATGCGTTTGATGGCCGAAGCGTGCTCCGGAAAGTCGTTGGGCGTGAATTTCAGGGTGCCGTCTCTGAAAGCTTTCAGGAAACCGGCAAATCCCAGGGGGCCCGGGTAGCGTTTTTCCAGGGTCAGATCTTGAAACACAATGCGCAGGGTCGTATCTCCGCACGTGTCCGGCGCCCAACTGAAGGCGGCGCTGTTGGGGAAGTTGTAGTTATCCAGCGACAACCCCTTTTCCGAGCAGTCCACCGCCAGCAGGTTACCATAGGGTTTGATCCCGGCGCCGGCGTTGACGGAGATCGGGACGGTCGCCAGGGTCACGCTGTAGGACGGCTGCGCATCGATGGCCGCATCGGCGCCCGCATTCAAAAAGTGGATGAACGCCCCGGACAGCGGCAGTTGGTTTTTCCTGAAATCGCTGCGGGCGAAGTATCCGTTTTTGTTACGCCCCAGAAAGGGTTTTGCCGTGCCGTTGGCAAACGCCCAGACCACCCCGCTGGTCTTGTCGAAAAGCAGTTTGGAAACTTTTGCCGGGTCTGCGCCCTCGATAGCCCCGAGCACCTGTTCTTCCCACTGATCCTGGAGAAAACATGCCGATTCATCGGCCGCATAGGCCATGATGAAATCGAGCGGCCCGAAAATGAGATCCCAGACCACCGGGACATCCTTGAGGGTAAACAGGGTGTTTTTCAGCTTGTAGTAACTGTCATAAGCGGTGGTGAAGGCAGACGGCGCGCCCGCCCCGCCCTTGGCGTCGAGATAGGAGAAGCAGGCCGCGTAGCTGTCGAAGGCTTGCTTCTGGGATGCCACAGTCCCTTCAAGCTTGCCCATGGCCTCCAGAAAAGCCTCCATGGCTCCGGCCTGGGCGAGCCTGTTTTCTTGCTCGCGGGCCTCTGCCGGGTCGATGGTGGCCAGTGCCTGGCCCTTGAGTTCTTCGGTTTTCACTTTCAGGGAGCCGGCCAGAGAGCCTCCCTGCTGCTGTTTGGCGCGCTGGGCCTCGGCGAGGTCCCGGATACTCTTGAGCGCGACGATCAGGCGCGCCCATTGGGGGGCATCTTTATCTGGCTTCATGGCGGCGATTTCATCGGCCGCCCGGTTGAGCAGCAGAAAGTAGGGGTTCTGGCGGGTGCTCATGAGGCCCACCAGCCGTTGCCATCCGGCAATCGAGTCGATGCGCACCGAGGCCTGGTGAAAATCCTTGATGAACGATTCCCAGATGTAATAGAATTCCTGCCGGTACCAGATCCAAAATTCTTTTGTGTTGTTCTGAAAGGTGGCTTTCATGGCGCCATCGCCCAGCGCCACCGAAATCTTTTCGATAAAGGATCCGATGTTTTTTCGGCCTTTTTCGGTGAACCCCCCCGGGATGACCACTTTTCCCTGCGACTGACCGATGGCGGCCGCCCCCCAGAAGTCGTTCAGGTGCAAGCCCGGCTCGCCCGGCACCCACTTTTCAACGAGCCATCTGAGGTCGGCCCCTTTTTTGGAGAGCAGCTGGATGAGCGCGCGCCGCAGCGTTTCCACACTTTCCTGGGAGTCGGCGCGGTCCCGGCCCCAGGCGAGGTAGGCGTAGTAGATGTTGGCAAACTCGCCGGCTACCTCCTGGGCGGTGTTTTTGTCGCGGCCCTGAATGAGGGCGGTGGTGATGCGCTGGAAGGTGTCTTCATCGGTGAGGCGTTTGCCGGCGAGATGTTCTTCCAGCACGCTGATACGGGCCACCACATAACCGATGTAGTCTGCGAAAACATCTTCGGGCGTCTTTTGGGATACCTCGTTGATCCGGTTGCCCAGCCAGTAGTCGAGGGGGATGAGAAAGCCGCCGTTGAACAGGCGCGTAAATTGATTTTTCAACCGCGTCTCCACTTCGCGGCTGTGGCTAAGGCCCAACCGCGGCAACCACCACCGCCGGTTGGCTTCCTCCATATTGAGGATTTCAAGCCGCATCTTGTCCAGCATGATCAGGTCAGCACCGCGGTTGTCGCTCAGCTTGGGGGGATCGAAAAAAAACGTACGGAAGTTGTCCAGGACGGTATAGTTTTTATAAAAGGAAAAGGTCAGCAGGCCGCAGGCGCACGCGCCGATCAGCAGCCAGGCCACCAATCCCAGTTGCTGCGTCAGTCGTCGCCACAGGACGTATTCCTTAAGGGGGCTGAACAGATTGCGATCGGCGGGCAGAATGCTCGAGAAAAAATCTTTGATAAACACGCCGGCGCCCGAATCGGGGGCGCCTGCCGGTGGCTCAACACCGGTGGTCTGCAGAAAATCCGATACCGGCCGCCCGCTGCGAACGGCGCTGGTGAAGTACAGACCCCGAAGCAGGGGGGTTTCCTGATAGGTATTTTCCTCAAACAGCGCATTGAGAAAGCCTGACAGGCCGCCCTGCAGTCTTTCAAACTCGTTGGGAAAGATGACGACGCCGGGAGCGGGCCGGGGGGTTTTGTGCAGTACCACCAGACGCAGGTCTTTGAGGCTTCCAGCGATCCGGGTCATCGCCAGGGACAGGACTTCCTGCCAGTGAGGGTGGGGGGCGCTGTGGGTAAAGCCCATGGCCTGGGCCAGGGAGGCGCCGGGCAGCAGGCTGCTGAAGTCTACGAATCCATGCACCAGGTCCATCTTGGTGATGAGCAGGTAGACGGGAAACTGCACGCCCATGGTGCGCATCATCTGGTCGATGCGCTGGCGGATGCAGTGCCCCTCTTCCCTGAGGGCGGCATCGTCCGACGTGAGCAGTTTGTCCGCGGCGATGGTGACCACCACGCCGTTAAGGGGCTCCTTTTTCCGGTATTGGCTGAGCAGAACGAGAAACTGTTTCCATTCTTCCAGGTCCTGCCCCTCGTCCACGGGGACGGCATACCGGCCAGCCGTGTCCAGGATGACGCCTTCGTCGAAAAACCACCAGTCACAGTTGCGCGTCCCGGAGATGCCGGCCGAGCGGCTGACTTCGGTCATGGAAGAGTCGATGCGGGCGTTTTTCACGGCCGAAGTCTTGCCCGATCCGGATTCACCCAGAATCAGGTACCACGGCAGTACGTAGAGCGGATTGCCCAGTTTTCTCAATTTCGACTGCTGCAGGCGCCCGATGGCTTCCTTCCAGCTATCCTGGAGGTCCAGCAGTTGCTGGCGATCTTTGGCCGGAGACATCTTGATGGCGCTCTGGTCCTGCTCGATGACCCGTTGGACGAATTTTTTCTCCCGGCTGCGCAGGAGGTGTTTTTTAATAAACAAAAAGGCGACGACGGCGCCGATGAGGCCGGCCAGGATGGCGCCGCCCACCCACAGCGGCCAGCCCTGCTTCCGGCAGAGCCAGTAGAGCAGGCCGCCGGCGATGGCGATCAGAAGGATGACGGCCAGGACTTTGAGGATTTTTAGGAGGATTTTGCCCATAGGTCGGTTCAGGCCCCAGCGCCGAAGTAGGCTTGAATGGTGCGGGTCAACACGTTGTCAAAGAATACATACAACGCGGCAAAGGCCAGGACCGGGATGAGGATCACTATGGCGGAGAAGACCGACAGGCCACGCCACTTCTTGCGGCGCCATTTGCCGGCGGGCGGCGCTGCGTAGGCATCGGGAAAGAGGGTTTCGGGAAACGACAGAGCGGTATCCTCCGTAACGCGTTTTAAATTGGTGTAGCGCACATCTTCCAGGCGGCCCAGGTCGGAGCTCCGAAAATACCGCCCCTTGAACCCCAGCGCCAGACAGACGGCGTACACTTCGCGAAGATCGCCGGCGTCCTCTTCCAGAGCGTCCAGCCGGTCGTAGAATGCTTCGCCGGCGGCGGTGGTGTTGAAATACTGTTTCTGAAGCTGGGATGCCGCCCATTTTTCCCGCTGCGGCCATGCCGAGCACAGAAGGCTCTCGTCGATCCACGCGCAGGCGGCGAAGAATCCCTGCTGCCAGCGGGCATCGTCGATACCACCGGCCTGGGCGCACTGCCGGCTGCGGGCGACCAGCAGTCGATAGCGTTCGGCGGTGTCTTCAAAGGCGAAGGCGTCTGTGGCCGCGCTGTCGATGATGTAGCCGGTATAGGCGATCAGCTCCGAAAAACAGTCAAGCAGGCGCATGCGTTTCCTTTGCCCGGTATGGGTCGCTGGGTGCTTTTCAAACGGGTGAAATGACGATCTGTGCCGTGGCATCCTCCGGTGCGTCGTCCCAGTTGAGGCAGATATTGCCGGTGCGTTTGATTTCCTGCCACTGGGGATGTCCCCGGTCCATCATGAAAAACAACGAATCCGGACGTTTGGGAATCCCCGGCGGCGGCGTGGGGCGGTGGTCCAGCGGTACGCCGGGCAGTGCCCGGCTGAGCAGCGTGGGCATTTCCTCTGAGCTGCCCACTTTGGCGATATGCTGCAGTGCATTGACCACCGGGTCGGGCGGCGCAGTGGTCTTGATCACCAGGCAGAACATATTGCGCTCCGTGAGGACATCCACAGGGATGTGTCCCACAAACTGGCTGCCCTCCCGGGAGAGGTGGACCACGTTTTCACCGCCGACGATGATGGCGCTGAGAAGTTCTCCGATCAGCGTGCCGGCGTCCTTGAAACAGCCGGACAGCCCGTGATGATCGTAGGCGGGCAGCAAGGCGCTGCCGTCCATCAGTCGCCCCAGGGCGTCGATGCGGTCGGTGAAGGCGCTCAGCTCTCCCACCAGTTGGCGCAGCACACCGTAGACGGTCCAGGGATGACTGACGGGGGTCGTTACCATGTGGTGGAGCAGCGGGATATAGCGATTTAAAACCATCAGTGCCATCTGATAGCGCAGATAGCTGCTCTCCGTGCCCGAGGGCTGAACATCCCGTGAAAGCTTGTAGGACTCCAGGGCGCGTCCCCGGCCGGTGATCTGTTCGGTCATCCCTTTGATCATGTTCAGCAGATCGATAGAGCCCCCGATGGTAAATACCGGAGGGATGAACTCTCGGGAAAGGCGCACATCGGTGCCATCGAGCACCAGTTGCGCGATGGGGATCAGCCAGTAGTCTCCCAGCCCCTCGCTTTCGGTCTCCCAGAAGATTTTCAGCACGTGGTTCATGAACCGGACGCTGGCCGCAGGGCCGTCGGCATGCAGGTCTGTCGTGTTTTCGGGATCCGGGGGGCAAAGATACCGCGTTCCCAGAGAAAAGAAGTCGTTCGGTGGTGTGGCGTCGGTGACATTGCCTCCCGACGCATTCCATTTGCGCAGGCCGAGAAACACCCTGAAGGGTTTGTCCATCTCGGTGAAGGCGACATCGGCAAAGGATCGGGAAGAGACCACCGCGTTGCCGGGGACCGCGGTCCACGTGAAATCGGGGAAGATGATCTCTGTCTTTTGAATTTCGAAGACCCGCTGCTGGAGGGCGGCCGCCTGTATTTCCAGCCGATTCACTCCCCAGAAAAACGGGGTCGGAGCACTGGCCAGGGGGGACAAGAGCCCCTGGAAATACAGATCGAGTTGCTGAAAGTGTTGGGGCTGGAGGAACAGGCCCTGGTGCCAGAACAGTGGTCTTTTGGGGTCCTGGTTCACTTTTTCTCCTGAATGCTGTCGGGCCCGAGAAGCAAATTCACCTGAAGCGGCTGGATTTCAGCCACTTGTTTGCGGAAAATGATCCCCTTGGTTTCGACTTTGAAGGGGATTTCAAATGATCTTGTGGCCTTGGCAGGCACCAATCTGTAAAAACCGGCCACGACGGCGACCCACGTGGCTTTTTCCGCCCGGTCGAGAACCAGGCTTTGGGACTCGCCGGGCTCGATGAAAAATTTTTGAGATGCCACGAAACTCGGATCGGCGCTTTTAACTTCCAGCAGCGTGCGCAGTCCGTCTTCAGACTGGGCGAGCTTTTTGAACGGATTGATGTCGGTCACCTGATAGACCACCACGAGCAGGGAGTGCGCAGCGCCGTCGTAGGCGTTGAGCTGTTTGTCCGCGGCGAGCTGGAAGCTGATGCCTTTTTCGCCATATCCGTAAGACGGCGCCGGATCGGGCGCATGAGAACAGGCCGCTGTCAAAAAAGCCAGGAGGCTAACGGCGATTAAAACCCGGACCATGGCAATCCCGTGCTTGTTTGGCATGGCGCCCCTTTCCCGATAGTAAAATTGCAAGACGCTGATTATCTAACAAAATTACGCCATCTGTCAAGGCAGGTGTCCTGCCGCAGATGTGAGATTTCGGTTGCCGGCAAGGCCTCGGCGATATTGTAGCCCCGCCTCCGGCGGGACCGGCCGCAGGCAGACTCACCCAGTCACGGAGAATGCAAAGCGCAGCGACCCTTTCCGGAAGCCGAAAAATGGCATTTGTCGATGGGCGCCCGGGATGCCTGCGGTGCTGACGATCGGAGGCATGCCCCGTCTGTGCGTCTGGCTACGTACGTATTAATAAGTAGTTATTCAGTATTGTCTATTGATATCGGCTGGGGTAGACAATTAAATTTCGAGATCCTGTACAGGGCGATGCGTTCATCGGGCGGTTACAGGTGAGGCGGTATGACCATCCTTCTGGACCCGGCGATCAGTTTTTTGGAAAATCAGTTTTCCTGGGCGGAGATGGGAACCGAGGAACGCCGTAAACGCAGTTTTCTTGCCGTCAGCATTCTTGTTCCGGTTCCGTTTGCGGTTGTTTACGGTCTCAATGATCTGTTATCCGGTCGGTTGTTGGAGGGGAGCGTTGTGATCGGGGTCATGCTGATCCTGATGACAAACCTGCTGCTGCTCAGGATTCGGGAAAACACCATTTCCCATTTGCGCATCACCGCCTTGCTGGCGCTGATGCTGCTCACCAACGAGTTGTCTCTGGGCGGCGGAGAGGGGAATGCGTTCGTCTGGTTTTATTTCTTCCCCATCACCATGTTCTATCTTTTCGGCACCGGAGAAGGTTCCTGGTGGGTGGCCGCCTCCATCACCATATCGGCAACCTTTCTTGTCTTCGACGCCGGGCAATTCCATTACCCAGCCACCGCTGCCTGCCGCTTTATGGTGACCTATCTCATCGTTTCCATCGTGTCATGCGCCGTTGAGTGCTCCCGAAAGCGCTGCTACCAAGCGCTCCTCGAAAAAAGCCTTGTGCTCGAGAAAGCGCTTCGGCAAAGACCGCCGCAGGCCTAGCGGCGGGCCGCTGAATCATGGGCCCTGACCGAAGTGGCCGCCGCTGCCTGACCATTGGCGCGTGTCATGCGGTTTTTCCGGGGCGGCGGCCTTGCGCGATCGGAAAGCCCCCGCCCCGTCCGGATGTCAGGCGATGTTGTGAAATGGGTTGACGTGTGTTTGAGGCCCCGGTTTTCCCGGGATGTTCAGGGTTACTTCACCAACGCCGTCGACGCCTTCAGCGATGACTTTGATTTTGGCGACGAGTGTTTTGGACTTGGGCACGTTTTCACCGAAGGCATTGACAAACACGTGGCCGGCGTCTGCTTCGACTTCCACTTTCGGGACCAGTTTGACCAGCTCGGCCTGCACTTTCATCGCCAGGGCCAGATCCTCGATCCGTTTTTGGGATTCGGCGGTGGTTTTGTACGCCGGTTTTTTCACCGTATCGATCAGGATCTGGACAACGTCATCGACCGTCAGGGGCTTTACGTTCAGGACCATGTCGTCGTACAGGCGGCTGTTCCAAACACCGGTTGCTGGCGCTAAACTGGCGCTTTAAAAATTGCCCCTCCCCGGCGGGAGGGGGCGGGTCGGTATCAGATGACCTTTTGTCATCGGTGGGTTGTCACCCTCACCCCAGCCTTCTCCCATCAAGGGAGAGGGAGCAAGGGGCTTCCCGTGGATGGTACTAACTCTAGATATTTGAGAATATCTGCTATAAATCTCTGCAACTCATGGCGTTAACCTCTAAATAACAAACTTATATATATGTAAATATCTATATTTCAAAAAAGCTGTATTGACTAAAATACGTAAATTAAATATGGTTCATCAAGTTAGTGGTATTAACATCAACTGCACCGGCGGAAAATGAGACCATGATACTCGAGCAAATTTTGGAAGCACTGCCGAAAGGCGATCAGAAACAGATTGTAGCGCTGGTCCGGCGGGCGTTCGATGCGGGCCTGTCGCCGGAAACCGTGCTCAACGAGGGGTTGATTGCCGGCATGGATGTGGTGGGCCGGAAGTTCCAGGCCGGAGAGATCTACATCCCCCACATGCTGCTGGCGGCAAGGGCCATGCACGCCGCCCTGGATATCCTGAAGCCACTGCTGGCGGAAAGCGGCAATGCGGCGGCCGGCCGGGTGGTGCTCGGCACCGTGCGGGGGGACCACCACGACATCGGGAAAAATCTGGTCTCGACCATGCTTGAGGGCAAGGGGTTCGAAGTGATCGATGTCGGCATCGATGCGCCGGCCGAGCGATTTGTCGAAGCGGTCGACGACACCGTGCAGATCGTGGCCATGAGCGCGCTGCTGTCAACCACCGCGCCCTTTATCGGTGAGACCATCGAAGCCCTCGATAAGGCCGGGCTGCGCGCGAACATAAAAGTCATGGTCGGCGGCGGCGCGGTGAGCCAGGCGTTTGCGGACCGCATCGGCGCCGATGCCTATGGCGCCGATGCCGCCACGGCCGCGATGCTGGCAATGACCCTGGTCGGCGGCGGCAGGGAGGCGGTGAGATGAACGGCAAGCAGCGCATTCTGACCGCCCTGTCGGTTCGCCAGGCCGACCGGGTGCCCCTGTACATCCATGGAATCAACGAGGCGCCCATTATCGGTATCGGCCGGCATATCACCGACGGCCTGCCGGCGGTGAAGGATTTCCGGGAGATGGGTGATGCCGAGAAGTTGAAGCTGCTGGACACACTGTTTCTGATTCATGAAACATTTGAGGTGGACGGTTTTTCGGCGTTCGAGATCGGTCATGAAACCAGCCTGGATGCAGCGCATGTCAAAGATGAATTCGGGGTCGTTTACGCCCTGAGCGAATTCGGCCTGCCGGTGGCCAAAGGCCATCCCATTAAAGAACCATCGGATCTGGAAACATACGTGTGGCCGGAACCCGACCGCGGGCACCTGCTGCTGCTCGATCTCGCGCGGGACCGGTTCAAGGGTGAAAAGGCGCTTTTCTGGCTCATGCGCGGGACGTTCGTGCGCTGCTGGCGGCTCATGGGGATGGAGAACATGATGCTCAAGATGTTCGACGATCCGGCGTTCGTACACCGCGTGGCGCAGATGACCCTGCGCTACAATCTGGCTCAGCTCGATATGCTCGCAGCGGCCGGCCTCGACGTGCTGGTGATCGAGGATGACATCGCCGACAAGAACTTTCCGCTGATCGCACCCGAGCAGTTTGTCGAATTCGTCAACCGCTACAATCGGCAAATCGTCGACGCAGCCCACGACAAAGGGCTCAAGGTGGTGCGCCACAGTGACGGCAATCTATGGCCCCTCATGGACATATTGCTCGACAGCGGCTACGACGGTTTGAATCCGCTGGAGCCTCAGGCGGGGATGGCGCTGGCGAAAGTAAAGGCCTACTGCGGTGAGCGCATCTGCCTGCTCGGCAATATCGACTGCATCGACCTGCTGCCCCACGGAACGCCCGCTGAGGTCGATGCGGCCGTCAAGCAGGCCATCGACGACGCCGGACGGGGGGGCGGGTTGATTATCTGCTCCTCCAATTCGCTCCACCCCGGGGTCGACCCGGAAAATTGCATCGCCATGTTCGAGGCCACCCGAAAATATGGCCGCTACTCTTGATGACGGTTTAATCACCACGGCGTCACGGAGGACACGGAGAAGAACAAAAGCAATTGGTTTTAAAATACAAACCTCCGTGTCCTCCGTGAACTCCGTGGTTAAAATCACGCTTAGAAATAATCCACTGGAGCATCGTCGATAAGCGCTATACTGAAAGGCGAACATGAAAAATGCTGTCGCCCTGGAAACGGGGACCTCGCCATCTTACCGCCGCTATCTGTTTTCACTTCTGTTTCTGCTGTACATGTTCGACTACATGGACCGGATGGTCATCGTCTCCCTGTTTCCCTACCTCAAAAGGGACTGGGGGATCACCGACACCCAGTGCGGACTGCTCGTCTCGGCCGTCTACTGGTCGATACTGGTTTTTTCGTTTCCGGTGTCCATCCTGGTGGACCGTTGGAGCCGCAAAAAGAGTATCGGGCTGATGGCGGCCCTCTGGAGCCTGGCGACGCTGGCGTGCGCGGTGACCCGGAATTTCGGCCAGCTGTTCGTCGTCAGAACGGCAATCGGGATCGGAGAGGCGGGGTATGCACCCGGGGGAACCGCCATGATATCCGCCGTTTTTCCCAAGCAGCAGCGGGCCCGGGTGCTCGGATTGTGGAACGCATCGATTCCTCTGGGAAGCGCCCTTGGCATCGCCATCGGTGGGCTGGTGGCCGAACACTTCGGCTGGCGTGCCGCGTTCGGGCTGGTAGCCGCGCCGGGCCTGGTGATCGCCCTGCTGTTTTTCACGGTCAGAGATTACCGCACCGTCGCATTGGTCAAAACAGTGACGCACGGGGATCAGCAACGGCTGGTGAAGCTGCGCGGGGTCGAGTTGGTGCGCCAGTTCACCCGGAACCGCACCCTGTTTTTCACCAATCTTGCCTTTGCCGCCAACGTTTTTGTCACCACATCGCTGCTGACATGGCTGCCGACCTACTTCAACCGGATTGACGGCATTCCAATGACCACGGCCGGCCTCAAAGGCGGGTCGGTGATGCTGCTGGCCATTATCGGGGCACCGCTGGGGGGCTATATCGCCGACGCCTGGATGAAGCGGCGTCTGAACGCCCGGATGGTGTTTCCGGGGCTATCGTCTGCGATGACGGCGGTGCTGTTGTTTGTCGCATTCATGTTTTTCCGGGGCCAGGCGCAGTACCTGATCCTGCTGGCCGCCGGTGTTTTCGCGGTGGCTTTTGTGCCGGCCGCGGTGGCCGTGACCCAGGATGTCGTCCACCCCGGTCTGCGCGCCACCTCGCTGAGCCTCAACGTGATCATCCAGCATCTTTTGGGCAGTGCGCTCGGCCCGCTGTTCATCGGGGCCCTGTCGGATCGCTATGGTCTTGAAACGGCCATGACCTGGCTGCCCATGTTTGCGGTGCTGGGAAGCGTGCTGTTTCTCATCGGTTCTCTGTTTTATGCCGGTGATCTGGCCGCCGTGGAGCAAGCCACCGCGGCGCTGGAACCATCGGTGCCACCGCTGCCAAGGGGATGAAACGATGCCATTTACCATTATCGGCGAACTGCTCAATACCACCCGGAAAACGATTCGAGACGCGGTATCGGCGCGCGACGCTGAGACAATCGAGCGCCTCGTGATCGGCCAGCAGGATGGCGGGGCGGGCTGTATCGACGTCAACACCGGCGCCGGCGTACACACCGAGGCTGAGGACATGAAGTGGTTGATCAGCACCGTTCAGGCGGTGGCAAGCGTTCCTTTGTGCATCGACAGCCCGGACCCCGGCGTCATCGAATCGGTTCTGGATCTGCTGACGCTGCCGCCGATGATCAACTCGATTTCCCTGGAGCACAAACGCTGCGAGCGCATGCTGGATATCTTGCGGGGGCGCCGGTGCCAGGTGATCGCCCTGTGCATGGACGACGCCGGTATGCCCGAATCGGTGGCGGAAATATGTCGCCGCAGCGAACGGCTGGTGAGCGCACTGGTATCGATCGGCATCGACCCGACCGCCATCTGGATCGACCCCCTCGTGGGCCCCGTGAGCACCCAGACGGCAAACGGTCTCACCGCTATGGCGGCGGTGGCAGCCATTAAAAAAGGCATTCCCGGCGTGAAGACCGTGTGCGGCCTGTCCAACATCTCCTTCGGGCTGCCCGCCCGGCGCATCATCAACCGAACCTTTCTGACGCTGATGATGAGCCGGGGGCTCGACGGCGCTCTGCTCGACCCCCTCGATCGGGATCTGATGGCGGCCATTCAAACGACCCGACTGCTGCTGGGTGAAGATGATTATTGCCTGCAGTTCATGGACAGTTGCGCTGCCGGGAGGGTACCGGTTTAAAAGATGCACGCGATGATCACCACGCCCGGCAATGGCCATTGCCTCAAGCGATCCCTGCCACGGTTTCAAGCGCTTCGCCTGCGCAAGGGGCAAGGCCTGGCTGAGGCGTTGTCTGAAGCCGGCTTTCTGCTGCGGAGCGATTGCGGGGGAACGGGAAAGTGCGGCCAATGCCGGGTCCGGCTGCGGACGGGCGGCGGTTTGGCCGCGCCCACAGCGGCGGAAACGGCCCATCTGACACCGCTGCAGCTCAAGAACGGATATCGCCTGGCCTGTCAGGCACGAGCGCTCAAAACGGGAACCGTCGCCGTCAGAATTGACGACGATGGCCTGGTCCGCGCGCCCGTCACGGTCAACAGGGCGGCGTGCCGGCGCCTTCGTGGCGCCGTGGGGGTGGCCATCGATCTGGGCACCTCGCGGGTCGAGGTCGCCCTGTGCGATCTTGACACCGGCGCCCTGCTGGCGTCGGCAGCCGGCGAAAATGCCCAGCGCCGGCATGGCGACGATGTCATCAGCCGGATCGCGGCAGCCGGCGACCCTGCCATCGGGCTTGAGCGGATGCAGCGGTTGGCGGTTGAATCGGTCAACCGGTTGATCTTCGCCTGCCTGGAGGCCGGCGGCATCGGGCGCGCCGCCATCGGCCGGGTGAGCCTTGCCGGCAACACGGCCATGACACTCATTTTCGCCGGCATCGATCCGGGTACGCTGGGGCGCTACCCGTACCGGCCCGCAGTGACCGAACTGCCGCTGCTTACCGCCGGTGCGCTGGGCCTGGACATGCGGCCGGAGGCGCCGGTGGTTTTATTTCCCGCGGTTTCCGGGTTCATTGGCGGCGACACGGTCAGTGCCCTGTTGGCAGATGGCGCCTTTGAGCGTTCCGAAACCTGTCTGATTGTCGATATCGGCACCAATGGGGAACTGGTGCTGTGCCGCGGGGGCTGTATCCTGGCCGCCAGTTGTGCCACCGGGCCGGCCTTCGAAGGGGCCCGCATTTCCTGCGGCATGCCGGCAGTGGCCGGTGCCATCGATCGGATGGATATCGATCCCGCGGGCAGACGGTTTGTCTGGCACGTGGTCGATACCGAGAACGGCGCCCTGCCGGAGGGGCTCTGCGGTTCCGGCATTGTCGATGCCGTTGCCGGGTTGCTCAGGATCGGTGTCCTGTCCCCTGGCGGCCTTCTCGACAGGGGCTCCCCGATGGTGTCGAAAATCGATGTCGGCGGCGTTCGGGTCACACTGGTGGAAGCTGAAAAAACCGGTCATGGCAGGCCGCTGGTATTGTCCCAGAAGGATATCGGGGAGCTTCAGCTGGCCAAGGCGGCCATCTGCGCCGGGATCGAACTGCTGTTGATCCGATCCGGGGCCGAACGTATCGATCACACGGTCCTGACCGGCGCATTCGGGGCCGGATTCAATTGCCGCAACGCCGTTGCCATCGGCATGTTGCCGGAAGCGGTACTGGCCGGCACGGTAACGGCCCGGGCCGGTCTGGTCGCAAAGGGCGCCCTCATGGCGCTGACCGAGCCGGACATCGCTGCGCGGGCGCTGGCGCTGTCGCGGCGCATTGATATTCTGGAACTGGGCGGGGACGCTCAATTTGCCGAACACTTCGTGGCGGCCATGGCTTTCCCAGAGCCGGCGACGAAAAGCAAGACGGATGGTCTGCCATGACGGTACTGCTGTCGATTCCGGTGACGGTGACCTGCGAGCAGGTTACTGCATGCCTGGATGGCGGCACCCTCGCACCGGCGATGGATACCGAGATCCGAACCGCCGCGCTGAGCGCCAACCAGCTGATCCGGCCGAAGGCGGTGTGCCAGTGGGTCGACGTCGTTTCCGTAGACCCCGCGTCACTCACGGTCATCTCGGCGGCGAGCGGTGTCGCAACGATTCTTGAGACCGGGCCCCCGTCGCGGATATGGCGCCATGCCGAGAAGATTCTGGTCAGTGTCGTCACTATCGGCCCCCGGCTGGACAGCCGCGTGCGCGAAATGAACCGGTCTCGGGATCCGCTGGGGGCCTATCTGCTCGATTGCGCCGGTATCGCCGCGTTGAATCAGGCCGGCGCTGCCGTTTGTCGCATGGCAGAAGATGAGGCCCGCCGAAAGCACTGGGGCGTGGGGCACCTCGCGGGCCCGGGCGGCAGCGACGGTTGGCCGCTGGATGAGCAGCTAAAGGTTTGCGACTTGCTGGCACTGGATCGCATCGGCGTCAGCATGGGGGACCGGGGCGCGTTGATCCCGCTTAAATCGGTCTCGGGGCTGATCCCCATCGGCGCCGGGTATCGAAAGCGCCGCGTCGGGTCAAGCTGCCGATTTTGCTCCGGTCGGGACGCCTGCCGCATGAGATCGACGGCTTAGTAAGCAGTCGCATTTTTGTCGCTTCATCAAGATTGACAGTTTCGTAAAGTCCAAAAGTTCGTCACCCCGGCGAAGGCCGGGGTACAGAAATGTTTGAAAACACTGGATTGTCTTAGAAACCCGATGCTTCGCATCGAGTTCCAGACCAACAGCGCCGGATCTCGCTTCACTCGTCCGGAATGACAGAAAAAAAGTCGGGATCTCTCGCAAAGCCGCCAAGATTGAAAAGATAAAGCGATTAAATAAAATTTCGGGCTTATCTACCAACCAAAGGTTGCACCGAGTGGTGTCCGCCACACCCCATCGGCGGACAGGTCCGCCACACCCCATCGGCGGACAGGTCCGCCACACGGCATCGGCGGACAGGCCCGTTGCAACGAGCCGCTTTGCGGTACTTTTCGTGTGTTTTGTGTGTTTCGTGGTTGAAAGCAGTTACTGCGGTCAAAAGTGGAGATGGGATAGCGCTTGGTGCGCCCCCACAGCCAGAAACAGGTTCTTATCTCTTTTTCTTGCGCCAAAAAAGAACCATAAACCACGAAACACACGAAAGAAAAATGGATAACCGATAACGGGCTGATCTACC
>JBDRRP010000119.1:0-2113 GCA_043825735.1 Pseudomonadota bacterium | reverse complement strand
TTAAATTCAAAGTTGGCCCTGCTGGCCGGATACGGGCGCAGGTTTAAAACCGCGCCGTCCTTATATTCCACCGGCATGCTCTCATAGGATTGAACGGCCGCATCAATTTTCAACATATTTATTTTCTCCTTATTTTCTTTTCCTGGACCCCGACACCTGACCCCTGGCCCCTGTTTTTATGTTATCGCAATCGACCACTCATCGTCGCCGGCGCTAAGGCACAGCAGGCCGCTGATCTCAAACACCGACAGACCGTCGCGGTCCCCCATGCTGACATCCTGATATTGCACCTGCGGGGCCGTAATGGTGATGATTTTGCCGGCGCCGGTGCCCAGTACCGTGGACAGCGCCATCAGCGCGCCGCTTCTCCAGTTGCCCAGAAAATCCTCGCTGGCCACCAGCGCGTTTTCGGGGTCGAACGACATCGTCGGCCGCCGGTTGGTGATCACCGCGCTCTTGTGTCCGGAGGCCGCATTAACATCCTGCCGCAGGGCGACCTGGTTGCCAAAATCAATTTCGAGTTTGGAAAGCACAGCGGCAAACGCATCGATGGTGAATGTTGCGCCCTGAAACGCCGGCGGGATTATGCTGGATAGCACCACCCCGGTGGTCAAAAGAGCCGCGTCCGCCTCGGTAAAATCCGCGCCGGTAAAATCCATGCTCAAAATGCCGGGCTTTCCGGCTTCCAGCAGCAGCCGTGCCGTGCCGCGCGCGCCCTTGATGGTATAGGATTTGCCGTCGATATACAGCCCCAGCGTCACGGACGGCACGCTGGCCGACGCCGGTTTGTAGGTGGCGCTGGTTACAGCCACCAAGGTCTCGCCCACGCCGCAGGCTTTCAGCGCGTCCGAAAAATGAATGGCGGCCCCGGCCGTTCCGCCCACCAGCTCCACATCAAAGCCGAGCGTGGCGCTGCGCTTGCCGAACGCGCTCGGATGCGGCGAGAGCGAACTCCGAACCGGATCGCGGGGGAATGCCTCGATGCTCGGTTTAAACCTCGGGTTAAATGCTAAAAACGCATCGGCGCCTTCCAGCGTTTCGGCCGTGCCTTCTTCCGCCTCGATCTCGCAGGCGATCTGGCAACGTTGTTTGAGCAGCGTCATGACTTACCTCCTTTTGCGGGCGCGGAGACCGGCGCCCTGGTCGTAATTTTTGTATCCCTGGTCCCTGTTTTTTGTTTTTTTTCCAGATGCGGATCGGTCCCCGCCGGTACCGGCAGTACGTTGCCGTCTTTGTCCAGCAGGATGGTCCGGGCTTCATTTACGTTTTCGCTTGACATGGGAATTCCTCCTCGTTAGCTGTATGTTACGCGCTCGGTTGCCGGCAGCTCCAGCTCGGCATAGTGACACAGCACGCCGCCGAACATGCGCGGCTCGATGATCCGCACCTGGAGCGGGCCGCTGTTGAGCACATATCCGCCCAGGCTGTGATTGCTGTCAAACGCTGTCTGGATGCCCTCGACCAGCGCCTGGAAAATCAGCTCGCTGCCGGCGGCATCGTTTAAACCATAATAGCAGCGGATCATGTATTTGTGCTCGCGCTCGATCGTCGGCATGGTTTTGCGAAATGCCGGCGTAGCGGCCCGGCTGATGCAGCAGCCGTTGATCTTATTGTCCGCATCTTTGAAATGGTCCAGAAATTTCTCCCAGGTAGCGGCCCAGCGCTGATATTCATGCACCACGCCAATGCCGGACACGCCCGCGAGTATAGTCGCAATCCGCCCCCTGATATCGGCTTCGCTCATCAGCTCACCCTCCGGATGATGTCAGCCGGGATTTCGTTTAAAATGCTGATTACCGTCGCCTCGTTTTCCTCAAACCCGGTCTCAAACATTTTGCGGGGTTTTGTGCCGCGTTTCGATATGGCCCGCGCGATTAAAAACGCCACGGACCGCGATTCCTTTTCGCCCTCGATATGCAATTTTTGCTGCACCCAGAACTGAATCGGCCCGATCGGCGGGAAATGCGGCTTTGTCCCCATTTCCACCGGCTCGCCATGCGCCAGCGGCGTGCCGAGGATGCCGGACACTTTTGTCCCGGACACGCTGACCTTGTTGTGGATCGTGTCGCGCAGATGGATCGGCCCGGCCCCGAACGGCGTCTCTTTTTTTATA
>JBDRRP010000118.1:0-2187 GCA_043825735.1 Pseudomonadota bacterium | reverse complement strand
TTAAATTCAAAGTTGGCCCTGCTGGCCGGATACGGGCGCAGGTTTAAAACCGCGCCGTCCTTATATTCCACCGGCATGCTCTCATAGGATTGAACGGCCGCATCAATTTTCAACATATTTATTTTCTCCTTATTTTCTTTTTCTAGACCCCGACACCTGCCTGCCCAGCGTAGCCCCGTAGGGGCGAAGCCTGGGACCCCCGGCCCCTGTTGTTTACGTTATCGCAATCGACCACTCGTCATCCCCGGCATTGAGGCACAGCAGGCCGCTAATCTCAAACACCGAAATGCCGTCGCGGTCCACCATGCTGACGTCCTGGTATTGCACCTTGGGAGCCGTGATGGTGATGACGTTGCCCGCGCCGGTTCCCATCACGGTAGACAGCGCCATCAGCGCGCCGCTCCTCCAGTTGCCCAGATAATCCTCGGAGGCCACCAGCGCATTTTCAGGATCAAAAGACATTTTGGGCCGCCGGTTGGTGATTGCCGCGCTCTTGTGCCCGGAGGTCGAATTGGCGTCCTCCCGCAGGGCTATGGTATTGCCCAGATCGATTTCCAGCTTGGAGATCGTCGCGGCATAGGCATCGATGGTCAGCGTTGCGCCCTGGAACGCCGGCGGGATCACAGCAGACAGCGACACCCCTGTGGTCAAAAGGGCCGTGTCCGCCTCGGTAAAATCTGCTCCAGTAAAATCCATGCTCAATATGCCGGGTTTTCCTGCTTCCAGCAACAGCTTGGCCGTACCGCGCGCGCCCCTGACGGTATAGGATTTGCCGTCCATATACATCCCCAGCGTCACGGACGGCACGCTGGCCGACGCCGGTTTATAGGTGGCGCTGGTCACGGTCACCAGGGTCTCGCCCACGCCGCAGGCTTTCAGCGCATCCGAATAATGGATGGCGGCCCCGGCAGTTCCACCCACCAGCTCCACGTCAAAACCCAGCGTGGCGCTGCGTTTGCCGAAAACGCTCGGATGCGGGGACAGCGAGCTTCGAACTGGATCTCGTTCATGCGCCTCGATATTGGGTTTAAACCTCGGGTTAAACGCCAGAAACACATCGACGCCTTCCAGCGTTTCGACCGTGCCCTCTTCAGCCTCGATCTCGCAGGCGATCTGGCAGCGTTGTTTGAGAAGTGTCATGACTTACCTCCTTTGTGGGTGTCAGGGTCCGGGCGCCGGGGTTCGGTTTTCTTTTGCGCCGCAGGCGCGCTGGTCCCCGGCCCCTGACCCCCGACCCCTGTTTTTTGTTTTTTTTCAAGATGCGGATCGGTCCCCGCCGGTACCGGCAACACGTTGCCGTCTTTGTCCAGCAGGATGGTCCGGGCTTCGTTTATGGTGGTATTTGCACTCATGATTGCCTCCTTAACTATATGTTACGCGCTCGGTTACCGGCAGCTCCAGCTCGGCAAAGTGGCACAGCACGCCGCCGAACATGCGCGTCTCGATGATCCGGACCTGAAGCGGGCCGCTGTTGAGTACATAGCCGCCCAGCTTGTAATTGCTGTCGCTGTCAAACTTGTTTTGAATGCCCTCGACCAGCGCCTGAAAAATCAGCTCGCTGCCGGCGGCATCGTTTAAACCATAATAATAACGGATGATGTATTTGTGCTCGCGCTCGATGGTCGGCATGGTTTTGCGAAATGCCGGCGTAGCGGCCCGGCTGATGCAGCAGCCGTTGATCTTATTGTCCGCATCTTTAAAGTGATCCAGAAATTTCTCCCAGGTAGTGGCCCAGCGCTGATACTCATGCACCACGCCCATGCCGGACACGCCCGCAAGGACAATCGCGATTTGCCCCCTGATATCGGCCTCGCTCATTGGTTCACCCTCCGGATAATATCGGCCGGGATCTCGGCCAGTATCCGCCGCACCGCCGCCTCGTTTTCATCAAACCCGGTGGAAAACATTTTGCGGGGTTTCGTGCCGCGCTTTGAGATCGCCCGCGCGATCAGAAAGGCCACGGACCGCGATTCCTTCTCGCCCTCGATATGCAGTTTCTGCTGCACCCAGAACTGAATCGGCCCGATCGGCGGGAAATGCGGCTTGGTCCCCATTTCCACCGGCTCGCCATGCGCCAGCGGCGTGCCGAGGATGCCGGACACTTTTGTCCCGGACACGCTGACCTTGTTGTGGATCGTGTCGCGCAGATGGATCGGCCCGGCCCCGAACGGCGTCTCTTTTTTTATA
>JBDRRP010000117.1:0-4932 GCA_043825735.1 Pseudomonadota bacterium | reverse complement strand
CTCGGTGCGACCGCGCGTGGCAAAAAGGCTCTGGTGCCCGTCGCGAAGGGACAAATCCTCTATCTTCACCGGGTTCTTCGCCTTCGGGCGATCCGCCGCGTAGTTCATCTCGGTCATCTTCACTTGGTCATGCTTGCTCATGGTCGGAGTTCTCCTCTCTGCTACCAGAAAAAATTAGAACCGTTGCCGGTTGGTTACTGAAAGAATTGCTGAAGCTCGCGATAAAGCGCCTGCAGCTGCCGGTAAACCTCGGCTGGGATGGCTACCGGTGCGTTGTGCGCGGCAGCCGCGGCCTCCTGGTCCCGGATATAGGTCATCACCGCGCTCATTGCCGCAGCGGTCTTCACTGAATTGTCCATGTCGTCTCCTGATGAACTGCAATTGAACCACGGAGCTCACGGAGGACACGGAGGAAAACCCGGTTCTCATGGGTTGTGACGCGCCAGCGTCGCAACCCATGTTAAATGCTGTTGGTGTTCTCCGTGTCCTCTGTGGTGAATACGCTTTTTGAATTTACATCACGCTGCTGGCGATACCGGCGGTGATGAACTCACGGTTGAGCCGTGCGATGTTGACAATGGAGATTTCCTTGGGGCACTCGGCTTCGCATTCGCGCTCGTTGGAGCAGTTGCCAAAGCACAGCGCGTCCATTTTCCGGACCATGGCCAGTGCGCGCCGGGCGGCCTCGGGCCGGCCCTGGGGCAGCAGTGCCAGGTGGCTGACTTTGGCGCTGACAAAGAGCATGGCCGAGGCGTTGGGGCAGGCGGCAACGCAGGCCCCGCAGCCGATGCAGGCGGCCGCGTCCATGGCCCTTTCGGCGTTTTCCTGTGGGATCAGGATGGCATTGGCATCCTTAGCCCCACCGGTGTTGGCCGAGATGTAGCCGCCGGCGGCGATGATGGCGTCCAGCGGGCTTCTGTCAACCACCAGATCTTTTATGATTTTAAAGGCCCGGGCTCTGAAAGGCTCGATGACAATGGTATCGCCGTCGTCAAAGTGGCGCATGTGCAGCTGGCACAAGGTGGTACCCTTTTCCGGACCATGGGGCCGGCCGTTGACCACCGCCCCGCACATGCCGCAGATGCCCTCGCGGCAGTCGTGGTCAAAGGCGATGGGTTCGCGTGCATCGATGGCCAGCGCCTCGTTGACGACATCGATCATTTCCAGAAAACTCATGTCGGTGGATATGTTATCGGCGCGGTAGGTTTCCAGGCGGCCCTTGACCCCCTGGCCCTTCTGGCGCCACACTTTCAAGGTCACGTTGATGCTTTTCGCGCTCACTTGTAGCTCCTTTGCGTCAGTTTCACGTTTTCAAAGTTCAGCGATTCCTTGTGAAGCGCGGGCGCGGCACCTTCGCCCCGGTGCTCCCAGGCCGCCACGTAGGCGAAGTTCTCATCGTCTCTGAGCGCCTCGTTTTCCGGTGTTTGGAAGGCCTCGTTGAAGTGGCCTCCGCACGATTCTCGCCGATCCAGAGCGTCGATGACCATGAGCTCGGCAAACTCCAAAAAGTCCGCCACCCGGCCCGCGCGCTCCAGGCTCTGGTTGAACTCGCCGGCGGTGCCCGGCACAGTGACATTTTTCCAGTACTCTTCTTTCAGCTCCTGGATCAGCCCCTGGGCCTTTTGGAGCCCCTCGTCGGTGCGGCCCATGCCGCAGTAGTCCCACATGATCAGCCCCAGCTGCCGGTGAAAGTCGTCCACCGTGCGCTTGCCATCGATGGACAGCAGCCGATCGATGCGTCCGGTGGCCTGGGCCTCGGTGTCGGCAAATGCCGCACTGGCCTCTCCCACCTCGCCCGGGGTGATGCCGGCCAGGTAGCCGCCGATGGTGTAGGGAATGACAAAATAGCCGTCAGCCAGCCCCTGCATCAGGGCGCTGGCCCCAAGCCGGTTGGCCCCGTGATCGGAGAAGTTGGCTTCGCCAAGGACAAAAAGACCCGGGATCGAGCTCTGCAGATTGTAGTCCACCCACAGTCCACCCATGGTGTAGTGAACGGCCGGGTAGATCATCATGGGGGTCTGGTAGGGGTTTTCGGCGGTGATTTTCTCATACATCTGAAACAGGTTGCCGTATTTTTTCGCGATGAGATCTTTTCCGTCGCGACCAATGGCATCGGCAAAGTCCAGATAGACCGCCAGCTTGGTCTCGCCAACGCCCCGGCCCTCGTCGCAGACCTGCTTGGCGTTTCGGCTGGCCACGTCCCGGGGCACCAGGTTGCCGAAGCTGGGGTACTTTCGTTCCAGGTAATAGTCCCGATCGCTGTCGGGAATATCAGAGGGCCGGCGCGTGTCGGCGCCGTCCTTTGGCACCCACACCCGCCCGTCGTTGCGAAGGCTCTCGCTCATGAGCGTGAGCTTGCTCTGGTAGGAGCCGTGCACCGGGATGCAGGTGGGATGGATCTGGGTAAAGCACGGGTTGGCAAAATAGGCGCCCTTCTTGTGGCAGCGGTAGGCCGCGGTCACATTGGAGCCCATGGCGTTGGTGGACAAGAAGAATACGTTGCCGTAGCCGCCGGTGGCCAGTACCACGGCATCGGCCGCGTGGCGCTCAATCTGGCCGGTGACGAGATTTCTGACGATAATGCCCCGGGCCCGCTCGCCCGCTACCACCAATTCGAGCATCTCGCGCCGGGGAAACAGCTCAACTTTTCCCGCGGCCACCTGGCGCATCAGCGCGCTGTAACAGCCGAGTAAAAGCTGCTGGCCAGTCTGGCCCCGCGCGTAAAAGGTCCGGCTCACCTGGGCGCCGCCGAAGCTGCGGTTGGCCAATAGCCCGCCGTAGTCCCGGGCAAAGGGCACCCCTTGCGCCACGCACTGGTCGATGATGGCGGTCGATACCTGGGCCAGCCGGTAGACGTTGGCCTCTCGGGCCCGAAAATCGCCGCCCTTGACCGTGTCGTAAAACAGACGCCAGATGCTGTCGCCGTCGTTTTGGTAATTCTTGGCCGCGTTGATCCCGCCCTGGGCCGCAATGGAGTGCGCCCGGCGCGGAGAATCCTGAATGCAAAAGTTCTTCACGTTGTAGCCCAGCTCGGCCAGCGAGGCCGCCGCCGAGCCGCCGGCCAGACCGGTGCCCACAACGATCACCGTGAATTTGCGCTTGTTGGCCGGATTGACCAGCTTGAGCTCGAACCGATGCCGGTCCCATTTGTCCTGGATCGGGCCCGAGGGGATCTTTGCGTCTAATGCCATGGGTAATTGCCTCCTGAAGTGCTGTTAAACCACGGAGATCACAGAGTACACGGAGAAAAGCGATTTGGGGTTTTCCATATCAATCTCTGTGCACTCCGTGTCCTCCGTGGTAAATTTGCAGTTGCTTTCGTTGTCAGTCCTACGCCAGCATGGCCACGTAGATGGGCAAAAACCCGAAGCCCACCCCAACCACCAGGGCAAAAATCACACTGGCGGCCATGATCAGCGGCATGTATTTGGGATGGTTGGCCCCCAGGGTTTGAAACAGACTCCAGAACCCGTGGCTTACGTGAAGGGCCACCACCACCATGGCCGCGATGTAAAGCGCCACGTATAGCGGACTGGAAAACGCCCGGCTGACGATGTCGAAAATCGTCGTGTGGCTCTTGTCCACAAAATGAAAGTTGGCCAGGTGAAAGATCACGAACAAAAGTATGAGCACCCCGGTGTAGGGCATGGTCGCCGAACCGATGGTGCGCCCGCCGGCCCGGGCGCTCACCGCGTAGCGCTCGGGGCGTGCCATGAAGTTTTGGTAGACCAGCAATAGACCGGTCGTCACATGCACCAGCGCCAGTGTGAGCAGCCCTATTTCTGCCACTGTCACCAGCGGGCCCAGCGAATGCAGATGCGCCGCATACCCGTTAAAGGCCTCCCGGCCGCCGTAAAGCGTCAGGTTGCCCGCCAGATGCGCCGCCAGAAACCCGCAAAACGACAGCCCCGTCAGCGCCATCATCACCTTCTTGCCCACCGAGGACCCAACTGTGTCCGTCACCCAATTCATGCCTGCCTCCTGATGGTGAAGTTTAGGTAAAATAAAAAAACAATAAGTCATAGCAATAAGTGTGCCTGCATTTTCTTGTTCAGGCGTCAAACTGTCTGAAAAGACACGTTTTTCGAATATCCAACCGCAGGTTGAGCTTGTCAGGCGGCGCCGGGTGCGGGATGGCACGCATCTGCACGATGCTGTCTGGATCACGGATCCGGAAAGATCAGCATGGGCGCGCCCAGTCGCGCGAACCTGTTCCCATACCACAAGCGGCGGATTTTGGCCAGCAATCGGTGAATTTTCACCGGCAGGTGCTTTTTTTGAGCCCCAGGCCTCTCGGGACCATCCGAGGCATCTGCTCAATCGGCCTTTAATCATGAGGGAAAACGCACAGCGGCGGGGCAATTTCAATTGGTGGTACATTTTTTGCTGGTATTCGGCCGCCATGAGCATCCACAGCGGCATCGAGGGTTCGTGACCCCGCTGCATCCGGGTGCCGAAAAGTTCTGGAAAGAAAAAGGAGTTTTGAAATAGGTCCTGCATGAAACGCGCCCAGGGAGCGCAGCCGCTACTGCGTTCCCCGGGAGATTATTGCTTCGAAGGCATACGGGAGGGAAACCGTGTACGACAAACTCAACAGGTTCGAAAAAATTATCTTCGACGTCTTATCCGTGGTCCTGGTGGTATTCTATTCCTGGGCGGCGGTGCTGCAGCCGGCGGCCACCCAGTACCACCGGGGCATTTATGTCATCATCACCTATGTCCTGGTGTTTTTGCTCTACAAGTCCAAGACGCCCATTTTCCGGGTGGTGGACTATCTGCTCATCATCGCCGCCATCGTCACCATCGGTTACTGGATTCTCAACTTTGAGGCCATCAACTACCGCACCGGCGCCGAAAACGACCTGGACAAATGGATGGCCGTGGTCGGGGTCCTGATCGGCATCGAGCTGGCCCGGCGGGTGGTGGGCATGG
>JBDRRP010000116.1:0-7341 GCA_043825735.1 Pseudomonadota bacterium | reverse complement strand
CTCGGTGCGACCGCGCGTGGCAAAAAGGCTCTGGTGCCCGTCGCGAAGGGACAAATCCTCTATCTTCACCGGGTTCTTCGCCTTCGGGCGATCCGCCGCGTAGTTCATCTCGGTCATCTTCACTTGGTCATGCTTGCTCATTGCCGGATCTCCTATATTTCCCATTTATAAAAACCGTTACCGGTATCGTTGACTGAACCGCGAATGGCGCGAAGCTCACGAAGAAAATCATTGATTGGCAAGGTCCCTTGCATTTTCACATGAATTTCTCTGCGCCGCCGCGTCTCTGCGCGAGAACTGTCGTTTCGCTGTTTCTATCGGCATCAGCGCAGCCGGGCGCCATGAAAGGCGCGCATCTGCATCAGTGTCCGGACCTGCATGATCGATTGACGACCGCTCATGCCCCATGCGTTGGCCGCCACCGCCGGAAGCGACACCGGCGCTTCCGCGGCCGGGCCCGGGGCCGCCATGGCCTGCATCAGCAGGGCTTCTTCTTCCGTCCGGATGTATTGGATCACCGCGGAAATCGCAGCGACCTTTTTCTTGTTATCCATAATTGGCTCCCATCATAGCGCGGTTCAAGGTTCTCAAGACCATGGTTCCCGGTTTTTCATCCCGCAGTGAATCTGGAACTTGGAACCCGAAACGGTTGTTTACATCGGTATGTTCCCATGCTTCTTGGCCGGCCGCATTTCCCGTTTGGTGCACATGATTTCCAGGGCATCGATGAGCCGCGGCCGGGTCTCGCTGGGCAAAATGACCGCATCGATGAAGCCCCGCGCTGCCGCGCAATAGGGATTTGAAAAAAGCTCCTTGTACTCCTGGATCTTCTCGGCACGCTTGGCCTTGGGATCGCCCGCCCCGGTGATCTCCTTGCGGTGAATGATGTTGGCGGCCCCTTCGGCGCCCATGACCGCGATCTCGGCGGTGGGCCAGGCAAAGGCCATGTCGGCCCCCAAATCCTTGGAGCACATGGCGAGGTAGGACCCGCCATAGTCCTTGCGGGTGACCAGCAGCAGTTTGGGCACCGTCGCCTCGGAATAGCACCAGAGCAGCTTGGCGCCGTGGCGGATGATGCCGCCCCATTCCTGATTGCTGCCGGGCAGATATCCGGGGACATCGGCGATGGTCAGCATGGGAATGTTGAAAGCATCGCAGAACCGGATAAACCGTGTGGCCTTATCCGAAGCATCGATGTCCAGGCAGCCGGCCATGACACTGGGCTGGTTGGCGATGATACCGATGGATCGGCCGTTGAGACGCGCAAAGGCGACGATGATATTGGGGGCGAAGTATTCGTGCGGCTCGAAAAACTCCCCATTGTCCACAATGGCGGCGATGACCTGTTTGATATCATAGGACTGGTTCGGATTATCGGGAATGATGGTGTCCAGCTCCGGGCTCACTCTGCTCGGAGCGTCGCCGGTGGCGACCGCCGGCGGGTCTTCCATATTGTTGGACGGCAGATAGGACAGCAGCCGTTTGATCTGGCCGATGGCATCGGTGTCGTCTTCGCAGGCGAAATGGGCCACGCCGCTCTTGGCGTTGTGAGTCATGGCGCCGCCCAGATCCTCGAAGGAGATCTCTTCGCCGGTGACCGACTTGATGACCTCGGGCCCCGTAATGAACATGTAGCTGGTGTTCTTCACCATGAAAATATAGTCGGTCATGGCCGGGGAGTAGACCGCACCGCCCGCCGTGGGGCCCATGATGGCCGAAATCTGTGGAATCGTGCCCGAAGCAAGTGAATTGCGAAAGAAAATCTGTCCATAGCCGGAAAGCGCATCGACGCCTTCCTGGATGCGGGCGCCGCCCGAATCGTTCAACCCCACGAAGGGGCAACCCGCCTTCATGGCAAGGTCCATGACCTTGCAGATCTTCTTGGCGTGCATCTCTCCCAGGCTTCCGGCCCGGGACGTGAAATCCTGAGCAAAGGCAAACACCGGCCGGCCGTCCACCATGCCGTGGCCGGTGATAACGCCGTCGGAAGGGATGTCCACTTTTTCCATACCGAAATTGACGCAGCGGTGGGTGACGAACATGTCGATCTCCCGGAAGGTCCCCGGATCGAACAACACGCCAATCCGCTCCCGGGCAGTCAATTTGCCCGTTTTCTTATGCTTGCCCACGGCCGCCTCGCCGCCCATTTGGCGCATGCTGGCCTCGCGTGCTTTCAGGTCTTTGATTTTGTCACTCACGATACCCATTGTTTTTCTTCCTTTCCTTGACGATGCGTCATGTCATGGGTGGGGGCCTGTCCGCTGCCGGCATCGATGATCCGGAGTCTCGGTCATCGACATCAGCCGTTCTTCGCCGGTGCGAATGGCCCCTTCTGGTCAAGCAATTCCAACAATTCGGTGGCAGCCACCGTGGGCGCCACACTTTCGGATTCAACGGCCCGCAGCAATTGCGGCAACCGTTGTTGAACACCGCTGTGCCTGCGAAAGCGAAATCGCAGTCCTTCTTCGACGAGCGCCCAGAGCCAGTCCATTGCCTGTTTACGGCGTTTATCGGCAAACTCACCAGTGCCCGTCAGGACCGTCCGATGGCGGCCGACAGTCTCCCAGATAGCCTCCAGGCCGGCGTTCTCCAGAGCGCTGCACGTCAGCACGGGCGGCGACCATGCCGCTGATGCGGGCGAGAGCAGGTGAAGGGCCGCCGCATATTGGCGCTGGGCAAGGGCCGCCTTTTCCATATTGTCCCCATCGGCCTTATTCACCGCCAGGGCATCGGCCAATTCCAGCACGCCCTTTTTTATTCCCTGCAGCTCATCGCCGGCACCGGCCAGCATGAGAACAAGAAAAAAATCCACCATGGAAGCAACGGTGGTCTCCGACTGGCCCACACCGACGGTTTCCACAATGATGACATCAAAGCCGGCGGCCTCACACACCAGTAGCGTCTCACGCGTCTTTCGAGCCACGCCTCCCAGACACCCCCCGCTTGGGGACGGCCGGATGAACGCCGACGGGTGGACCGCCAGCCGCTCCATCCGGGTCTTGTCGGCCATGATGCTGCCCCCGCTACGGGTGCTGCTGGGGTCGACGGCCAGCACCGCCAGCCGGTGGCCGGCTTCGGCCAGCATCATGCCGAAGGCCTCGATGAAGGTACTCTTGCCCACCCCCGGAACGCCGGTGATGCCCAGCCGCGTTGCGTTGCCGGTATGCGGCAGCAGCATGTCGACAATCCGGGTGGCCAGCGCCTGGTGTTCAGCGCGATTGCTTTCCACCAGGGTGATGGTTTTGGCCAGCAACCGTCGGTCGCCGGCCAGAACCCCATCAACATATGCCTGCGGGTCGGTCAGATTCATAAACTCCGTTTTTCCATGGCAAGATTGATGGCAATGTAAAAAGTCTAAAACCACCACAGAGGACACAGAGAGCGCAGAGACAACTTATTAATTATTCGGTATATTCTCTGCGGTTCTCTGCGGTCTCTGTGGTTGAAAATCACTTTTTACGGGCCCATCAAGGTTACATGTAACGTTTTTCCAATGCGTTCAACACTTTGTTGGCGGAATCGGGAACCGGGGTCCCGGGGCCGAAAACACCCACCGCACCGGCATCAAAGAGCCCTTGGTAGTCTGCCGGCGGGATGACACCACCCACCACCACCATGATATCCTCGCCGCCTTCCTTCTTCAGGGCATCGATGAGCTGCGGAACCAGCGTACGGTGGCCGGCAGCCAGCGAGGATACGCCCACCAGGTGCACGTCGTTTTCAACGGCCATGCGGGCCGCTTCCTCTGGGGTCTGGAACATGGGGCTCAGATCCACATCGAATCCCAGGTCGGCAAAGGCGGTGGCGATGACCTTGACCCCGCGGTCATGCCCGTCCTGTCCCATTTTCGTGAGCAGAATCCGCGGACGCCGCCCTTCCTTTTCCATAAACGCCTCTGAGCGCTTGCGCAGCGATGCGATGACTGCGCTGTCGCCGAATTCGGCAGCATAGATGCCGGAGATGCATTGACTGGTCGCCACATAGCGGCCGAACACTTTCTCTATGGCATCGGAGATCTCTCCCACGGTAGCCCGGGCGCGGACAGCGGGCAGACAGGCCTCCAGCAGGTTTGCGCCGGATGTCGCCGCCGCGGTGATGTCGGCCAGGGCCTTTTGTACCGCCGCACTGTCCCGCGAGGCGCGCAATTCTGCGAGACGCTGAATCTGCTCGTCGCGAACCGTCTCGGAAACTTCCAAAAGGTTGTCCAGCGGTTTATCCTCGATCTTGTATTTGTTCACCCCCACGATGACGTCCAGTCCCTGGTCGATGCGGGCCTGGCGGCGGGCGGCGGACTCTTCGATGCGCCGTTTGGGCATACCGGTGCCGATGGCCTTGGCCATACCGCCCAGGGCCTCGACTTCGTCGATGATCTTGCCGGCCTCCTCGATGATGCCGTTGGTGAGTGCCTCAACGTAGTAGGAGCCGCCCAAGGGATCAACCACATGGCACACCTGGGATTCCTCCTGAATGAGCAGCTGAGTGTTTCGGGCGATCCGGGCACTGAAATCCGTGGGCAGCCCGACGGCCTCGTCGAAACTGTTGGTGTGCAGGCTCTGGGTGCCGCCCAGGACCGCGGCCAGCGCTTCGATGGTGGTGCGGATGATGTTGTTGTAGGGGTCCTGTTCGGTGAGACTCCAGCCGGAGGTCTGCACATGCGTTCGAAGCATGGTGGATTTGGGATTTTTAGGATTGAACCGGCTCACCAGCTTGTGCCACAGGACGCGGGCCGCCCTCAGCATGGCGATCTCCATGAAAAAATTCATCCCCACCCCGAAGAAAAAAGACAGCCGGGGGGCGAAGGCGTCGATGTCCAATCCTGCGTTCATGGCCGCCCGGACGTATTCCAGACCATCGGCGATGGTGAAGGCGCACTGCAGAACGGAGTCGGCGCCGGCCTCCATCATGTGGTAGCCGCTGATGCTCACCGTGTTGAACTTTGGCATCTCGGTGGAGCAAAAGGCGATGATGTCGGAGACGATCCGCATAGACGGCTCCGGCGGGTAAATATAAGTGTTGCGGGTCAGGTATTCTTTGAGGATATCGTTCTGGATGGTGCCCGTGAGCTGCTCGTGGGTGACCCCCTGCTCCTCGGCGGCCACGATGTAGCCAGCCAGAATGGGCAGCACCGCGCCGTTCATGGTCATGGACACCGACATCTGGTCCAGCGGGATCTGGTCAAAAAGAACCTTCATGTCCTCTACCGAGTCGATGGCCACGCCGGCCTTGCCGATATCGCCCACCACCCGGGAATGATCGGAATCATAGCCGCGGTGCGTGGCCAGATCGAAGGCCACTGACAGCCCCTTTTGACCGGCGGCCAGGTTGCGCCGGTAAAAGGCGTTGGAGTCCTTGGCTGTGGAAAAACCGGCGTATTGGCGGATGGTCCACTTTTGGCCGGCGTACATGGTGGCCATGGGTCCGCGCATGTAGGGTGCAAACCCGGGCAATGTATTGACCTGCGGCATCCCCTCGACGTCTTCCGCGGTATAAAGGGGCTTAACCACGATCCCTTCGGGGGTGTTCCAGTTGAGCGAATCGAGGGGTTTTCCCCGCAACTGTTTTTCGGAAAATGCCTTCCATTCCTGAAATTTGGGATGTTCTGCCATGGTCTCTCCTCCAAGGTGTGGGCCGTCCCGTCACGACAGGCGGCCGAGCGTTCTAGGTTCCCGGTATTTTGTTTGTTCTCAGTCTACCTTCATCCTTCAATCTTGATGGCTATGTAAAAAAGTCTGAAACCACCACAGAGGAAGCGGAGAGCGCAGAGATAACTCATTAGTTATTCATAATATTCTCTGCGGTCCTCTGCGCTCTCTGTGGTTCGAAATCACTTTTCCCATTCTCATCAATCTTATGCGTTCAGCCAAAACGCCTACGGCCTGTCCGGGTTGGACATGGCCCGCCAGATCATCTCGAAAAGGGTGTTGGATTGCGCGGCCAGGCCTTCCTGCTGCCCCCGGGACACCCACATGAAAAAAGTACGCTGCACCATGCCGAGCATGAAATCGAGCAGCACACCGGCACGCACTTTCGAATTGAGCACACCGTCTCGCTGCCCCTGCCTGAGGACTCCCAGGTAGAGTTCAATCATTTTCCGTTGACGGAAGGAATTATCGGCCATCCATGTCTTCATAGGGACCGTCATAAATACGATGCGTCCCAACCCTTCATGGTGTTCGTAATAGTCCAACTGCAGCCAGAGCACCTTTCGCAGTTTTTCCTTCAGATCTTCGATGCCCTGGAGGTGATCGATGATCCGGTCCGTGAGCTTGCCCATCCAGATGTCGACGAAAGCAAAGAGCAAGTGCTCCTTGGAGCCGAAATGGTGATAGATGGTACTGAAACTGATCCCGGCCTTTCGGGCCACCTCCCGGATGTTGGCTTTATGAAAATCGGAATTGGAAAACACCTCCAGTACGGCTGCTTCCAGTCGCTGGTGTACTGCAGGATTAAGTCCGTTCAGCTGTTCATTCATATTGAGATCAACGCCCCAAGCGTGTAGTGGCGTTTTCTAAATAGCGCGCCGGTAATTGCGTTACACACTGATTTTATGTAATTTTTATAATTAAATGCAGGGGCTGTTTCCCGCATTCATGTAACAATGTTTCAGAATCCTTAAACCAAGTCTTTTCCCCAGTCAACACCCTTTTTACGGCATTCTCTATTTAATGATCAGGATTCAGTCACACGCCCCCAGGCAATGGGCGGCCGTGATGTCGGATCCTGCGGGCTGCGCTGGCAGGCGATGCCGCATGCCCCGGTGCAGGCCTGGAAAAGCCAGAATACGGTCATCCATGATGCGCAGCCTTTGCCCGTTGGGGGGGGGCATGGTAAAAGCGCAATCGGGTTATGCACAAAACTCAAGTAACCGCGCAGGTGCCTCGCAGCCCCCGATGTTTTTGATCACCACGAAGTTCACGAAGGGCACGAAGGTTTTCTAACAAACTTGTTTTTAGGTTTTCTTCGTGCACTTCGTGGCCTTCGTGGTTCACATGCAGTGCTGCCGGTAACATCAACTTGAGAATTGTGCATCAGCAGGAAGCGCAATTTCCAGGGCGGTGTCGGCGGGCACCCGGGGAGGGTGCCCGCCTTGAATCGAGCCGGCCTCAACAAATCAGATCGCGTTTCAGCCCAACGATGCCAGATCAGGTTCAGTATGAAGATCGAAACCGGCTCAAATGGATTTGCTATTTTCTCGAACCCGCCAGACCGATGGTGTTGAGGGCCGCTTCCATTTCTCCCAGGATGGTGGGATCGTCGATGGTGGCCGGCACCTTGTACTCCTTGTTGTCGGCGATCTTCTGGATGGTGCCGCGCAGGATCTTACCCGAGCGGGTCTTGGGC
>JBDRRP010000115.1:0-154838 GCA_043825735.1 Pseudomonadota bacterium | reverse complement strand
TGGAAGGGCCGTCGCTCAACGGATAAAAGGTACGCCGGGGATAACAGGCTTATCGCCCCCAAGAGTTCACATCGACGGGGCGGTTTGGCACCTCGATGTCGGCTCATCACATCCTGGGGCTGGAGCAGGTCCCAAGGGTTCGGCTGTTCGCCGATTAAAGTGGTACGTGAGCTGGGTTTAAAACGTCGTGAGACAGTTTGGTCCCTATCTTCTGTGGGCGTAGGAGATTTGAGAGGATCTGTTCCTAGTACGAGAGGACCGGAATGGACGAACCCATGGTGTTCCAGTTGTCGCGCCAGCGGCATTGCTGGGTAGCTAAGTTCGGAAAGGATAACCGCTGAAAGCATCTAAGCGGGAAGCCAACCTCAAGATTAGATCTCCCTTCCGGTGGAAACACCGGAACTAAAGACCCCTCGAAGACTACGAGGTTGATAGGCCAGGTGTGTAAGCGCAGTAATGTGCTCAGCTAACTGGTACTAATCGGTCGTGAGGCTTGGCCACAAAATAATTCGCACAATCAGTTGATTGCGATCATCATTCATCCAGATTGTAAAACTGTACATCGAAAAGCAACAAGTTTTTCCGGTGGCTATAGCGAAGAAGTCACACCCGTTCCCATCCCGAACACGGAAGTTAAGCTCTTCAGCGCCGATGGTACTGCATGGGCGACTATGTGGGAGAGTAGGTCGCCGCCGGAAAATTTTTATAAACCCGGGGTCATCCGTGACCCCGGGTTTTTTTAGTTAGTGCCCATCCACATTTGAATCAACCTGCAAACGCTTCGTTCAGCGCTCCTCCCGTTAATTGTTTTCCTTTTGACAACCGGGCCAGAATCCCCAGATGGACACTCTTTTGTTGAAGCCGCCGCGCCCCTGTAATATGCTTGTCACGAAAAGGGGCCAGACGCCCGCTGCGTTGTCATCATTCATCCGCGTATTCAGGGGCACCTGTGGCAAATATCAATATCGCTCCCAAAATAGCCATCATTGTATTTTTCGTGGCAATCATCGGTATGGTGGCCATCGATCTTGTTGTCGTCATTGCTCAGCGGCAGATAATGATTGACCATCGCATCCAACTGGCCACCGCAGCAGTCCCGATGCTGAAGTACCATCTCAGCAAGGTGTCGTCCGGGATGACTGAAGGTACAAGGGATCTGCTGGAGAAGACGTTGGTTGAACACCGCATATCTTGCGTCCACATATCAAGCCGTCCTGTAGAAAACAGGCCGACCGTTTTTGGCGCCGAATGTCAGAAGCAATCCGTCCAACTCGCAATGAGTGACAAAGAACTGCCGGAGGTCATCGATTTCGTCGGCCGCACCTGGGGTGTGTTCTGGCAGCAACCCCAGATCGTTCGGGTCAGAGTGCCTTTGAGAGAAGATTCCACTCTTGGCAACCGGGTCATGCTGCTCGTCGATTTGACCCAAGTCTACGCTAAACTCAGAACGACCCAGGGGTACTTGTTTTTTTATATTCTGATAAATGCAGTGGTGCTCACTTTTGTGGGTAGCCTTCGCATTTGGCAAATGACCGGCAGGCCGATTCAGAAACTGGCGCAACGCGCCGATGCCTACCAACTCAGCGATGCATTATTGTTTCAAGCCAATACTGAATATGGAAACGATGTTACGCGGCTGTCGCGGTCTTTAAACCAGATGATGCAACGCATCGAAACTGACCGCCAGGCCTTGCACAACAACGTTGCGTCTTTGGAAAAAGCCAATGAAGAGCTCAAACGCGCACAATCGGACATCATTCGGGCGGAGAAACTGGCTTCGGTGGGTCGTCTCTCCGCTGGTATCGCTCATGAGATTGGGAACCCCATCGGCATCGTCACTGGATATCTCGAGCTGTTGAAAAAGGACGACGGGGGCGGCGCACAGCGCGGTGAATTCATACGCAGGGCTGAAGACGAACTGGCACGCATCAACGGCATTATCCGGCAATTGCTCGATTTTTCGCGTCCTGCCCTTGAAGACCGTCCCAAACCTTTTTCGGTCCACCAGGTGATCGCCGATGTCGCCGATCTGCTCAGTGCCCAGCCGGAGATGAGCTGCATCAAACTGGAACTTTATCTGGATGCCGCTAATGACTGTGTCATCGGCACGCCCCATGGGATGAAACAGGTGCTGCTCAACCTGATGCTCAACGCCGCAGACGCCCTGGCCGGCGCGTCGGCCGAGGGCGGCCGGCATATCCGCATTTCCACCCGCACCAGTGACCAGAGCGTTTCGCCATCAGGGTCTTTATGTCCGGAGCAACTGGTCATCACGGTGTCCGACGACGGCCCGGGGATTGATGAGGCGCACCTGCCCAATATCTTTGATCCCTTTTTCACCACCAAAGAACCGGGAAAAGGTACCGGGTTAGGATTGTCGGTGTGCTATATGATCATCGACAGCGCCGGGGGGACCATCAAGGCCACCAATCTGGCCGGCAACGGTACGGCCGTGATCATATCTTTACCCATGGCTGGTGGGGCCGCACAATGTTGATTTTTCCGTAAAAGCGTATTCACCGGCAGCGGCGCAGAGCACGCGAAGAACCGGTTGAAAAGATAGAAAAGCATCCTAAATCGGAGAAGACCCAAAAATAACAAGGAGTTTTCCCATGGAGCCGTCTCATCCGGATGAGCGCTCGGCGAGCGCAGGCCGACGCCTGCTTGTCATCGATGATGAAGCCAACATGCGGCACATGCTCCAGCAACTGCTCAGCGCCTACGGCTATGACGTCGATACGGCACAAGACGGTCGCTCGGCCTTGGACCGCGTGGCGGGCAACAGTTACGATTTCATCCTTTGCGATATACGGATGCCGGGCATGGACGGCCTCGAATTTTTGTCTCAGGGAGAGCCCTATCTCAGCGGTGTCACCGTGATCATGATGTCGGCTTACGGATCCGTTGATACCGCGCTCGCTGCTATGAAAAAAGGGGCGTATGACTTTATTTCAAAACCATTCAAGGCGGATGAAATCCAGCTAGTGCTAAAAAAAGCAGAAGAGCGCGAGCGGTTGAGAAAGGAGAACACTACGCTGAGACGCCAAATCAAGGCGATTGGAGAGATGCACGCTTTCGGGAAAATGGTCGCAGCCAGCCATTCCATGCAGGCGTTGTTTCGCTTAGCGGAAAAGGTGGCTCAGTTTGATACCACGGTACTTATCACTGGAGAAAGCGGTACCGGCAAAGAACTGGTGGCCAAGGGGATTCATTTTGCCAGCCCCCGATGTAATAAGCCGATGATACCCGTCAATTGCGGCAGTATCCCTGAGAACCTGATGGAAAGTGAACTGTTCGGGCACCGAAAAGGTGCCTTTACGGGAGCCGAACGCCACCATTCCGGGCTTTTTCGTGAAGCCGATGGCGGTACCATCTTTTTAGACGAGATCGGAGAACTCCCCCTCACATTGCAAGTCAAATTACTTCGCGTTCTCCAGGAGGGAGAGGTTCGTCCTGTGGGCAGTGACCGGTCCTTGAAAATCAATGTGAGAGTGATCGCCGCCACGGCGAAGCGGTTGACAGAAGAGATCAAAAACGGCCTTTTCAGAGAGGATCTGTATTATCGACTTAACGTAATGAATTTGCAAATACCGCCACTGGCGGAGCGTAAAGAAGATATCCTTCCGCTGGTTCAGTTGTTTATCGATCGATACAATGAGGCACTGGATAAGAAAGTGCGCGGTGTCTCGCCAGACGCCATGTCCAGACTCTATGAGTATGCCTGGCCCGGAAACGTCCGAGAACTCGAAAACATCATCCAGCGGGCCGTTGTTCTCTCCGATGGAGATATCCTGAAGACATCCACACTGCCGGAATATCTGTCGGCGCATACCAAAGAGAGCGCCGGCGCCGGCGCGCTACTCGAAGGCGACTCTTTAAAAGTGGCCAGACAGACTCTGGAAGCCGTCATGATCAGAAAGGCGCTTGAAAAGACCGGCTGGAATCGTACCCACGCAGCGAAACTGCTGGAAATCAGCCACCCCTCGCTGCTCAGCAAAATGAAAACCTACGACATCTTCGAGAAAAACGAATGAAGCATGTGTTGCCATCAATCTTGAGAGGGCTTCTGCTGCGCGGGAACGGCCGGTGGCGGTTGTAATGGGGGTGGCGGATCGGTATCCGGATGGTTGTGTTCACCGTCGGGTTCCGGTTTCATGGGGTCTTCGGTGTCGATGCGCTTGACGATGCGATCAATTTTCCCGAAGATATCTTCCAATTCGGCCTTGATTTTTTTTTCATCAAAGTCGCTCATATTCAGTTCCCAATGGTTATAACGGATAGGTGCCGTGTGTAAAAAGGTAATCAAAACAATATTCTAAGTATTCATGAGTTTCATGCTGCGGCTCACTTGACGCAGCACCGTTTCCGCTCATAGCGATCCAACTGTCTCGCGCATGGTGATACAATACCCTGATCAATACTTCAGGCTCCGGAGTGATTTCCGGATTGTTCATGACGTATATTCGAACCGCCTCCAATACGGATTGAATGCTGCGGATATAATCACTCATATCTGCCGCATTTTCCCCCGAGGCAATACAGATCCGAGTCAGAATTGATTTGACAGCGCCTTCGATGGCATCGATGCAGTTCATAGCCCTTGGCCTTTGACGTTAAACTTGAGCTTCGTGGATAAGCGACGTCCCGAATGATCTACTTTGAGGCATTCAGTGAATCTTGTCAAACCATGAGCTGAATGATATCAAGAGGCACTGTGGCCTACAGAAAAGGGGGTACGGCAACATGCCGCGCCCCCTCAACTATTCATGGAGCCACCGCGCGGAGTCGAACCGCGGACCTGCTGATTACGAATTATCTGATACCCCTAGACTGGCGCGGGTTTGCGCGAAAGTGGGCGCAAATTGGGCGCAGGCGACCCCCATCACAGTGTAAATTTCTTTATCTCCGCGGACACGAAATCATCCTCCATGTGGATATAGATCTGTGTGGTCCGGAAATCGGCATGCCCCAATATCTCCTGGACGGCCCGGGGGTTGACGCCGGACTGAATCATGTACGATGCGGCCGAGTGCCGCAGGGAATGAAACCGGATGTCGGCCATACCGCAGGCATCGGCGATGGCGCGAAACCGGTGGCTGTAACCATCGATATGGCATTGCGGGAACACCGGTCCTACATCGCGGCCGGGCCCTAGGGCGCCGGCGGCGGCCGGGAGCAGGGGGACGAACCGCTCCTTATCGCCCTTGCCGATGACCCGGACTCGGGAGCCCCTAACATCCTGCCATTGCAGGCGCCGGATCTCAGATCGCCGGCAACCGGTCCACAGCGCGAAAATCACCACCCGCAAAAACTCTGGATCCAGTTCAGACGCTTTGAGCAGGACGGTTGCGATTTCCACCTTGCTTAGGATCCGGGGCCGGCGCTGTGATGCCTTGGTGTTTTTTGCCACCGGGACCCGGGGCATGAATCCCCACTCATGGGCCACACCGAAGGCGGCCCGGATATGGCGCAGGTAGGAGTTCAGGGACACCCGGCGGATCCCCCTGGCAATGCAAGTTGACTTGAATTTGTCCAGGTGCTGGGTCCGGATCGCGCCGACGTTTATCGAGTGCCCGATCGCATCCCCGAGGAGGCGAAGGGCCAGGTCATCGGCGCGAAGAGTGGAAGCGGATTTGTCTGTCCGGGACTTGAGGTATCGGCCTCGGAACTCGGCCAGGCTCAGTTGTTTGCCCAGGTCGAGTTCGATGATTTTTTTCTTATGCCAGTTGCGCTTGAGCGCGGCCATGACCTGCTCGGCCTCGGCCCGGTCGGTGACTGGGTAGCCGACGATTTTCTTCAGCGAAACCTTCTGCCCGTTCGGCGGCGCCTCTGCCCTCGATATCCGTAGGTAATAGTGACCGTCGCGCAGGTATAGGTTCATGGCATCGGGCATACATCAACCCTTTCGTGCTTGCAAGGGGCTCATGCCCATCCAAAGTGGCCCCGGGTGATGGAATCCATCATGTCCCAGACCAATTCTTCGTATTCCTCCAGGACCTCTTCGCCGGCATCATCCGCCGGCGGTTGAGGCATATCGAGCCCCCACGTCTCGATGACGATCTGGACCACACCTTTTCCGTCCCTGGATAGCAGGCCTTGGCTCCCGCCTTGGTCGATATCTGTGCCCCGGTAGGGCTCCATAAGGCAGCGGAGCAACTTTTTATCAAGCTTGCCGAGGTCATAGGCGCCAACAACAGTTGACTCGAAGATTGTATATCCTTTGTTCCAGCCCATTTGCGCCTCATTTCAATTTTGAGGAAACTCTTTGACCCGTCCCGGATACTGGTAATTGTCTTTGATCCAGACGGCTGCGCCAGCATCCCGGGCTGACTCGATTATGGCGTCCGCCCAGGCCTCCGGCGGCCGGGCCGCCCCCCTGGTACTGTCGGCGCCGATGATCACCCAATCGATGACGGCCAGGTCGATGTTGGCCGGCACGGCAAGCAACGGCTCGAAACTGACGAATCGCCGCTCGCCGTGCAAAATGGTGGACGCCAGCAGCATCGCCAGGTTGTTTTCTGTCCGCTCCGTTCCGTCCACCGTTGTCCCGTACCACCCGTTCGACGGGAGGTTGAATCCAGAGTACCTGCTCGGGTTTTTGGTCAAAAACTGGAACGTATGCCGCGGCAGGGCGCGCACCGCATCCAGCACCTGGTTGATCCATCGCTCCGGCACCCACTCACCCCACATATCGCCGGAGGATCCAGTGAAAATCTTGGCCGGACTTTTAAGCCTTTGCGGTTGTTTCAGCCGCTCTGGATGGAACGCCGGGGCCATGGTACCGGGAAACCGGGTATCTATCCGTCGCATGTAGCAATACGGGCAACCATGCAGGCACCCGCTGATAGGGTTAAAAGAGTAATCGCACCAGTCTATTTTGCCGGGTCCTTGACGATTCATTTCTATCCATTCCTCCAGTATTCTGACTCGTTTTCAGCGCACTTTTCAGGCGCTTCAACATCATCCCAATCGGCGAAAGCGGCTTCCGCCATATCGGCGGCAATCGATGGCCGGATGCCGAGAAGTAAGATTATCTTTTCCATGTACCGGTTCACAAAAGTGTTTTTATCCATGTCAGCCTTTCAGATCGTATGGGTAGTCCACCTCGAAAACCGACAACTTGCCGGGGCATGGGAAAAACTTTACCGAGGAGACGTTTTTGAGAATCAAACTGTTTTGGTCCTCATCGCGCCACAGCCATTGGCCGACCAACTCAGCAGGCAACTCAAACCCGGGACAGATCACGCCGACGATATCGGCCACGCCGACTATGCCGCCCCTCGGTGCATCCCATTTTGCAGTAGAAAGCGATCTCCAAAAGGTATCGGTTTGAGTCTGGGCGTTTTTATGGCCTAAGAGCCACCGCCACCCCTCAGTATCGAACCCCTTCCCGGCATGAATCAAAAACCGGCCCCTGATATTCTTCAGGGTCCTACGGTTTTCCAACCGCTTCGGCGGTATCGCTCCGGCGCCGTCGAAATCCGCTATGAGCCAGGCCCAGGGCTGCCTGACCGAAATGGCTTTCATCTTCACCCGAACCTCCTCAAAAATGTCTCCGCCTGTCGATCAAACGATCTCAGCATTTGCCCCTCGCGGTATGCGTCGATCGATTCCCGGTCAAAAATCCACTCCCCCCGGCCGCTGTCCTGATCCTGCCCGCCCCGGATCGCGCCGGAGCGGGCCATATCAATGAGGCGCTGGCGGCCGATCGCCGAATAGGCGGCGGCGGCCTTCAGTGTGAGCCAGCGGGGGAGGGAGGGGTTATTTCTCATTCACGTCCGTGATGGGGTTACTTGCAACGGCCGGTTGTCATACGATTTCGTGAGCTAAATCTTCCAAACAATCTTGATCAGCGATTCGGACACCCGCCAACTCAACATCGCTGACGCCGATAAAATCGCCGCTCTCGAACCACGCCCTTTCGAATGTTTCGATGGCCTGGCGTGCGGCCCCCTCTGTCTCTGCTGCCACAACATAAGCGCATGTCAGATTCGCGGTAAATTCATATAGTTTTTTTGTCATCATCAGCTCCTTTTACTTCAAGCCCCATCCTCCACCCGAACCCAAGCGGTTCGGGGAGCACCCATAGGTGCCGCATGTTCGCCACATTAACGAGGTGTCGATCTTCTGGGTAGATCTCTACGGCCATGCAGTTGCCATAGCCGGCCTGGTATTTCAGGGCCTGAAGGTCATCCCAGGAGATTTGATCGTCCCATTGACCGTCCGTAAGGATCCTGGTCCGGTTGACAGAGAGCCTGATTACACCTCCGGACTCACCGAATGCCTGGACCAGGAATTCCCGGCTACGCCAGACCGCGAATCGAGGGGACCCGGATAGCTGGATGTCTTCCCACTCCTCGGGAGGAACCGGGGCCAGGCGCATGGGCCACTTGCTGTTCTCTCTGGCCAGGAGCCTGCTTTTCTTCACATAATTCATGATTCGCCGATCCTGACCGCGATTTTCGATGGTTCCCATGCCAGCGGGGTTGTGCACGCCCTAATTTCTTCGTTCAAGCGCTTAAAGGCCATCACGATTTCATGGGGCAGGCTGCCGTCGTCTTCTTCGGGCAAGTTGTCGCCGTAGTAGTCAAATGGGTCGATTGGCTGGGCCATGATGGGCTGGCAGGCGAGTAAGCGGAGGTCTTTGTAGGCGACCGGCGGGTCTTGATCGACGCAATAGTCTTCTACCTCGCTCCATCCCATAAAAAACCGGTCAATGGTTTCGGAGTAGATCGGCCCCTTGCCGTCCCATTCCGCCGTCTCCCGGGCCGCGTGCCGTTCGACCTCGGCCTTCTCGCGGCACTTGGCGCACTTGGTCCACATGCGTTCCATAATTTCGCCACAGTCGCAGCGGCGGTGGGTGCAGCCGTCCCAGCGGGCCATGTGTTCTGCTTCCTTGCCAGGCGCATAGTACCGACCTTTTCGACTCCACCACCCGAAAAGCAGCTTTTTGCCCTGCTTTGCCGCTTCCGGGCTGTCGTACATCACGATTTTTTCGTCTTTCTGGTTCATCATCCCTCCAAGTACAGGTTGAGGTTCCGGCCTTCCCGCCGGCACACGATTCCCTTGATCACGCCTGGCCGCTTTCGCAGGTAGTAGCTGACGGTGGCCCGGGCGGTGGCATCCGAAGCATAGTGGTGGTCGATGCCCTTCATGGCCTCGGATAGCGCGAGCCCGGGGCGGTCGACCAACAGATTGCGGAGTTGGCAGCATGTTGACGCGAACGGGGTCCAGCGGACGCCGGATGCCGTCCCGGCCGGAGAAAATGTTTTATGCTGCTCGCATAATCTCCATCCACTAACCGCCGCGGCCCTGGACATGGCCGGAGGCCGGTAGACTTTAATGCCGTGAGGGCCTACGGCGATCATGCCAATGCCGTTTTGGTTGCAGAAGATCCGGGCAGCCCCGCGGCCTTTGGGGGCGGCGAATACTTGCGGGACCGCGATCGAAACGAAATGGGCGCGGTGAATCCACCGGAAAGCCTGTTCCAGGAGACAAAGGGACAGGGTTTTCTTGCACTCCACGACCCAACGCAGCGGCCCCATGGCGGCCACGATGTCGGCGATGGCGCCGTCACGCTCCACTTCCTGGTACACGTCCCAGTGCTGATCCCCCAACCAGGTTACGACGGTGGCTGCCAAGTCAGTCTCTTTCAAAACGGGATGTCCTCCCTATCCATGATGTACCTCACGGCGTACTTGATTCTTCTCGCCACGGCTCGCGCCCCGAACACCTTTCCCGATAGCCGCGCCAGCGGGGTCGCCACCTCGTGCTTTGTCCGGCCCCATATTGTACCGAACAGCGGCCGGTCGAAAAACAGAGCCAACCAGTAGCACGCCTCGACGTGATGCCGGTGGGGCTTGAGCTCGATCTTGCCTTCAATGAACTGCCCACCGTCGAAGATCGGTCCGAGGGCACGGCCGTTGAACCCCGGATGCTGGGGATCGCGGGTCCGGAATACTGGTCGGTGGAACCGGTGGCCGCCGAGATTGTGAACTTCGAGCAGGACCCATATCTCGGCAAAAACACCGGTGCCGCCGCACTTCTGGCACTTCATTGGCTCGCACTCGATCCACTTCTCACCATAGTCTTCATCATCACTATGCCAGAACCCGATGAACACACCGGTGCCCTTACAACCCCAACAGTCGTACTTGATATGCTGGATATTGTGGCCTGCCAGCGTACCGAACCGGGCCAGTATCCGGTCTTTCATCGCGTAGAACTCGCCGCGGGCCAAACAAGGCGGGCTCGTGTTTGCGGCATGGAGTAGACGGCCGATGGTTTTCTTGATCATCTCACCTCCTTAGAACGGAATGTCATCGTCGATGCCGCCGCCAGCCGGCCGGCCCTGCCCGCTGTCCCGCTCGCTGCCCCGTTCGCCGCCCGCCGAGTCTCCCCGCTGCCCAAGCATTTTCATCTCATTGGCGATAACTTCGGTGGTGTAGCGGGTCACCCCGTCCTTTTCCCAGGACCGGGTCTGGAGTTTGCCCTCGATGTAGACCTGCCGGCCCTTGGTCAGGTACTCGCCGCAGATCTCCCCCAGGCGGCCCCATGCAGCGACCCGGTGCCACTCGGTCTTTTCCACCATTTCGCCGGTGGACTTATCCTTGTAGCGCTCGGTGGTGGCGACACTGAACGACGCCCTTGCCGTGCCGCCGGGGGTGTAGGTGACTTCGGGGTCCCTGCCTAAATTGCCTACGAGAATTACCTTGTTGATCATTTATGGCTCCTTAGAAGTAATAGTGTGCAGCGACGATCGCCAAGGTGATCACGATGCCGGTGAACAGGCCGACCACGAACCCTGTGTCGTAAGCGGCGTTGGTGAGTTTATCCATCGGCCAAACTCCTCTCAGTTCTTGTGCTTCCAGTCACACAGATCCATCCGCGTCTTCGGCGGGGGGCCGTTGTAGTAGGCGTCGTTTATGGCCCTGACCACCACCTCGGCGATTTGGTCGCTCCGGAACGACCCGCCGTTCTTTTCGTCAGCCCATCTCAGGGTCGATTCAATCGCGTCGGCGATGATCTCCACCCAGGCCTGCCGGTTGATGGTGACGGCAGTGTGATTCGGTTTCTGGCTCATCTATGCACCAACTGCCTGACGCATCCGCGAGGGCATGTTGGCAGAGACAATGGCCTCGGCAATCGGTGGGCAGACCGAATTGCCACAGCATCTAACCTGGTTGGTTTTGGTGATGCGCCGGCCGTCAATGTCGACATCGATTCGATAAGCGTCCGAAAACCCCTGAGCCCGGAACAGCTCACGGGGCTGGAGCATCCGCATGCCGATGTCGGTGATGACGTAAGGCTCGCCGCGGACCATGACTGTCACCAGGCCCAGCCTGCCCTTGGTCGTCACTGTGTGCGCCGGGCTGTCAACGGCCTGCCATTGGCCGCCGGTGCTGTAGTATTTCATGAGGAAAGCCCGGACCTCTCCAATGTGGGTCCCGCCAGCGGTGACCGTCGGGGCCGGATCAGTCACGGGTTGCCCATCCCGGCAGGACCCGCGTAATTTGACCAGGTGGCTTGTCGCGATGCCATGCTTGCACTTGCCGGTGAGAGTGTGCACCGGATCGTTGGCAGGTTGGCCGGTCGAGGCGCCGAAATACTTGGTCAGGTGGGCAGCGACCAGTTGCTGCTGGGATCCCCGGCTGGACACGGTGGACACCGGTGCAGTCATGGGCCTGGCCGGGGTGGTGCAGTACCCGCCGTTGTGTTGGGCGAGAAACGCGGCCACCAGGGCCGCTTTGCCCATGCCGCCGGCGGTAATGGCGCCGACCGGTTGATCGGCGGCTGATCCGATACCCTGCCCAAACTGGCGCTGGATATGGGTGGCGATCAGGGCGGCTTCGCCGCGGTGGGCGGCGGTTACGGTGCGCATCGGCTCATGGGCAGCGTAGGCCCTTCCTCGGCCATGATGGGTCAGCGGGGCCATTACCGGCACCACCAGACCGTGCCGGTTTTCGGTGGTCTGAGTGGCAACCGGGTCACCCATGCCGCTGCCACGAAACTCCCCTGGTTTTTTTTCACCGTAGTAGGTGACGATGAAGGGCTCGGCCGACTCGATCACATACCGCCGGATCCCCTCGGCGATCCGCCGCAGCGTGTTCTCAGCCAGCGGCCTCTTGCGTTCGAATATCGACGGGCAGGGGATGGACCAGTCGATAATTTCGGCCGCTGTGCGGTAGGGGAGCAATCCGGGGCCGTAGGTAGGCTCGGGCCAGACGATGGGCGCCCCGTCGCAGCGGGCCACCATGAACAACCGTTTCCGGATGGTAGGCGCACCGTAATCACAGGCGCGCAGCTCCCGGTGCTCCACGGTGTACCCGAGGCGTCGCAACCTCCGTACAAACGCCCGGAACGTGTCGCCCTTATGCTTCACGATCACTCTGCCATCGGCATCGAGCGGCCCCCAGCCGAGGAACTCCTCGACATTCTCCAGGATAATGACCTTGGGGTGAACTTCCCGCGCCCATCGCTCAACCACCCATGCGAGGCTTCTGACCTCTCGGCTCCTGGCCGGCGCCGACCCCTTGGCCTTGGAAAAGTGTTTGCAGTCCGGGCTTGCCCAAAGCAAAGCAACCGGCCGGTACCCGGTCGCCCACTTCGGAGGGACCGACCAGATATCTTCGATGAGGTGGCGGGTCCCGGGGTGGTTTGCTCTGTGCATGGCGATGGCCCACTGGTCATGGTTAATCGCAACGTCTGGATCCCGGCCCAGCGCGATCCGGATCCCCTCAGAGGCCCCGCCGCCACCCGCGAATAAATCAACAATGACTTCGCTTCTCATGATCACCCTCTCTCCTCTATCGGTTTGGCCGCCAAGGCACCGGTTTTGTCGGGAACAGCCGCGGGTACTGGCGCGGTTTACTCTCGCTGCAGGTCACGGCCGGCCCACTTGCCGGATAGGCACGCTTCACATGGCTGAGGCATGCGGCGAGCTCGCGCCGGTCCATTTCCGGCCGGGATTTTCCGAAGACCTTCCGGATCTCGCCGTTGATCCGCTGGGGCTTGTAGTAGTTGGCCTGCGAGTAGCCACGGACATGGGCCTCGATCTTTTGCCGCAGGTCGGCCTCGATGTCCGAGGGGGTCATCGGCAACGGCGGGGCGAAACCGCGCGGGCGCCGACCGATTGCAAATCCCCTGGCCCCGATAATCTCCCCGCCCAAGGGGGTTATTTCGTCGGCGCACCCGCCGTCACCGAACAGGCCCAACTGCTCCTCTTCGGTGACCTTCTTTTTGCGGACAACCGGCGCCTGCTCGGCCTCGATCCGGGCGCAGACCGCGCGCATCAAAGCGTCATCGGGCGCGAAAATATGGGCTTCCTGTGTCTCGTAGGGGCCGGCGTCCGGGTCGATCCGGACCGCCCGTGCGAGCATCTGTTCGATCCACGGGGTGGACCGGATGTGGGTGAGGCAGATGATGTGGGACACACTCGGGCAGTCCATCCCCTCGTAGGCCATTGCGATCGTCGCCAGCACGTCGAGCGCGCCGCGCCTAAAATTGTTGATGGCCTGGTGGGCCGCCGACGAGTCGTGCGAGGTCGCGATTTCGGCTAAGGCCCAGGACCGTTTCAACCATTCGAGAGCCCGCCGCGCCTGCTCGATACCGGAGGTGACCACCAGTAGGGATGCGCCCGGTACGCGCCGCTTGTGGTTGGCCCAGTGGGCGAAACCGCGGGAGAGTAAGTCCTCGGCATAGTCGGTGTTAAGGGCTGTGTAGATCGCGGCCGAGGCCTTGCCCTTTTTCACGTCTGACAGAACCGCTTCGTGCCGGCCGGTGGCGGCCGTTTTCCACTGCACACGGCCGTCGAAGAATTCGAAGCGCAGCGGCAGGATGGCCTGCTCTGCCAGCGCATCGGCCCTGGTGTACCTGATCACGGCCTGGGTGGGGCTTTCCCCTACGGCCGGCCGACTGATTTCATACTGGAGGTCGGATGAAACCGTGCGGTATGGGGTGAATGCGATCTTTTTGCCGTTTCCCCGCTCGAAAGTTCCGGTCATGTAGATCCGGACCACAGCGAGGCTTACGAGTTCGGCCAGGGCCGCATGCCACTGCGAATCCTCTTCAGCATGATGGTATTCGTCCGTCACAAGGATGTACCGGCGCCGGCGGAACTCTTCGACAAGGGTGCCGCGGTCCACGCCGACCGCCTGGTAGGTGGTGATGAACCCGTTTTCGCACCGGCACGGGTTCGGCTCATTTGTCGACGCCCGTATCGTCAGATTGTGGCTGATGAGGTTGCGAAACCTCGGGTCGAGGAAGTTTTCTTCCCCCTGCCGCTGGAGGGCGGTCCGGGGTGCGACCCAGCAGAGGGCTTCCGCGAATCCGGGGATAAGGACGCCGCCGGCTATAGCGGGAAGGGCGGACTTGCCGCCGCCTGGGGTGACCAAAACATAGATGTCCCGGACCGGGCCGCCGTTGCGGATCCGGGTGCAGACCTCAAGCATTTCGGCCTGGTGTTTTCGCAGCTTCATTTCAACTCCATTGGTTTCAGGGCTCGCTTGAGATACAGAGGGTGCCCCGGTTCTCCGATGCTGGTCATGTGGAGGCAGTGGATCCGCGGGACCATTGACCTGATTTCGTTTGCCCGACCAGCGAATTTCCCGTCATTTCCCCACCCGGCGATGATCATCCCGGCCCGTTTGGCCAGGCGCATGACCCACCGGTCATTGTCTGGCCCGACCGGATCCCATGAGCGCTTCATTTTGACCGGGGATGTCGCCACAAAGGCAAACAGGTTGGTCACGCACATCGCATTGAACCCGAGGTCTCGCGCGTACCCGGCACACCGGCGGATTGTAGGGTCGTTATCGGTTTCGTCGGCCGTCGATGGGTTGATGAGGATCCACATGCAGTAAGCCTCTGCCTGCCCCCACACGCGCCAGAGTGCGTAGCGCCATGTCCGGCACGGCGAGAACACAGCGGACTTGCGTTCTCTCGGCGCACCGAACTGCCCGGAAAAAAGGGCTATTTGACCCATTTGATTGCCCGCCTCAGCGCCGCCGCATTGGTAGTATGCTTGTCGGCTATTGCATCGAGCCGCCTGCGCGCGCGATCGGAAGGTGAGACCTGTTGGCGCCAGTATGCGGACAGAGCCTCCTGCTCCTCGGCCATCCTTGTCAGGATGGCGACATCACGATCAGTAGTCATTTTGGACCTCCCCGAAGGTGAAAACGCCCTTTCGACATTTTTTAAAAACGATGAAATAGGAGTGGAACTTGCGGGCATGATTTTGCCGGTGGTGGTTCCAGGCGATGGGCACATGGGTTGTGGTCAGGATGAATATATCCTGAGCGAACATCCCAAGCGTTTCTGCGAACACGATCAGGTGGGCGAGGACCGGGAACTGTTTTCGCCCATAGACGCTGTCCTGGCACTTAACCACCAGGACGCCGGAGCGGCCGAGGATTCGGGAGAATTCGACCATTGCGGCCCGGTAGGACTGCCATAACTCGGGCATGTCCCGGTACGTGGACCGGTACCGGATTTTCATCACATGCTCGCGGCCGGTCGATGCGAAAAAGGGCGGATCGAATACGACCGACCGGAACACGCCAGTCTTAAACGGCAGGGCCTCGAATTTAGCCGGTATCACCCCGGGGGCCAGCGGGATCCGATCGGTGGCAAATCTCGGGGCCCCGAGGGATTTCCAGAAAGACCCCTTGCCGTAGGTGGCATCGAGGTCAAACCCGTGAGGGCAATACAATGACTGGATCCATTGCAGGATCTGGGTCTGATTGCCCGACACGGTTCGGATCAGGTCCACGTTGCGGTGGACAAGTTTCGAAGCTGCTGGCCGGGTGGCGAAGAGGGCGGTCTGACGCATTATGCGGGCTGTCCTTTTCGGGTTGTGAATTCTCAATGGCTCGCATCCACCGGTTCCGAAACCCGCGTCCGACCCGGCCCATGTTCGCCTGCATGGGCCTTGGCGAAGGCCATCAACGATTCGCAGACCAATTCAACATCGCCGAGTGGGATGGGGACTTCGTCGCCGCAGACCTCGCAGCGCAGTACCTGGTGCTTGGCATCGATTATGGTGTTTTCTGTCATGTGCCCCTCGGCTATTCGATGTGGACTCCGCCGTTGAAGACGATCCGGGCGTCGGCCATGGCCACACATTCGAGTTTGTGGCTGATAAAGTAGAGCGCCTCGAACCCGCCCATCCGCATGAACTCGCGGTACATCCGGACAAAGGCCTTCGCGGCCCGGACGCTGAGAGCGCCGTCTTCCTCATCGGCGAACGCTGCCAGGAAGTTTTTCCGGCTCTTGTGCTTGGCCACGATCGTAAGGGCCAGGCGAAGGGCCTTGAGGTCCCATGTCTTTTCACCGCCGCTAAACTGTTTGATGATTTCCGTCGTCCCGTCCGGCCGGGTCACGACAGGCTCAAGGACCTCTTTGCCGTTTTCGTCCAGGGTCCGAAGGCCGATAACGTGGCCCGCAGGTCCGTCAGCCGCTATCAGAAGGTCGTTTGCGTACCCGGAGATGGTAGGGGCAACCGCGTCGATCTCGTTCGCCCTGAGCCCGTTGGCTCCGGTTGTGGCCGTCAAAAAGGCCCATGTCGAGGCGTGATGCACCAGGTTGGCGCGGCGGGCATTAAGGGCGTCGATTTCCTGGGCAATCTCTACGGCCATCGCTGCCGCGGCTTCGGCCCTGGCGATATTGGCCCGAAGGCTTGCTAGGGATTCCGATGCCGACTCAAAGTCCGCTTCAAGCCCGGATAGTGTGGTTTCGAGACTGGCGACTTCGGCATCGGCCGTGTGGTTGATTTTGGACTCGGCCTCAACGATTCGGGCATTGGCCTCTGACAGTGCTCGGGTTTTTTCCTGTATGACCGCGGTGCAATGGGCCATGAGCGCAGACAGTCGGCTGTTGGCCTGCAGCAGGACATCATTGGCAACAGGCAATTGCTCTCTGGCGGTTTTAATGTCGCTTTCGACGGCCGCCAGCGTGTCCGCTTCGGTGTCGATTCCAGCCACGGCCGCGGCGATCCGCGCCTTGGCTTCCGCAATTGTTTCGGCCGCATCCTTAAAGGTTTTGGCCCATTCTGCCTCGATCTCGGCCAATCTACCCCTGGTCTGGGACTCCACCTGCTGTGCGATGGGTAGTTGTTCCTTAGCCGCCTTTACCTCGCCGATCCTGGCCGCCTTCGTTTCGAGTTCTGCGACAACCCCGCGCTGTGTGGCCAGATGCTCGGCAAACTGGTCGCCGGTTTTTTTCGCCGCGGTTCGTTGGATCAATAACTGATCCATTTCGGCGTTTTGCCGGGTCTCGGTGTCCTGGATTTTTGCTTTCATGGCGCGGCCATCGGAGGTTACCGTTTCGAGCGCCGCCTTGGCGGCACGGATCTCTTCTGCGGTGGCGATTTGCCGTAACCGCAGAGCGTCCCCTTCCGTTTCGATTCGGCGGGCCTCAGCCTCCCTTGTAGAGAGCTTTCCAGGGAGGGCTTTTTCGGCATCGAGGGCGGACCGGATGAAGGCGCAGTCTGTGGAGTTGCACTTGAACGGCTGTGGGCCGAGTTTGGATGCCAGAGTGTCAGGGGCAGGCTTAAAAATGACGACACCGCGCCGCTCAAGGTCCGCGGCCTGCCGGCGAAGGCTGTTTATTTCGGCGTCCAACCGGGCCAGTTCCGGGGCTGCGTCCAGGGCGGCGAACCCATTCATGGTCTCAGATTCAGCCCGCTGGAGGTCCGCCAGTGTTTTAGTCGCCTGCGCGTGCTTTTCGCGGAGACCTTCCAGGTCCGCGTTGAGGAGTTTTAATGCCTCGGCGGCCTTTTCGCTGGCATCGGCTTTGGTTTGGTCGATTGCGGTGAGGTCCGCTATCGCGCGGTCCCGGTTCCTTTCTATTTCAACCAGCGCGGTTTTTGCCGACTGCAGGTCCTTTTCGGCCTGCTCCACGCCGTCAGCTCCAACCAGTTTATGAAGGATTGACTGGGTGTTGGTGATGGCTCTATTCACCGCGCGGAGGGCCTCATCCTGGGTTTCGCTATGGCGCAGAGACTTTGGCTCAAGCCCACTTTCAATCGCGCTGATTTTGGACGCTTCGGCAGCCATTACCTGGCGCAACCGGTCGTTTTTGGCTTTTTGGGCTTTAGCGACTTCAACGGCATCAGCCTGCGACAAAGTTTGGGAGATTGCGGCGACATTGGATTTTGCTGCGGTCACCGCGGACTCGGCCTCACTGATCGCCGTATGGTTTTCGCCTTCCAACCGGTAAATCTCTTCACTTAGACCAGTGGCCATGGTTTTTCCGGCGGAGACCACCTGTCTTAGGCGGTTGTTTTCTGTCTGCACGGCCCGGGCCTCCTCGATCTGAGACCGGGTGGCACGGATGATTTGATCAAGCCCGGCTCGGTCCTCGATCGCTCGATCGAGCGAGTCTTTTAGGGTCAGGATCCGGGCTTTCGGGTCTCCAAGAGAATCCAGTTTTTCCTGGGACCAGATCAGGTCGCGGTCGATCGCCAGGATCGCCCGGGCCAGGCGCTTTTCCGCTTCCTTCGAGGTCGCTTCCCAGCCGAAATAGCGGTCGAGGCGCAGGAATTCGGCCATTAGTTTTTTGAAATCGGCAGGGTCCACGTCGGTGAACTTTTTCGCCGATTGGGCCGCGAAGATCGACGCGAACACCATATCGGGGGTCCCAAACAGCTCTTTGCCGGCCGCCACGTAGTCGGTGAGCTTGCCCTTCACGAGCGGGGCATCGTTTTCCCAGAGGAAACCTTCCGCCCGGCCGGTCATGGCGTCGGCCTTTACCAGGGTGCGATAGTTTTTATCATTGTAAAAAAACCGCTGTTCGCGCTCCGAGTCCCGGAGGAAGACGTGGTTTTTGATCGCCGACTGGGGCCGGCTAATTACCTGGGGGAAAAACTGCATTTGTTCCAGAAGCGTCGTTTTTCCCGCGCCGTTTTCGCCGGTGAGGGCGATGAGCCCCTTTAGGCCCGAGAGGTCGAGTTCGATTTCATCGAGTCCGAGACCATGTTTAATTCCCTTGAAACCTTTGAGGCGGATATAGGTTGGCAGCATTGAGCACCTCCTTTTATTTCGATTACTTAGGCCGCTTCGCGGGAGGCCCTTGCAACCATCTGGGCCATGTTGGGCGTCATGTTGTCGGCGATCGCCTCCACCGCCTCGATCACGGTCTCGGCATCGTGGTCTTCCAACAGGTCTGCCGCGGCCAGGGCGCCGTCGGGGATAGGCTCGCCGGTGAGTTCGGCGCGGGCCTGGATTTTGTCCCGGAGGCGATCCACCTCTGTGAGCTTGGTACTGCGGGTGTTTTCCCGGTCGACCGGATGGCGGGCGATGTCGACCTCGGCACCCGGGAAGGCGGACCGGATCGTTTCGTCGCCCAGCTTGACCGCGTCGTCCCGGTAATACTTGACCCGGGCCTGCACCATGGATCCGGTCAGGATGTCATCGTCGGCCGCCGGCAGCTTTTCGGCCAGTGCTGCCGCGGGGTCATCAAGGCCCGAGCTGGTAAAGTCCTTCACCACCATGATCCGCCGGCGGGTAGGGGTTTGGATAAATTTGTGGGTCCATCCGTACTCGGCCACCTCGTGCATCCAGAACCCCTTGGCGTCCAGTTCGCCCCACGTATTAATTTGGGTGGATCCGGAGTAAAAAATCGGAAGGGTCCCGAAGACTTGGGCCTTGTGGATGTGGCCGAGACAGACCAGATCGGGGTCTGCCATCATCATTTGATCCCTGGATAATTCGATATCGGTCCCGGGGATCATTTGCGTCGGGCTGATCAACGAACCCTTGGTGTTCCAGTGGCCCACCAGGATATGCGGGGCATGAGGGTAGCTGGCCGCGGTCGCCCCCAGTCCGGCGAAGATTGCCGACATGGCCTCGGCGATAGTCTGATCGGTCTCGGCGATCCCGCCGGAGAGATGGGCGATGATGTGCTCTTTGGTGAAGGCTGGCACCAGCGACACGACGGCCGCCGGGTAGATCGGGGAGGCGAGCCCGGACGACGAGGCGCGCAAGCCTTCAGCGGTGCGCAGGCTGCCGTTTGGGGTCAAAAAGACCTGCATTGGGCCATCGACGGCTGTCCGGATATCGAATTTTGAGCCGATGTTGTCGAAGACCTCAGAGATTCTTCCGTCGTGGGACCATGTTCCGATCACCCGTGCGACAGGGGCAATATCGGCCAGTTCGCCGACCAACCATTCCGCGTATTTGAACGCCGGACTATCGGCCCGGGTGTGGCGGGATTCAAAAATGTCCCCGCCGTCGATGATCAGGTCTGGCAATTCATCATGCGCCACGTCGAGCATGTGCGTGGTGCATCGTTTCACCTCATCCAGGTTTTCATTGCAGCAATGGACATCACCATATTGCAGTATTTTCATGACTACCTCCATTCCGCGCCGACCAGGCGCAGCGTGTTCAGTTTGGTCTTGTGGTGGCACCCGCGGCAAAACGGGTTGCCTCCGAGGTCATGAGACAACGGGCCTCTGCAGTGGGGGCACCGCTGGACATTGGCGCCGATGACCCATGCTTCCTGTGCCGCGCGGAGCGCCCGGGCCAGCCCATCTGTTTTCGCCTTTTCCGGATACTTGTGGCGCTGCATCGCTTCCCCCTTTCCCTAAAATGAGATGTCGTCCTCGATTTCGATGTCGGCTTTGTCCGGCATGGCCTCCAGCTTGGCCTTGAATTTGGCTAGGGATGCGGCCGAGTAATCCTCGAGGGGGTGGGGGAGGTGGACCGTGTTCACGCCTTTGCGTTGGGCGAGAGTCTCGATATCGATCAGGTCGGGGCGGCCATTGCCAGGCGCCCGGCCTTCGAGATCCGCGGGGGCTGGGGGCTCCAGGGGGGCGTCGAAGGGGTCGTCTGTTGGCCGACCCTCGGTACGCGCCGCGGTGTCGGCCTCGATGATTTCAGCTTCCTGAGGGAGAAGCGAGGGCGAGTGCGGGAATGCCAGGTTTTGACCGCCGCCATTTTTTCCAGGGCCATAGATTCCGAGCATGGCCCCGAGCATGGCCGTGGTCACCAGGCGCTTCGTTTCCGGATCCGTCATGTCGATTTTCATCCTCCAGCGGGCGAGGACGAACGGCTTGGACAACTGCTCGCGGGTATATTCCTGGCGCATTCCAAGCAACTTACGGATCAGTCTGGCGCGGGCCATGCTTTCGGCGATGGGGAGCATGTGCTGACGTTTCTGCCGCCAGTCACGATCGATTTTGTAGGCATCTTTCGGGTTTTTGTATTTTGCCTTCAAATCGTCTCGGATGACGGGCAGGTCCACTTCAAAGTACGCCGCTGTGTACTCGATATGGCCGTCGGCCTTCATCAAACCGCCCACGGCCCTGAATGTGCATTTTTGGCCGCTTATGATCTGAATCGGCCCCGACTGTGTTGGGTCCCAAACCAGGTTTGCGGCCACGGCCAGTTTTTCCAACCCGTGGGTATGGACCCTGAGCATTTCTTTGGACACGTACACGTCCTTATCGTCGGGGTTGGAACTGAGGGTGACGGTTTCGATCACCGGGGAGTAGAGCCCATTGGCGTTCTCAAACGAGATATCAGCGGTCAACACGTTGTGGCCCTGGTCTTTGTGCCATTTCAGCTTTTCCAGGACCGACTTTACGTCGGAGGCTATCGGGTCATAGCTCATGCCGCCCCCTTTCCCAGGCCGACGGTGGCCACGAAGTAGCGGAAGCGGGCCGAACGAATTTCGGCAGTCGACAATTCCCGGATGGCATCGGCCCGGAACAAGGGGATGGCTACCAGGATCGTATCGCCGTCTCTCAGTAGTGGGGAAACCTGTGCGAACAGCGAGTTCAGGCCGAACTTGGACTCAAGAATCGTGGCGGTGTTCTGGTGGCCAACCGCAGGGATTATAAGGTCCCGCTTGGCGGCCACGAGTTCCGCGAACTCGGGCTTTGCCAGTTCCGTGATGGTCATGTTTGGCCGGCCTTCCGGCGACAGCATTGCCGGGCTGACGGTGGTGGTGAGATAGACTCCCATGGCTCCTCCTTATTGTGCGGGTTTACTGCGGGGTGGTTTTTGCCGTGCCCTCGGCTCTTTGCCAGAAAACAGGTCAGGGTTTCCGGGTCGTCGCCTTTGGGCTGGGGTCCTGATTGCCACTCACAGGGCCGGAAGCCGTGGCTGCCGAGAGCGTTTTGTAGTTGGTCAGGATGGGGTGGATAATTGCATAAGTGGAATTTCACGTCAAGCCGAAAAATCCATAAAAGGAATTTTTCGCGCGCTTGCGATCAGGGCATGGGGGAGATGTGGTTGGGCAGCCTGGTCTGAGTGGAGTTATCTGATTGACGGGCGGGCAGAAAAAATACCGTCACAGGGTATTTTTGAGACTTGGAAATAACTGGGGGAGGGCCGGTCTATTCGGCGGGGATGCACATTTATTCAAGGGCATGCACGGGTTTTCAGGGTAGTGGAAAATGACTTGGGAGGTGGCCTTTAGCGGCTATGGATGGGGGTTGGTAGACAGTTGGGGCGGCATCACCCGGTCAGGTCATGAATATATCAGCCCCCCTGTCGTGAGCAGGATCCGCTTGTCTGTCCAACGAATTATTCTTGCCATACCCATCGCGTTTAGGTGCCCTTCGATGGTATCGGCGTCGTATTTGTCGATGAACTCTTTGGATACGGAAAAAAGGTGGGTTTCGCTCAGGTGGATGGAGAATTCCTCGGCGGGAGCATGAGGGTCGTGTCGGTGGCCGATGCTGGCTTCCGGTATGGCCGTCATTAAATAGGCCATGATTCGTTGGATCTTATCATCATTGGATTCATGAAGCATCGCTTTTCCTACAGATGGGTGCGGCCCCCGCCGGCAGGTGGAATGGTTCTCCGGGTTGATAGCCCGTCATCGTCCCATTCGAACCGCTTTCTCCACCGTACTCACGGCCGTATTCCTACCCCCAGCCTTTAGGGTCCGCATAGTGATAATCACGACCACCGAAAAGTGTCCCGTGGCATCAAATCTTTGGAATCATTTCCACCACCTTGCCTACCACGCAAAAATCCACCGCTCCGTCTTTCGGGAACACCATGTCCGGGTATTTCGGGTTCTTGGCCTTCAACCGGATCTCAGTGCCATTTTCGTAGTAGATTTTGAAAGTCACCTCTCCGGCCACCCGTGCCACACATGGATCACCAGTGGAAACACCTAAGTCCGGGTCAACGACGATGATGTCTCCTTCCTTGAACCGGGTCTCCATCGAGTCTCCCACGACCCTCAGTGCAAAGGCCCGGCACCCGACCGGCCGATGGGTAAAGACCGGGTCGCCTTCCCCTGACATCCCCTCTGGCCAGGAGTCCACCGCTTCAGCGAAATTGCCGGCATGGATCCAAGAAATCAAAGGGATTGGGCGGCTGGATGTTCCAGAAACAGTAAGATGGTCCTTTTCAACAGTATCCCCTGATAACGCATTTAATATCTTGATCACGTTCTCGCCAGACGCATCTCTCCCTTGAAAAATTCTATTTATTGTTGCTGGGGATACCCCCGTTAACGTGGAGAGGTTTTTTTGGGTCTTGATACCCAGTTCAGCCATCCGCTTAACAATAAATTCCACTAAAGGTTTTTTGTCTTGCATAGGAATTCCACTTGTGTAATATTCCGTGGCATGGAAAAACTCAGACAATTTTTTGATGAACGAGGCATCAAACCGACTCCATGGGCGGTTGACCACGGCATAGCGCCTTCCGTGATCAGTAGAGCTTTGAGCGGCCGCGGCATCTCAACGACCAACGCTGCGCGGATCTCGGCGGCCACCAACGACGAGGTGTCGGTCCTGGATCTGCTGTACCCGGGTGGGCTCGCCCACACTGATCGTCTATGCCGATGCCAAGACAGCGCCGCTGCTTGATGATTCCGGTTATCGTTGTCTGTTGCCGTGTTTGACTTCAAATGCCCGAGTCATAGTGAATTGTCAACCGATGAGGATTTTCTCTTAAAGTTTTAATGGTTTAAAGAAAGAAAGCGAGGGCGAATTGAACCGTAAACCGACCGGGCCACCGCTGGAAACGTGGCAGTTTTATTCAGCGGCGCTCTACCACCTCGGGATGTCAACTCTTAACAAGCTTTACACCGGCCTCCGGTCCAAGGGGTGCCCATCATGCGGGGCGCAGCTCGAAGAGAGTAGGGAGCGCCAAATCCACCGATGGGCCTCCGACCCCGCCACAACCGCCTCCCACCAGCACAATCCAGTAGACCGATACGAATCCCTCCTAAAAAAACTTATGGAGCGCGGCGCTGTGGATGTTGCCCGGTCCGTGGTGGCTCGCCAGATCCGCATCGTCCGGCCCCATGACATGCCTGAGCCTGGGTGCGACACGATCGCCGAGGAGTGCCTTGACGACTATCCGGCGGTGCTCGCCTATCACGACGCTCTGCGAGACCCGAGCGCGAGCCGCGAGGAGGTTGATCACGCGATGGAGCAGGCGATTACCGAACTCAAGCAGAACCGGACCCTTCGGTACCGACAGGAAGGTTGGGTTGAGTGAGGATGGCGCACCGGTCGAAATCCGGCTGGAACCGTCCTTTTGGGGAGCCCCGCGTAGTGACCCGTACAGGTCGCTGTGGGCGGCCGTCTTAGTGCAGGCCCTTGAGGACCTCGGAAAGCCGAAACTCGCCCCTGGGGCGATACGGTTTTTCCTCGGCCGGCGTACCGGGCTCGCTGAGGTTTGCGAGGCTGCAGGGATCGATGCGGCCATGGTTCGAAAGCGTGTGATGAGGCTCATCTATGGGTAAGAACCCAGCGGACCAGTTCTACTGGCAGGATTGGGCAAGGGATCTTGAGGAGCACCCTCTTGAGGTTGAGGGGGCCTGGATCCGGTTGTGTTGCAAACTATGGTTTTCGGACACCCGCGGCGAGGCATCCAAGACCCTCGATCAGTGGGCTCGGATTCTTAGGGTTGATACGCAAAAAGCGGCCGAACTGATCGGCTACATCGGGCGGGAAAAAATAGGCAATGTTTCCATTTCTGGAAAACCAAATTCTTGCACCAATTCGAGCGACCTAACGGAACCTAACACCAGAATAACGGTGGTATCACGGCGAATGCAACGGGAAGAAAAAGAGCGGGAAAACAATAGGATACGCCAGCGCCGGCATTATGACAAACGCAAACCTAATGGCGAACCTAACGCACCCCTCACTCCCCCTTCTTCTTCTTCACCTTCAGATAAACAACTATCTATCGATAGTTGTTCGTCGGAATCGCCTCCGGCAGATTCCGCCCCCGCCCCAAAAATTCCGGCATGTCCCCACAACGAAATCATCGCCCTCTACAACCGGATCTGCATCCCTGCCGGGTGCCCCGAGATCAGGGAATGGGACGAAACCGCCAAGGGATATCTCCGGGCCCGGTGGCGGGAAAAACCGGAGCGCCAATCGCTGGGGTGGTGGGAGACGTTTATTCAAACCGAAGTGGCTGCAAGCGATTATCTCACCGGCAAGGTCAAGCCGTGGAGCGCTGACCTCCGATGGATCGTCAAGCCGTCCAACTTCGCAAAGATCCTGAACGGGAATTACCGCAACCGCGGACGGGTGGTCCCCATGAACTCACTCACTACCGCCAAACAACTCAGGGAACAGGCTGCAATCGATGCGTTCATGGCAGAGGAGGCGTGACATGGAAAAGCAAAGGATCGTTTCAATTCTCAAGGCGCTCGCAATCAACTCCGGTGTTGAGCTGACCGAGAATACCATCCGGCTCTACTGGATCGCGCTCAAGGATATCTCCGCCGAGGCGCTGGAAGCCGCAGTGGTCGAGGTGCTCAAGACCTGGGCCTATAACCGGATGCCTCCACTCTGTGAGATCCGCAAGCACATCCCCGGCGCATGCACCCCGGAAATCGAACACCGGGCCATAGCCGAGGCTAACCGGATTGTGGCGCACCTCCAGCGCTGCGGGGCCGGCGTCACTCCCCAAATGACCGACCCGATCACCATCGACCTCATGACACACCGGTGGCCGTATCGCCGTTGGGCGTCGCAAATCGCCGATTCTGAACTCAAGTGGTGGGTAAAGGATTTTGTGCAGACCTACCAGGCGGCCGACGCCTGCGGGCCGTCCTGCCTCATGATCCCGCACGACGTTCGGGCCTTACTGGGTCCGATCGGTAACCAGAACCCTCCAGTTGCGATAGATGCGCCCGCAGTGGTGGAGAGGGGTTGAAAGTGCGCAAACCAATCGCCCGGGATTGGCCCGGGCTATTTTTCCTCAGAAAGGGAACCGTTATGAGAACCAGATCATGCTCGTTTATCGCAGTGCTGCTCATCGCCGTTATGCTCGCTTTTTCCACCATCGCGTCCGCCGCCTGGGTGTCCAATCCCTGGACGGGCGGACAGTATCCGTCCGGACCCAAGTACCAGATCAAGTTGGAAAAGCTGGAAATCCTGAACGCCTACCTGTACGGGACCGGCACGTTTTACGGCGCGTCCCCGCTCGTTTTCGAGGGGGCGACCTACGACGACTACCAGACCACGTTCACGATCACGGATCCCACTGCCGACCGGGTGATCACCTTCCCGAACGCTTCCGGTACTGTGGCCCTGAACCCTGCGGCCGGATCCATCGAGTTTGAGGGTGATGTGGCAAATAATTACGAAACCACCCTCGCGGTCGAAGAACCCACCGCGGATCGGACGATTACGCTGCCGGACTACACCGGCGGGATCCCCATCGTGGTCCAGCAGGGGTACACGCAGTTTTCTCATTCCGAGGCGACCACCGTCGACGTGACCGGGGCGGCCCTTACCCTTCCGGATGGGTGGTTTACCGAGGGTAAAGCGTTTCGGGTCAAGGCCGGCGGCACGGTAACCGGGACCAACGGGGTCGTGACCGTCGCGCTATACCTCGAGGACGGCGCAGTCTGTAGCCTCACCACCGGGACGGCCGCTGCAGGTGACTGGACCGCAGAATTTATCATCGTGGCCACCGGGGCGGCTACCCAACGCATTATCGGCACCCTTGTCGCCGGCGCCGGCGCGGATCCGATCAGCGACTACGCGGCTGACACGACCGATACCGCTGCGGCCGGTACCATACCGCTCAAACTCCAGGTTGGCCTGGCCAACGCTGCCGACGTGATCACCGCCGAGTACTGGGTGATCGAGCACTGGAGCAAGGCTGACTAAGCGAAACCGTTGTTTATTTATCCGCAATCGGGGCCGGTCAAGCCGGCCGGCCCCGGTTTTTATCAGGGGGGGCGATGAAAATTCTCGCATTGGATCTGGCCACGAAGACTGGATGGGCGACCGAAGGGGCAAGTGGTGTTCAAGAATTCATCACAAAGAGAGGCGAGTCTCCTGGCATGCGGTTCCTCCGATTCCGAGCATGGTTCAAAGAGCTATGTAATGAACTGGTTTTGCCGCAGGTGATCGTCTACGAGTCCCCGCACCACCGAGGCGGGGCGGCAACAGAGGTTGCCTATGGATTTTTAACCGAGGTGAAAACCCGGGCCGCGACACAAAGCATCGAACTCATGCCGGTACACAGCCAGACACTCAAAAAGGCGATGACTGGCAGTGGCAATGCCTCAAAGGCGGCCATGACCGCAGAGGCTAAAAAGCGTGGTTTTAACCCGCAGGACGATAACGAGGCTGACGCCTGCCTCCTCCTGGAGTACGCAAAGGGGGAACTCAATGTCTGAGGAAACCATCTACCTCGCATGCCCATACTCCCCGCTCGGGTGGCTCGGGCTCCCAATCATCCGGACCATCGTCATGGCCTGGCGCCACCGGGTGGCCAACATCGTTGCGGCCAGGCTTATGACTGCCGGCTACGTGGTGTTTTCACCACTATCACACTCACACCGCATCGCGCCGCACCTCTATGTCTCTCCGACCGACAACGAGTTTTGGCTCGCGCAATGTCTGCCGTGGCTCAGGGCCTCACAAGCCCTGCGGATTATCCCAATCGGCGGGTGGGACAAATCCAAAGGCTTATCGATCGAAATTGACGAAGCCAACCGAATCGAAGTGCCGGTTTCATTCGTGGATCCGCCCGGGTTTCTGGAGGTGATTTTAGGATGATCTGTCAGTGCGGGTTGGAGGCTGAGTTTACAGGAGAGACCACGCTGCGGGTCCCCGTCGCTCACGCTGGGAAAAAGGTCCGCGCCTGGCGCTGTCAGTGCGGCGCAGTCTTTCATACCATCGAGGGCCGGATCGATGGCCCTCGGGACCTCGGCATTACCGTCGTCGATGAGCATGAGGCGGCCGAGATCCTCGGGAAAAGCGTTTACACGCTAAGAAATGAGCGGTCGCAGCAGCGGTCCCCGGTGCCGTTTGTCCGGCAGGGCCGGCGCGTCGGGTATCTGCTCTGTGATCTTTCCGATTACCTGCTGTCACGCCGCGTCATGCCCGGAGGGGTGGATGAAGTGTCCTAAGTGTGGTCGGGGGATGCGCACGCCTGGGGGTGACCGGGATCCGGACGACCCTCTCGCCATTTACCGGTACCGGAAATGCCGGTGCGGGAACGCGGTTGAGACCCGGGAGGTGCGTGACGATGGCAGATGTGCGGCCGACAGGTGTGCGGCATGCGGGGCTAAGGCCGGTGTGTACGAGACCGCTCCGGTCGAACCGGGCCGGGTCGAAAGGATTAGGGAATGCACCGAGTGTCTATCCAGGCATGTAACGATAGAGACGATCCATAGGGTGACCCTGTTATTGGAAGGTATGGTGGGATAGGTGTCTGGGGAAAATATAGACTATGATGTCGAGTGTTTAGCGTACCTTCGCCTAAAAGAAGGTGGAGACACCGTCACAATCAAATCCTATTGCGACCGTCGAACCGCAGAACTCGGAAAAGCCCTGTCATTTCATTATTTTAAGAAGCGGCTCGGCAAGTTAAAGCATCGTGGTGCCCCTGGAACAAAACCCACTAATGCGAGAACTAAAACAGATGCCCCCCCTAAAGTGACCCGACCGGGGGGCGACACCACGCCGGACTGGCCGAAAATTAAAGAGTCGTACCTATCGTGGAAATTCGCGTCTCTGGCCGAGGTGGCCCGGCATGTCGGCCTACACTGGTCTGCAAAGGAGTTCAGGGCAGCAACGGCCGGCTGGAAAACTACCAGGGATGCGGCCGAGAAACCGTCGATGGTGGTGGCGGTCGACCAGTTGGCCAAAGAGCGGGGGGCTCAACGGGTCCGCGACATCTATGCCGAGGCTTTGGTCATCCATTACCGGATGATGGACATTCTGGAAAAGACATCCAAGTGCCGAAACGAGTGGAAAGCCCCTGACGCCTCACCCTGGCATTCACAGATGGCGGTTACCATGGTCATCGACATGACTAAGGCGCTTGAGCGGATCCTGCCGGCGATCCGAGGCCTCGAAAGCCTTGGGTGCGTCCATGAAATCTTTGACCGCGTGATCGATGGGACCAAGGACGTGACGACCGCCGCCCTTGAGCTCGCCAAACTGGGCATCGCCATGCCCAAACCGATCGAGATCATGCTCTCGAAACAAAAGGTTGAGGAGACCCCGCCGCCGGCCGGCGATGAGATCACGACCGAAAAAATCATGCAGCGCCGGCTGGAGATCCTGGCCGAGATCGACACCGAGCGGGTGGAATTTGTCCGGGAGAGAAAACGCCTGGTCGCGGAACTGAAAACCGAGAACCGGGGCTCATTCGAGGTGGAGCGCGATGGCGATTAAGCGCGGGGGATTACGGACATGAAATTTGAAGACTACCAAGATTTGAAAGCCGGGTTAACGACCTTACCGCTGACTTGGTATCCGGCGCTGATCAAATTACTGGTCGAAACTGCATGCCGTAAAGGGGTTTTCGTTCCAGGGGGTGCCGCCGAATTTGTTGGCAGGATCGATACCGTGGCCCAAGACGGATGGAGGCGGGACCGTGACAACCCGTGCGATCAGTACGAACCGGGCCGATCACAGATAGGTGGTGATTGCGAGACAGACGGACATTATCTGTGCAGCGAGTGCCGACACCGAAATCCAGACGCGGCGCCGGACTTTTACGGACATGGATAAAAGAACTAATGAGATAGTGGCGCGGGTTTATAAGCATGGCGCGTAAGCACTTCGATTTGCTCCACTCGAACCAGTACCTGGACTTTTGCGCCAGGTACCATGGCGATCTTGTGGGCTACGTCCTGGACCACTCCCGGTACCGGTTGACGTGGCAGCAGTTGGACGTTGCCGAGGCGATCCAGGAGCCCGGGGCAAGGGTGGCTGCCGCCTCCGGCCATGGTACGGGCAAAAGCCACCTTGCAGCATGGGTTATTGACTGGAATATCCGGGTTTATCCGTTCTCAAACTCCCTGCTTACGGCCACCAACATCACACAGGTTCGCTCCGTAGTCTGGAAATACCTCGACCAGGTGATGGCCGACATGGATAAGGTTCGTCCGTGGATGCGGGGCCTGTTCGTCAAAAAGGCGCAGTTATATTTCCACATCTCATACAAAGATTCGTGGTTCGCGTTGCCCAAGACGGCGAGCAAGGGCGCGGCCGAGAACATCGCTGGCCAACACAACAAACATTACATCGTGATTGTCGACGAGGCCTCCGGCGTCCCGGACGAAATCCATGGGGTCATGCGCGGCGCGCTCACCGAAGGCGCTGACAACCGGTACTTGATGTTTTCGCAACCGACCCGGACCGTCGGGCACTTCGCGGACGCTTTCGGCAAACTCTCCGGCATATATCGGACATTTCATCTCAACGCCGAACTATCTCCCCTTGTCGACAAAACCTTCATCCGGGAAAAGCTGATCGAGTACGGCGGGCACCACAGCCCGGAATACCAGATCAAGGTCCTCGGTAAATTCCCTGACAACCTGAGCGGGTTCCTGATCCCGGCCCGGTGGCTGGAGCAGGCCCAGGACATCGTCATTGTGCATGCCGAGCCATGGGGGTGGGTGCTGACAGCCGACGTGGCCGAGGGCCTCCACCGGGATGAGTCGGTATGGGAGATCGCCAAGGTGTCAGGGTTTGGGGAGCAGCGGCGAGTGGAAATCGTTGAAGAGTATGCGTGCTCCAGTAAGAACGAAAAAGAGTTCGCCCGGATGATCTATCAGCGGATCCAGTCGCTTCCACAGGTGACCATTGCGATAGACGGCGACGGCGCGGGCCGGACCGTGATCCTCGAACTGGAGGAACTCGGCGTCATGATCGAGCCCATCCACTGGGGCCTGCCGCCGCACACGAAGACGGACCAGAAGCGCTACTTCAACCAGCGGGCCTATGCGTCGGTGAAAGTCCGTGAGGCCGTGTTTGAGGAGCGGATGAAGGTCGCCCCGGGGAAAACCATCGTCGAACAGGGCTCAAAGATCCCATACGACCTGGACGATAAGGGCCGGTACCGGATCTGGACCAAGGAGCGGATGCGGTCCCATGGCATAAAGAGCCCGGACCGGTTTGACGCTCACGCCTTCTTCTTTCTGGTCGACTACATCCCGCTGGAGGACGGCGCGGCGGACGGCCACGACGATGAGATGGTGAAGTGGGCGACAGAGATACTTGAGGGTGAAGCGGCATAATCGAGGGAGGACCAATGGCCTGCACCTGCCAGCGTTGCGGCAAAAAATACAGCGTCGATCTGCTCGTACCCGATGACGTTTGGGAGCGGATCAAGCCGGCGGGAAAACCCGAAGGCGCGGGCCTGCTGTGTGGACTGTGCATCGCGGCTGCCCTGGAAAGCCATGGGGGTTGCTACCTGGTCACGCGGGTCAAGAATGTTGACGACCTGGTTTCAATATTTCGGCGCCTGGTCATGGCCGGGCTTTTTCAACAATCATAGGAGGTGGTACCGATGATCGATCTGATTGCAGTTGCAAGGGCCAATTCAGCAAGCGGGCACCGAGCCATAAAAATGGTTCACCCGCCCATCGAGGAGTGCGTCCGGTTGGGGATGAGGGAGGGCAGGGCAATCGATAACTACGATGAGAGCCTCGCGTTTTACATCGGGACAAAAGTGAAGTGCGGCCTATCAGCTGGAGACATGGTGAAATGCTATTACGACCACCCGAACATCCTGATCTTTAAGTCGAAGGCAGGGCAGACGCGGGGTTACACGCTGGCTGACGGGGGCGCCGGTGATCCGAGATGTCTGTATCTCATAGTGCCCTACATCCCAGGGCAAACACCGGTCCGGTTTTCATACCGCAAAGAGGTGGCAGTGGCGACTGGGCTTGAGGACGGGATTCTGATTAGGATGTTCCATCACCACATCGTCCCGAAGCCAGAACAATTGGACGTAGTTCGGGATCGGTACACACTGGGGGACAGAATTAAGTCGTGGATGGTGCGGCGGCCATGGCCGTCATGAAAATCGTGTCTGATAAATGCGAGGCAAGTATGACTGAGCCCATCAAAATCCTGGCAGTCTCTATGACTGGCCTGACAAAGCACAAGGCCTACGCGGTCTATGATGGTGAAAAGCTGATCGTCACTCACATCTCAGAGATCAAGGGGGCGTTTGTGACCTGGCGGGACGCCCTAATCGAGGAAATAGAGGGCCGGCGGGCGGAAGGGTATGTCTGTATTGTTGAGGAAAAGACCGACCATGTGAGCCGGTTCGCGAGTCAGTACCAGTTTGACTCGGTCGACATCGAGACCGGTCGGACCAATCTGTATGAGGCCCTGGACTGGTATTTCCCGATGATGGAAATGGGCCACGTCGTTGTGGCGAAAGAATACCAGAAGTTTTTGATCCGTCCAGGCAGTGAGGGGCAACGGGTGGAGCGCGGCCAGGACGATAAGGGCCGGATTACCTATGCGATCAACTGGGCCTCGTTCAGCTCCGGCCACCGGGCTCTGCTACTGTGTGTGGTCGGGGCCATGGTTGAACCGGTGAGCGATCGGTACGTGGGAGAAATGCTGGACGCCTGGGTCAAGCCCGAGGCCCACGAGCACCCGCTATCGAGTTTTACCTCCATCACCAGCGGGGTGGTCCGGGCTAAAGTAGCTGCCAGGGCCAAGGAAAGACCGGTTCTAACTCTGGAAGACGTTAATCAGAAGTGAAAGATAACTTTAAAACTTTAAACAAAGGCTGTATATTCATCCCATGAATCGACTGAGCCCGTACAGCATTACCGATGACCTCATCCGGGGCGAACTCTACCGCGAGATCCGGACCGGGGCCGCCAATCTGACCGCAGGCTGGATCGAGCACACGGTCCAGCCCGATGAGCGCCTCATGCCAGAACTGGTCTCGCACCGCGAGTACGGCACCGACGAGTTGAAATGGGCGGTGCTGATCGTGGCGGGCCTGGACGATTACCGCGAACCGCTGGAGGTCGGCGCGGTGCTTCGCCTGCCGCCGGTTGTCTGGATCCGGCAGCGGATCAAGTACTGGGCAGACCGCGAAACGGAACTGGAGGAGCGATGATACCGATCAAGGATGTGAAGGATTTCCGGGAAGCGCTCGGGTTAACTCACCTGGTCGTTTTCGGAGTGGATCCGGATGGGGTCCAGCACGTAGCGACCCATGGGGGCACGGTGGAGCAGGCCAAGCAGGCGGCCGACGCCGGCAACCACCTGAAGGCCGCGCTGCGCTGGCCGTCGGACCTGTGCAAGTCAACCCCGCTCGAAAGGGTCTGCGGCAACTGTGGTCGCCCCGGGAAGGCCTTGTTCGAGTTTTGTAAATCCAAGGGAACAAGCGACCCCGCCTGCATCCACTTCGAGCCGAAGGGGTAGGGGGCAGTAGTGACCAAGGCCAAACCAACACAGGCGGAGTTCAAGGCGTTCGAGCGGCTCTTTAACAAGATCCGCAAGGCAAACGTCGAGAAGCGCCGCGATGCCACCGGGACCCTAACGCCGGCCATCATGCGCAAGTACCTGGCCAACGGCGCGCCCCTGGACCTGCTCTATGGGGTCAGGCCCGACGGGACGCCGTTTACCTCGGACGACCTCAAAGCCTTTGACAAGCGGGCTCAGGCGGTCCGGAAAAAGTACAAGGCGTCGAAAAAAGGGGTCCGGATCGATCAACTGATCGCCTCATCCCAGCGGGACGACATCAAGCGGGCCAACGCTCAGATCCGCAGCGCCATCCTGTACCGGATTTTCAACGGGAAGGATGGCGTCCTGTTGCACTTCCGGGTCTCGGCCAGTGAGGGAAGCCGCGATAAGTTCCACCAGGTCAAGATACGTCTGGAGGAGTGGACCGACTGGTTGACATCGACCTTGCCCCTCAAAAAGGCCTCCGAAAAGATTCTCGGCGGCCGGGTGTCATTCGACTGTGACTGCGGCCGGCATCAATTCTGGTATCGCTACCTGGCCACGGTCGGCGGGTTCGCGGTCCACCCACTGGAGCACGCATACCCGAAGATCCGTAACCCGCGACTGGCCGGCGCGTGCTGCAAACATGTCCTGAAGTCCATGGCCACGATCCGTGGCGCCGCCGTGAAGCGAATGATCGTCGCTGAGATGGAAAAGGCGGCCAAGCAGATTGGCTATGGCGACGATGTAAAGGTGGCCAACCGGTTCCTGACTCAACCCGAACTCGAAAAGGCGGCGAGATCGAGCGCGGCTAAAAAGGGGCTGTCAATCAAGGCCGCCAGGGAGGCGTTCAAGGAATATTTGGCCTCCCGGAAGGGGATCCGAAAGAAGATGGAAGAGCCAAAGACCGTCTCGGCCCTGGAAAAGATGACGATCGAGAAAAAGACGATGGAGGCTATCGCCAGAAAAGAGCAGGCCCGTGCGGAGGAGGAACAGAAAAAGGCCGAGAGGTTGTCTCGGGACCTGCTCCGATCCAACCTGCAAAACGCTCTCATCCTGGCCAAGTACCGGGACAAGATCGAGCCCGAGAAGGCAATGGCCGACTTCGCAAAGGCAAATGGTATCCCGCTTAAGGACGTGAAACTGATGTCGGAGGAGATAAGCGTATGAGCGGATGACCAGAGACTTCAGGCCGACCCTCAACCTGCTGGCTGCAGATATCAGAAAGTTCCTGCAAAGCGAGCCCACCGCCATCCAGGGACTGCTTTTCCGGGCGATCCGTAGCGCAAAGGAAGCCACTGTCGATATCGCAGACCAGGTCGGAACCATGGAGGGGTCGGAAAAGATCATTGAATTCGAAGACCCTGTCTCCGCCTTTGCGGTTGAAATCCCTTTTGACTTTGACATCGATATGGAGACCGCCGGCGACCATGCCAACGACTACACCGAGGAGCCCCGGGCCATGATGATAGATCAGGAGCCTGTGCCAAAAGGGTCGGTGCTTGTTTACGACGAATACTCAGGGGCCGCTGTCGTGCGGCATTTCTGGTACGTGGCTCACAGTAAACCGATTTCCAAACACCATGGCGCCGGCGTGATCTATTTCATGATGCCGTTCATGGACCATGAGGGGGCCTTTGCCACATGACAGTCGATAAGTCATCCGAGCTTTTCGCAGTGGACGTGTGTTTCGGCAATCACATCCTGAAGGCCTTCGACGGTATCGGCGGCGGGCCTTTGGAGTTTCAACAGTTCGTGGCCCGGGCGCCGAACCAACAGATCATGCGCCATGACGCCGATTCGGTGCAGGCCTTCCTGAAAGCATACACATCGGACGCAAAGGCGGCCACCGTAGAAACCGCCGGGCACCGGGTCAACCGGCCCTTGCTCCCGGTGTGCTGGTATTGCCGAAAGCCGGGCCTGGCGAGTTCCGACATGCACGTCGAGGGGCCGTACAACAAGCGCCGGACCCTGTGGGCAGGGGACCCGAACGGAGAGGACCTCCCCCTTATCATGTCGGCCCGGATGCTGGCCGTGGCCCTCAACTACAACCTGGCGTTCATCGCCAGGGACAAGCCGACCCTGGACAAGATGTCCTTTGCCTGGTTCGCCTTTGTTTCCGATACACGGGCGGATAACCACCGGTTCTATATTCCCTACGTGGAGGCCGGGCCGGAGGGCACACAGAGCGTAACGGTTCAGGCACCGGCACTGATCCGGGACCCAAAAACGCTCGCGCTGTCCGATGCAACCGTCCAGGGTACCGGGTACTTTGCCGTGTCGGCCCTGATCGAAGTCCATGCCACCGTCCTGGTGGGCGCCGCGGTCGATGTCACCGATCCATTGCCGGTGCAATACACAGGGGACCCGATCAATGGATAGAGAGGGGATTTTCGTCCAGAAGATCGAGCATGAGGGCGAGGGCCTTGACCTGTCGTTTCTGGTCTCGCTTTCCCTGGTCGAAACCCTGGATCTCTCCGGGCCCAAGCTGATCATGCGGTTCCGGGACCCCGAGTCCATCCTCAGAGACGACATGGGCGTCGGCCCGGGCAGCGAGCTTCGTGTTACCTACGCCGACTACTGGCACGAGGAAGGCGACGAGGCCGTCGACCGGTTTACCGTCCTTACCATGCCGGACGACGGCGATACGGTAACCCTCAACTGCATGCAGGCGGACGTTTGGGACCTGAAAAAGCCGGCGGTGCGCGCCTCCATGTGGGTGCGCCAACCCGTTGCCACGATCATCCGCCAGTGCATCCCCGCCCGGCAGGCTGTGGGCCGGTTTGCGGTGCGCCAGGACTACCACGTTCTGCCCGGGGAGCGGCCGGCGAAAATGCTCCGGCAACTGGCCAGGGAGATCGGGGCGCACATCTACTATCTGCGGGGAGTGGTGTACGCCCGAAGGCTGTCGGCGATGAACGCGGCCGAACCACTCCTCACCCTTGGGTACAACGATACCAGGGCAGACTATCCGATCATCCATTACAACCGGCCCAACGCCGAGGCCCTGTTTTCGGACGCGGCCGACCGCAGGTACTGCGGGTGGAACATGGTGAGCGGGCCGATATGGGCAAGGACTTTGCCCGCAGCGGCCGTAGAGTTTTCCTCCGCCGAATCTGCCGCGGTGCTGGACAACCTCGCCGACACTCTTAGGACCGACATTGACCTGGTGGTGTCCGGGATGGGCCAGATCCGGCCGGGCGTCGTTTTAGAACTAAGCTGGAACCTGGACCGCGTGGATCAACCGATCGATGAGAGTCTCCCCGAGCGGGTCGTGGTCCGGGCGGCGGCCCACCACTACCAGGCACAAAAGTACCTCACAAGGATTAAGGGCGTGGCGCCATGAATGAACTGATCCCGGACGGGCCGAAAAAGAAATACCTGGGCCAGTATATCGGCCAGGTGGTGTCGGTCAGCGATCCCGACTCGCTCATGCGCGTCAAGGTGAGGGTGCATCCATCGTTTGCCGGCGTCCCGGTAGAGCGTTTGCCGTGGGCCGAGTACATGCTACCCATCGGGTCCAGGCCCGGGAACGGGATTTTTGCGCCCGTGAAAGTGGGCGACTGGGTTTGGGTCGATTTCCCGTTCGATGGCGACAGCCGGCGACCGCGGGTTGTCGGATCAGTCCATTACTGCCCCAGTCAGGCCCCAAACCTGCCTCATGAAGCATGGGCCGGCCCGACCCGGTATAGCCACCAGCGCACCGGCCAGGAGCCGGCGCCATCCCCACCTACCTACCATGACGGGTCGATCGTTCTGGACGAAAACGGCGTGCTTTTGGAGGTCGGGGCCGACGGGGCGATCCGGGCCACCAACAAGGCAAGCGGATCTGTAATCGAAATATGCGCGGACGGGACAATCACGATTCATGGCGCAGGCGCGGTCAATGTGTCCGCCGCAACCGATGCTCATATCATTGTTGGTGGCGACGCCGACATAACCGTCGATGGCGACGTTGAGATCGGTTGCCAAAATGCGAGTGTCACCGCGGAAGGCGATGCGAGCATCAATGGCGAGTCTGTCGACATAGTCGGCAGCGCATCCATCACGATAGCGGCCCCGGCCATACAAATAAATGGGCCACTGGGCGCCAACGCAGGATCTGGGGGGGCAATGGCCCTGACCGGCAACCTCAACGTGACTGGCAATATTTCGGCCACGGGCACCATCACAGACACTGAAGGTAACACCAACAACCACAGTCACTGACCCCTGCTTTCCCCACCTACTGTAGGTAAAGACACCATATTGACCATCGCTACCGGGTTGATCCATCCTCTGGCTTGAAAGCTATAAAGATAACTTTATTACTTTACAATCCAAAGGGAGAGATCATGGAACGGTACCGCAATTTCATGAAGGGCGTCGACAACCGCGCCTCGCAGATGCTGGCAGCCATTTATGACCCGGTTCGGGGCGACGATGGCGGGATTATCGGGGACCCCAAAGCCAGGCACGAGCGCCTGGAAGCCGTGACGCAGCACACCGTATTTGAGTCCGCAGGCAAGGGCGCGGCCACCATCCAAACCCTGGCCTCGAACGCTTTGGCGGCCTATGTCCGGCGCTACGGGTGCCTTCCGTCCCCCGGTCTGCTCGCCTCCGCTCACATGGCGATTGAGCAGGGTATCATCGCAACGAGTCCCAACGCCGCGAAACTGGCAGGCATGCCCGGCGTGTTCGAATCTGCCGGGTCAACCCTGGCCACCACCGAGGGTATTCTGATGCGCGACCGAATGATCGCGCTGGTTCTGCCCGTCATGCTCCAGTCGATCACCGGTCGGATGGTGACCCACATTCCGGGTCAGTTCAACCAGTCCGAGATTTTCCGGATCCGCAAAGTGGCCGGGAGCACGTTCGGGGACCTGACCAAGGGCGATGTTATCGATGTCGATTTCAACGGCCATTACGCCGCGATGGATCAGCGCTTTCTCGCCGCAATCGGCGACGGAACCGAAGTCGGAGGCGCCGCCAGTTCAACCCCCAACTTTTTCCGCCTCGACTCGGCCACCGACATCGGGGTGAAAATGCCCTTCCGGCGCAAGCGGTGCGTGGTTTACCACGATCGGACCCCTGTCGCCAACGACAAGGAAGGTGACGGCAACCTCTACGGGACCTTTGTTCTGGGCGGATCCACCATCACGGTGACCGGCACGGTCGACTACGCCAACGGCGTCGTCAATCCGGTGTTTTCCGTGGCCCCGGCAAACCTCATCGAAATCCACATCGGCGTGGATATCGACATCGAGGCCGACCCGAGCCTGATCCCCATCATCGACTACCTGGAAGACTCCAAGGTCCTCTACCCCCACGAGAGCGCGCTCAACTGCGGGTACAGCCTGCAGGCCCTCTGGGCGATGCGCCGGGAATACAACATCGAGATGGAAGGCATGGCCATGACGGACATGCGCAACCTGATCGCCGCCGACAAGGATCGCAAGATCCTGAACGACATCCGGTTTTTCCTCCTCGGCGACACCGAGTGGACCATGGATGTTACGGACGGGCTTTATTTCCAGGAGCACTACGAGACCCTGAAACAGACCCTGCTCGCGATCGACGCCACGATCCTGGCCCGTACCGGCCGGGCCGGCCTCGTCGGCCTGGTCCTCGACAGCAAGTCGGCCAGTCTGGTCAAAAGCATGCGCCAACCCAACTTCGAGCCGGCCCCGGGTTACAAGCGGATCCCCCAGCCCCACTACATCGGCCGCCTGTTCGGCATGTGGGACGCCTACGAGGATCCCAACGCCCCGACCGACTACGAAAGCATCTGCTTTGGCATCGGCAACACGGTAGGCGAGGCCGGGTATGTGACCGGCGATTGCATTCCGCCGCTGCCCTTCAAGCACCCTGTCCTCAGCAACCTGCACCACGAGCAGACGCTCTGGAGCATGGGTTATCGCGACCTGCATCCCTTCGACGGACGCAACTATTTTCACAAGCTGTCCTTCGTCAACGAATAGTCTTCCAGTCGCGGTAAACCTCCGCCGCGACACGGGGGGCGGGCGCCTTGCGGGGGGTGCCCGCCCCCACCCCCTAACACCCCGTAAGGAGGGTTTAAAGTGATTACCGTTTTAGTCATCAACCCGACATCCAGCAAAATCGACCTCATTGTAAAGGGGCGAACATTTACCATTCCTGCCCACAGGTTCGAGGGCAACTCGGTAAGACTCACCGTCAGGGAAGACTGCGCCGATGCGCTGATCCGCTCGATCCAGAAGCGGCCCGCGCTCAGGGCCTTTATCGCCGAAGACGTGCCGCTTGAGGCGGCCGTTCCGCCCGTGGAACCGCCCATGGAACCGACCCAACCCGTTCCGCCCGTGGAACCGCCCGGTGAGGTTACCTTGGACGGACAAACCGAGAAGGATTCCGCGAGGTCGGAATTCCTGGGCAAGTGCAAGGCCACGAAGGTGTCTGACGGCGTGTGGAAGGTGACTGCTCCGGACGGGCATGAATTTACGATCGAGGCCGACCACCACAAGCATGCCAAAGACATGGCTTTTGACCTGCTTTTTGGCGCCGGCGGGTCCGACGCTGCGGCAGATAAGGAGAGCGATAAATGAAAAACGTCGTGACGAACGCCGCTGAAATCACGGTGCTCCGCCCAGTTGTCTATGAGACCTACAAGACCGGCGGTGGGCCGGTATCGGTCGGCGCAACCGTCGTGCAGGCCCCCAAAGGCCTTCCCGGCGTGGTCCACAGGGTCACGGACCGGAACTGGCAATCCATTCTCGGCACCCCGTTTTCCAAAAAGGTCGGCGGGGTCAAGATGGAGGGTCTGCGTCATTTATTTGACGCGGTTCGGGACTGCAACTTCGTGAATGTGGTTCGGGTGGTCGGGGACAATGCGAAATTCCCCTACCTTTGTCTGAACACTGAGGGCGAGGCCGCCGCCGGCGTCGATCAGAGTTATGAAGTAACCGCCTCCGCCACGAATAATAATCTCAGCGGAAGCGGAAACGCGCAAACCTTCACGCCGACTAAGGCAACTATAGCGAAAGTCCAACTCTGGTGCTGTAAGAGCACGACGCCCGCCGCAGTTACGGCTACCGTGAGTATCGCGGCAATGGACGCTGGGGGATTGGTTCTTGGCGAAACGGTCTTAGGGACAAGCACGCCTGTCGCCGCGGCGGATCTTCCTGCCAGCGGATCTCCCGAGTGGGTGGATTTCGAGTTTGAGACACCGGTAACTGTCACGCCTGGATCGCAGTACAGAATGGTTTTTTCAGCCACCGGGTCATTGGCCGTCACGGTATATGCAAACGGAGATGGCACCGGATTTTCGGGTGGCGATGCGTACACGAATGATGGAGGGACCTGGACTGAGCACGACCCGGCCGAAGACTATTTGTTCAGGACGGTTACCGCCCCGAGGATGACTGCCGGCGCCAGTGCATTTGGTACCGCCATGGCCGCCGGAGATGGGGCCGCCGCCATTTTCTACGTGGCCGACGGTGACGCATCCGCGAACCGGAAGCTCAAGATCACGACCAATGACACGACCGAGCGGGCCACAATCACCGTCACGGATCTGGATGCCAACGGCACCGAGTATACCCTCGAAACCCATGTGGTGGGTGTGAATGCGACCGATGTCGACGATATGGGGCAAAGCGCCTTTATCGAAACGGTGTTAGAGCGAGACTCCGATGTTTTGCGATGCGACTACAACGACGATGTGACATGGGCAGAGTTTGCGGCCGATGTGGCGGTCGGGTTTACAGCGGCGGTTGCATTCGCCGGCGGGTCCGCGGGCGACGAGCCCGATGCCGCCGATTGGATCGCGGCCTGGGATCTGTTCCGAAACGAGTCGGTGGCCTGCGACCTCATGTTCGCGGCCGGCCTTCTGGAGTCCACCGCCATTGCCAACTGCAAGACCATCGCAGAGCTCCGCCATTGTACGTTCCTTTTCGATGCGAGCCCGAGCACTAAGCACGACACGGCCATCACCTGGTTGAGCGGGCTCGGTATCGATAGTCGCCAGTGCAAGTGTTATCACGCCCCGTTTGCGGCCGGTGATTTGTGGTACGGGGGCAAAACCGTTTGGGGCGTGAGCGGGGAAATGGCAAGCGCGCACGCCCGTGGGGATCAGAACTACACCGGTGCGGTCCCCGGCATTCACTACGCGGCGGCCGGTGAAAAGCGCGCCAAACTCCAGCGCGTAGGCATCACGCCCCTGTTCCCGGACGACATCCTGGACCGTGACGCACTCTACACCGCGCGGATCAATCCCATCGTCGCGGGCAGAAGCGGCGGGGCGGTATGTGACGATGACCTGGCATTAACCGCTCAGGAAAACTACGCGCGGTTCGGGTGGGTCAACCGAATCCTGAATTACATCGATCATCGGTTCCTTCAGGCGGCGGGCGCGGCCAAGTTTGAGCCCGACGGACTGACCTATCAGATCCTGCACCGCCTCACCAAGGAGATCATGGAAGACCTTGTGACCTCCGGCGCCCTGGTTCCGCCCCGGGACGAGACCTACGGGACCAACCCGTACATCATCGAGATTGAGCAGCTTGAAATCGACTTGTGGCAGGTCACCTGGAAGGTTTGCCCGACCGGGGCGGCCCGCCGCATTTCTGGCCAACCATGGTTGATCAAATAAGGAGTCTCAAAAATGTTCCGACAAGACCGAATCGATAACGAAGTCTTTGACGCGCCCTTCAATTACCATCTGTCCGGCCGAGGCGACGAGGTGTCGATTTTCGAGGCGGCCGGGCCTGATTCCCGGTCCGTCGAAGACTTCGCCGAGCAGCAGTTCAGGTCTGCAGCCATGGCCACCGCGCTGGCCTGGCTTGAGGGCAAGGACTTTACCTTCGCGGCGCTCGACGTGCTGGTTGTCGGCATGGTCGACGCAGACGGGGATGAAGAGGTGGGTGAGGATGAGGAGGCCGATTACAACGAACTTCTCTCCATCACTGCCGACGCCCTGATCCGTCTCGGCGCGAGCCCCGAAAACGTGGGCGCGTTCATCGATGCCGAGGACGATGAGGCCGGCACCAAACTCGGGAAATTCCTTTCCGACAAACTAGACGCGATTGAGTTGGACGACGAGGACCTGATCACCCGGTTCGCCACGTCCGCCGGAGAGCCCGTGTTTGAGGCCACCGTCAAAGTGATCCGTGGCGGGAAAGTGGTCCTGAAGAAAAAGCGGGTCAAAAAGTACCGCATGACCGCGGCCCAGCGCGCCGGCCTGAAAAAGGCCCGCCGCAAGGCCAATACCTCCGCCGCCCGGCGCATGCGCGCCAAGTCCATGAAAATCCGAAAGCAGCGGGGCATGTAATTGGCCTGGAACCCTGGATCCGGGCTCACCATCGTCGGCAATAACGACCCGAAGGTGAGCCCATACCTCAAAGCCTGGATCCGGCAGGGCAGCGTTTGTGTGTGCGGGGTCATCGGCGAGGGCACATCGAAGGAAATCCAAGTCAACTGGAACTCACCGTTCGAAGAGGACAGCATCGGCGGGAAGTTTCAGAAGGTCGGCGGCCTGGTACAAGCTTTTACCGATGTGACCAGCAAAGGGAAACTGGCGAGCCAGCAGGTATGGGAAGGCAACCGCCCCCATGTCTTCAATTTGACGCTCCGGTTCTATGCGCTGTCGGATGCCCGGGCCGAGGTGATGCTGCCCTTGATGGAACTCGAAAAGATGCTCTCTCCGGAAGTCTACGAGATGCGCCCAGGCGGACGGATCCCCCAGACGGTCAGTATCAACGTGGGCCGGACCGCTCTTTACAACGAGTGCGTTATCCAGGGGATGACCGTACCGCTGGACGGGCCGAGGACAAAGGACGGGTATCTGGTTAAGGCTGAAACCACACTTCAGGTCGAGACATTGACCATGCTGAATCAATCCGAGATTGCCCGGACCTACGGGTAAAAGGGGGTCGTATGACGTTGACTTTTGGGGCCGCCAACATGGCACTGCGCAAATCGAGCCTGAACAAGTTTGTCGCCATCGGCGAGAAGGCCACCGCGGACGACTTCGTTCTCCGCGTCGACGCCTATCCCGAGATGGAATACCTGGTCCAGGCCGCTCAAATGCCTGCGATTAAGCGAGAACTTGTCGAAATCGTCGGCCCTCACGGGGTCCAGGTCCGCCAGCAAGGCAAGATCGTAAACGCGGGCGAATTGCCCATTACCTTCATCGAAACCATCAACGGCGCGGCTCTTGGGGTCTTGCGCAAGTGGGTGCAGAACAAAGAATACCATACCGTCGTGATGGCCCTGGTCTCCGAGGGGCAGATCGCGAGCAACCCGAATTCGACCTGCGTTCTGGAAGGGTGCTGGTTGCAAAGCGAGCCGATCGAGCTGTCGGTCGAAGACGGTACCGCGCCCCTCAAGCCCACCGGGACCCTGCACTACAACTGGGCTGGGTGGTACGAGGGGTCTGAGTTGGCCACAATCCTGTCCTGGCTGTAAGCGGGGTGCGCGGCAATGACTCCGGAAGACATTATCGATCGAGTCAAGGCCCGGTTCGACGTTCTCTACTTCGACGATTCGGACAAACTCGAAACTCTCATGGCTGACACCATGGGGACCTTCGAGGATCGGGCCGGGGCTGTCCGGTCGTTTCCCATCGCCGCGGGTGTCACTACCGCGGCGGTCCCGGCGGATTTTCTCGCCGTCGCGACCGTGTACGGGGCCGACGGCGCCTTTGTCGATCATAGTCTCGGCACCGGGTACATCACCATTTCCGGATCCCCACGGTATCCGGTGACGGTGCAGTACCTGGTCAACTTTCGCGAGATGGGTATGACCGCGGATCTCCCGGCCGAAAGCATCGGCCTGATCGCGGCCCACTTCGAGGCAAAATTGGCGGTTCAAAACGCAAGGCGGGAGCGCAACGTGGCGCTCGCCGCCGGCCTGCAGCGAGAGATCACGCCCGATGAGTCCCTGCTCGCGAGGGTAGACGCGGTCGAGTTGGCCATGGAAGAAAATGCGTCCATCATTCCGATTGCCATGGTGGTATGATGGGTGACTTGAACCGGTTGCGGACCGTCGCGCTCAGGATGGTCAAAACCCCGTTTCGTGAGCCATGGCAGTTTCGGATCGAGGTGGAGGGATTCACCGACTCCTCAGATTTCGATCTGTACGTCAAAGACATTTCCTACGGTCCTATCGAGATCGAGATTGACCCGGTGCGGGCCGGCATGCAGCAACTCGCTTTTCCCTCCGGTGCAGCCCCAGTCTCAATCACCATGACGATGCGTGACCATGAGGACCGGCGCGTGTCCAACTGGTTCGCGGCCAGGGCCTCAAAGGTCGTCAACCCCGACGGCACGGTCAACCTGCCCGCCGAGTACATCCTAAAGATCCGGCGGTATTCACTACTCCACGATGGCGGCGAGGCCGAGACCGATGTCTGGGAGGTCGTCCCGATTCGCTTAGGTGACGTGACCGAGGCCAGGGACGCCGAGGGGGCGCTCGAATTTCCAATCGCGTTTGTCCAATTCAGGTCATAGAGGAGGCCACCATGTTGATTCCCGCGTTCAACCTGCCAAGCAATCCAGCCGTGGAGATCCGTCTTCAGGAAGCCACGGTCCAGGTCATGATCGATATGGCCGACATCAACCCCGCGCGCGAGGAGGCGGCGACAACCCGCTTTTTGGACGCGATCAGCGGCGCTGACAGCCGGACGTGGACCGCCGATGACCGGCGCTTCGCTCTGCTTTGGTATTTTGTCCACGTCGAAACCGACCATTCGTACCAGGTGAGATATGAATGCGGCCACTGCGGCGAGACCCACCAGTTCACTTTTGACCTGAAACTGCTCCTGGACGGGTACCGAGATATTCTGGGCAAGCCCGAAGCGAAGGTGACGGTCTGCGGCAAAGAGGTGACCATTGTCCCACTGGACGGCCGGGCAATGGAAGCCCTTGAACTGGAGCGGATCGGCATCGAGGCCATGGAAGCCGAACACGGCGTCGACTCGGTAGAGGCCCGAAAGGCCCGCCTGCAAATGAGGCTAAACGAGTTGCTTCACCGGATACGGTTCGCGGGGGTTGAAAACCCCGATGCGCACCTCACCGGAATGAAAATTGCCGAACTCCGGGCGCTTACCGATGCCGTGGCGGCGGCCGAGGAAAAGATGACCCACGGCATTGAGTCAATTTATGATGAGGGCATCGTCTATCTGGTGTCGCCCCCTCACGCATGCCCAAAGGGCGAGGAGACAGAGACCCGATGCCGGGTCAGGTTTCGGACTGGCGAATTCATTCCCAAATTATGACCGGAAAAGCTGGTTGGCCATAATAGGCAACCTGGTCGTTCATTTCAGCCAGCAGATGGATAGCATCCTGCGAAGCCCTAAAAGCATCGTTGTGGCGGTCCACGATCGGATAAAACGGCGATGAGCGAGACGATCCTCCAGAGAATAGAGCGGAATACGGCGGCACTGCCCGCCATCGAGCAGGTGTTCCGGTCCATTGCCGACTCCCTTCGCGGGTTGCCGCTTGGGTTCGGTGCGGTTGGAGCGAAAGGCCCGGCGTCCACGACCCGATCCCGTCCGCTCACCGCTCTTCAGGCCCCCCCAGCCCTTCAAGCAAACCATATCCAGTCCTATGAGCCCGGGCCGGCGCCGAAAAAACGGCAGGCAAGTCTCCCGGAAGGCCAGCGGGAAGCCAGGCCGGCCCCAACCCGTGACAAAATGGGACGGTTTGTCAATCGAGCGGTCCCGCAGGCCGATGCGGTAAGGATCCCCTCCCGCCCTGCCGTCGAGGCAACTACCCCGGTACCGAAACAAGCCCCGACCCTGAAGGCCGCAAAGCCCGCGCAGCGGTCGGGGGTACCGAGACAATCTCAGGAACCTACGGCGAAGGAACCCGGGTCGGCAGCGGCGCAAATACAGAAAGAGAGCCGGGAAAAGCGGGTCGAAACCAAGCGCGATAGTCTACTGGTCAAGGCCATCGGCGGGGCCGGCAAGGGTATCGCGGCAGCAAGGGATTTTATCGCGGGCCGGTCCGGAGCAAACGCCAGCGATGCGGCCGGTATGGCCGCCGGCGGTCCGGTGTGGTCCGCGATCAGGGAGATCACAGAAGCCGTCGATATGACCGGCGATAACCGGATGGTGCAGGCCGCTTTCGCATTTGTGAAAAAAAGGTGGAAGGGCAAGGGCACGGCCGAGGAGGGGGTCCGGTCCGGAACCCGCGACGAACATGGGCGGTTTATCCCAAAAGCGGAAAGAGAAAAACAGGGCAAGCCACCGGCTGACCGCGGCACCGAAATGGTCGAGGCTGTAACCAGGGTAGAAGAGGCGATCGAGAATACAGACGCCAGGGAGGCCCGGCGCCACCGGAAACTCGTAAAAGAAGTGGACGGGATACACCTTCAGCAGGCGGAAGGCGGCATCCTGGATGGCATTTCAGGCGTCCGGAACCTGTTCAAGGGGCGCGGCGGCCTCAAAGGTGCGGCAAAGAGCGCGATGGGTGCCGGCGGCGGCGCGGTGAAGGCGGTTTCGAAAGGTGCCGGCAGGGCGCTCGGGAAACTGGGCGGGGCCGGCGTCGTGAAGGGGGCAGGAAAACTTCTTGGAAAGGCCGGGGGATCCATCCTCAAGAAAGTTCCAGGACTCGGACTGCTCGCCGGCGGAGCGTTTGCCGCGAACCGGGCCATGGATGGCGACTACCTCGGCGCGGCCGGGGAGATGGGCTCGGGCCTGGCGAGCATTGTCCCGGGGATTGGGACGGCGGTTTCGACGGCCATAGACGCCGCACTCATGGCCAGAGATATATCAGCGCCGATCGATAAAGAAATAAAGGGATCTTTACAATCTGACCCCAAACAGGATAAGATCGCAACGGAAGTTATCGTCACTCCCGGCACCGAACCAGGGCCTGTCAGTCGACTCGAAAAGGTGCGGGAGGTGCCGAGACCGGAACCGCCCCCCCAGCGCGCGCAAGCGCCAGAGCGACGGGTGGCGGAGCGTAAAGCCCCAGGGCGGGCCGATAGGCGGGGTAACGGGTACCATGTCCCGGTAGAGTTTGACGACACACTCCTCACCCTAATGTCGGTGGACAGGATCTGACATGGCCCAAATCATCGAGCTTGATTATCTCCTCGGCCGGTCGCCACACGAAGTGGTCCGGATCTATGAGGATACCGACGCGATGGAGCAGCGGATCCTGGAATGGCTGGACACGCCTGAAGGCTCGGTAGCGGACAGGCCCGAGTGGGGGCACCCGCTGCATGCGTTCAAACATGAGCCAAATAGCGACAGCCTCCGGGTCATGGCCGAAATGATGATTTTTGAGAAACTATCGGCCGACGTGGTCGGGATCGACATCCGGTCCGTATCGGTCGAGTTCTCCGAGATAGACATGATGGTAGTCTCCATCACCCACGGGACCGGGTTTCTCGATAAAAGGGTCGCCCTATGATCGACAAGGCAACTGCGGTCGCGAAGTTTAAAGAGATTCTCGGCACCAAGGGCGCCTGGGGTCAGATTGCGGAGAGTCAGTTTGTCGAGCACTTGGCCATCTTTGCCTCATGGGCGCTTCGGCAGGCCCTTTGGGTGGTCGAGCGGGCCTTCCAGGAGTTTTTTCGGTCCACGGCGTCGGCCAGGTCAAGCATCCTGGCGCATGTTGAGGATGAAAACTACGTCCCGATTCGGGCCACCCCCTCAACAGGGACGTGCACGGTGACCAATAACGGCGCTGCAGCGGTGGCCATCGCCAGCGGCCAGGCGTTCCAGTCCGATGGCCAGGTCGATTACGTGTCCGCAGCGGCCATTGAACTGGACCCGGCCGGGATTGTGACGATTCAGTTCCAGCAGCTTCGAAAAGAGGTCGTAACGGTAGAGGTCACAGAGGCAAGGCCGTTTTTCGAGATCCTTTTTGACGCCGGGCTTTCGGGGCAGATCAGTTCGATCGCGGTATCGGTCGATGGGGTAGGGTGGGCGCTTGCCGCGAAGTTCCAAAACGCCGACTCAGATTCGGAGGTTTACGACGAGTTTTATGCTCACACCGACCAGGCCGGGATCCGGTTCGGGAACGGCATCTTCGGGGCTATCCCGCAACAGGGCAGCATTATCGAAGTCGAGTTGTGGCTGACCGATGGGGACACATATCTTGCTGCAGGGCAACCCCTAACCGTCGTCGGGGAGGTGTTGGACGTTTCCGGAGACCCGGTGAACCTGGCCGTCACGACGGCCGTGCCGATCACCGGCGGGACCCCGATGGAAGACGGCGAATCAATCCGGAGAAACCTCCAGTACTGGCCGCTCTACAACGGCCAACTGGTATGGGATGATGACTATATCTATTTTCTCCGCCGGTTGTTTCCGAACATTGTCTGGATCCGGGTATGGGGCGAAAAGGAGGCCGAGGCGCAGGCCGGCGCACCCGACCTCGCCTTCATCAACACCATTTTCGTGTCTGCCTACGAGGCCGGCGGGGCCGATATCTCGGTCGACGTTCTGGCCGCCCTCAACGCCTCGGTCCAAAAACTCAACCGCCGGTTCGAGTGGGTGGACCCGGACCTGGTAGAGTTCACCCTGACCGTCACCGGAAAGGTCGGCAAGGGGCGGGTCCTGACCGATGTCGCCGCCGCCATCGAGGCGGTTCTGACCGCCAACTATGGCCCGGATTCGGCGTCAAGGCGCGATGCGGTTTACATCCACGATATCTACGCACTGATCGAGGCCACCGGGTATTTCTCCGGGCCCCTGGAATACTTTACGGTCACGGCCGCCGGCGATATGACCGCAACCCTCTTAGAGGAAATGGTGGCGATTAACCTCGGGTCCGGGGCCGCGGCAACTGCCACAAACGCTGGAAGCGCGGTGTCAGCGGTGGCCGTGGACGCTGGTGGGTCTGGATATTCAGCGGCGACCGTCGCCTTAACCGGCGGGGGCGGATCAGGTGCAACAGCCACGGCCACCGTTGCGGCGGGGGCGGTGACAGAAATTTCAGTGACATCAGGCGGGTCCGGGTACACCAGTGCCCCCGACGTTGAGATTAGTGGAGACGGTGCCGGGGCCACGGCAACGGCAACCATTGTCGGCGGGGCCATCACCGCAATAACTGTGACCGCGGGTGGGTCTAATTATTTCGGGGCGCCGGCGGTGACAATTTCGGGCGGAGGCGGGACCGGAGCTACGGCTGGGGCAACCATCGCGGCAGGCGCTATCACAGAAATAACCGTAACTGCGGGCGGGTCCGGGTACACCAGCGCTCCCGACGTGGCAATCGAAGGGTCGACTATCTCGATAACACACCTATGATCGACTGGCTAAAAAAAAGGCTCACGCCAGCAAAGCGGGCAGTTGCCCGGTGGTCCGAATTGGCCGAGGCTCTCCAGCAGTATTGGGAGGAAAACTTCGACCCAGAGGCCCAGAAGATCACCGACTTGAGATCGGTTTTTACTGCCGCGGCGCCTGACCTCGTTACGATCATGGGCGAACTTGGGGACTATTTCCGGACCGACATCGGGGCGGACAAGGATAGACCGGTGCAGATCCTGTGGCGCCGCCTTGAGCTCCAGGGAAAAGAGACCGAAAACCTGGTGCAGATGGCGCTAAGGCGCAAGTTTTTGGGCCTTGATATCGGGTGGGTGCCACTTTTCCACCACAAAACCGATGAGTATGGGACCAATTTCAAGCGGCAAGCCGAGATCGATTTCGAGGTATTGGATCAGGATGATTTTTTCCTGACATCCAGGGGCAAGATTGTCCTGGCATCGCACACACTCAATCAGCAGCGGCTTTCGTTTACGGATTTTTTGGCCGCCCTGGGCGAAGAACTGGAGCGATTGCTCCCCACCCATATCGTCTACGCCGGGACCGGGTTGACTGAGCTTTTGATCCCGATGTCGCTATACTCCGGTGGATATGTCGTTGAGGGCGTAGTGACGACGATAGAATAGAGGAGAGCGGGCATGTCATTTTCCAGCCTGTCATTGACCGACGCAGGCGCGAACCTGTTAGGCAAGGTGGTCGCCGGCGGTGAGTTGCAGTTCAACCGTGTTGCGATAGGATCCGGGGCCTGGGCTGGCGGGGTCTTTGACCCGGAAATGACGGGATTAGTCGATGAGGAAATTTCTCTCGGAGTCCAGACCGTAGTTGCAACCGGAGGGGGCACCGCCAGACTGACAACCATCATGCTGTTCGATGACCTGATCGCCACTGGGTTCGACGCCACGGAGATCGGTATTTTCGCAGAGGACCCCGATGATGGTGAGATTCTGTTCGCCGCGGCCACGGATGCCGATCCGAGTCCGATTCCTGCCAACACCGCTGTCCCTGCTTATGAGCACATCTACAACTTTGCTATCGGCATTGGCAACGCCACCAGTCTGACCGTTGAGGTCGGTTCGAGCATCGTCACGGCTACGCTGCAAGACCTGGGCGACCATGCGGCCGAAACGGACGTTCATGGCGCCACCAGTTCGCCGACTCCAGATCGGCTCATCATGCGTGACGCCGCTGGCCGGGCGCAGATCGGAGCGCCCTCCGGAGCGGCGGACATCGCGAGGAAAGACACGGTTGACACTCATGCCTCCGTAACAGCCGCGCATGAGGCAACGGCGGCCGCTACTATAAACCGGATCATCATGCGCGACGCCAACGGGCGCGCTAAAGTCGCCGCACCAGTCGCGGCCGATGAGATCGCCCGCAAAGCAGAAGTGGATGCGGTTTGCGGTTTTGCGGCAGGGGACCTGCGGCCACTGATACACACCGAAAGCGTCCCGGCTGGCTGGCTGGAATGCAACGGGGCCTCCGTAAGCAGAACGACCTACGGAGCACTGTTCGCCGTCATAGGGACCAAATTCGGCGGCGGTGACGGCGCAACGACATTCGGCCTGCCAGACTTGAGGGGTCGGTTTTTGCGCGGGTGGAATCATGGGTCGGGGACTGACCCCGACGCTGCATCGCGTGTTGACCGCGGAGATGGCACAAGCGGTGATCATGTGGGAACGAGGCAAGCCGATCAAATGCAGTCGCACACGCATCTTTATTATCATATGCCATTTTCCGGAAGTTATGGCGCGGGCACCGGAAGCGGCGTAACTAGCGCGGGAGCGTCCGCGGACACTACCGGCGCGGCCGGCTCAGGCGCTGAAACACGACCTAAAAATACTGCTGTTATGTGGGTTATCAAATACTAATGGGGGGGCGATGATCGGCTATCGATACGATCAAAATGGGGTGTTTGCCGGGACGGTAGCCTTGCGACTTGATCCGCTTGAATCGCAAAAGCAAAAGCGGGACATCTATTTGATGCCAGCTCAATGCACGATCGTTCCGCCACCGTCGATCGGAATCGGCGAGGCCGCTGTTTGGACGGGAGGCAGTTGGTCTACCCTTGTCGACAAGCGGGGCGTCTACTACTCCAAACAGACCGGCAGAAAGGTGATGGTTGATGCTGTCGGCTTCGAGCCGGATCCGGGCTGGACCGACCGACCCCCGCCGGCGTTCGGCCTCTGGGATGATGAGTCCGGCACCTGGGTTGTGAGCCTCAGTGTGTGGTTGGCGGAGATTATCCGCCCTGAACGCGACTGGCGGTTGAGGGCGGCACTGGATGTATTGGACAGACACCGAAACCAACAGGACTTCGGTCTCGATACGACAATAGCAGACGCAGATGCTGCACAGTGGGCGAGGTATGCCCAAGATCTTCGGGACTTGCCAGCGACACTCAGCGAAATAGTGGATGAGATTTCCTGGCCGGACGCCCCCACCGCCCAATAGGAGAATACCCATGCAGAAAATCAGTTACGTCAATTTCAACGAGCGCGGCCTCAAGCCGATCATCGACGAGATCGAGAAAAAGCACGGGATGAAAGTGGCGACCGTGAAGGCGCCGAACATGCCCCGGCGAGAGGACGGATTCTCGATCAAGACGGCTATGATCAATATGGAGTCCGGCCAAAAGCTGGAAATCAAAATCAAGGCCAACGGGTCCATCTATCAGGTTCGGCTGAACGGCAAGGTGGTGCCGGTCAAAAACTCCGAGGATGTCGAGGACCCGAGAAATCTGGCCAAAGCCATCGAGGAGATGGCCGGCTATCTTCGCCGGAACGCCTCCGCCTACGAAAAACAGAAGGCGAGGCGGGCGAAGCGGGTGACCGGAGATACCGGACCGGCCGTGTCGACCACGGTCGCAAAACAGTTGGAGGCCAAAAAAGCGGACCTTGAAAGCCTTCAGGAAGCGGCCAAAGAACTCGATGAGCAGTTGGCCGCGGCCAAAGGCGCTCTCGATACAAAAAAGAACGAACTGGTGGCCCTGCGCGCCGAGTTGGATCGTGAAATCCAGCGCGGCGAGACGCTGAGGGCTGAACTTAAAGAGCTATTGGAGGCAGCATGAACCCACTGGCCGAAGGTATGAAAATTCTCATTGTCGGAAGTGACCCCTTTGCCGCGCCGTTCACCCATCGGGAGTTGGACGACATCTATTATGGCTTATCGTCCGACCAGGGCGCACTACTGTTAGAGTCTGCTGCCTTTCAGGAGGTGGACGACCACTTCAACCCGGGATCGGTCGAAATGGTTTTGGAGGCGATCCGGGTCCAGCGGTTTGCCCAGGCCGAGTCCAAAATGAAGGCCCTGGTGCGCGTGCTCAACCGGCACTCCAAAGACAATATCACGGCGCTCGATCCAGTGATCGGTCCGCCGCGAAAGTCAGGCCTGTTTGCCACGGTCACGGTGCAGTTGCCTATGTCAGACGGTCAAGTGGTCAGTATCGTGTTTCACTCTCCGAGCGGGGATGACCGAAAGATCCTGCCCGACGATACCATCATCGCGTTCCGGTGGCTCCTCAACAAGCGCGACATCACCCACGCGGTGAGCCCTGAGCGCGGCCAGGACGTGAGCCTGGATAAGATCGGCACCAGGGTCATGCAGATCGTGGCCAAGAACTCCGAGGCCTTCCAGCGGGCTCAGGCCGGCATCAAGGCCCAGCGCGAGGAGTTGGCGACGGTAGAGCAGGGGATTGCCGACGCAGAGGGCCGGAACCAGGCCGCGGCCACTCAACTCGAAACGACCAACTACGACGCTGGGCTGGCGGCCGATGAAATCGGGTTGGTCTCGGCCAGGCTGGAAAAGGTCCGGCAGGAAAACGCCGACCTTGAGGCCCAGATCGAGGCGCTCAGAAACAAAAAGCAGGAACGGAGCGAGCGCGACCGGAAACCCGACGCCGATCCCAATGAGGGACTGAACGGCTACATCGCATTTTACAAAGGGAAACGCATAGAGGTGTTTGCCAAAACATCCTTTGAGGCGCAGCAAAAGGCCGCGGCCACTTTCGGCGCAAAGAAGTCGTATGATGTCACCGTCGAACTGGCGCAAAAGGCAGAGCCGGCGCCCGAGCCGCCCAACAAAGTCGGGGATTCGGAAATCGACTCGTTCGAGGCCATCGTTGCCATCGGCGAGCGGCCCGATCTGCCCCCGGGGAACATCGTTTTCAATGCTCCCCGACCGCTTGCCGGCCATAAGGATTGGCAAGGCGATTTCCGCCACGGCATCTACTACGCGGCCGTCGATCCGAACGGAGAGCGGGCTGACTGGATGGTCGAACAGAACCGGGACCTGGACGGCTGGATTGTGATTTATCTGTCCAGGGAGGAATACCTATCCCGTGCCAGGTCATGGGCGGGGCGGGCCTATCCCGACATGAACCTGACCGAATTTTCCGAAGACGACATCATCCAGAGCTACGGTGACCACCTCGAAAAACTCAAGACCTATGGTGCGATCATGGATGCGCTTGCCAAGGACGCAGGCGAGGCAGAACCGACCCAGGAACCCGAGCCCGAAAAGGCCGAGGTCGGCATCCTTCCCCCTGCCGAGCAGACCGACGGCAACCCGGCCAAGCGCGCCGCCAAGATCCTCCACGGGCAAGGCCTGGCCACGGAAGTCATGCAGGTCGGCTTCCAGAAGAAACTGGATATGGGTGACGGGCACGAACTCTGGATCCAGACCAACAAGAACCAGGACGACGTGCTGATTCGCTTCGATCACTACGTTGACCAAACCATCGACGGCGATATGGCCTTTGTCGCCAGCACCACGACCGGCATGCTAACTCTGTCGAGCGTCGGGTTTGTGGCCCAGTCGGGCCAGTACATGCGGCGGACCAAAATCGGCCGGGCTGAAAAGTCAATGGCCAATACCTTGAGCAAGAGCCTGATCGACCGGAAATTCGATTCAGCCGCCGGACCCACGGTCCTCGAAAAAATAGCGCCCAGTATGCTGCCCGAAGGGTGGACCATAACCGAAGAGCAAGCCGACTCGATTTCCTACGAGAAAGAATACTCTGTCCGGAATGGAGTGACTCGGAGCTATGGAATCACAACTGCGCCCACTGCCGACAATTCGAAAACCGTGATGACTACGATTGCCCGCAATTTTGAATTCGGCAAAGAACCGGATACGTCGGGCGCGACGTTCGATCACATTTCGACAGTCAGGATTGTCCTGGAAAGGATGAAGGCAGTCGATGCTTTTGTCGCCGCCGAGTCCGCGCCCGCCATTGTGCGGCCGGTGGAAATTCCTGAGTCCGAGTTGCCAGAAGATTGGATCCAGGGTTGGACGGCCTCCAGCAACCCGGAGAATGCCAAGACCTACGATGGGCCTGCCGGGATCAAGGTCCGCGTGTCGTCCATGGGAGATGACGGGAAACTGCGCGTCACACAGATGGACACCGACGGCCGCGTCACCCAGTGGGAGGACATCGCAGACCCGGCCGAGGCCAACGAAAAGGCCCTTAGCTACATGCGCCAACCGGTTGCCGCGCCTGGCGATGAGCCTGACGGGAAATTCTCCCCTGGGGATACGGTCTACCTGTACTGGGAAGCAACCGGCAAAGATGAGCCCGTGAATTTCCGCGGGCCGGTGGGCGATGACCAGGCGGTAGTGGTCAAAGACGGGAAGCAACTCACGGTGAAATACAGCGACCTCAAGGCCGAACCGGCACCGGCGCCAGAACCTGACGAATCTATGAATACGTTCGAAGTTGGCGGCATCAAGTTTACAGCGATCAGGAAGGAAACGCCGAGGAAGCATTGGGTTCTCAGGATCGATGAGACAGGCGAAGAATTTGGCCCCGGCACTGGCGGTATCAGCAATGAAAGCCGGCCGAAAATGCAGGCTGACCTTGAATATGCGTTCAAAAGAACCGGAAACGACGAGAATGAGTGGCGGCGACAATGGGGGCTTGAACCTAAGTCCGAACCCACTCCAGAGCCCGAGCCCGTGCCCGAGCCCACCACCTCCCTGGCGGCGGTGAACACCCTCAACGACATCCTGGCCGGTAAGTACGACGGCGATTCGGGCCAGATCGATGCCCTCCTGGACCAGGCCGCGGGAGAGATCGAGGCCGCGGGCCGGATGGAAGAACTTGAGCCCCTCCTCAACCAAGTGGCTGACCACTATACCGAAATCCTTAAAAAGGAGGCCGCGTGATGCTGTCCTTTTCCGAAAAGCGCAAACTGCAGAAGATCGTCAAGGACGGCCTGGCCGGGCTGGACACCGGGCTGTCCTTTTCAGAAAAGCGTCGGGTCCAAAAGGAAATCGCCGACGCCCTGGCCAAACTCAACGCGACCATCGACCAGAGCCCGGACAAGGCCGCCGAGAACCAGAAACTGGCCGACCTGATCGCTGGCAAGTTCAACGGTGAGGAACCGGAGCGGTTCCTGGCCATCCTCAAGGAAATCGTGGCCGAGATCCAAGACATTGAGCCGGTCAAAGAGCCGACGATCCGCTACATCGAGGTCAACAAGGACAAGGCCGCCTGATGGCGGTACCTGAACATATCGCTGCGGCCATTACCGCAGCGATGACCTTTGACGACCTGGCGGCCGTGGTCGCCTCCACGTTCTATTTCTCTGTCGACAACTGGAAAGATCGGGTTGCCAGGGCCGAAAAAGCCCTGACACTGGTCCGCCATGCCAAGGCGGCTGTCAACCCGATAGACCGGGCCGAGTGGGGGGCGCACATATTCCTTAACGTGCGCCATTACCGGGACGACATGGAGATGATCGGCGCCGACTATGACGCATTTCTGGCCGATATCGATGCCCTCAAGCCAGACCGGCCCGTTGGCCAGATTGCCAGGGAGACATATCTCGCTGCAGGCGCGCTACCCGAGGCGGTGCACAGTCAGAACGCGGCGCTGGCCGAAATCGTCGGCAAAATCTACAAACTGGCCAAAATCATCGAGGCATCATCGAAACTGCTGGCCGCCACCAAGGGCCGAGAAATCGACGAGTATAAGGAGCGAGCGGGTCTTTTCGCGGCGGAGGATGCGCTCCGAAAGGCTCACGACGAATATATCGCAGGCATGACCGACCTGAACCTGAAAATCGCACGCGGTGAGCTTCCACGCGACGCATACGGTGAGGAACAGGCAAGGATTGCGGCGGAATACAACCAAGTTGTGTCGCCGATCAAAAAAAAGATCAGCGCCATTACGAATGAAGTGCTCCTGATGCGGCGGGCGGCCAACTCCGAGCACTGGGAGCGCACAAAGGACATCGAGGCCGAACTGGGGAAACTGCATGTCGAACGAACGTCCGCCGAAGGCGACCTCCGCAGGCGGGTGCTGGATCACGCCCTGGAAACGTCTGAGATCACGCAGGAGGCGGCCGACGACTGGGCCGGCAGTCAGACCATCACCGACGGGGCAAAGCGGCGCCTGCGCAAAATTGGCTACACCGAGGAGCAGGTTCGAAAGGACATGGCGGAGTTCTACCGGCTGACCGGCGGCCGGGCGAACCGGGTGACGATCGAGACCAAGGGGAAGAGGCGGGCGAGTGCTGCTATTGTCGAGGCCACGATCAGCATGGATGGGACCTTCAATAAAGTGACCCTGTGGCATGAGATGGGCCATCTGCTCGAACGCCACCAGCGGATCAAAGCAATGGCTAACGATTTCCTGGACATCCGGACCGGCCGCAAGTCAAGCGGTGCCACTCCCAAAACGCTCCGTCGGATCAAAAAAAACAAACTCTTTAAATCTGACGAAATCGCCTACGAGGACAAGTTTTTCGACGCCTACGTCGGCAAGGTTTACCGGGATGGCTACACCGAGATCCTGTCCATGGGGATGCAGCAGTTTGCGCACCCCAGCGGGTGTGTGGAGTTGATGGACCGGGACCCGGAAATGTTTCAACTCATGGTCGGGGTGATGCGGACGCCCATGGGAGAGCTTGAGCGCACGGCGATAGAATCTGACAACGCGGTCACGGCTGAGAAGCGGACCGTGGAGGAGGCAGGAAAGGCGTTTTACAAGGAACTGGAAAAGAAAAGCAGAGACATCGAGGCCAGGATCCAGGGATCCGAATATGTGATCACATCCGGGTGGCGGAAAAACCAGCATGTGGCGATGCTGAAAACTGGGCCTGGCGAGCAAACGGTCCTTGGATATTTCAAGTCCGGCCGGACCGCGCGGATGTTCATGTATCTCTATATCATGGCCGAACAGATGGGCGGGCGCGAGTGGGCCAGAAATATGTCCTACCACATCGACAGGAGTATTAAAGAAAATCACATTCCGAGCCCGCTTATCACTGACAAAACGAAGTGGAAAATACCAGATATCAGCATCCCTATGATCAACACCTGAGAACGGGTCCAACCTTATTTTGAGGCCGCAAGATGCCATCGTTTAATATTCCAACAAAGGCCATCGGGGACCAGTTGACCCCGGCAGAATTCAACTCGATGGTGGCGGCGCTCTGGAATACTGCTCACATCACCCATGTTGGACCTGGGCAGGACATTCAGGCCGCCATCAATGCCACTGACCCGCCTCGCCTGATCGTTATTTCAGGGGTCCATGAGCCGCAGGCAGAGATCGACATTCCAAGCTATACGGTCATTGACGCCCGCGCAGCAAAGTTCATCGTTGACACGCAAACTCCCGATGTTCCGAACAACTTATTCCAGAACGCCGATAGGGTGACTGGCAACGAGCATATCCATATTCTCGGCGGCGAAATGGACGGCTCGTGGACGACAAGGCCGGGGGCAAATGACTGGGTTGGTGACTCTAAGCCGGAAGGAAATGGATCGTTCCCGACTGCCGGGTGCGCGGTATATCTCTATCGAGTGAGGCACTCCAGCGTTGTGGGTGGCGACATCCACGGGTGGCATGGAAACGCTGTTGGAATTATTCAATGCGAGGATCACGTTACAGTTGACAGTATCATCAAGGCGAGCGGCGGAAATGGGGCATGGGAGCCGACAACCGGGAAGGATTATAAGTGCTTTCGCAACGTATTTATCGATAACTTCGATGGTGCGATCAACTCATGTACTGGCACATTTAGGAACAAGATTCACGATTGCGTATTTAAAACCGAAGGGGCCGCATGGGCAGGGCAGGGGCAACCGATGCTTATTCTTGCGGCGGCGCTCCAGGAGGACGATGCCGAGATCATCGGATGTCACTTTATCGACTGGTATGGCGGCATTATTTTGGCGAGTCAGGGATCGCTTATTTTCCGAGACAACATTGTCGATTTCAATAGTCTGATTGGCTATTCGGGGATTTCGGTAAATCCAGGCGATACGAGGCCCTTCATGGCTCGCATAGAGGGCAATGAATTTAGAAATGGCAATGGCGGCTCTATGATTATATCCGTCAACCCCGGCGCTGGGTCGCATGCCGTTATTGCCGAGAACAATTTTCTAAACTGCACAACGCCGATAATCGGGAAAGACACGACAGGCTCGGTTTTCATTGGAAGAAATTATGGTGACGTGGTTATTCCATCGCTTCTTCCATTTTCAAATGTTGTCGTCCCGCAGCAAAAAACCATAACCATCGGAGCAATCGTATAATGGACTTCACAAGGGACCAAACTACACTGTTTTTACATCCGATGGGAACAGATAGAGGGCTTTCCCCGAGCGGTTCGTTTTTGCCGGGCGATACGGTAAAAGTGTTCAATAGTGAGTGCGTGGTTTTCAGGACTGGAGTTGTTTTTTCTCTTGGATACGGCATTAATGAGCAAAGCGACATTACGGTTGGCGGCGGGATGATTGGCGACACCATTACGATTTCTGGCGTCACTCCGATGGGGGCAATGGTTGGTACAAGTGTGACCATCACTGCAACGCCTCCGGTGCGAAAATGGAAAGACACGATAGCCGATATTGTCGCATCACTGCCCGGCGTCCAGGCATATTTCTTGGAAAATCGCCTCTATTTTGAGGCAATCAGTGTCCACGGCGAAAGTCCCTTTGACTTAGCACTCACCGCAAACAATGAAAGCCCCGGTGCAACTCTAAATTTCGGGACGATTGAAAAAATGACCACTGCATACGGAGGGATGATTGAATTCTCCCCGACAGGCGACGAGATTGGACCTGGACAGTGGGGTGAATTCACATTCTTGCGATCAGCGTGGGTGAAAACCGGCTCTGGTGCATGGGGGTAAGGCATGAGTGATCATTACTTTAGGCACCAAGATGGGAACGAGTTTGTCATGACTTGCGCCGGTGGGAGTATTGCCAATATTCACCCGGCTGGGTGGTTCCCCGATGGACATAGGGTGCGCTTTAAATTCAATTCTTTGCCTGGAAACGCTGTTGTGTTTGATCCGGCTGGCGCAAACATTATCGTGCCCATGAGAGATGCTCTTTTGCAGGCTGGCGAGTTCCTGTATTCGCAATCTGGAGGGTGGGCGTATATCGGCGCAAGGTCGCCAGTGTTTTTTGGTTCTGGCTATGTTTCAAATGGATCATTTGAAACCGGCACTCTCGAAAAGTGGGGCATAGATGGGGCCGATACTGTCGTGGTTGGGAGTTATAGCAGTTTCGGCATTGGTAATCCTCCGGCTGTAAATGTGGCAAGGATTTCAAATGTCGGCGGCGCCTATGCTGGGATCAGACCCCTAAACAATTATACTAACAAAACTGAAGCCAATAGGATGGCTCGCCTCACGTTCTGGATGTACCGCCCGGCGGCAACTCCGGTTGAGAATGCGCCGTTCATATCTGTGCCCACATCGACAGGGGTGGGTGCGATTGAAGACTATTTAAACAACGTCCTTGACTCATATCCACTAACCGTCGCCGATGCGTGGGCGCCGATCAATATAGAGCTTCAGGGGATAAACGATTTCACTCTTTACGGTGGCGACTACGATGGCGATGTGTATTATGCCACGGCATTTTCATTGTTCACGTATTGATGGGGGTGCGATTTGAACTCATCTATTTTTCCGTTGAAATTCCCGATGACTTTTGGCGATGAGTTGGTGGGGGTCGCTCGCACAGATGAAACGGTTAGGGCTCGCTTTAGAAGAAAAATAGCATATATCGCGCTAAGAATCCGCGCTGCCCGGAGGTGAAATGGTTTCGATAGAAAAGCAACCATGGGAGGCGTTTTTTGTGGCCGGCGACTTTGCGGCAGAACTTGCCACTGGGGAAACCCTCGATGATGGAGAGACCGGCACAGAGGGCAACCATATCACAGCAATGGACAACGCCGGCAATGACGTAAGCGACACCTTTCTCGATCAGGACACGCTGTCCATCGGGGTCTCAACCCTGACGATCCGTTGCAGGGGCGGATCCGAGGCAGCATCACCGTATAAAATTGATTTTCGGTGCGTGACAACAGACGCCAACAAGTACGAAGTCGAAATGCGGGTCAAGGTAAGGGATAGGTGATGTCAGACGACGCTTTGCCGGTCTACCCGGCCTCAGAATACTTTTTCGGCATCACCACTGCCGCCGGATTCGCTCAGATCCGGATCGAACCGACCGAGTGGGACCTGCCGGCCGCGGTGACTGTCGATGACCTTGGGAGCCCCGGGGCCGGCCGACTGGTGCAGGACTACTTCCGATACCACGGCCGTGGCCTGCGGGGTACCGCCGTTTCTTTGGACCTGGCCCGCCCTGTGGACATCTATTCCGCCCTTCTGGCCCGGGCCGATGACAGCCTGACCGACTTCGAGGTCCAGGGCTTTGTCCCATCCGAAATGCTGGACGACGGCGGGGGCGAGGATCCGGTGGGCATGGTTGCCGAGTCGGCCTGGGCGCCGTGGGTCGGGTTCGACCTGGACGGCACCCTGGCCCAGACCGCCGGTGCCGGAGAGATCGGCCCGCCGGTTGAATCAATGCTCGCCCGCCTGCGCCAGCACCTGGCAGACGGCGACACGGTGAAAATCTTCACCGCCCGGGCCGCCGAACCGGAGCAGATCCCTCGGGTCCTGGCATGGCTGAAAGGTCTCGGCCACGGGGACCTCGAAATCACAAATGAAAAGGATCCAGGCATGGTCAAACTCTATGACGACCTGGCGGTACCGGTCGTGCGTGATATGGGCATCATGGAGGATGCGGCTCTCGGAGGCTACGACTTCCGAAGCGACCTGGCCCTGGCAGACGACATGGACGACATTTCGGGGATTTTCCGAAAGGTATTCGGAGCGCCGCCGAGCCACAACTCGCCCTATTTCAAGGACACCTTCCGGTCGGTGGTCATGAAGCTGTCTGACCTGGTGCCCCGTGAGGCCGCGGACCCGGAGCGGCTCAAGACGGCGCATGGGCGCATGGCCGCGGCTAAAGATGGGATGGGCGAGAAGCGCAAGCCTATCTCTGTCTTCGAAATGGGCAACGGCAAGTTCAAGGTGCTGGACGGCAACACAACCCTGCGAGCCTTGATGGATCTGGGGGAGACCGAGGCCGTAGTCGAAATCAAAAGAAGCCTCAAGCAGCAGGTCGCGGCCCAAAAATCATTGGATGCGGTTTACGAGCAGGCCGAGAAGGCACAACCGGCATTCCGGGAGTGGGCAGAGTCCTACGCGAAACGCACCGGCGGAAAGCTGATGCTGAGACCAGGGCTCAAGGGGAAAAAACGGGCCGGCGAAAAGGTGGCCAACGACTACGGCGGGGTTGCGGCCCGGCTCACCGATATCGTGGGCGGGATGATCATCTTCGATACGGTCGAGCAGGTGGCGGCGGCCTACCGCATGATCGTGGCCGACCCGGCGGTCTACAAGGCGAAGAACAGATTCGAGAAACCGACAGATGACGGCTACATGGATGTTCTCTTCGCCGCCAGCGTCGGGGGGCACCTGTGCGAGCTGCAGCTCAACACCGAAGCTATTCTAACCGCCAAAGAAAAGGGGCTGGGGCACAAGATCTACGAGGTGAAACGCCAGATCGACTCTATCGCCAAAGACACGGAGAAAAATGGCGATTTGGCCTATATGGCGATGGGGTATTCTGAGACGCTCCGGAAGTTGAGCGTGAAATATTACCGCAAGGCCGCGATGTCTTCTTCCAGTTCATCGGCCAGCAGCATCGCCTCGGATTCCGAGACCTCGGATACATTGGACCTGATTCTGGCGAAGCTGTCCGGGTCGGTGATCTCCACCCACTTCTCCATCGACCTGCCGTCCATCCGGAACAATTTGCCGCAGGACCGTTCGATTGCAAAGGGCACATCCTCTTTTTCCGCAAACCTGAAATTGGCACTCAGTGACATTCCGCCACCTCCTTTTGATGCGGAGAATATTACCAGAAACGGGCAGAAGATCAAAGCGAAAGTGGTGACCGGCCGGCCGACCCGCTCCTACCTGAGCGATGACCGGATGCTTCACCTCCAGTATGCAGTGGTTGATGCCGGCGACATGGTGACATCTCACACCGAAAGCATGGCAGTAAATGAGGAGTTCCCGGCCGAACTCCAACCGCGGGACCGCACCCGGGATGCGATGCAACTCCAAGTCGAGCAGATCGCCACCAAGATCAACCCGGACCGGATGGGCGGATCCTTGCAGACCTCCACCGGGTCCCCGATTGTCGGCCCTGACCTGGTGGTTGAGTCCGGCAACGGGCGGACCATCGCGTTACGGAAGCGCTACGCGCGCGATGATGCCCCGCAATATCGGGCCTGGCTGGGAGCCAACGCGGCCAAGTTCGGCATCGATAAAGCCGCCATGGAAGGCTTCACCCGGCCGGTCCTGGTTCGGATCCGGCGGACCGAAATCTCGAGGACCGACGTGGCCGAAAAGTCCAACGTCACGGACATGGGCACCATGAGCCCGGCGGAGCTTGCCCAGATGGACGCCCGGCGCCTGCCCGACGCCGCCCTGGACGCTCTCCGGCCCACCGATGACGGCGACCTGCTCAGTGCCGGCAATCGCGCCTTCATGGAAAAGTTTGTCGGTATGCTGGGCGCACAGGAGGCCACCGGCCTGACGACGGCCTCGGGCCAGGCGACGCGCCAACTCGCGGACCGGGCTAGGGCCGCGATATTCCACCGCGCCTACGGTGACGCGAACCTGCTCGCGCTGGTGGCCGAGGAGGCAAACCCGGACCTGAAAAACGTCCTGGCCGCGCTGACGATCGGCGCCAAGGACTTCGCCAAGCTGAAGGTCCTGCCCCCCGCGAAGACGGCCGTAGACAAACTCACCGCGGCCCTGGTGGCCGCCGTGAACCTGGTGAGGCGGTCCCGCTCAGATGCGCAACAGATCGATGAGGTCATCGCCCAGGGACGCCTGTTCGAGTCCGTGTCCGAGGACGCAAAGCCGATCGCTCGGTACATTGATGCCAATATTCGCCGCCAGACCCGCATGGGTGCAGTTTTCGGCCGGATGGCCGGGATACTGCGGGCGTTTTTTATGGACCTGCAGCAATCGAAAATCCAGGAGGAAAACCGGCCAGAGCCGACGATATCAGAATTATTGGCGCGCGCGATCCAGGAGAGCGAGCCGCAGAAGGGGCTTTTCGAGTCTGCCGGGAAGACAGCCGCGGTTGAGTTTAAGAAAAAACGCTTCACCCTTCAGGACCGCTACCAGTTCCAAGGCATGCCGATATCGGTCGAAAATAAGGCCGGGTCGGTTCGAAAGGGCACGGATCCGGACGGGCATGAGTGGAAAACCAAGATGCACTTCGATTACGGCTACATCCGCCGGACAAAGGGCGAGGACGACGAAGGCATCGATGTCTATGTCGGGCCGGACCGGGGCGCCCAGCATGTTTACGTGGTCAAGCAACACGACATCGCCAAGGTAAAGGCCTGGGGTTCCGAGACCTGCCCCCAGTGCGGTGAGCACGTCCACGATTGCGCCTGTCCTGAATTTTATGATGAGGACAAGGTTTTCATTGGCTTCCCGAACCGCCGGGCCGCGATCGATGCCTACCTCAAGCAGTATGATTCGCCCCTGTTTCTCGGGCCTGTGTCCACGATGCGGGTCGAGGATTTCCGGGAACTGGTTACCGGCCCCGAAGAGCATGTAAAGATCCCGCTCCAGTTCGTCGGGGAGTCGGCATGGGTTGGGCTGTATCAGAAGCTGATCGGGGGGGAGACTTATGCCTGATCATAGGGTTTTTACCGTCTACACATCGGGGACGCCAGACAGCAGAAAGGTTCTGAAGTGGGGGGTCTCTCGCTTTGGCAACCGCCCTGATCCAGAGGTGGAGGCGGCCGTTGGTGCTTATCACGAACTTGGCAAAACAGCCCTTTACACCGGGTGGGTTCCAGAACCGATGCGCTTTGAGTCCGCGGAAAAAATGCTCGCGCACCGGATCCGGAATGCCAAGGCCCGCGTCCGAAAAAAGGACGCCCTCTTTTATGACGATCAACTCGCCAAGGAACTGTCGCGGCCCAAGTACACGATCGATGCTTGCAGGGCCGATCTTGCCATCAAAAAGCAGTTGGAAGAAAACTACATCGCCAAGTGGTGGGCAGAGCACACCGAGGCCAAGCGGGTCTACGCCGGCGAGCGGCCGGCATGGAAGACAAAGGTCCTGGCCGCCAGAGGCATCGAGGACATTGAGGCGGTGCTCGTCGAGGTGGGGATGACACGGCACCAACTCATTGGTGAATCCGCCTACGTCGATGACAAGGGGCAGTTTGTCATGGTCGGCCCCGGGGTTGCCGGAAACTACGCATGGTACCGGCACAACGACCTGAAGGGTTATGACCGCGGGAATCGGATCAAGATCCGGGCCGCGTCTGGCACCGGGGACGTCGCTGGCGGGGCAGGCGGGTTTTTCACGGACCGGGCAGCCGCTGAGGCCGCACTGGCCGAGTACGCCAAAAAGAACGGGTGGAGTGAGGCCGGGCCTGGCGATGCACCCGGCTCGAAACCGGCCACGGCGCGACTCGTTGCCCATACCGACGATCCGTTGTTCTCGGCCGACCAGGATCCTGGGTGGTCGATGAGGAAGCGGATCCGCAATGCGAAGACTGTTGAGGAGATCGAGGCCGAGTTTGTCCGGCAGGGACTTGTGAGTGCCGGGTTCATGGTTGACCGGCGGATCGAAGAAAAATACCGGTCAATTCTCTCCATCGAGCATGAGGATTATGTGTCTGACGGCGCGATCGAGGAACTGCTCGTTGCGATAGAAGACAGGGTTGCCACGCCGGGGATAGTCTCGAACGCCTTGAAAAAAGTTGCCGGCCTTGATAACATCCGGGAAACCATCGAGGCAGTCAAGGCCACCATCGCCGACCAACTCGGCGACCTGATCGAAACCTACAAGTATGAGAGCCACGATGAAGGAAAATCCATCGAAACCTACCTTGACGGGCTCCTCAGTGCCGTCGAAAATCATCCCATTCCCAGCGCCGTACCCGAAGGCGCAGCCAGCGGTCAAAACCCCGGAACCGGTTCTGATTCCGGCAGAGGGACAATATCCGACGATGGCGGAGTAGGATCCCCGCTCCGCTACGACCCCGGCACCAATCGCCACAACGGGCAGAAACTGACCAGGGGAGATATCCTCACCGACGATGACGGCAACCGCTACGCCCTGGACCGGGATAGCGGGTTCATGCTCACCCTGACCAGGCTGACCGAAACTGGTAAGCCTTCAGGGATGGAATCGGTTTCAGTTGATCCCACCGACAAAACCCGCTTCAAAAACCTGCACCCGGCCGGCGGTAACATTTATGACGAACCAGGGCCGGCGCCGCCAAAGCAGGTAGGCGAGATCCACCGAATCGGGCAGATCGGCGAGTCCAGGACGGTGGCCGTTGAGCGGATCGAAGGCGTCGACTACGAGTTGTTCCAGGCGCTGGAAGGCGACAAGGGCGCGGTCCGGATCTATGACGCCGACTCCGGGGAGGTGGTGAGCCTGACAATCTATCCCTCGATCGAGTTGGCCGAGGCCAGTTACCGGGAGGCTGTCGGGAACGCATAAACAGTCGCTATTGAATCATTGCACGTTTTACTATAAAGTTTTCTTTATAACTTTATCGAGGCCACCATGACCCCATCCGTGAATCAAATTGTCACCGCCATGGATGCCAAGGGCTACACGGTTTTCCGCGGCGGGCGTCACGATTTGAACATCGTCGGCATCCGTTCACCCAATCGTGAGGCCAACCGGTTCGACGACATGGTGGCGGTGTTCGCCAGCCACCAGAACCGCTGGCTTTTCTGGGCCTTCCCCGCGACCACCGACCCGGGCTCGCATTGGCTTCAAAACCCCATGTCAACTCTCGGTACCGCCGTTCTCGCCCCAGGCCAGTACCGCAGCGCATTTCGGATCGGAAAACATCAGGGGAAATATGACGCCCTGGTCCAGGCCGCGCCGCTGACCGTCTTCCGAGACGATGACCGCAACAACAAGATCGACGCGGGCGGTAAATCCGAAACGGGATGGTTCGGAATCAACATCCACTGCGCGGCATGGCAGGGGGAATCGGTCCTCGTTGATAAATGGTCGGCCGGTTGTCAGGTGCTGGCAAGCTGGTCCGATTTCGAAATCTTCATGGCGATCGCGAGATCCGGAGCGCGGTTCGGATCCACCTACACCTACACGCTGCTCGACGAAGCAGAATTGGGGGGCAAATGATTCCAGCTATCATCGCATCGATCGCGGGGATGCTTGCAAAGCAGGGCCTCGGCCTGTTGTCGGATGCCGTCAACGGCGCGGGAGAAAAAGCGGTCGAGTTTATCGAGGAAAAAACCGGCATCAAGCTGACCACCGACGGCGGGCAGCAAGTGACGGCCTTGAGCCCGGAGCAGGTCCTCGCCATGGAGTCCCTCCAGTCAAATGAGCGGATCACGCTCGGCCAACTGGCCTTGGAGAACAAAAAAGAAGACCACCGGCACATTGAGGCCAGCCAGTCTGCGACGCTGGCCGATGTGGGGGACGCCCGGAACCGACAAGTCCAGGTGGAAAAGGCCACCGGCAAGCGGGATATGAACCTCTATATCCTGGCTTACCTCTTCGTCGGCGGCTATTTCCTGACGATCATCATTATGGTGGCCGGGATTGCGGCCGGGAAAGTCCCAAGCGATATCCCGCAAGCTGCCGTGATGCTGCTCGGTTCGCTGTTTGGGACCCTCGGTGCTGCCGTAGGCGCGGTCGTACAGTATTTTTTCGGATCGTCCATGTCCTCGGCCCAAAAGACTGAAATAATCGCGAAAGGCGCCAAGCAATGACCGTCCTCATCGTGGAACGCGCCAACTCCCCGGCGGCCGACGCCATTGCTGCCATCCGTTCGGCCACGGCCTTCAGCGAGATAGAGGCCGTGTTCAGGGATGTCTTCCTGGTCCGTGAGCCAGCCATCACCCCGGGCGACTACAAAGACACGAGATCCGATTTCGGCCTCAAGGTCCGAGGCCTTAAGGCCCGGGAAAACATCAACGCGATGGCCAGGGATATCCTGTCGCGAGTCCAGGACCCCGAGGACATGACCGATGAGGACCGCCAGATCCTGGAACAGTATTCGGGCCGCGGCGGACTGACCGAGAACAGTCAGTTTGAGTATTATACCCCGACCGGTGTGGCCCAGGGCATGTGGGACGCCATGGCCATCAACGGGTTCACGGCAGGTAATGTTTTGGACCCATGCGTCGGCGCCGGAGTCTTCCCGGCCACCAAACCCAAGGGCGTGATCGTCACCGGGACCGATATCGACCCGGTAGGTTCGAAGATCGCATCCCTCCTCAACCCAGAGGACGGGATCCAGACCGGATCATTCGAGCGCCTGGTGGCATCGACCCCGGACGACAGTTTCGACGCCGTGACCGGCAACGTGCCGTTCGGCGACGCCCGCGGGGCCGCGATGCACGACGACCCGGCCTACAAATCCGAGAAGCGAATCGAGCGGTATTTCCTCCTCCGCGCCCTGGATAAATGCCGGCCCGGCGGGCTTTGTTGCCTGGTGGTGCCGACCAACATTGTCGGCGCGAAGGGGGCTCGCTGGGAGGAGTTCCGCATCCAGTTGAGCAAAAAGGCTGAATTCCTGGGCGCCCATAAGCTGCCCAGTAAAACCTTCAAGACCCAGGGCACCGATACTGTGGTCGATATCGTGGTGTTCAAGAAGCACCCGCGGGAATTGCTGGACCGGATCGACGACATTCCCTTCGAGACCCTGAAGGCCGCCCGCGCGGTCTGGGATGAGTTTACTCAAGGCCTCTACTGGCTCGGTGAGGGCAAGCGGTTCATCCAGGGCAAATGGGTCCCCAAGGTCGAGGGCGAGCGGTGGTCCCGGGAGGTGGTGGACGGCGATATCGACGCGGTTGTGATCCGCCAAAAGCTGGCCGCGCGGTTCGAATCCCGGATCGACTGGGACATGCTCGAAAGCGCACCGGCCGAGACCAAAAGTTACATCGAGGGTGACCGCAAGACCATCAATGGGCGCCAGCATGAGATGCGGGACGGCCAGTGGGTCCCGATCATCGAGACCAAACCCGGCGACATGGCCCTGGACAAAGGGCGCTATGGTGCATCCACTCTATCAGAGCTGAGGGCCGTGCTTTCGAGCCCGGGCGGCCCCCTGGCGATGAGCGCCGACAACCTGTTCGCGGTCTACAAGTCGTGGCCAGAGCTTCTCTCCCCGCTCCACAAAGACGCGGTGGAATTCGCGATGAGCCAGCCCTCGGACAAGTTCCGGGAGCAGGCGTTCCGGGGCACGATCATCGGCGGGCTTCTGGGGCGCCTCCAGGCAAACCCGGACGATGCGGAGCGCGAGCGGTTGCAGGCCCTGGTCGTTACAGAGGTCGAGCGGTTCGGGCATCCGAAGGGCAACCGCATCCAGGTCACCGGCGAATCATCGCGGGCTTTTGGCCTGTTCATGAACGCGGTGGACGAAAAGGGCACTTTCTCCGCCCTCCTGTCCGGCGTCCAGGACAGCGGGCAGATCCAGTTCGACCCGTCCAATATCCAGTCCATCGTCGAGCACCTGTTCATCAGGGAGGGCATCCAGAACATCGAGTTGGAGGACGTGAAACAACTCTATGCGGGGGGTATGAAACTCGAATCACTGGGGGACCTTGCCAGCGTCGAGCATATCGCCCTGACGCCCGACGGTTTCATTCAGCCCATGGGCCGGTACACCTCGGGCGATGTGTATCCAAAGGTCGCGGCAATGACCGCCGCCATGGCCGATGAGACGGACGAGCGGATCATCGCCAAATATGGGGCGCAGATCGATGCCATCAACCGGCGCGTGAAAATCACGCTGCCGGAAAACATTTATATAGGCCTTCAGGAAAAATGGTTCCCGAAACAATACCTGATCGACTACCTGCGTGAGCACGGGTACCCGAACCTCCAATACGGCCGGTTCGAGCAGGAGCCGAGGGAGGATCCGGTCAGTGGCAAGGTCACGTTTGTTTCAAAATTTGTCGAGGATCCGGACGCCCCATTCGGCAAGTTTATCGGTGTCCCTGACAAGGCCGGGTTCGCGCGGCAGTTTGACAAGTATCTCAACGGCGGCCGGGTGACATCGAGCGGCGAGGACGCCCAGGAACGCATCGAGGCCTACAAGCAGGAGGTGAAAAACATCACCGAAGGGTTCAACGCCTGGATGCAGCAGCATCCGGACATGGACCGGGTGGCGGCCATCTATAACCGCAAATTCAACGCCTTCGTGGCCCACGACTATGAGCTTGAGCCTCTGGAAATCGAGGGGATGAGCGGCAACAAGCGGCCTCACGGGTTCCAGAGCCAGACAATCCGCCGGCTGTCCGAAGAGGGCCGCGGTATAGCGGGCCTGGATGTCGGACTGGGCAAGACGATGGTTGCCATTGGACTGCACCTCTACAACAAGCAGATGGGCCGGACCAAAAAAGACTGTATCGTGGTACCCAATTCTGTCCTTTCCAACTGGTACCAGGAGTGTCACGACCTGATCGCCGATATGAGCGACGTGCTTTTCGTCGGAGTCGAGCCCAAGCTGAACAAGGACGGGACCCTTGTCATGGAGCAGGTCCTGAACGAGAAGGGCGAGCCAAAGCGCAACAAGATCACCGGCGAATTGGTGATGCAACCCGTGCTCATGTCCCGGAAGTCGAAGGAGGACATCTGGGAAAAAATGTGGGAGATTCCCGCCACGTCCAAAAGCCTGGTCGTGATGACCCAGGAAAAGTTTGGATCGATCCCCATGCGCCCCGATACCAAGGCGGGGTACGCTGCCAAAATGGTTGAGCGGCACCTCATCTCGGACAAAAACGCTGCGGCCCTTAGCGCCGGCGCGGCCGGGAAAGACGGCGAGGCCGAGGAGCGCAAAGTCTCCTACGACGATGACAAGGCCAAGGCGCGCATCGAGGGCAAGTACTCGGATGAGGGCACGGCCAAAAAGGGCGAGCTTCCCTATTTTGAGGACATGGGGTTCACTTCGATCATCTTTGATGAGGCTCACGGGTTCAAAAATAGCTATGAAGCTGGTGAGCAGACATCGCAGATCGCCTATCTCCCCTCTGCCCCCAGCAGCAAGCGGGCCCTAGACATGACCATGAAGTGCGCCTACCTGCGGGACAACAACGACGGGCGCGGGGTTTACCCCATGACCGCCACCCCGGTCACCAACTCCCCGTTCGAAGTATACAACATGCTGTCATACGTGGCCCCGATCGAGGAATTCGAGCGGTTCGGGGTTTATACCGTCGATGACTTTGTGCGGGTGTTCGGCAAGATTGAGACCGTGGACAAGGTCATGGTCTCCGGCGACGTGAAGAGCAAAGACGGCCTGACCGGGTTCAGGAACCTGGACGGGCTCAGGAACCTGTTCCACAAATACACGGTGCTCAAAACCGCCGAGGATGTCGGCCTGGAACTGCCGCCCCACGACGAGTTGCACGAAGATGTTGACCTGACCGAAGAGCAGTCGAACCTATACGTATCGCTCCGAGAGGACGCCAAGGCCGCTTCTGTCCCCGGATCCAAGGTCAGCATGTTCTCCGTGATCCGGAAAATGGACCGGGTTACCATGGACACGGATCTCTACAAACGACAAATGACCTTTGTCTTCAAGGCCCAGGACCGGGCCAAGGTCGAGGCGCTGGCCAGCGAGTTACCCGCAACGGTCGACGGCTACGAGGAGGACGAAAACGGCAAGCAGATCAAGGTGAAGGTCCCCTGCGAACCGAAATTCAAGACCGACGGGGACTCGTTTATCATGGTGGTGCCGGAGGCCGCCGAGGATATCATCGCAACGAAAATTAAGCGCCACGGGCTGGATGAAAATGACATCACCCATCCGATGGCGCCCAAGTATGCCAAGCTGGTGGAGAACATTCGAAAGCACCTGGAGGCCCACGGCAAACAGATCGTTTTTACCGAGGAAAAGAGCCAGCACCGAAAGATCAAGCGGCTTCTGTCCCACCACATCCCCCTGTCAAGGGACATGATCGCCATTATCAACGCAGATGAGGCCGCCGGCGATAAGATCCAGCAGATCTCCGACCAGTACAATTCCGGCAAGGTCAAGATCGTCATTGCAAATAAAAAAGCCGAGGTCGGTGTCAACCTCCAAAAGGGCACCACGGCCATCCACCACCTGACCCTGCCATGGACGCCGGCCAGCATCCAGCAGAGAAACGGCCGCGGGGTCCGGCAGGGAAACACGGCCGCACACATCCAGATCTACTATTACATGGGCAAGGGGTCCTTTGATATGTACCGGCTGGACCTGCTCAAGCGAAAGTCTGGCTGGATGCACGAACTCCTGACCGGCGAGGCGACCGAGGCCGAGAATGCCAACGCCCTTGGGGCCGATGACATGCTTGATCTTCTCGCCGACGATCCGGAAGAGGCCAAGCGCCGGCGGATGGGGCGGCTCGCAAAACAAAAAGCCGATCGCGATGAGCGTGAGCGCAAGCGCCTGGTTAACATGCTCCAGCAGCTGTCCAACGTCGCCGAGGCTCTGGCTGGGCTTGAAGACGCCAAGGAAAAGCGCAAGGAAAAACTTGATGAGAAAATCCCCAAACTCCAAAAGCAGATCGATGAGTTGAAATCGGCCGGGGCCAAGATGGATCCGGGCGAGGCCAAGACGGCTATGGCGGAGCGGTTGACCAGAAAAAAGCGTGAGTTGTCTTTGGCAGAGGGTGATTTGAAATCCCTGGATGAGGTTTTCGCCCGCAAGCGAGCTGACCTTGAAACCAAGAAAAAGCAGAGCCAGAGCATCCTTAAACTGAAGGCTGGAAAGGGCGAGTTGCCGTTTGACGCGGCCCTGGTCGATAACCCACAGAATGCGGTGGCCGGCCTGGACGGCACGCTGTACGCGGTGGGTGAGACTTATGAAGCGCGAGACAAGGACGGCGATCTGCTCGGGATTTTTAAAATCGCCAGCGTGCATGCGGACCCAAAGGCGGTTTCTTTTGAGGAGGTTGTATCGCACGGCTATTATTCGATGCGCGGCGATACCTGGGTAAAGGGCGCGGGCGGAAATGATATCCGGGCAAATCTTCTTTCCAAGCTGCCGGATCTTGTAAAGGTGGCCTACTCGGAAGCCGAGTTGGCATTAAAGAAGCTGCTGTCCAAGCGGCACACCTACCTCAACCTGATGGAAGGCGGGATCGACAAAGAGACCTTTGAGGCCCACGCCGCAGAAATCAAGATGGATGGAGATGGATTGCTCCGCACCGACACCGGCCATGCCTGGTTACGGATATATGATGCGGCCCAACTCATTTTTCCTGAGCCCGGCAGCGAGGTGTTCCGCAAGGCGCTGGCCCAGACCTATTTGGCCGCGGCCAGAGAGAAGCGCAGCTATGTTGACTACTCCCTGAAAAGCTGCATGGAAAAGGTCTTTGGATCCGACTGGGAGGGCGCCGCGGCTGAGTACGGCAAAAAGGCCACCGAGACCGAAATCCGGGCCTTCTACGCCGACTACACCAAAACGTGGATCGATGAGAACATCCGCGGGGGGTCGAACGATCCAGACTACATGCAGTTGCGCGACTACCGGTCCAAGCTGTATAGCGATGTACGCCTCGCGGCCAAAAGCCTGGGCGACAACACGGACGAAATCATGCGTGTCATCGTAACATGCTACGACGCGGCCAAAGATGAACTGGACAAGAAGGTTATCGCGTTAGTTGAGGCCCAAAGTAAGGCCGAAGACGAGGCCCGGGCTGAGCGGGAACGGCAGGAAAACGAGCGGCTCAAGGCCGATCCGAACTATAAAGAGGTGCCGGAAGACGCCCGCGCCGCCTTCGCGCAACTCGGGATCGAGGTGAAAATCAACCGGACCAATACCGTTCTGCCGGGCCGGCGCACGGGCCGGTACAAAAAGTACAGGGATGTTGAGATCCCAGCATTCAAAAAGTGGTTTTTCCAGGACAATCACGGCAAGAGCGGGGTGCTTTTCCGGGTCAAAGAGATCCTCAAGGTGCGCTACGGGGCTCAATTTTTTTCCGGCACGACAATGCAACTGGACGGCGCGTACTGGTATGTCAATTCCTCCTATCCGCTGGATGAGATTTATAAGGTGATGACATGATCGAGAAACCAAACCGTGAGGACCTGGACAAGGTGATCGCCGCCGGATCCGGCGCCAGGACCGAGCCCGAATGGGTCGCCGCAATGATGGCCGCGATCCGGGCTCTGCTACTCAAAAACCCGAAGCGCTACCGTGGCTATGGCCCGTACTGGTGGCTTCTCAAGCGGATGTTTATCGAGGCCGGTGACCTGTCCTTCGGCGAGCACCTGGACTACCAGTGGATTGAGGACCTGGATTATGGATCGCCAGCGTACAACCTGGCTGCCGCCTTTGCCTACGAGGACGCCCGTTTCAATTCGGTGAACGTGCTCGATGCCTACCATGTCATGCCGACGACCGACGGCGATGCGGTTGAGTTCACAGCCGCCGACGAGGAGATGGAACTCAGATAGGGGTCCACCAGATGGCAAAAAAGCCGAAGGTTTCGGACGACGGTAAAGAAAAAAAGGTATCTTTATTCCGTCGTTTGTTCCCCGGATTCGACAAGGGGCGCAACGAGGAAAGCTCCGATATCGTCGGGATGGCCTCGCAGGGCGATGTGATGGGCTCGCACCCGTTCGGGGAGGCCTTCCTGCGGGCGCAAGGGGTTTTGCCCGACAGCACGTCAGAGTTATCGGCCGAAGACGACCAGCTTATCGGCATGCTGCCGCGGGATCGGTTGGCCAGGTATTCGACCTACGCCTGCATGATCTCTGACCCGACAATCAGTGCAGCGATCGCGCTTCACGTCTCCCAGTCCCTGAGCGCGAAGACGGGCACCGGCGAGATAGTCAGCGTCGAGTCGTTGGGCGACAAGGACGACCCTATCGTCAACGATTTGCGCGAAACCTTCAAAGACTTGATCAACTCCAGATGCCAGGAGTGGGCCTACAATGCGGCAACGCTTGGCGTCTGGTATCTCCGGCCCTATGGAGTCCCCGGGAAGGGGATCGAGCATGTCCGTAGCGACTACTACACCCACCCCAGGTTTTTGAAGGAATACGAGCACGGCGGCCGCCTCGCCGGGTACACGCATGCGTACCAGAACACGGCCAGGGAGGGGCGGATCCAGGTAATCGAGCCCTGGAAATTCGTGGCCTTCAAACTGCCGAAGTGGCATACCCAGGGCGATGTCGAACCGACCAGGTACGATATCGACCAGTTCGATATCCGGGATGACGACTGTTACCGCGAGGAACTGGTCGAGACACAGAACTACGGCGATAGTCTGCTCAGAACGGCCTACGAACCTTGGTATGACCTCCAACAAGCAATCCTGAGCCTCAATATGAGCCGGCGCAATGCGGCCCGCCTGGAGCGCCTGGTGGGCGTTCAGACCGGGAAGCTCTCGCCGGTTAAGGCGGCCGAGTACCTCAACACCATTTCATCACGGCTCAAGCGGGCCAACGAGGCCCACGCCCGGCAAAGCCTGGCCAAGGGGTTCGTGCAGACCATCGTGAACCACCTGGTCCCGATCTTCGGAGACCGGGGCCGGTTGGACATATCCACCGTGGAGGGCTCTCCGAACATAGACGGGCTGGAGGATGTGAAATTCCACGTCAATAGACTCGGAGGCGGACTCGGCGTAGATCCGTCGCTACTCGGCTTCGGTGACATGCTGAGTGGTGGCCTCGGGGAGGGCGGGTTCTTCCGGCTGTCGATCCTCGCGGCCATCAAATCGGAGGCAATACGGCATGCGATCCGCACCGGAATTGAGGAACTGTTCTGCATCCATGTGGCCCTGAAACACGGCAAATATTTCCTGCCAGGGCAAAGACCATGGCGGCTGGTGTTCAACTCGATTTCGTCGGCCCTGGAGCGCGAGGAGGCCGACAATATGCAGGGGCGCATCAACCTGGCCACCATGATCGCGCAGGTGGTCCAAATGATCGACCCAGATTTTTCAAAGTGCGATTTCCCGGCCGTGGCAAACTATCTCTTTACCGATGTGTTGCGCGTCGATGAAGAGAAATTCAAATCCATGTTTCCGGGAAAGGTGGCCCCGCCGCCTGGCGAGGGCGGTGAGGCCGGCGAGGGCGGTGAGTCGGTGATGGAGTCGGCGGTTACCAGAATGATAAACCGGTTTTACGCGGGAGACTGATCATGGGAGCAAAACAGGGGGCCGGCCCCGGGCCGGTAATCGAGTGTCAGTTCAATCTGTTCGATGAGGGCCGCAAATACACCGGCCATCATCGCAAGTACGTTCTGGAGAACGCCCGTGAGGTGTGTTACGCCCCGGCCACCCGGGAGGGGATCAGATTGCGGGAGAAGCTGGGCTTCCTCGGCCACGGCCGCAGGGAAATGGCAGGCAAGGCCGCCATCGCAGAGTCCGAGCGGGTCCAGATGCCGGACGGCAGTTTCGTGATTGTCGACAACGTGCCGGCGTGCGTGACCACTGCCTTCGAGATCGATGAGGCTGGCAATGTGAGCCATGCCCAGGAACTGCTGGTCGCGAACGCACCGGGCCGCGTAGTTCAGGGCCTTCACGAAAGCCGTGTCGGGGGGTTTTCCTGGGCCATGGGCGGGCGTGACGGCGGTCGTCATGGCACGACCCGGGTAAGTTCGTTTGAGGGGTTCGACTACGTGCTCAATCCGGGGTTTTCGTCAAACCGTGGGTACGTCCTGGAGTCGGCAGAGACCAAAGACATGGTGCTCGAATCCATCGCGAAAGCCGGTATCGAGGGCGCCCAGGCCGAGGCCATCATGCACGGGTGGATCGCGTCTGCGGTTTACAAGGTGGACGAGTTGACCGAGCGTTTGGCCAACGCGGAAATCTTCGAGTCGGCCCTGATGGAGCGGGTCGAGGCCCTGGACGCTATGGCCCGGACCGCGCGCGAGCGCGATGAGGCCCGGCGGGCACTGGTGACCGAATGCGCCCGGAAGTCGGTCGTGGTCGTCCCGGCCGATGTCGCGGATGCCATGGTCCGGATGGCCTCCGAATCGGACTTCCAGCGGGTGATCGGGTTTTTCGAGTCGGCCGCCAAGGCTGACCTGGGCCGGTACCCCCTGCCCGGGTCGGGCCGGCCCTTTGACGTGGTAAAAAAGCCGGACTCAGACCGGGTCTACGGCCGTGCCGCCGCCGCCTACGAATGGAAGGACTGATTCCATGGATGACGAACGGGACCAGCGGATCGCAGACCTGGCGGCTGATCGTGCTCTGTCCAGGTATCTGGAAAAGGCGCCGTGCGGGCTGTCGGCTGAGGCCGCACAGGAAATGCCGCATCTGATGGGTGTCCTCAAGGATGTCGGCGGTGGCAAGCATGACAACGGAATCGAGTCGCTGCGGGCATTCTTGAAGACTTGGGGCAAGGTTCACCGGTCGGTGGAGCGTGCCGGAGGGATCCTTCTTTACCTTATCATCGCGGCCGTTGCCGGCGGGTTTTTCACCCTGCTCAAGTGGGGTGTCGAGCGGTTCCTCTGTTCATACGGGGCTGGGGCACCGCCTCCGCCGTAACCCTACCGGCCATCACTCATGGCCTTTTGTATCGCCTCGATCAAAAAATCCTGGATCGTGATCTGCCGCTGGGCGCAATACACCTTCATTTGGTGTTTGAGTTCTGTCGGCAGTTTCGCGTTCAGGTGGTCCTTTTTGGTCGATGGGGCGGCTACCGGGATCTGAAGTTTGCGGGGCTTTGGCATCCGACCTCCTCTTCGGTTTTTTTGGTTTATTCCTTTAAATCTTTATACCTGCATTCACCTCTGTCTACTTTTGGCCCGGTTGTCAAGGTCTGAATGGACGTCAAGCTGACCTCAAATCTCAATAGCCGAGTTCCCCTTACGTTGGCCGGTTGGACTGGGGATGGCTTAAGTACACCTCGGTGATACGGGGCATGTCGATGCGTATCTCGATTCCTCAGATGTGTGTTGTTAGTGATCGGCGCCATAGAGCCATTCCGGGATCGCCGTAAACGAGCCACCCTGTGATCGCCGCAATGAGGCCACCTGATGGCCGGTAGATGGGGCAGCGTCAAGGCTCGATGGGGGCGCGGGACCGGAGCGGTAAGATGGTGGCGCACTGAGAGCCGAGCGCAAATAGAATGGGTTAGATATTCCTCGATGAATGCGAATCGGCCGGCATAAACCATTGATAGGCGCATAGTGAGCGGTTTGTAACGCCGCGCCTCAGCGGCGTGGCTTGACTGCGTCCGCTGCAAGCGATTGTTAGACCTTTCCTATTTCCCCGACTTTCTTCGGTTGTCTTCTTTGCATAGCATCTGGCAGTTCGCCGCGTTAGTCTTCCCGCCCTCGTGCCAGGGCTTGATATGATCGCCTTCCATCTCGTGTAGTTCAAATTTTTTCTTGCACTTGACGCAGACACCCTTTTGCCTTTCGTACGTTTCCCGCTTCATGTTGTCGGAGAACGAGCGGATATTCAGATGCCTTTCGTCACCATCCAGCACATAAGGGTAGATTCCCGGTTTTCGCTGCACATCGTCGTCCATCATTAGCTTTGCAACCTGCTTCTCCAGCTTGCCGGCGTCGAGTGCCTTGCTCCCGAACTCGTTGTAGAGTGACCCCCACTTCACGCCCTTCATCTCCTTGCGATACTTCGGGAAGGACGCCTTGGTCCAGTCAATGACGCTCCGGAAGTAGTTCCACAGTGCGACGGCGTTGGGATCGTCCTGATGCTTCGACATGTACTCTTCGATCGTGCCCTCCGACGTCGCGCTCGCGTGCCATCCGATAGCCGTTTCAAGATACTCCTGCCGGATGGCGATGCCCTTTACGTAGTCACTCGCCAGCCCGTAGGCAGGGCAACCCGTCTTGCTGAAATAGCGCTTGGCGTCGGCAGTCCACGGTCCAGCATAAACCGCGTTGCGCAATTCCTGATCGGTGTGTTCCTCGCCAGCAATGTTGATGGTTCTGAACCAATCTAACTTTTCGCTGTCAGTCCCGGAGCAGAAATAAACCATCAATTTGTAATCAAGAATTTGTTGTTGCTGATCGTTTTGCAGATTGTGGAACGCGAGCCCGACGATAGAGAAGTCTCCATTGACGTACTGACAAATCGAAATTGTGCGCTGTTGCCCATCGATCACCTCGTAATGGCCGTCATTGCGCACCGCCCAGTACATCACATTCAGCGGAAAGTCCTTGCGCACGCTGTCGATCACCGCATCTCGCTGCTTGTCCTTGTAGATGAATTCTCTTTGATACGGCGGTCGAATGTCGAGATATCCGCCATACGCGACGACTCCATGCTCGTCGTTGTCCGCGAAGCCGTCGGTCAACTTCTGCACCGTGATCTCTTTGAGTTCGATCTTCATCGGGCTTGTCCTTTAGTCGAAATGTTCGTAAGTCTCTGAATCAGTACACTGCAAGATTTGACGCATGAGTGCGTTGCCGGGATAGCGTGATATCGCTCCTGCACTCCACGAATGCGAGGCGTCACTATAGGAAAGACGCCAGCTTCTAACGCTTGCCAAAACCCACTATCAAGTGGCACAACTCGAATCAGATTGTTCTTTGGCAGGTGATGCACAACCCATGTCTCGTGTGAGATTTTGTTCTTGTTGGCATTTGCAACTTTGTCAGGCCTGACCCACAGGTCTTGGTTTTGATCGACACTCGGCACAAGCGGTCCCGTCACTTCGAGGTAGATACTCGTTCCAACGACTACGAGGTCAGCGTCCCCCTTTACATGACCGTGCGCTGACGCCGATCCAGAAAGGAAGTCTGCACTGCCAGCCCCCAGACCCACTGGCTTAATCTTCTCGCCGGACGCTTGCGCCAAATACTCAGCAATGGCCGTCTCTCTTTGAGACGACCGTCCCCAAGTCTCCTTGTACTGTTTCTTCCAGTAATCAAAGTCGGTCATGTCATTCACTCCAAAATTGGTTTTTTATTTCGGATGAAGATTCGCTTGAAAGTCTCTTTGCCGTTCAGATGCGAACCCCTTCCGTAGACACCTTTCGGGTCTTGGTCGACGCCTCGATTGCAGCCGATGATCTCAAATTGCTCAGGATTGTAATGCTCAAGGAATGTCACCGGGACGCCCATCACGCCGTCGTAGTCATCCGGAATTTCTTTATATCGCGCGACCTCAATCGCCTCGTAGTTGTCGTACTTTGGAAATTTCTTCCGCGTGTACTTTTCGTATAGCGGTAACTCATCATGACGCTTGGAGATGTCAAGGTTGGTGAACCAACAGGCGTTTCCCAGGCTGCGCCAATTCGTTCCGTTCTCGTCGCGCCAACTCCTCACCTTTCGCATTTCATAATGATCGGGGACGACGAAGGCGACAGGGTGCGTATTGCCCAGCCACATCTTGTTGTCCTTTATCAACGGGAAAATCTCTTTGTAGATGATCGCATTGTGATTCCCAATGATCAGAAAGTTCTTCTTGTACATCATCAACTGCTCGAGATATTCCCTGAACAATGAAAACGGCGGATTGGTGACGACGATATCCGCTCGCTTGAGCAGCTTAACGCATTCCTCTTTGCGAAAATCACCGTCGCCTTTTAGCTTGTAAATGCCGATTTCGTCCGGATCGGGGACTCGGTTATCGTTCTTGTCACCGTCGTATTCGAGGTAGAGTCCTCTTTCCTCTTTGTGCTGGCTGAACAGATCGGCATCGCAATTCTTGTAGCAGGTGGTGATCAGCTTTTTTAGCTTAAGCTTCTCGAAATTGTACGAGAAGTAGTGAAAGAAGTTGCTGACCTTGGGATCGTCACAGTTACACAGGACGGTCTTGTTCTTGAAGTGCTTTGTGTAATGCCGTAGTTCTTTCTCGATGTCCGAGAGCTGGGTGTAAAATTCATCCTGCTTGGTCGCCTTCGCGACACCCAGGCTTCGATTTAGCGATTTCTTCGTCATTCTGCTGTTCCCAAATATCGTTTATGGTTGATCAGACGTTTCTCACCTGGTGGTCTAACATTCATATTTAATAGACGTCGTATTCAAAGTGGATTAGGCTGACGTCGGTCTAATTCTGTCGCAGTTGTCATGAAGAATGGTTGCCATGTTCCTCTATTCAACCTGGTGCGCCGCCAATTGTAGAATGATAGGCGCAGTGCGCGGCTTCTAACGCTGGGCATCAATGAGCGCGCGCTTTTTGCGATCCGCTGAATGCTTTGGTTGGGCACTTTATTCCTTTCTCCAGCGACTAGTAACCGCTGCGAACGTTACATCCCGCCACGGCTCCTTCCATTCTTTGTGGAAACAAACACTCCGTGAATGCGGTTCAGGTTTCGGTAATGGCATTTGGACAACGGCGGGAAGCAGAACAGCATCGCCCACGACAATACATTCGCCGGAGGCGAGGTTCGGTAGGATGTCCGTAATCCCACTTGTATTGTCTGGGAATAGCCTCCTGACGTAATTTTGATCCGCGTTGTTAGTAAGCCTGAGCGCAAGGAAATTATTGCACTGAGCGAATATTGTTTCAGAAACCTCTGACGGACGTTGGCTCACAACCATGAGGCTGAGTCCGTATTTCCTCCCCTCTTTCGCAACACGCTCGAGCGATTCACGTGATGCACGATATGCAGCGTTATCTTTCTGAGGTATGTAATTGTGGGCTTCTTCACAAACAATCATGACAGGCACATCGTTCAAAGCATCGTTTTCGTGGCGCAGCTTTGAGTAGTGGAAGCAAAAGTCGAATATTAGTCGAGAGACGAGACTCACCGTGATACTCAAAACTTCAAACGGAATTCCACTGAGGTCTACGATCGTGATATTCGCTTTGTTCAGATAACCGACGAACTGCTTTATAATCTCTTCGAAATCATCAGTCTTGTAAGGAATACCGCCAGGCTTACCCGGGTGAAGCAAGAAGCGTAGGCGCTTATCTGCGAGCTTGGTTTCCAGCCGCGATACGAAGCGGTTGAATTCTCCGTTGAATGGCCCATTTGTCGCCTTGTCGGCCTTGGCAGTAGAAGTGGCAACGAAAGACTTGGATTCATTGAAGTAAACGCGACGGTCAGAAACTATCGACCCATCCGCAAGTTTCGGCTGGTTTTCGTTCTCAAGACGACCAATCACCTCCCGGTTCATGTTTTCAATATACTGATAGACTTCCGTAATTGAGAAATAAACCGGGGTATCGTAAGTCATCTCCTTGATCCCCGGATTGTGTTTTTCCTTGTTCAGAATAACTGCTTGCTTGAACTGGCTGACTTGGTTGTGGGAGTTCTGTTCATTGCTCTCAATGAACATGCTTTCTAACTCCTCAGAATTCATAAGCCAATAAGGAAGCTGAAGACTGTCTATATCGAGACGATTCAATGTGAAATTCTGATCCTTCTGCAAAGTGAACGCGGCCGTGTATTCATCATGGATGTCGAAGATCACGACGTGGGAGTTATTCTGCTTCCCGATGTTCGAATTCTTCTCATCGGCGATTCCAACCACGTCGTGGAGAATTCGAGCAACGGTACATGATTTCCCAGAGCCGGTGGACCCCACGATGGCGATATGCTTGCTGAAGAAGCGATCGCCATGGATTTTCATGTCGATCGCCTTGTTAAGCGATAGCTGGCCAAGGGGGAACTGATAGTCGGTATCTTCGGCAAAGAGATTGTCAAGGGTTTCTTTGTCTGCCGGAAACGCTGGCTCAGTTGGCACGGGCAAGAGAACACTTGCTCGTTCGAACACTTTTCCGTCAACCAGTGTACCGACAGCCTGGCATTCAATGTGGAACTGCCATTTCGGGTTGCCATCAGCATCTTGGCCGAGAACGCCACGGACGTTCCGGATTGCAGCAACAGTGAAGTCGTTGTTTCCCTGTGCAATCCGTAGGTAGCGACCTACCTGAAGCACCGTCTTGTGCTCTTCGAACACCTTTAAATTGTCAATGAGAACGATGATTGCCTCCGGGGAACAGGATAGAACCTGGCCGATACTATTCGTAGGCATTGCTTACCCCCATGATGTATTTGATTTCCTTCATTGTTGCACCTGTCAGGCGCTCGACATTTACGTCCACGGTGTCGAGTAAATCACAGTCCGGCTCGCCAATGATGAAGAGGTCATCACACTTTCGGTCGTTCAGTACCTTCCCGTGCTCCTCCCAACTTAAGATGCGTAGGGAGAATTCGCGCTTCAATTTGCCTCCAGTGCTCTTGGAAAACAGCGGCTCCCGAAAGAAAAACGAACCCTCGAAATTCGCGCCCACATAGCCGTCTGTTGCAACAATGCCTTTTGCGTATAATCGGTGCTGGATGTCTTGAATCTGGCTTAGGTTTGCGCAAAGGCACATTACGGGTGTGCTGATGTGCGCCTGTTTGAAGTGGTATTTGTCGATATAGTCGATGATAAAAATGACGATCTCGGTGTCGTAGTCTTCAATACTGTTAGGGTTAATGACGAAGTAGCGGAGCCGAGCATTTTTATCCAGGTGCACCTTGAGTTGCTTGCGACGCGCCTGAAGTAGTTTATCTCGGGTCTTGAGAGCCAGCGTCCACCGGGAGATTGCCGTTGTGCGGATAGCCTTAAGATCAGAAAGGAACTGTTTCTTCGTTATATTCCTGTCTGCTGGGTTATGTTTCACGCTGAGCGTTGCGATCATATGAATTGCGTTTGGATATGCGAGGGTCTCAATGTCGTCCTCCTGAATCCCGTTAGCCTCCAATTCCTTGCCGACTTGTTTCATAATGTCGTTGTAACTAGGGCCGAACTCCATGGTGAAACGGTCTTCGAAGGTGTCGAGGTTAATTCCTGATGGTACTGCCTCAACGTGCTTCATGAGCGCCTTGTCTTTGGACGCCAAGGCTGCCTGTAGGGTGGCCTTGGCGACAGCCGGGGGCGTCGCACCAACCCCTGGAAAATGTGCAAATAGGATGTAACGAATGTTCGCGGTTTGATTCTCAGAGAAGTGCTTGAGCATTTGGAGCAATGGCTTGTATACCGCGCTCGCAGTGAAGGATGTGCTCGCCTCATGGTACTTGCACTGAATTGCCGTCAAGGATACAGGGGACGATATCTCGATGTCCTCAACAATGCCCTCAACGGTGATTGTATCATCATCCTGAGCTTTCAGTATTTCCAAGGCAGTCTTGTTAAACTGGTACAAGAAACCTTGAATCGTATAGTCAGCAGTACGCAGCATATTTTTGTTCTTTCATCGTAAGCCCAACGCTTGGATCACTTGTGGCGGCGCGAAGCAGGGCCATCAAGTGGATCCGGATGTTCGCCCTCGCATTCTCTGAACTCCTTGACTCCAATGAAGTTGGCTGCGATCGGGCGACAGCTTGCTTCGTCCTCCGACTTCATGCTGTCTCGTAGGACGCCAAGCAATTCTCCTTGTTCGGAGAACACCGGGGCACCTCTGTACTGGATGCGGCTTACCACCGGCGTGAGCACGTAGTTGTGCAAGGTAAGCGCCTCCGTTCGATGGAAGAATGAAACGTGAGCTGTCTCGAACTGGAAGAGCGCAAATCCGCGTCCGTCGTCTGTGCAGTGCGGCGAGTTGAGAAAGCCCACTTGCTCGCCAATGTACGGGTTCCGTCTGGTTTTCACATCCGTCTGAAGTGGCAGCATGTCGTCCCCCGACCCGCCGGTGATCTTCCGCCAGTAGGCAGTATCGACAGGGGCTGCATCAAGGAACGTCACACTCCCCCAGTCGAGTCGTTTCGCGACAACGAAATCGGCGAGTCCTACGCGCGTGAGCAACGACGGCTTCCCGGGACGGTACAGCAGTATTTCCTGCAAGAAGTCGATCACCTCTCCGGCCGTTATTAGCTTGCCGTCGCCGATGTAGCATGCATATCCGGTTCGAATGAACCGAGAGCCATCGAGGAACCCCACCTCACAGGTTCTGGCCAGGAACTCTGAAGCAGCATGGGAGAACCCGTGCCGTCGGTCTTCGTTCCATGGTTCAGCTGACAGGATTGCCGTCCTGACGTCGTCTTCGATCTTGCTTCTGAAATCCTGTGAACTCACCGATAGCAGGTCTTGTTTCCATTTCTGGATAGAGCCACGGGTGATCGTACCGCGATGGTACAGGGCGTGACACGTAGGACACAGGGCGAGCAGGTTCTCCGGCGTGTCGCTGCCGTCCTGCGAGACCTCAACGATGTGGTGTAGGTCGATTGCCAGAATGCTGCGGCACGTGGGGACAGCACAGCGGTAGCCGGCTTCGGTCAAGACCAACTCCCTGATGTGCTTTTGGACGGACATGTGGCTCTCCTTGGAGTCCTTGGCATCGGCGAACAGTTATTAGACGGCAATCGCCGTTTAGTTCTGAAACCTAAGTCGAAAAACCAACCTAACCATTATGAAATCAATCGGTTAGGTTTTCGGCCCTTATCGGGTTAAGCGGCGATTGCCGCCGGTTTCGATTTAGACCGCAAACACTTGGCCGTTGACCGCCGATCTTCGGCGTGAGGATGGCAGAGCCTGCCAAATTTACAAAAAATAACGAATTATTAGGTGGCGCTCTGGATATTTAAACCATCCCACACAAAGTCGAAGTATTTAGGATTGCCCTAAACATAACCCACTAATCTCCCATAGAGACATTTCTGCTTTGATCCGTGGGCCGTTTCCGGACTTGTAAACCGCAGAATGTTTGCCACTATCGATGGTATCCCGTAATCTTTGAGATCCAGCACATTAGGAATGGTATTCCTCGTACAACCCAATGGCGCTGTCAAATTGGAAGCCTTGCCGGTCAGCATTATATCATCCTTTACCCATCCTTCCGACTAAACACTGGGATTTCACAAACGGATTCTCATCCCCCTGCAACCGCTCAATCCGCCTTGCCCTCTCACACTCCCACTCATCCACCGGATCTTCCCGGTCCCAAGCCTCAAACATCCTCCTGTTCTTGTTGCTGATGATCCCGTGTCCCGGGTAGGCGGCATCCATGTAAAAATAAGTCCTGGCAATATCACCCCTAACCGCTGGCGGCGGCTCGGCTTTCCGGTCCTCGATTTCCATATCGCACTGACCGAACTCCCGCTTTTCTCCAGATATCATAGCGAAGCTATAGTTGGACCTAAGCCCATTGATCTCACCGATGGCGGGGACCAGGTTATACATATCCGCTTCCATGTAGCGGTATTTCAGGTTGACCTTGGCCGCGCAGTTCCGGCCTTTGAAGGCTTTTCCCTTGCTGTCTACACAGTCCGGATGACCATCGCGCCATTCCTGGAAACTCTGACCGAATGCGTGTGCCGGTACGATGTGCTCCCATTCGACCCGGCGGGCTCTTTCACCATCCTTTTTGGGCGTATAGCATCCCGAAGACACGATCTTCTTGTCAGGGGTGAAGGCACACCCGCAGTAAAAAGTGGTCATGCGGTCAAAATAGACCTGCTCCAGTAGGATTTTCTTGGCCTTATTGAAAGACTGGTTGGTGGTGTTCCCCTGGCCGCCGGCAAAAGAAACGGTACCGATGGTGATTAAGGCTATTATTGCTGAGGCAAGACGTTTCATTTCACGGATCGCAACCTGTGTGTTTCTCTACAGGCCTCCCACATCCGCCGCATAATATCCGCTCCGGCCCCTTCATCATCCGGGTCTTTTGCACTGATATACCTGTCAAAAGCATACTGGAGATATGGCAGGGCCTCCTCGTCCATTTTGGCGATGACGCTCTTTTCCCTAAAGGACATGCCGGACAGTATATCGGCGACCATTTCGTGGATTTCATCCATCACCGGGGTTCCTTCAGCAGGCCGCCGACAATGGCTTTCACATCTTCATAAATCAATGGGTCTTTCGAAGCCCGGGGGCCGGCCACATTCAAAACCGCAACCCTGTGCATTTCCGTCCAAGCAAAAATAGATCCAGTTGCCTCCTTGGGACTTATCTTTTTCAGGTTGATGTGCAAAACCGGTTTGCCGTGCTGGAGGGCCAGTTTCTTTGTCAATGCCGATCCACCCGCTAACCGCCCACGGCTGATAATTACCGTGCCGTCCGAATCGAGGATGTTCTTTTCGGTCCTTTTCGGGTAGCTTTTGGACGGCATCTCCTTGAGCAGATATTTTTCAGGCAGCGGTCCCGACTCGGTGAGCCGGCCTTTCGGTATCCATCCGCTGTGGTCGATGCCCATGGCGATGGCCGCATCAAGGGCGCCCTGATCCGCGCCTGTCTGGCCGCCGCTGATAATTTTGGTGATGGTCATTGCCGGTCACCAATCTCAACAGTAGGATTTAGAAGCTCCTTCAAATTACTGGCTGGTTTGAAAGTCACCACCCGGCGGGGCTTCAAAGTAATTCTTCCCCCTGTGGCTGGATTACGCCCTCGGCGCTCGGATTTTTTTCTCACTTGAAACTTCCCGAATCGGCTGACCAGGACATCCTCGCCGGCCGCAAGAGTGTCTTTTAACAGTTTGATAAGGGCTTCGGTAATTTCGACGGCCCGGGGGCGGGAAACACCCATCCGCAAACGGATCGCTTCTGTGATGCCCTGCTTGGTAAGGACCATGATGGTTTCCGGCAGATGATTGAGGCGAAGGAGCGAATGAAACCATATAAGGGCCAAAAGCCGGTGTCAACGAAAAGGGCTTGCCGGGATTGTCAAGAACTCGATGGCGTTCCATCTGCTCCGCGAGGCTGTCCTCCGAGCGTATAAGTTGGTGGGCAGGATCGGTAGGTCGGGGGGGCAACTCCCCCGCCTCCACCATTTTTTGTGTTTATTTTAAGGTATTTGGAGATTTTAGACAATTTCAAACCGTATCCCAATCGTAGCCCCTTTTATCTCGGTTTTATAAATCAAACAATTGCGATATAAAGGCCACAAGCCTTTTAACATTTGGCAGTTTTAAACTATCGGCTGATACCCACCTGTTGTCGCTGATGGTAACCGCAATTGATTTGCTAGGCCTCAATACATTCCCCATACAACCAATTATCGCTTTCTTCTTGCCAGCAAATTTATTTAGTTCTTTCTTCTCGCCCGTGTTTAGTTTCGTCAAATCAATACCATTAATAAATACACTCGCGCCATCAAACAGGTTCCTATATACTTTCTTTCCGCATTCAATCAATAAATCTTCGAATGTCCCATTATTAACATTATCTGGCATAATAAAAGCACCATTTCTAAATCCATTTATTGTAACAACTCCTGGCTGAGTGGCATGGAAATAATTCTCAGGCAACGCGCCTCTAATTCCATTGAATGTACTTTCTACAGCATTATCATTGTTGTTATCAGCGTCGCAAACAGCTCCTGCGCTTTTAAGCATTCCTGGCATTCGGTTATCATTATCAAAAGTATATTTATATACTTTTGTCAAATTTGTTATGCTGTTTGCACAATGAATTGCAATAGCAATATTATTGTTTTGATAAAATTGAGGAACTGGCGCTCTTTTTAACAAGTCGCCGTCAAATGGAAAAACGGTTGGTATCAACTTTGAATTTTTCCAAAACGCATCTAATTCTTCGTGCTTTCGAATTAGTTTTAAGCCTGCATGCTTTAATATCTTTCCTACGAATTCAAGGTCGTGTGTACCCTCAACAACAAGATATCCATATTCCATTTTTACCACCTTACATCTTGTCCCATTTCAATTCGCAGAGTTTTCAACTTCGGGCCACTAATTTTTTTATTAGTAAGCGTATAATTCTCCCTGAACATTTTATATAAGCTAATATCATTTAAGTTATTAATATTTGTATTAATTAGCGCATCTATACACTCAAGGCTATGAGTTGTTGCAAAAACTTGGACATCATGATCTTTAGCCATTTTCATTAACCAGTCAAGGAATGGAACTAATGCATTGTAATGGATTGCCTGTTCAATCTCATCAATTAATAGGACCCCGTTTCTGCATTCTGATAAGCTTAAAGCTATTATAAGCATTTTCCTAATTCCATCGCCCAAACCACTAAGCGGCATTAACCCAAGGCCTTTGTACTCCACATACAATTCTGCCGTATTTGGCGCAGACATTAATATCTGCGCCCCTATAATCTTGTTGTCAATTTTTTGCATTATTTCTATTGCATCTTTACTAATTCGTTTCTTAACCGCCTTGTCCCATTCCGTCACACCGGATTCAGGCCTTTTAAAAAATGAAGTAGATAATATCTTGGTTTCTATATCAGTTCTTATTTTTGGAGATAAAATTGTCAATTCTCTTTTACTATCGAATACCTGCCGCGATTCCACACTTCCTTCTTTGTTAGCAAACTTATACGTCAGAATACCATATGCTATCCCTTCAATTTCACTATCCAATATTCGATTTAGTTCAATTTTTACACTTTTTGCAGATGAACCTGTATCGAAATGAGCATGTTTTAATGCATTATTTCCGGACAGAATATCCGTCATAACTGAGTTCTTTGAAATATCTTCAAGCTCAATTTCTGAAAGTCTTTTTTTCCCATTGTAATAACTTTCTATATTTATCTTTAAAACCGACTTCCCCTCTGGCTCACTGAAAAACCATCTAAGATTATCAACAATATATTTTTGGTTTCCAAGAAAACCCCCATGCCTCATTGATAACACTCCCAAAATTACATTAAAATTAACCGGTGCACAATGCATGAAAATTGCTTCGAGCAAGCTTGTTTTCCCTGAATTGTTCTCTCCAACAAAAAGATTAAACCTTGTTGGTTTAGCAATAAGAAAATTTTTCATGTCCCGATAACCATCAATCAGAATCTTACTAAACATTAGACACCGCCTTAGTTTTCAATAGAATTGCTCTAACCAATTTCCACCAACGACGGATAGAACCTTCGGAAATACTCCATGTCTACATATAAATACCTATCAAAGGCTTTATTTGTAGCATGTTTAGTCCCGAACCGCCTTATCTCCTCTGGCGTGTACTGGTTTAGTGCATCAGTCACAGCACTATGTTTTGTACCGCCATATAAGTCCACTCCTGAAACCCCTATTTTTTCGCAAGCTCTTTTCCACCATTTATAAAATATTTTTTCGCCAAAACGATCTCCATCAATGGCCCCTGATACTCCAGGCTCATGTATAAAAAAATACATCCAAGGCATACCTCTTGAGATCTCTTTAAGCAACTGTAAATCTTCATTTACAAGTTCAATCTGTTTAGGACGTTTTTCTTTCGGATGAGGAATGTAAATAACTCCTGAATTCAAATCGATATCACTTTCCTTGACTTTCAAAAGCTCCCCTGGCCTTACCGAAACGTATAGTGATAAAATTTTATGCCAATCCAAATCTTCATATTTTTCTTATAGGTCATTTCTTTTACTTCATTGATTATCTCACTCTGTGTTTTCTTATCAATAATTTTCCGCAGACCAAGCTCGTAATTTATTACTGGAAAATCGGGCATTGCAATTTTTTCTCTCTTAATAACCCATACCCAAAAACTATGAAGACAAGATTTCATATTTGATTTAGTTTTGTCTGAAACATTCTGATTATGTAGAAAATCCTCTATTTCACCGTACCCGGTACTCTTAATATTTGAAGCACCCCATTGAATAACTGCTTTGCCAATATAGAGTTTGAGATTTTTAAATGACCCTGGCCTAACCTCTTTCTCTTTAATCTCAAGCCACTTCCGGGCTAATTTCTCGAAACCGAGGGGATTTGATAGCCTATAATCTCTCGGGTCATAGATCCCTTTATCTACTTCATACCTTAAACCGTATAGGAACCTTTCTGCCTCTCTGTATGTCTCAAATCGTCGCCTTGTACCCCGACCAAATTGGACACGGAACCGCCCCGCAGCCTGCTGTTTTGAATGATCCAAACAAAAAAGGCCCTGGCGATGGTCGTCATGGACGAAATTTCCACCGCAAACGGGGCATTTTTGGTCAGAGTATATACGGCCGCGCATACATAGCTCTCCACGGGATTTGAGTGGATACGTAGCATGTATGGAGACCCGTGGCAACATTCTCATTAATTCACCCAGGTTTCTGCTTCGTTGCCAGGGCACGGCCAGTTCAGCCTCGGAGGCATATGCGCATCGTGGTTGGGTACCATCATGACCAAGCGGCCAAACGTGATTTCAGTGACGGTGAGGCAAAAATACAGGAAGCCAAAGCACGCCTGATGCGTTTTCCGTACCCCTACCAGCAAATGATCGCTATCGCGCTATCAATGTCCTCGATTTTGTTTCCATCGAGGCTCATGTCGGCGACCACCATCGTATCCCTCGAAATTTCCCACTGGCACACAAACGTCTGGCCAGGAGCCCACAACGTGGCCAGGAACCCGTTTTGCCATTTCGGGTACTGGTCCTCCGGCATCCCCACCGGAGGCGGGGGGTACCCTGAAGCTATTGCCGCGGTGAATATGTCCTCCTCGGAGTAGGTCACCACCATATGGGCGACGAAGGCCTCGTGCAGGTTCCGAGAAATTTTCCCGGTAAACTCCACGGTCCGCTGCCCTGGTCCTCCGCTGAGCGTTTTCCAACTCGGCTCATCGAATGCGGCTTCGAACGCTTTGCCGATCGTCGTCGTATAACCCATCATCGTGCCGCTTCGAACCGCGTCAATATCGCTCGGTCCACCACATGCCGCAACTGCCAATGCCACCAAAAGGAGACAAGCCGATCTCATTTTTCCACCATAGAGTGAGGTTGAAGTCTACATGGGATGGTAGTGGGGAATGGGTGGCAGCGCGAGGTCGAAGGCAAATTGATACCGACTTCAAATCTTTATCCGGAAAATGGGCGCATTTTGGCCGCAAAACAGCTTGATTTGGACCGGTTTAGCGGGGTATGGTGCCCCCGGAACGAAAAAGGGATTTCGGCGTAACTGGCCGAAATCCCTTTGAATCGTTTGGAGCCACCGCGCGGAGTCGAACCGCGGACCTGCTGATTACGAATCAGCTGCTCTACCAACTGAGCTACGGTGGCGTAACGGCACCCAATTAATGGAATTATTGTGCAAAATCAAGAGAAAACCACATTAGCCGCTTTTCTCGACGAGATCGCCTCGCGGGTGGGAGCCTATCAGTGCAGCGGTATATCTGGCGCCCAAACGAGCTATCTGATTTCCAGACACTATGCCGCGACCGGAAAGCCCGCCTGCGTCATCACTCCGACTGACAAAGACGCGACCCGCATGTTGAATGATCTGGCATTTTTTATTCGTCCCGAGGATCACCACGCGATTATTCATCTGCCCGCATATCACATCTCACCTTTCAAGGCGTTGGCCTACCATAACGACATCAGTGCGCAGCGGATTCGCACGCTATACCGCTTGGCGACCAGCCGGGAGCCATTTGTCCTGGTCGCTTCTGTGGATGCCCTGCTTCATAAAGTGATGCCTCGTAAGGATCTCTGCAGCTGGGCGGAATTGCTCATGACAGGCGAAGAAAGCGACCGTGACGCCCTTGTCGCTAAAATGCTGGACGGTGGCTACACGCGTACCAGCATTGTGGAAGAACCCGGGGATATCGCCGTGCGGGGGAGCATCATGGATATCTTCTCTCCGCTCTATGACCATCCGGTCCGATTGGAATGGTTCGGCGATCTGGTGGAAGGCATTCGGTTTTTTTCCGCCGCCAGTCAACTTCAGATGGGCGATGCTCGTGAAATTGTGGCGCTTCCTGCCAAGGAAGCCGTACTGCATCGCGACCGGATTGATTCTGTGATCTCGGGCATCCGGCAGTGTGCAGTGAACTGTGGTCTGAGCGCAGGTCAGAGAAGAGATGTCATTGCACGGCTGGAAGCGGAAGGGGTTTTCCCCGAGCTCGAAAGCCTTCTACCGGTTTTTTATTCCAAACTCGACACGGTGTTCGACTATCTGCCCGAAGGCTGCCTCCTGTTTCTGGAAGCCTTTGGCCAATTGGCCGGTGCGGCGGCCGCGCATGAGACTCGGATCCAAAATAATTATACCGCAGCGATGGCCCATCAGCGGCTGTGTGTTCCACCCGAAACACTGTATCTGCAATGGGCGAATGCCGGCTTGGCGATGAGTCCGTTCAATTCGGTGGCGCTGGATGATGTTGTCGTGGAAACGGCAGCGGATCACCGCGCCAGCCCGCCCACCGTTACCTTTGCCATTGATGCGGTTTCGCAGTTTGAATCAGCGCGTCCGGCTGGCGCCGATGACCGACATCTGCAGCCGTTCACAGACTGGTTCCAGGAGCAAACCGCACACAAGCGTCATGTCGTCGTGGCGTGCCGGTCGCGCAGCCAGGCAGCCAAGCTCGACGGCGTGCTGGCCCCTTATGGGGTGCGCACGCATCGTTGCGATGCCTTCTCGGAGCAGGGGTGCCTGCAGCGCGACGTTTTGAGCGTTTGTGTCGGCAGTGTATCCAGCGGGTTTGTATGGGTTGACGAAGGCATCGCCATCCTGACGGCCGAAGATGTGTTTGGAAAAAGCCGACTGAGCCGGAAACGGCAAAAACCAAGTATCAGAACCGATATCCTTTCCATCGAAAGCCTGTGCCAGGGAGATCTTATCGTTCACACCGAGCATGGCATCGGCGTGTATCAGGGGCTCGAAAGGCTGAGTATCGGCCGGGCCGATTGCGATTTCCTCCTTCTGAGTTACCAGGGCGGAGACAAACTCTACCTCCCGGTCGACCGCATGGGAATGGTTCAAAAATACATGGGGGTCGATGGCATAGTGCCCGTGGTGGATAAAATGGGCGGAAAGTCCTGGGACCGCGTCCGGGAGCGGGTCAAGAAATCGGTCGAAAAAATGGCCGGCGCGCTGCTCAAACTCTATGCGGCCCGGAAAGTGAACAAAGGGTTCTCCTTCAGTCCGCCGGACATCTATTTCAATGAATTCGAGGCCGGCTTTACCTACGAGGAAACTCCTGATCAGATTGCGGCCATCAACGACGTCATTGCGGATATGGCCGCTGACGATCCCATGGATCGACTCATTTGCGGCGATGTGGGCTACGGCAAGACCGAAGTGGCGCTCAGGGCATCGTTCATAGCGGTCAACGACGGCAAGCAGGTTGCCGTGCTGGTGCCGACGACGGTGCTGGCCATGCAGCATGCCGAAACCTTCCGTCAGCGGTTTGCACGATTTCCGGTGACGGTGGGGCTCCTGAGTCGCCTCCAAACACCGCGTGAGCAGCGGCAAGTGGTAACCGATTTGCAGGAGGGGCGCATTGATATCCTCATCGGCACCCATCGCATGTTGCAAAAAGATGTCATATTCAAAGCGCTGGGGCTGGTGATTGTCGATGAGGAACAGCGATTCGGTGTGAAACACAAAGAAAAACTGAAGCGGATGCGAGAAACCGTCGATGTGCTGACCCTGACGGCAACACCGATCCCGCGAACGCTTCACATGTCCCTCCTGGGCGTGCGTGATATCAGCGTTATTTCCACCCCGCCGGAGCAGCGCCATGCCATCGTCACCTATGTGACCGAATACGATGACGCCATCGTTGCCGATGCCATCGGCCATGAACTCAAACGCGGGGGGCAGGTCTATTTCGTCCACAACACCATCCGCAGCCTGAACGCCGTGGCCGAGCGGATTCGCGCACTGGTACCCGGCGTGCGCCTGGCCGTTGCCCATGGACAGATGGCGGTGGGTGAACTGGAGGACGTGATGCTCGCGTTTTCCGGTAAGAAGATCGACGTGCTGGTGTGCACCACCATCATAGAATCGGGTCTGGACATTCCATCGGCCAACACCATGCTCGTCAACCGTGCAGACCGCTTCGGGCTGGCCCAGATCTATCAGCTCAGAGGGCGTGTCGGGCGCTCGGATGAACAGGCATTTGCCTATTTGTTTGTGCCGCCGGATGCCACGATCACCCGCGATGCCCGAAAACGGCTCAAGGTACTGATGGAACACAGCGATCTGGGCGCCGGTTTCCAGATTGCCATGAACGATCTCAAAATCCGGGGGGGCGGGTCCATTCTGGGGGCCTCCCAATCCGGTCATATTGCTGCGGTGGGCTACGATATGTTTCTTCAATTGATGGAAACGACCGTGGCCGAGCTCAAAGGGGAGCCGTCGGTGGCGCCCCTGGAACCTGAAATCCATCTGGACCTGACGGCACATTTTCCTGAAGACTACATCAGTGATATCGACCAGCGGCTGTCGGCTTACCGTCGACTTGTAAGGATGACGTCTTTGAAGGAAATCTCCGCCTACAAGTGCGAATTGGAGGATCGATACGGCAAACTGCCTGAAGCCGCCAGCAATCTACTGCTCAAAATCATGCTCAGGGTGCTGGCCATCCAAGCTGGCGTAAAACGGCTCGATGTCGACGGGAGCGACATGTTCATGTGGTTTTCCGATAAGCACGTGCGCAACCCCGATGGGATTGTCGAAATGGTTCTTCTCGCGCCTGATAATTTCAGTTTCACACGTGACGGGGTTTTGAAGGCGCGCCTGCCGGCGCAGAATTGGCGGCAGCGCCTGGCAAAGTCTAAAAACATCTTGAAAGAAATCGGTCAGCGTGTTAACGGCTAAAAATTATTTTAATGATTTTAGGGGGCTACGTGCTTGGAGCCTTCTGGAAAACAAGGGACGCGGCATCATGCGCCACCAGGAGAACAGGGGCTGTTGGAATACCGCAGCGGTTGGTGCCGGACGATGAAACGATCACGGGCCATCGTGCACCTGCTGTGCTGCGGCCTTATCCTTTCGATCATGACCGGCTGCTCCGATGGGGGGGAGACCGGCGAGCAGGGCTTCCTTTTTCGTGTCGGTGGCAGGCAGCTCAGCGTAGCGACATTTAACCGCATATTCGAAATCAGCAAAACCGCATACTCACATAACGATTTGCGCGATCCTGTGGTGAATCGGGATATCAAACTGAGGTTGCTCAATCAGTTGCTTGAAGAAATGATACTGATGGAAAAGGCCGAAGAGATCGGCGTCTCGATAAGCGATGCGGAGCTTTCGGCGGCGGTCGGGCAGATAAAGGCGGATTATCCCGACGCTGTATTCGAAGAAATGCTCATGGAATCGGCTATCTCCTTTGAAGACTGGCAGGAGCGGCTGCGGATCCGGCTGTTGACCCGCAAAGTGATCGATAAGGTTATTGCTTCGGAGATTGTGATTACCCCTGAGGATATCCAAGAGCATCTCAAGGCGCACCGGAAGGACTGGCCTGAAGCTGAAACCACCGAAGATATTGACAAGATCAATGCAATCATACTGAGACGATTGCGTGAATTCAAAACCGAGCGTGCCTATGCGGCGTGGATGAGTGAACAGCGAAGCCGCATGCCCGTTGAAATAAATGCCGTCCAATGGGAACGGGTGATGAATAAGGATGGATGAGCGGATGGGTGAATTCGAGATGGGAACCACGGGCCGCACGGCGCGCTGCGGGAGCGTTGTGGGCGAGGTTCTGATGAAACCGTGGGTGATCTGGAGCCTTGTTGTGATGCTGAGCTTTTGCGCTGCTACGTCACATTCCGCGGCGAGAGAGACGATCGATCGAATCGTGGCCTATGTCAATGACGATATCATCGTTTTGTCGGAACTCAACGAGGAGATCGCCCCATACGTCGAGCGAATCCGCCAGATGGGCTATAGCCAGGAAAAACATGCGGAAATGCTGTTCAAACTGAGACAAGACATGTTGGATCGTCTCATCGAGCAACAGCTCACCGACCAGGAGATCAAAAAAGCCGGTATCAGTATCAACGAAGAAGAAATCGATCAGAGCATTGAAAGGCTTAAGCAGGCCAATCGGATGACAGCGGAAATGCTGACCGAAGCCTTGGAAAAGCAGGGGATGACCCTCGACGAGTACCGCGATCGCACGAAGGAGCAAATACTGCGCAGCCGTTTGGTGACCCGAGAGGTGAATTCAAAGATCGTCGTTACCGATGAGGATATCAAAAACTACTACGATACGCATCCCGAGGAGTTCAAAGGAGAATCCTCGGTTCATCTAAGGCACTTGACCTTCAGTCTGGATCCGGCGATGAGCCAGGGGCAAAAGGATGCGGCGCGATGGGAAATGGCCGGCATTGTTAAGTCGCTCGCAGCGGGGACACCGTTTCCGGAGGTCGAGAAAAAATTCAACGACCAGGGTGCCGGCAGACGGGGGGGCGATCTGGGCGTGTTTCGCATGAATAGCCTTTCTCCGATGCTCCAGAAGGCGATCTCAACGACGCCTGTCGGTGGTGTGACCGAATTGCTGGAGACAGACCAGGGGCTTCAGATTTTTTTTCTTCAGGATATGACTTCCCCTGAAGACAAAAAACTTTCTGACGTTTCTTCCGCCATTTCGGAAAAGGTTTACAAGCAGCGAGTGGATGAGAAATTTACGCGCTGGTTGGAAGACTTGAAAAAGACTTCCCAGATTAAAATAGTCCTCTAACATGGACGATGACTCAGTGGCAGGCGATATGACTGATAACGATGTTAAATCTTTTGGGCGATATCTCAGGTCAGTGCGGCTTGAAAAGGGCATCGCACTCGAGGCGATCGCTGCCAGTACTCGAATCGGCTGGGAGACCCTGTCCCGCATAGAAGACGAGGACCACGAGAAACTGCCGGCAGAGGTCTTTGTAAAGGGGTTTATCCGGTCATACGCGAAAGCTGTGGGCGCCGACGGAGATCTGGCCATTCAGGATTACGAGAAAAGCCTGGCGGAATTTCGAACGGCAGCGCAGAATCAGTCTGAGCGGTTGCGATCCCACCATGTGTTCTGGCCGCGGCTGGCCATGGGCGTGCTGCTGCTGGCAGTCATTGTGGCCGCAAGTATTTATGCCCTGTCGACGGGGGAAGGGCCGTCCGTTGAACCGGCGCCGGCATCCCCTCCGCCCGTCACCACAATGGCGGCGACACCCGACTCCGCAGCGGTTACATCGCTGCCAACCCCGGCGGCGGTGTTATCGCCACCCCCCGCGGCAACGCCATCGCCGGCACCCGAGGCGGCGCCATCGCCCCCGGTGACCGCAGAGCCGCCTGCGAAGGAGGCACCGGCACCCGCTCCCTCCGCGGCGCCTCCGGAAGGCCCGCCGTCCGAAGCGCTTCCGGCAGAGATGACCCAACGGCTCTTGATCAACACTGTAGAAGAAACCTGGATCAAGGTGACCACTGATGGCATGCGGACAACGGAGTATATGCTGAAACCGGGGGATCACCTGCAGCTTGAAGCCGAAAAGGGCTTTGACCTGCTCATCGGAAATGCGGCCGGTATTGCCATGCAATTGAACGGGCAGAGCGTTCCCATCCTCGGCAACAGTGGCCAGGTCGTCACCATACAGGTGCCTTGAGCACGGCGATCCGCTATGAATTCGGGTGATCTCTTCGTTACTACCGGCATTGCGATCCGTCGCGTCTCTTACGGCGACAACGACGTGATCATGACGTTTTTTTCCCGCGATCAGGGGAAATTGACGGCGATCGCCAAATCCGCCAAAAAAAGCCGAAAGCGATTTGCCGGCGTGCTGGAACTTTTCTCGGCGCTGTCCATCACCTGCCGCCGCAGCCGCCGTGGGGGAATGCCCGTGCTGCAGGAAGCCTCCTTGCAGCACCCGTTTGCAAATATCCGCGGGGATATCCGTCGAACGGCCTATGCCAGCTATTGGGCGGAGTTGGTTAACGAGTGGCTGGAAAACGATGAAGAACAGTCGGATATTTATGCATTGCTCTACTACGTGCTGTCCGGCCTGGACGAAGGCAGCCGTGATCCGGCGGATCTGTCCATTCTTTTTCAGATACGTTTTCTGGCGTTTTCCGGCATGAGCCCCGGCATCGATCAGTGTCACGGTTGCCGCAAGTCGCTGGACAGTCTTTCGGAGCGCCCGTTGGGGTTCAACATGGCCCGGGGCAGTGTGGTCTGCAGCGAGTGCCGCGAAAACGGGGCGCCGCATATAGCGGTCTCCCACGGAACGCTCAAGCTATTGCGATGGATGCGGACCGGCCCGCTGGCGACAGCCGCGCGCATTCGCTGTGATCCCAATGCCCGGTCTCAGGGGCTGGCGCTGCTGGAAGCCTTTGTCCCCTATCACCTGGGCAAGGAGCTGAAAAGCCTGGGGTTTTTACGCGAGATCCGCTGATGCTCCGGGAACCGACGCACTGAATGTGAACCACGAAGATCACGAAGTGCACGAAGAAAGAATATGACTAACACACTCGATGACATGCTGGCAGCGGCCTCGGCGCCCTGTCGCGTCGATCTCGGCGGGACGCTCGACATCAGTACGCTGCATCTGCCGCTGAGGCGTTACCGGCCGTGCACTTTCAATATCGCCCTCGACCTCAGGACTGCCGTGCGCATTGGCCGCTATCGCAACGGCTGGGTATGCATATCCTCCAGGGGGTTCGATGATGCGGCCTATCCGGCGGATGCGCTGCCCTTCGTGCACCCGATGGGGTTGCTTTTTGCGGTCGCAGCGTATTTCGGCATTCACGGCATCCACATCGATATTCAGTCCCAGTCCCCCCCGCGCAGCGGACTGGGCGGCTCCTCGGTGGCCGCTGTGGCGCTCATCGCTGCTCTGAATGCGCTTGAGGCAAAGACGGGGCCGCATGATGCCATGCCGCCGGAGGGTATCGCCCGGCTCGCCCACGCCATCGAATCAGGGGTGGCCGGCGTGCCCTGTGGCATCCAGGATCAGCTGGCGGCCGCCTTCGGAGGGGTCAATGCGTGGATGTGGCCCATCGGTGACGACCACGTCTACCAGCGCACCCAGTTAGGGGATGCCCTTGGCGGACTGGCGGATTTCAGCAGACATATCCTGGTCGCGTACTGTGGCACTCCCCACGACTCCAAAGACATCAATGCCAGATGGATCCGCCAGTTTCTTAACGGCGAAAGCCGCCCCCAGTGGATAGAAATCATTGACTGCGGCAATCATTTTGTGGAAGCTATACGCCAACGCAATCTTGGAGACGCCGTTGAGGCCATGAACCGGGAAACAGACATTCGCACTGTCTTGACCCCGGATGTTTTCAACGCAGCGGGATACCGCCTGATTGCGGCCGCCCGGGACCAGAACTGTGGCGGTCGGTTCACCGGAGCCGGTGGCGGCGGATGTATCTGGGCTCTGGGAGCGCCCACGGCCATTGGACACCTTCGTGAGTCATGGCGTGAAATTGTGGCGGAGCTTCCCACCGCCCGTGTACTGGATACGGCGATTGACCCCAACGGAGTGATGGTTCACTCCGTAAGCCATTGACCTTCCGCAAATGACAGGTTTTGGTCCCTGGCAATGGTCTGCCATCGCTTTGGCGCCGGCGAAGGGCACGAGATATGTTGCAACTGCAAGTATAGTAGGTCTATGCTGCGGATTGAAAATGAGCAGCGACCACCGCCGGGGGCCGAATGGCCTTTTGTGGATGGATACTAAAACGATTGGCGACTGAATCAGGAGAAAAGAGGACACATGTATTTTCAAGACGTAATTATGGCGCTCAACCGGTTTTGGGCAAAGAAAGGCTGTGTGTTGGCGCAACCCTATGACATGGAAGTGGGCGCCGGAACGTTTCATCCGACGACACTGCTGCGGGCGCTGGGCCCTGAACCGTGGAACGTCGCCTATGTGCAACCCTCCCGTCGCCCGACGGACGGCCGGTATGGCGAGAATCCCAACCGGCTCCAGCATTACTACCAATACCAGGTTCTCTTGAAACCGTCTCCGCTGGAAGTTCAACAGCTCTATCTGGACAGTTTGAAAGAGCTGGGTGTAGATCCGCTGGAGCACGACATCCGGTTCGTTGAAGACGACTGGGAGTCACCGACACTGGGCGCCGCCGGTCTGGGTTGGGAAGTCTGGCTCGACGGTATGGAAATTACGCAGTTCACCTACTTTCAGCTGTGTGGCAGTATTGAACTATCACCGATTCCCGTCGAGTTGACCTACGGTCTTGAGCGGATCACCATGTACCTGCAAGGCGTGAACAATGTTTACGACCTGCAGTGGAACGCCCATGTCAAATATGGTGACGTGCATCATCGGCAAGAGGTGGAGCAGTCCACTTACAATTTTGAAAAAGCGGATGTGGATATGCTGTTCGGATTCTTTGGACGCTATGAATCCGAGTCCCAGAAGATGATTGCAGACGGCCTGGTTTTGCCCGCCTACGAGTATTGTCTGAAGTGTTCGCATACCTTCAACTTGCTCGACGCCCGCGGGGCCATCAGCGTGACCGAGCGAACCGGCTACATCGGACGGATCCGCAACCTGGCCCGTTTGTGCGCCGAAGGATACGTCAAACAGCGCGAACAGATGGGGTTTCCGCTGCTGCAACGCGGTATCGTGCTGAAATAGATCCTTTCCGCAGAATCTGATTGCTTCCTTTTTGATGTGTAACCGTCCCGTTTAAGAGGGCGATACGACCGAGAGGTGAAATAGATGGATAGCATATTACTTGAGATCGGCAGTGAAGAGATCCCCGCTGGCTACATTCAACCGGCGCTGGATGCCATGGCATCCGCACTGCAAAAAAAATTGGAGACGGCCCGCGTCTCCCATGGTGCCATCACACAGTTCGGCACCCCCCGCCGTCTGGCCATCATCGTCGCTGATGTCGCCCCCAAGCAGGCGGCGCTGTCGAGCGAAATCCTTGGGCCTCCGGTCACGATCGGCAAAGACACCGGAGGGAATCTGACCATGGCCGGCATCAAATTCGCCGAGAAAGTCGGCGTGGCGCCGGAGCGGCTGAAGGTCGCCAAAACCCCCAAGGGGAATTATCTGAGTGCCCGAAAGACCGAGCGGGGGCTGGCCACCCGGACGGTTCTGAAAACGCTGCTTCCAGAGATCATCCTTTCGGTGCCGTTTCCCAAATCGATGCGCTGGGCGGATCTGGATATTACCTTTGCCCGTCCCATTCATACCATCGTGGCGCTGTTTGGCAAATCGGTGGTCAACTTCACCGTCGGCAGCGTGCGCTCAGGACGATTCACCCGGGGCCACTATTTCATGCACAACAAGCGGCTGAAAATCGATGCGCCTGCCGATTACATCTCACGCCTGAAAACGGCGCACGTCATTGCCGATATCGACGAACGCCGCCGCATGGTGGCCGAGCGGGTCACTGCCGCCGCGAAAAGCGCCGGTGGAACTGTGCTCCCCGACGAAGAGCTCATCGACATCGTCACCAACCTGGTGGAAAACCCGTTTCCTTCCGTTGGGCATTTCGAGGACGCCTTTTTGGAAATCCCCAAGGAAATACTGATTACTGCCATGAGAGAACACCAGAAATACTTCGCCGTGGTGGATGCCGGTGGCAACCTGCTGCCGAGCTTTATCGCCGTAAACAACACAAAGACCCGCGATATGGCGCTGGTGGCTACCGGGCATGAACGGGTGCTTCGCGCGCGGCTCAGTGACGCGCGGTTCTTTTATCAGAGCGATGTGAAAATTTCTGCTGAGCAGCGGGTGGAAAAACTCAAAGGGGTGCTCTTTCTGGCCAAACTCGGGTCCATGTTCAACAAGACCGAACGGATCGGGCGGATGGGAGCCTATCTGGCCGACACCCTCGGCGCTGCCGGCATGCCAATCAAGCCCGGCGTTCAGCGGGCCGCCAGGCTGTGCAAATCGGACCTGGTGAGCCACGCCGTGGTGGAATTCACCAAACTCCAGGGGGTCATGGGAAGAGTATACGCCCAGGTCGCAGGAGAACCACCGGAGGTGTCGGCGGCCATCGAAGGGCATTACCGGCCGACGTATTCCGGGGGGCCGCTGCCAGGCAATCTTACCGGTGCCCTGGTGAGCATTGCCGACAAGATCGATTCCATCTGCGGCTGCTTCAGTGTCGGTCTCGTGCCCACCGGCGCGGCGGACCCCTATGCGCTGCGCCGGCAGGCCATCGGTATCACCCAGATCATGAATGCCAACAAGCTGTCTTTGTCTTTGCGCGGGATGATCCGGCATGCACTGGCGCCCTTTGCAGAAAACGCCACCCAGGATGCCGCGGAAGCCGAAGCGCAGATTTACGATTTTTTCAAACGGCGCATGGAGCGGATGCTCGCCGAGGAGGGGTTTTCTAAAGACGTCATCGCTGCGGTCACGACCGTCGGGGTGGATCACGTTCCAAACACCTGGAAACGGGTGAAAGCCCTGGAGTCTTTGAAATCCGCCGCTGATTTCGAACCGCTGGCCATCGCTTTCAAACGGGTGGTCAATATCATCAGAAAGGCAGACACCGCGGCGCTTGCGCCGGTCGATGCATCTTTGTTTCAGGAGACATCCGAATCGGTGCTTCACGCTGCCCTTCTTGCCGTCAGTAAAAAAGTCGCCGACAGTCTGGCCCGGGAAGACTTTGACCGGGCTCTGCACGAGATGGTGGCCCTGCGCAGTCCTGTGGATGCCTTTTTCGATCAGGCGATGGTCATGGCCGAGGATCCGGCGCTGCGCAACAACCGTCTGGCGTTGCTCAGCGATATCGCTGGTCTTTTTGGCGCCGTGGCTGATTTTTCAATGATTTCCGCTTAACACGTTACCATTCGGAGGGCACCATGCCATACGATCCAGATTTGGATAAAGAACTGAAGCAGTGGCGCTGTGAAGAGACCGGGCTGGCCGTCAGCATCAACCGCTATGGGGAGGGCGAGGCCAAAATGCAGATCGGGCCGCGGCTGCTGCTCAAAAAAGACGGCTCGCCGCGGGCACCGGTCAAGGCCGGCCGGCTCACCATCGAAGACGTCCTGTGGCTCTACGACGTCATTGACGAGATCAAAGAAGAGATGATGCTTTACAGCCGGCCGGAGTAGTTCGCTCAACACGGTATTTAAGTGCGCCATGCTTCAGCGCCGCCGGGTCCCAGATGTCGGGAACCGGGCGTTGCGGGTGTGGCGCCATTGTTTAGAGAGATGATGACCATGGATCACTGTCGGGATATGGCCGAGCCCAGTCTGGTGCGGCCGGTGGTCAGCGCGCAGTGCCCGCGGCTGGGGCCGCTGGCCGTCATTGCCGGCGTCGAACCGGATCTGCGGATGATCGGTGAAATGGCCGTCGCCGACGGCGTGAAAGGCAGGCCCCTTTATCTGGGGCGGCTTTACACCGGCATCGGACCGGCCAACAGCACACTGGCCGGTCCGGTATTGGGCGCGCCCCAGGCGGTGATGCTGCTGGAGAACCTGCTGGCCTGGGGCGCCCGCTCGGTGCTGTTCCTGGGCTGGTGCGGGGCCATTGCTCCTGAGGTGGCGATCGGTGATCTCGTGAGTGTCTGCGGGGCCTTCTGCGATGAAGGCACCTCGCCGCATTACGGTGCCGATCCCGGCCAGCCGGCGCCGGCGTCCGCGCTGACCGGGTTGCCCGATGCCATCGGCTCCGGCATAGACCGTGCCGGTGTTCCCGTTCATGACGGCATGGTCTGGACCACCGACGCGATCTTTCGCGAAACCCCCTCGCAGGTGGCTGCGTTTCGTCGGCGCGGGGCCGTGGTGGTGGACATGGAGACCTCGGCGCTCATGTCGGCGGCGGCCCACTTGGGTGCGGAATTATGCTGCGCGCTCGTGGTTTCCGATGCATTGCGCGAGGGCGGCTGGGAAAAAGGATTCAAGTCGCCGATATTTCAAGCGCATCGGGGGGTGCTTTGCCAACTTATCGCTCAATCCCTTCTTGAATTCAATCACCAGAATTATAGGCCTTAATACATATATCGAGAATTATGGGCTATGACAATAAATGATGCCAGAAGACGCATTGAAGAGCTCACAGAGCAAATTTCCAAGCATAATTACAGATACTATGTGCTTGATGATCCTCTTGTAGAAGATCATGAGTATGATCGATTAATGCGGGAGTTACAAAAACTTGAAAATGAATTCCCTGAATTAATGAGGGAAGATTCTCCTAGCCAAAGAGTGGGCGGTGAACCATCTGAGGCTTTTATAAATGTAAGACATGAAAAACCGATGCTTTCATTAAGCAATGCCTTTACCGATGAAGAGGTTTATGAGTTTGATCGAAGGATTCGAAACAAGCTTTCCGAAGTTGAAGTCGGCTCTGAAGTGGAATACGTTTGTGAACCAAAAATTGATGGCGTTGCGATTAATTTACGTTATCAAGATGGTTTGATGGTTCGCGCCTCAACACGCGGTGATGGAGAGATAGGTGAAGATATAACGGCCAATGCAAAGACGGTAATGGGCATACCATTAAAACTATTTGGCCACGACTTTCCCTCGCTAATGGAAGTCAGAGGGGAGGTGTATATGACTTTGAGTAATTTCCAGACACTAAACAATCAGTCCGCCTTGAAAGGAGAAAAACCATTTGTGAACCCGCGAAATGCGGCTGCAGGAAGCCTGAAACTACTTGATTCTAAAATTACTGCCAAAAGGGTCTTGTCGATCTACTGCTACGCAATTGGATTTGCACAAGGAGGTCAGGTTCCATTATCTCACAAAGCACAACTCGAAAAATTAGAAGAATGGGGATTTCGTGTTTGTCCTGAGATTGAAAGGGTTATAGGCGCAGCCAGTCTTATCGAATATTTTGAGCAGGAAATGGCTAAGCGCCCCCAATTGCCATATGAAATCGATGGAGTCGTATATAAAGTTGACAGTATTGACTACCAGGAGAGATTAGGTTTTATCGCAAAGGCTCCTCTCTGGGCTTTGGCTAGAAAATTCCCTGCCGAAGAAGAAGAAACAATAGTGACTGGAATTGATTTCCAGGTTGGTCGGACTGGAGCCCTTACTCCGGTTGCACGGCTTGAACCGGTTTTCGTTGGCGGGGTTACTGTCAGCAACGCCAGCCTGCATAATATGGATTTGCTGCAAAGGATGGATATCCGACAGGGAGACAGTGTGGTGGTGCGGCGGGCGGGAGACGTTATTCCACAGGTTGTGAATGTGAAAATCGATAGAAGGCCATTAGAATCCGTTGTTTTCAATAAACCCACTCGATGCCCGGTCTGCGATTCTTTGATAAAAAAGGTAGAAGGTGAAGCGACCTTGCGGTGCGATGCTGGCCTGTATTGCTCTGCCCAGCAAAAAGAGGCGATCAAACATTTTGCATCCCTGCACGCTCTTAACATTGATGGATTGGGTGAAAGAATTATTGAGCAATTAGTGGATGCCAAGTTGGTGGAAAACCCTGCAGATCTGTTTGGTTTGGAAAAAGAGCAGATCGCTACTTTGGGGCGACAAGGGGTTAAATCAGCAGAAAACCTTGTTAAAGCTATACAGGAAAGCAAGGCAACAAGCTTGCGACGTTTTTTATATGCTCTCAATATCAGAGGCGTAGGGGTAGAGGTCGCTAAAAAACTGTCGGTCGCCTTTAAAGACCTTAATGAAATAATGAATTCAAATTCGGATGAATATTTTCGAAAGAAAGCTGCTGGCAATCTTGCTGATTTAGGAGATATCCTTATTAGAAATATCGTTGAATTTTTTAGTAACGATTTGAACAGAAAAGTGGTTGATAAGCTCGTTGACCCAAATCAGTGTGGGATTCATTTTAAAAAGAAAGAGTTTTTGATAAATATTAGTCAAGACTTGCCCCTTCAAGGCGTATCGTTTGTACTCACAGGGAAGTTGGAAAAAATGACTCGCCCTGAACTATCGCGAAGATTGGAAGCATCAGGAGCCAAAGTGTTAAAGACTGTATCGAAGAACACCGATTATGTAATTGCCGGGCCAGGGGCTGGGTCAAATCTTAAGAAGGCCAACGAAATTGGTGTTAAATTGCTGAACGAAAAAGAGGTGTTTGAATTGTTTGGTCAGTATATAAGATAATGCCGTGCGGAATAGCGTTATAGATTTCTCAGATATTTAAGGTGCCTCATGGAATTTTTTGATGAATTTAATTGGGCCGTACCCACTGTTTTTTCCGATGCGATTGCTAAGTGTAAATTCGAAGAAGGTGATGTCCTTTATAATTCCCAAAAAGCATACTTAGATTGGGGCAGGGCTCGCTCGGAATTTCTATTCTCAATAAATGTTAAATACCCTCGACGAACCCTCAGGGTAACCAAAGGTGATACAGCTTCGGTTGCTTCGTCAAACTGGAACTCCGAGGTAAGGATTGAGTTGCGGAATTTTTCAGATGACAAATCAGCCCAAATAATAGAAACAACTCAGGGCGCTTTGTTTTCAGTACTTTGGAAGGGAGGAGTGTCATGGCTATTTGGCCCGCAGCCTTTACTACCTATTTTTCTAAAAGATTTGACTGATAAAAAGCAGGCGCGACTTTATGAAGCAGAAAGACGCTGCAAAGAAGAGGCGAAGGGGGCCCCCTATTTTATAATGGCTTGTGACCCAACAAAGGATATCTCACAGAAAAAGCACCGTGACGTCCTTTCAATTTTGAGTGAAAAGTTCGATTGTGAATTTTTTCAGTTCAGTCCAAAAGAATCCGGGCTTAATGATTGGGAAAAGGTTTTCCCAGTGATAAAAATTCACTTGTATGTGATTCATGAGGCACGTTATGATGAACTACTGGGAACGCTTAAGGATGTGCTGTACAAACAGTTGCCAAATTCAACAAATGATAATTTTAAGATTCATAGGCACGGAATCTTGGTGGCAGATACACTATGAAAACAACTATCTTTGCAAAAAGCAGCTCGCAGCAAGGATTGGCCTATGCTGTAAATATTTCTATAGATGACCGTGTCTTTAGAATTGATTGCGCCTGTCCGGCAGGTACTCATGGGCTACTTTGTAAACATATAATTTCAATTTTAAACGGTAACAAAGGAATTTTATTTGATCCCACGCAAGGAGATGAGTTGGCTGAAATCACACATATCATCAGCAAATCAGAAATAATGAAGGATTTTTTAGCCTTTAACTCTCAGAGGTTAGAGATTGAAAAGGAGCAAAGAGCTTTAAAAGAACAATTACGTGTTCTGAAATTGGATTTCACTATGAAAATGACTCACGGAATCAAATTATAAGTTTATGGCAACCTATTATTCATTTGTTTGGATTCTTTATAGATACCAGAGTAAGCCATGAGCGAGACGGTTCGCGCGCACGTCATCATTACGGGTAAAGTCCAGGGGGTCTGGTATCGCGGGTCCACGCAGGCGGCGGCCCAGCGGATCGGCGGGATCGGCGGCTGGGTGCGCAACCTGCCCGGCGGTGATGTCGAGGCGGTCATGGAAGGGGCCCGCGACCGTGTCGAGGCGCTGATCGCCTGGTGCCACAACGGACCGCCGCGCGCACGGGTGGACGCCGTAAATGTCAACTGGGAGCCCCCCTCGGGTGCGTATCGCGATTTTGAAGTCCGCTACTATTGACAGTCCCGTATAAAGTCTGAAATCACCACAGAGAGCGCAGAGATAACTTGATTATTATTCAGTATATTCTCTGCGGCCCTCTGCGGCCTCTGTGGTTCAAAATTACTTTTTATGAATTCATCACTATTGAGGTCCCACTAAATCATCACGTCGACGAATCGCTGGGCGTCAAATAACTGAAGGTCATCGATGCCTTCGCCCACACCGATATAGGTGAGCGGTATCTGGAACGTGTCGCAGATACTGATAACAATTCCCCCTTTTGCCGTACCATCCAGTTTGGTCAGGGCGATACCGGTAATATCCAGTGCCTCGTTGAAGAGTCTGGCCTGGCTGACGGCGTTTTGCCCGGTAGTGGCGTCCAGTACCAGCAGGATATCGTGCGGGGCATCAGGGATGGTTTTTCCGATGGCCCGTTTGATCTTCTTGATTTCTTCCATGAGATTGACCTTGGTGTGGAGCCTGCCGGCCGTGTCCACCAGAACGATGTCCGCGTGTCTGGCCACGGCAGCCTGGACCGCATCATAAGCCACTGCCGCCGGATCCGAGTGCTCCCGGTGGCGCACGATGTCCGCCTGGGCCCGTTCTGCCCAGATGGTGAGCTGCTCGATGGCGGCGGCCCTGAAGGTATCTGCTGCGGCAATGATGACCTTTTTGCCTTGGGCCGTTGCCTTGGCGGCCATCTTGCCGATGGTTGTCGTCTTGCCGACGCCGTTGACGCCGACGACCATGATCACGTGCGGCGTGGTGGGCGCCGACAACATGTCGTCGACCGCGCCGGGAAGCAATTTGCGGATTTCTTCGCGCAGGACGGTTTTAAGATCCTCAGGGCCATTGATCCGGCCCTTTTTTTTGGATACCCGTTTTACGAGATCCATGGTGGTCTGAACCCCGACGTCTGCGGTGATGAGCAGCTCTTCCAGCCCTTCGAACATGTCGTCGCTGATACCGCGGCCGCCGGCGAAAAGGTCTTCGATATCGGTGTTGAGCAGGTCGCGCGTTTTGCGCAGACCCTGCTTCAGTCGTCCCAGAATGCCTTTGCGGGCCAAAGGAGGATCGGGCGCCGAAGAATCCGCCGACGGCCTTCTGGCCTCAGGAGAGGGTGCGGTTTCGGGGGCGGGCGCCTGGGCAACCGTCGCTGCCGCGACGGGGGCGTTTTCCGGCGGGGGAGCGCTCTCGGTGGGCACCCCGGTGACGGCCGCCGCCGCGGGTGCGGCCCCATCCGTTTTTTCTTCTTTCGTTTTCTTTTTAAACCAGTTCAACGCCATCGGTTATCCTTCAGGCGGCGCGGCTGTCTTCCGAGCGGTGGGGCGGCTCGTCGGCAGCGGTGCCGTTTCTGTCAAAATTCACCGATACCATTTTGGAAATCCCCTTTTTTTCCATCGTGACGCCAAAGAGGGTGTCGGCAAATTCCATGCTGCGCTTGTTGTGGGTGATCATGACAATCTGTGATTTCTCGCCGATGATGGTGAGCAGCTCGTTGAATCGCGTCACATTGGCCTCGTCGAGCGGGGCGTCGATTTCGTCCATCAGGCAAAACGCCGTCGGCCGGAGCAGGAACAGGGAGAAGATGAAGGCGATGGCAGACAGCGCTTTTTCACCACCGGAGAGCAGGCTCATGAGGGTCAGTTTTTTCCCGGGCGGCTGGATCAGATACTCGACGCCGCTTTCGAGTGGGTCCTCGCTATCCGTCAGCACCAGTTTGGCGGTGCCGCCGGTGAACAGGCGCGGAAATACCTCCTGGATCTTTTCATTGACCGCGTCGAAGGTTTTCATGAAGCGTTCCTGGGTGATGCGATTGATCTTTTTGATGACTCGCTGAAGATCGCCCAGGGCTTTCTCCAGATCTTCGCGCTGCTCGGTGAGAAAATCGAAACGGTCCTTGAGTTGCTCGTATTCCTTGATGGCGCCCAGATTGACATCGGTAATGGTTGAGATTTTTTTTCGGGTCTCCTCCAACGCGGACGCCATGTCCGCCGCCGTCATTTGAGAGGCCGCTTCCAGGGCCGCAGGGTCCTCGTCCAGTTCTGCTTTCAGGGCATGCATGGGCTTGTGGTACTGCTCCACCAGCCGTGTACCGATGTTCTCCCGCTTCATGTCCAGCTGGGAGCGCTCAAGCTCCAGAAGTCGGATTTTTTGAAGCGTATCCTCCCGGCGGCCCTGGATGTCTGCCGCTTTTTTGTCACTTTGCTGCAACTCGAGGTCGATTTCGGTGTAGTCCGCTTCATCGCGGGCCAGCGCGGTCTCCATCTCCCGCAGCGAACCGTAGAGCTCCTGGAGGGTTTTTTCGTACTGAACCACCTTGTTGCGCGCTTCGGACGCTTTGATGGCCTTTCGCGAGATGTCTTCTTCAAGCTGCTGCAGCCGATCCAGGCCGTCCTTTTGAAAATCGGACAACCGCCGCAGCGTCTGACGGTTGTTTTCCAGGCCGGCGGTGGCCGACGCGACCGCCAACTTCAGTTCAACGGTTTTTTGATTGAATGACGCCAGCTCCGAAGAAACGGTGGTGATGTCTGCGGCGTGCTGCGTCACCTTCTGATGGGCCGCCTCAATGGCCGCCGTGATCCGTGCCACTTCTTTTTCCGCCGAGGACATCTCGTGGTCGATGTCCTCGGCCTCACCGGTGAGCTGCTCCTGCTCAAGGCGGGTCACTTCGAGGTGGCGCGTGGCGTGCTTGATTTCTTCGCCGATTTTGTAAAGGGCCTTTTCGGCGTCGAGCTCATCCTGGATGCGATGACTGCGGCGTTCTATAGACATCTGCAATTCGGTTTCCATGCGCCGCACCACGGCTTCCATTTCCTGCTGGGCCGCTTTGGCGGCCGTCATCTGCGCATCGGCACTGCGTACAAACGCATCGAGGCTCTTGAGCTCTTTCTTTTTGGCGAGGATGCCCGAGAGTTTTTCCGCGCTGCCGCCGATAACGACGCCGGCCGCAGTGATCAGATCCCCCTGCCGGGTCACGACAGCCGTGGCGGCGGGGGCCTTTTCCTTGACGGTGACGGCCGCGGCCAGATCGTCGCTGATCAGCACATGGCCCAGGAGCATTGCCACGACACGCTGGTAACCTTCCCGGATGCGCACGTGGTCCATGAGCCGAGGGGTGCCCTCGGAGATGGCCGGCAGGGTGCCCTCCGGCGCCGACACCGTATCCAGGGGGATAAAGCCGCTGCGGCCGCCGGCGACATGTCGCAGATAATCGATGGCTTGGCTGGCGCTCTGGCGCCGGCCGACCAGAATGTACTGAAGCCCGTCCCCCAGTGCGGCCTCCACGGCGGTTTCATAGCCGTTTTCGGCTTCGATGACGTCGGCCAGCAGACCGATGACGTCGGCGGCCGCCGACGCATCGAGCCCCTGCCCGGAAGGCGCGCTCTTTTCCTGCCCGGCTTTGAGGATGGCCTTCACGCCATCGCGATACCATTCGAAGTTGGCCTCCATTTTTTTCATGGCCGCATACTGTGAGCGGGCTTTGCTGCGTTCGATGTCCAGGGTATGGACTTCCTTGATCTTGGCGGCCAGCCCCTGATTGGCCTGATGCAGGTTTTCCTGCATTTGTTTGATTTCCTGGTTTCGTACGTCGATATCTTTTTTGATGCCGGCAAGTTCGGTTTCGGCGTGTTGGCGCTGGCGATGAAGGCCCTCAAGAGCCTGGGTCGCTGCCAGGGCCGCCTCATCGACCTGTTTGAGACGGCGCTCAAGATGCTCCCGGTTACGGACGGCCGTTTGGCTGATGTTTTTCAGGCGCGCTTCGTGGGCCACCAGATCCATGAGCGTTGTTTTGGCCTGCTCCAGCTCTGCGGTGAGGCGCTCATGGCGGCGGGTCAAGTCGTGGGCGGCGTTTCGCTCCTGCCGGATCTGTTCGCTGAGCGCGTCGATCTGGCTGGTATGAACCGATTCCTGCGCCCGGAGCTGCTCGATTTCGGTGATGATCTTGGCATCTTTGGCTTTCAGATCCGTCTGGGCTGCTGTCAGTTGAGAGATCTCACCGGTGAGGCGATCGATCTCCGTGCGGAAATGCGAGAGATCGGTTTCCATCCGGTCGATGGTGCGCTGGCTTTCGTGGTGGTGGGCCTTTTTTGTAGACAGTTCCTGGTTCTTGCGCTCGCGCATGAGTTTGACGCGCTCCACGGCGGCGTCAATTCTCTTCAATTCCGTTGTATGGGCGATGTCGGTATCGCGCAGCTGCGTCAACAGGCGGTCCATGTCGTCCCACTTGGCGTTCAGTTCGGCATACCGGTGCAGCGACAACAGAACGTCCAGGGTGCGGATGCGGCTCTGGTACTGGGAAAACAGTTCAGCTTTACGCGCCTGCCGTTGCAGGCTCGACATCTGGCGGCTGATTTCAGTGGTGATATCGGCCAACCGCAATAAGTTCCGGTTGGTGGATTCCATCTTCCGCAGTGCTTCTATTTTTCGGGACTTGTAGCGGGTGACGCCGGCGGCGTCTTCGATAAAATATCGCCGTTCCAGGGGACCGGCATCGATGATAGCGCCGATATTTCCCTGTTGGATGATGGCATAGGATTTGGCCCCCATTCCGCTGCCCATGAAGACGTTGTAAATGTCCTTGAGACGGCAGGGCTGCCGATTGATAAAATAGGCTCTTTCCCCGGAGCGATACTGTCGCCGGGTGAGCATGATTTCCGTATAGTCCTTGAACTCCTCCGGGCCGCTGCCATCTTCGTTGGACAGTGTCAGGGAGACTTCGGCCATGTTGAGCGGGGGTTTTCCACTGGCGCCGGCAAAAATCACATCCTCCATGGCCTTGCCCCGGAGCTGCTTGACACTTTGCTCGCCCATCACCCACCGCAGGGCGTCGACGATATTGCTTTTCCCGCAGCCATTGGGGCCGACGACGGCGGAGATCCCTTCGGGGAATTTGATGGCCGTTTTGTCGTGAAAAGATTTAAACCCTGTAATTTCCAGCTTCTTGATTTTCATGCGTTCATCCCTTGAAAGTCGTCTCGAACCGGTACCGCGGGGCTCGGGACTTCAGACGACGCAAACAGGTCGCCGAGGGGTGTGTCAATATGGCGATCAGTGCCCTGCGGTATTGTCGGCATCGAATGGCGCAATATACCAAACAGCCGGTGGCCTGTAAAGCGGAAACACAATTTGCGGGGTGTGTGGGCGTGTCGGGCTACAATATATTGCGTTTTAGGGCTGTTGATCACCACGAAGTTCACGAAGGACACGAAGGTTTTCCAACCCCTCTGTTTTCAGGGTTTTTTTCGTGGTCTTCGTGGTTCACATTCTACGCTGTGAGTAAGGTCGGTTTGAGACGGGATGCGCAGGTTCCGGCATCACAGAATCTGGCTGAGAAACAGTTTGGTGCGATCGTGCTCGGGATTTTTGAAAAAATGCTCGGGCGTGCCCACCTCAACGATGGCACCTTCATCCATGAAAATCACCCGGTCGGCCACTTCCCGGGCAAACCCCATCTCATGTGTGACGCAAATCATGGTCATGCCTTCCTTTGCCAGGGCCTTCATGACATCGAGGACTTCCCCGATCATTTCCGGGTCCAACGCCGAGGTCGGCTCATCGAAGAGCATGACCTTCGGGTTCATGGCCAGGGCCCGGGCGATGGCCACCCGCTGTTGCTGCCCGCCGGAGAGCTGATCGGGATGGACATTGGCCTTGTCGCTGATGCCGACCTTTTCCAGAAGGGCGAGCGCGCGCGCGTTGGCATCTTTTTTGGAGCGCTTGCGGACGACGATCTGGGCCAGGGCCACATTGTCGAGCACTGTTTTGTGGGGAAACAGGTTGAACGACTGGAACACCATGCCCACCTCGGCGCGCACCTTGTTGATATTGGTCTTCGGATCGAGGATGTCGATGCCGTCGATGAGGATGTGCCCTTCATCGGCGGTTTCCAGGTGGTTCAAGCACCGCAGCAGCGTACTTTTCCCTGAGCCTGACGGGCCGATCACCACCACCACCTCGCCGGCAGCAATGGCCGTGGACACATTGCGCAGCGCATAGACCGTGTGGGGTATGAGAAAGGTCTTGGAGATATTCTTGACGTCGATCACTTGATTGCCAACCTCCTTTCCAGGTGTTGGACGAACATGGACAGCGCAAAGGTCAGGATCAAGTAGAGCCCTGCACACATGAACCAGAACTCATAGGGTTGCAAACTGACGGTAATGGCTTCCCGGGTGGCCTTGGTGAGCTCCCGCACAGCGATGATGCCCAGCAGCGAGGAATCCTTGATGAGGCTGATGAACTGGCCGGCCAGCGGGGGGAGAATCCGCCGCAGGGCCTGGGGCAGGATGACATGCGTCATGGACTGGGCATAGGTCATCCCCAGAGAGCGCGAGGCTTCGGTCTGGCCCTTGTGGATGGACTGGATGCCGGCCCGCACGATTTCGGTCACGTAGGCGCCGGTAAAACAGGCGAGCGAAGCGATACCGTACCAGACGGCCGAGATCTCATGCATGCCCCACTTGAGCATCAACTGGTTGATGAGGGTCGCCAGAACGAAATACCAGATGAAGATTTGCACCAGCAGCGGGGAACCCCGGATGATCTCCACATAGGTGATGGCGCTCCATTTCAATGCCGGGTTGTCCGAGAGGCGGGCAATACCGCCGACCAGCCCGATGATGATACCGAAAATGATGGAGTAGATACTGACCTTGAGGGTGATCCACATCCCCTGCGTGAGAATGCCCGCGCGCCATTCCCGGTAGGAGACGAGGGTGTCGCCGGGATACACCGTGTCTCCTGTGTCGACCCGTATTTCGTCGACATTTGGGGCGGTGTAGGTTTCATCACCGTCGGGGCTGGTCACAGCGATGGTGATGCCTTCGCCCTGGCGCGTGACGGATGCCACTTCCCCCTGGACTGTGCATTTTACATCGAAGACTTCGTGGTTCGCGAAATATTGAGGCACGGAATACCACCGCCAGACGTAGTCGATCTGACGGGTTGCCAGATACAGGCCGGTGATGATGCCAAACAGGATGAACAGAAAAAGGCCGACCCAGCCCAGGTAGGCAAACCGGCTCATGGGGCGGCGTAGGTGCGATGCGCTCATGAGATCACCCGCGGAGCTTGTGAAGCGTTGAGGCCGTCACCGACGGCGTCAGGATTGTTGAAAAAAAGAAGGCCGGCATCACCACCCGTGAATACCGGCCTGTATGCAGATGCCATGGGAGTGGTCCCGTCCGGCTACTGAACGTCTTTGATCCAGTCCGTGCTTCGGATCCACTTGTTGTAAATGACGTCATAGCGGCCGTCGTTTTTGACCTGGCGCAAAAAGTTGTTGAGCCAGTTCATGAAATCCGGATCGCCCTTGCGGATGGCCCAGGCCAGCGGCTCGAAGGTGAAGGGCTCGTCAAGGAAGATGACCTTGCCGGCGCCTTGCTGGGCCATGAAGGTGGCGCAGAAGGGCAGGTCGTAGACCGTGGCGTCGGCTTTGCCGTTGAGCATTTCCAAAGCGGCTTCGGTTTCCACTTCAAAGGACTTGTAGGTGGCCTTGGGGATCATGCGCTTGACGGCCTGCTCGCCGGTGGTGCCCAGCTTGGAAGTGATGATGAATTTGGGATCGTTGAGATCCTTGTAGGACTTGATCTTGCCTTCATGCTTTTTGTTGAGCAAGATGGTCTGGCCGACGATGATGTAGGGGTCGGCGAAATTGACGCTGATATTGCGTTTCTGGGTGATGGTCATGCCGCTGATGAGGATGTCGAACTTCTTGGTGTTCAGCGCCGGGATGATGCCGTCCCAGGAAGTGTTCACCGGAACGAACTTGACATCCAGGGCCTTGGCCATCTCTTTGGCCATATCGATATCGAAGCCGATGAAACGGCCGGTCTTGTCCGCCATTTCAAAGGGCAGATAGCCGGCTTCGAAGCCGACCCGCAGCTCACCGCGCTTGACAATCTCTTCCAGCGTGGATTTCTTGGCAAGTTCGATATCCGATCCGATGGCGGCGGTGGTCAGACAAAACATCATGGCAATGGCCAGTGCAACAGCAACCCCTTTTTTCATATTTCCCTCCTTAGACGATTTGGCTGATCCTGGAGCATCCCCCGGTGCGTGCGGCGGGTGCCGGAGATGACATCCCTTTGGTGAGAATCGGTTCACGGTGCATCGGGCACTGTGAACGCAAAGAAACTTTTATCGTATGTGGCGGTTGATGTAAAGGCGTAGTTGGTGTGCGGTGGGGAGGCTTCCTGCGCCAGCCGTCATTGGCGGCAGGCGGCTGCGACGAGGGTCGAAAACGGCGGAGGATGCCGCTCGCCGCGGGAGTGGGGCGCCGGCCGTGATGTCGGTGACGCGCCGGGGGATATTGTCAGCTTTAAAACCCGCGGCGACCCAGTTGGCAAAACCACCGATACGGGCGGCGATTTCCGGATAGGTGTCGCCCAATTTGATGATGGCGATGGGTTTCATTGACAGTGATCTAAGGCTGTTGCTGCCGGATTGTCAAGACGTGCTGCCTTGACAGAATTCACGGGCCGCCGCTATGATACCACTTTGTCGATACCGGCCCGCTGCCCCATTTTTATACGCAACTTCAGCAAGGTAGACCGAAATGAACGAATCCCAGGACGCTGCGTTTGATGCCCTGCTCGATCACCCGGTGGCCAGGGCGGCCACCGACGACGTCAATCAGGAGTTGATCGAGCGTAACCAGTATGTGCCGCCGGCATCCGATGTCTTTTGCCGTGCTTACACCGGCCTGGATGAAATGGACGGCTACCGGTTCGACATTGACAGAGAGGCCAGAAAGAAACTGCCCGACATCATTGGCAACAAAGTGCAGCGTATCGTTGCCATGAACGCCCCCGATGCCGCGTTTGTTTCACGCTACAGCAAGGCGCGTCGCATCGGTATCGTGTTTTCGGGGGGGCCCGCACCCGGCGGCCACAATGTCATCGCCGGGATTTTCGATGCCGCCAAGCGGGTGAATCCCGACACGGTCGTATTTGGTTTCATGCTCGGCCCCGACGGGATCATCGAAAACGAGGCCGTGGAGATTACCGCCGAGCGCGTCAACGCTTTCCGGAATCTGGGCGGTTTCACCATGATCAAAACCGGTCGCACGAAGATCGACACCCCTGAAAAGATGGCCTTGTCACGGGCGACGTGCACCGCGCTCAACCTGGATGCCGTGGTGGTGGTGGGCGGCGACGATTCCAATACCAACGCCGCTTTTCTCGCCCAGGAGCTCTTTAGGGAAGGTGTGCAGGTCATCGGGGTGCCCAAAACGATCGACGGCGATATCCAGGTGCGCGATGCCAGCGGTGAGGTCTTGTGCGCCATGTCCTTTGGCTTCCACACGGCGGCCCGGGCCTTTTCGCAAAACATCGGCAACCTGTGCACCGACGCCAGCTCGGATGTGAAATACTGGCACATCTGTAAAGTGATGGGGCGGGTGGCCAGTCATCTGGCACTGGAAGTCGCGCTTCAGACCCATGCCAACATGACGCTGATCGGCGAGGATCTGGCGGAGTATGTGGACCAGCAGCGGTTGGCGGCCGCGAGTAAAAGCGGTGCCACGGACTATACCGCCTACGGGATGACCCTGCGCCACCTCTCCCGGGTCATCTGTGACGGCATTGTCCGCCGGGCCGCGGCCGGAAAAAACTTTGGCGTCATCGTTATTCCGGAAGGGGTCCTGGAGTTCATCAATGAGATTCAGATTTTCATCATCAAACTCAACACCCTCATCGGTGAATATAACCGCACGCACGACATCGATTTTCACTCTGCGTTCCCGCGGCTGCCGGACAAGCTGGAGTACCTGCGCCGGCAGGCGATTCTATCAAGGGAAAACGGCGGTCTTTCCATCTGGAGTACCCGTGATGACGAGCTGTTCAACGACGTCCCTGAGTTTTTTCAGGAGGGGCTTCTTTCCGAAAGGGACAGCCACGGGAATTTCCAGTTCTCTCTAGTGGAGACCGACAAGGTGCTGCTGGGTCTGGTGAGGGACTATTTGAATATTCTCAAGGAAAAGGGAAAATACAAGATCGGTATTGAAAAGCGGTTCTTTGAAAAAGTGCTTGCCACAGAATCACTGGACTCGACGAAGTTTGGTCCGGTGTTGTTTCGCAACTGGGGTCGGGATGATTACCTGCTTTTCCACGAAACCATCATATCCAAGAAGACCTTGGGGCAGGCGCTGAGCAAGGCCGGCCTCATTGCCAATGATAAGGGCCTGCCGGCGGCGGTTCTGAAGATCTACAAAGCCTCGGATCCCAAGTTCAAGACTCAGACCCACTTTTACGGCTATGACGGCAGAGGCAGCGATCCGACCCGGTTCGACTGCAACTACACGTACAATCTCGGCCTCACCGTTTTCAGCCTCATCGCCAACGGTGCTACCGGTCAGATGGCGGTGATCCGGAATCTTGAACAGGATTTTTCACAGTGGCAGCCGCTGGGCGTTCCCATCGCGTCGCTGATGCATCTGGAAGAGCGGCAGGGGCGACTGTCGCTGGTGCTGGAAAAGAGCATTGTCGACACTCATTCGGTGTCTTTCCGCGTCGTGAAAGCCAACCGCGAAAAGTGGTTGGCCGCTACCCCCGGAGATGATCATTTCAGGCGACCCGGGCCCATCCGTTTTACCGGACAAAGCGAAGAGGATCGGCCGCTCACCTTGCAGCTCAATTCACTGGCCGCCATCCACGCCGCGGACGATCGCGGTTGAATATGCCGGCTTCGCCGGCGTCAGCTGCTCGCTGAACTCGCTGTCATATGGTCGCTTCGCGACCGTCAAATGCCGGCTTCGCCGGCGTCAACCGCTCGCTGCACTCGCTGTCAATGACGCGTCAGAGACGCCATTGACGCCCCGAAGGGGCAATTGACGCGCCGCCAGGCGCAATTGACGTTGGCGAAGCCAACATTGTCGCCCCGAAGGGGCAATTGACGCGCCGCAGGCGCATATGACGCGTCGCAGACGCAACTGACGTTGGCGCAGCCAACAAATGACGCCCCGAAGGGGCAATTGACGCGCCGCCAGGCGCAAGTGACGCGTCGCAGACGCAATTGACGTTGGCGAAGCCAACATTGTGACGCCCCGAAGGGGCAATTGACGCGCCGCCAGGCGCATTGGTCAGCCTGCCGTGCTGACCACCGCAAAGCCCTCCTTTTCGAGAGCCGCCTTGATGACGGCCGTTTTGCACGCCGTCAGTCTAAAGCAGTACATCCGGTCCTCGCCGTCCTGGGGCGACATCACGATGTTGATGATGTCGCCGCCGATTTTGTTGATGACGTGGATCGCTTTTTTCAGCCCTTTTTGTCCCTGGTTGATCAAGACATCGACGCGGGATGTCGCCGAAAGAATGCCCATCATGTCGATGAAGGCGCGCAAGATGTCGCTCTCGGTGAGAATGCCCACTACCATCCCGTTCTTGACCACAGGCAGTCCGCTGATCTTGTGTTTGTAAATGAACTGGGCGGCGATTTCGATGTCATCGTCGGGGTTTACGCAGATGGGGTCATGGATCATGAGATCCTTCAGGGTGACGTCCGCCACCATGGCAGGGATCAGGCCCTGCTTGAGGTCGGCAAGGGTGAGAAACCCGACCAGGCGCTTGTTTTTGTTGACCACCGGCAGGTGTCGGATGGAATTGATCTTCATGATCTGGATGGCTTCCTGAACGGAGGCCTTCACGGAAATCGTGATGGGGTCTGGGATCATCAGATCGCGGATTTTCATTGGTCAATACTCCAATTCATGCGATGGGGGCCGCCGAACCATGTCGCTGTCGATGAAGCGTTCGCCGGTGGCGAGCGCTGGGCACTGCCGGTGTCTGGTGGGGAAAGGGCGTCAACCGAACCGCAACAGCGGGGGGCACGATTGCCGCCGGTTCACACCCAGAATGGCCCAGTTGCCGCGAAAAGGCAAGCGGAAAGGAGGGGGAGGGGATGGCTCAATACGCAACACGCAATGATCAATTCTCAATGCGGCGTCGCTGCGCTCCGCCTGATTATAATTCATATCTCGCGCAGAGGCGCTGAGGCGCAGGGTAAAGACACTCATGCAATTTAATTTTCTGAAGTTCTCTGCGTCTCCGCGGCTCTGCGCGATGAATTTTTTTGGGTCTTCGGCCATTTAATTGAAAAAAGGGTCCGAGGGTTCAAGGGGTCAAGGGGTCAAGTGACGGCATTGGGGCGTTTTTCAGTACTCTTTCGGCCGCCAACCGATCCCCGCATCATGTCAGCGGTGAGATCCAATGGCGTCCTCAATGTAGGTGATCCAAAGCCTTGCGGTTCGCAGATGTATTTTGCTGTTTTCTTTGTTGTTTTTCACTCGACCCCTTGACCCCTTGAACCCTCGGACCCTTGGCCCCAGCTCATCGACCAACTCTTCGGGAGATGATCCATATTTTTAAATTGGGTTACGCTACAGCGCGCACCGGGGCGTGGTGGGCTGGTAGCTGCACAGGGGCTCTTCGGACATAAAGTCGCCGGTGGCTTCAAAGGCCCGGGCGCGGCATCCGCCGCAAACACGTTTGTATTCACAGGCCCCGCACTTGCCGCTGAGCTGGTCAAAGTCCCGTAGGCGATTGAATACTTCCGAGTGGCGCCAGATATCGGCGAATGAGCGTTGGGTAACATCGCCGCTGCTGACCTCCAGAAACCCGCAGGGCTGGACAATGCCGCGGTGGGAGATGAAGCAAAAGCCGGTACCGCCCAAGCATCCCCGGGTGACGGCGTCCAGGCCATGGCTTTCAAAGGTCACCGTTTTCCCGTCGGCTTTGGCCCGTTGCCGGAGAATCCGGTAGTAGTGCGGGGCGCAGGTGGCCTTGAGTTGGAGCTGCGTCAGATCCCGCTGGTCGTAGAACCAGTTGAGGGTGTCTTCGTATTGTTCGGCGGAGATCGCCTGATCGATCAGGTATTTCCCGCGGCCAGTGGGTACCAGCAAAAAGATGTGGTGGGCCACCGCGCCCAGTTTGACGGCCAGATCCTGAATCTTTGGGATTTCCTCAAGGTTGGCCTGGGTGATGGTGGTGTTGATTTGAAATTCGATCCCGGCGGCATTGGCGTGAGCGATTCCAGTGAGGGCGCCATCAAAGGCGCCGGGCACCCCGCGGAAGTGATCGTGCCGCTCGGCGGTGGCGCCGTCGATGCTGATGCTGATTCGTTTGATGCCGGCAGCGGCCATATCCGCGGCCATCGTCGGGGTGATGAGCGTGCCGTTGACGGCCATGACCATACGCAGCCCTTTGTCGGTGCCGTAGCGGGCCACGGTGAAAATGTCCGGCCGCAGCAGCGGTTCACCGCCGGTGAGAATGACGATGGGATCACCGGTTTCGGAAATTTGGTCGAGCAGGGTCAGGCAGGCCGCAGTGTCCAGCTCTCCGGAATAGGGGCCCCGGGTGGCGGCTGCCCGGCAGTGCAGACACGACAGGTTGCAGTTGCGCGTTATTTCCCAGGCCACCAGTCGCAGCGTCGGTTGTTTGTCGTTTCCCTCAGGGTGGCCATGTCCGTGGGGGTGTGGTGCTGTGGTCATTGAAAGACTCCTTCGGGCAAAGCTGGGATCGTTTTGATCGTTTTGATCGTTAGGATCGTTAGGATCGTTAGGATCGTTTTGATCGTTTTGATCGTTAGGATCGTTAGGATCGTTGGGATCGTTTTGATCGTTGGGATCGTTTTGATCGTTAGGATCGTTGGGATCGTTGGGATCGTTTTGATCGTTTCGGTCCGATCCGTCGGATAACGCCCCTTACCCCCTCAGCAACCGGGCGGCGTCCATGGCGAAATAGGTCAGGATCATATCCGCGCCGGCGCGCTTGATGGCCGTAAGGGTCTCCATCATGACTTTCTCGCCGTCGATCCAGCCCAGCTGCTCGGCAGCCTTGATCATGGCGTACTCGCCGCTGACGTTGTATGCGGCGACAGGCAAATCGATTTCCTGACGTACCCTGTAAATGATATCCAGGTAAGCCAGCGCCGGTTTGACCATGATGATGTCGGCACCTTCTTCCACATCCATGCTCACCTCCCGGATGGCTTCGAGTCCATTGGCCGGATCCATCTGGTAGGTGCGCCGGTCTCCAAACTTGGGAGATGAGTCGGCTGCGGCCCGAAATGGGCCGTAGTAGGCGCTGCAGTATTTGGCGGCGTAGCTCATGATGGACACCAAGCTGAAACCGTCTTCGTCGAGGGCCTCGCGGATTTCCGCCACGCGGCCGTCCATCATGTCCGAAGGGGCCACTATGTCCGCGCCGGCTTTGGCGTGGCTGACCGCGGTCTTGGCCAGAAGATCCAGGGTGGCGTCGTTATCGACACTGTTATTTTCGACCACACCGCAGTGGCCGTGATCGGTGTACTGGCACAAGCAGACGTCGGTAATGACGACCAACTCTGGCGCGGCGTCCTTTACTGCCTTTACCGCTTGCTGAACGATGCCGCCTGCGGCATAAGCCCCTCGGCCCAACGCGTCCTTCTTGTCCGGAATTCCGAAAAGAATAACCGCTGGTATCCCCGCCGCCTGGGCGTCGGCAGCGGCGCGCGCCAGGGTGTCCACCGACAGGTGATATTGTCCGGGCAGGGAGGAAATCGGGTTTTTGACGCCTTTGCCGCTGACGGCGAACAGGGGCTGAATCAGGTCGTCGGCGGTCACGGTCGTCTCTCTGACCATGCGCCGCAGTGCCGCACTGCGGCGCAGTCTCCGTGGTCTCGAATCAGGGAAAAGCATGGCTCATCTCCAACGTGGCGGTGGTGGTTGATATTGGTAAAATTTCGGGTCTTCTATGAATTCATAGGAAAAAGGGTCCAAGGGGTCAAGGGTTCAAGGGGCCAAGCGACGGCGATGCGCAGCATGCTTGGCAAACTGGCGGTGGCAGCCGATCAACTCAGCACGTAAGAGACTCGGTCAAAACACTCCCCTGCAGGCGATGGCCTCAAAGCCAGGTCCACAGAAAGTTTTTGCCGTTTTTTTACTCGGCCCCTTGAACCCTCGGACCCTTGGCCCCTTTCCATCGATCAACTCGTTCAGAGTCAATTAAAAATGTTATACGCTTTCCGCGATCTCCTCATCGCTCAGATAGCAGGCCGGATCCGGCGCCCAGACATCGCCGGTGATGGCTTCGGCCCGGACCCGGAAATTGCCGCCGCAGATGTTGAGCCACCGGCAGGTGGCGCAGCGCCCGGTCATGTGTGTTTTCTTGTCCTTGAGTTTTATCAGCAAATCGTCTTCGGGGGCGGTCCAAATTTCTGAAAAAGGCCGTTTCCGAACGTTGCCGAAACTGTGGTGGCGCCAGAACTGGTCGGCATAGACGTCACCGTCCCAGTTGACGCAGCCGATGCCGCGGCCGGAGTTGTTGCCTTCGTTCATTTGCAGCAGTTCGTAGATTTCAGCAGCGCGCGCCGGATCTTCTTTTTGCATGCGCAGGTAGAGGTAGGGCCCGTCGGCATGGTTGTCCACCGTGAGCACTTCCTTCGGCTTGCCGCGCTCGTGTAGATCCCTGGTACGGTCGATGATCAGATCCACCACGCGCCGGGTCTGCTCGTGGGACAGATCGTCGTTGACCAGTTTGGTGCCGCGTCCGGCATAGACCAGGTGGTAAAAGCAGACCCGGGGGATGTCCATGGCTTCCAGAAGATCGAAGACCGCGGGGATCTCGCCGACGTTGAATCGGTTGATGGTAAAGCGCAATCCGACTTTGATGCCCGCTGCCTGGGTGTTGCGGATACCCGCCATAGCCGCCTTAAAAGCCCCTTTGTGACCGCGGAACCGATCGTGGATCGCCTCCATGCCGTCAATGCTGATGCCCACGTAGGAAAGACCGATGGCCTTCAGGGTTTTTGCGATGTCGGCGGTGATCAGGGTGCCATTGGTGGATATGACGGCCCGCATCCCTTTTTCTACGGCATAGGCGGCCATCTCGGGAAGATCTTCGCGCATGAGCGGCTCTCCGCCGGAAAACAGCATCACCGGTGAGCCGAATGCCGAAAGATCGTCTATCAGCGTTTTCCCCTCGTCGGTGGTCAGTTCATTCGGGAAGTGCTGGTCCTTGGCGTGGGCATAGCAGTGCACGCACTTGAGGTTGCATCGCCGGGTCATATTCCACACCACGACGGGTTTTTTGTCTTCGGAAAACTGCAGCAGGTGAGAGGGCAGGGTGCCCGATTGCCTTCCGTATCGCAATGCGTCAGAGGGCTCGACGGTGCCGCAGTAAAGTTTGGAAATACCGATCATGATGTGCTTTCTTTCTGGTTGGCGTTTCTGGAAATGGATGCGTGCGGTTACGCGCCGTCGGCCTCCGGGGAAGAAAATGACAGGCTGACCACCGGGGAGGCGCTCTCTTCAGTGCCGCTTTTAATCATTTGCCGGACATAGGCTTCCGGCGCTTCCAAGGCTTCCCGAGAAATGAAAAACTGTCGTCGGCCGGTGCGTTGCATGACCAGTTTAAGCCCGTGTGCAAAACTATCGGTCAACTGTCCATAGACGGCATCCAGGGCATCCCCGTGAATGATGTGCCGGGTGACGATGAGATCGGCCGCGTCTTCTTCGAGGACGATGTTGATGTCGTTTTTTTCAAGGAATGTGAGTGCCAGCGCACTGACGTCACCATAGAGCGTCTTGATTCGGTGAAGGGCCTGAGTGACATCCACGACGTGGCGGCTGGCGTACTCGGATGCCATCTCGCATTTGGCGTCGGTGAGCGTGAGCCCGCAAGCCGTGCCGAGCGTCAGGGCGTTCGCCCGGAGATAGTCGCTGATGGCCCTTTTTTCCTCCAGGCATAGGGCTTCAAACCGTCGGTCCCATTCGCCGCTGTCTACCAGATCCTGAATCTGCCGGGAGTTCCAATCGGCGCAGAGGGTATCCGTGGTGACCGGCAGGCGCTTTACGGTCGAGGAGGGCAGCCGCCGCTCGAAGTCAAGCAACGCGTTTTCAACAGCGCTGACAAGGCCCCGCGCGCCGGTGCTCTCAGCTGCCGCTGCGACAGCCAACTGTCGCAGCGCGTCATCGGTGAATTTGACATCGATGCCATAGGCTGAAAAATCACGTTTTTTCCCAAGAATGATTGGATTGTTGGGATTCTTCAGGATGCTGAACAAATCCGAGTGATCGAGTTCCTCGAAAACGGTCCGCACCGGCAGGCGGCCGACAAATTCCGACTCGAAACCAAACGTGATGAGGTCTTCGGTTTTCACCATCTGCAGAAGCCGGGCGGCGCTGGACGGCTGCCTCAGCGCCGCGTTGAATCCGATGGCCTGCTTGGAGAGGCGCTTTTCAATGATTTCCTGGAGTCCGGAAAAGGCGCCGCTCATGATAAACAAAATGTGCCGTGTGTTGATGACCCGCCGGTTCCGGTCCCCGGTCCGGCGGAACCGGTCGATCTCCTGGAGCATGGACACCGGGTCGTGGGCCACTTTGAGTTCGACCTCGGTCTCTTCCATGGGCTTGAGCAGGGCGCGCTGCACCCCGGAGCGCGACACATCCGCGCCGATGAGGTTCTGGGCGCCGGCAATCTTATCGATTTCGTCGATGTAGATGATGCCGTGTTGCGCCCGCTCGATGTCGTCGCCGGCTTCCCTGACCAGATCCCGGACCAGGTCCTCCACATCGCCGCCAACGTATCCGGTCTCGCTGAATTTGGTGGCATCCCCCTTGACGAACGGCACTCCCAGGCGCTGGGCGATCAACTTGATCATGTATGTCTTGCCCACACCGGTCGGGCCGATCATGAGGATGTTGTTTTTGATGGCGCCGACGAGTGTGTCACTGGCGGCGGCATCTTCCGAGGCGCGGCGGATCCGGTTGAAGTGGGTGCATATCTTTGTGGAAAGGACGGCTTTGGCCGCTTCTTGCCGGATGATGTACTGGTCGAGATAGGCGATGAGCTCTTCGGGCTTCATGTCGAAGGCGATCGGTCGGGCGTTTTCCATTACGCCATTTTCGTCATCCTCTCTTTCCGCCTCCGGGATGACGATGGGCGCGGCCAGTTTCACGCGGTCGCCAAAGCGTTTGGAGAGAAATTCGGAGATTTCCTTTTCCACTTCTTTGGCGTTCGGAAATTTGTGAATGCCCTTTTGCATAGCGGCAAACTATAATCACCACCCCTGTAAATTGCAAGCCGGCCGGAGGGGGGAGCTGCGGGTTGTGCCCGTCCGAAGCGCCGACGGTTTTGCATTCGCTCCCAGCATCTGATAGTTTGGCGCCGAACGTTGACAAACTCGTAAAAAGCCTGAAATCACCACAGAGTACGCAGAGAGCGCAAAGATAACTTATTATTCATAATATTCTCTGCGGTCCTCTGCGGTCTCTGTGGTTCAAAAAACCTTTTTACGGATTCATCAACGTTGAAATGACCATCCACCGTTGGATTATGCCGCCGCATCGACTGCCTGCGGCCGCGAGATCGCCAAGACCCACGGAGAACCCGCCGGGCAGAGAAAAAGGGGGCGCTATGACGCACCGCCGCATGATGATTAAATGGGGGCTGACCGTTGCCGGAGTGCTGATCGTTATCCTCTGCCTGTCACCCGGTGTTGCCGTCGTCAACGATACCGTGTTCGGATCGGTGGATGTGTCGGCACGGGCCTATCTCGATCGCACGCTGATCAAAGCGGCCACCACCTTTGCCGTCGTTCGCAGCATCAACGGCATTATTTCCGTGATTCAGGGAAGTCATATCATGGCCTCTCCGGCCGGGGTGGGTGTGAGCCTGGCTGTGGGGGAAGTGCTGGACCCCGTCAACGATCTCATGGAGCGGTTTTCATGGATCATGTTGCTGAGCACCACATCCCTTGGGATACAGTCCGTTTTTTTTGACATGGGGATTTGGATGGGAAGCCGGATCCTGTTGCCGGCGGGGATTGCTGTGGTGCTCCTGGGATGGTGGTGCCCCGGCGGGGTCGGCCGCGGTGTGCAGCGCTTGGGCGTGCGCCTGATCATTGCCGCGATTGTCGTCCGGTTTTGCGTGCCAGCGATCAGCCTGGCGGGAGATTACGTGTATCGCCGTTTCCTCGATGACCGATACCAGAATGCCGCTCAGGTCCTTGGTACCATTGGAGACCAGGTCAAAGAGGTCGAACGCCAGACCATGGACCCGGCCGGCACCACTCAGGCGCCTTCAGCGGGCATTTTTGACACAATGGCGCGCTATGCCTTTGACGAAGCCGCACGGGAGGCGTTCAGTCATTCCCTGGAAACGCTCCGCCGCCAACTGGCCGATTACGCCAGATCCACCATCGATCTGATCACCGTTTTTCTTCTTCAGACGCTCTTGTTGCCGCTGCTGTTCCTTTGGGCCGGAGGCCGAATGCTGGCCGGATTGCTGCGGCTGCCGATTCTCCCAGGTGTCGGACCCTGATTGCCCTTCCAAAGGGAGCGGGCCGAAGGGGCGCTGTTGTCGGCAATTGTTTTGACAAGCGGTGTCGGAATTTCTACTATGAAACAGTCTCCGTTCAAAATTGGGTGATTAAGGCTCCCGGCAGTTGCTCGCAGGCGCCTTGAGGTGGAAAGTTCGAGCACTGTCGGGGCTGATCGTATTGCCGCCCGGCTGGATCGACCAACGGCTCGGGACACCTGTTCCCGGTAGGCGGAATATCCACTCTTAATAAAATAGGAGGGAGACACATGACGGTAAAAATACTCATTAAGCGGACAGTTCCCGAAGGACGGGCACCGGAGTTAATCGCGCTGTTGAAAAAGATGCGCATTCTGACCACCAACCAACCTGGGTATATTTCAGGCGAGACGCTCCGGCGCGTTGACAGCCCGAATGAAAACCTGGTGATCAGTACCTGGCAATCGGTGGATGCCTGGCGCGCCTGGGTGGTGAGCGGCGAGCGAAAGGCCGTCCAGGAGAAAATCGACACACTGCTGGGCGCCAATACCGAATACGAGCTTTACGAATCCATATAGCCCAGCCCAGGTGTGCGCACTGACTCAAGGGGCGCCTGCTTGAAGCCCATCGGCAAGAAGGCATTGCGGTAACAAAAAAGGCCAGCCGATGATGGCTGGCCTTTATGGTTTCGAAATGGTACGCCCGGCTGGACTCGAACCAGCGATCTTCGGCTCCGGAGGCCGACGCCCTATCCACTGGGCCACGGGCGCGTTCAGTGTTTCCTGCACTTAAAGGATCTACCTTGAGAAGTCAAGCGCCTCGGTTGCTTCTCCCACCACGTATAGCGAGCCGGCAATACAGATGACATCCTCGGGTCCGGTCGTGGTTTTTGCAAGCACCACGGCCTCTCCCACGGTGGGCACTACCGTGACACGGGGGCACAGTGGCGCCGCCACGTCCCGAAGTGTTTCGGGCGGCAGCGCCCGATTGATGACCGGCCGTGTCACGATGACGTGCGAACACCGGGGGGCCAGGATTGAAAGCATCTGCCGATAGGGCTTGTCGTCCAGGATCCCCACCACCAGTGTGAGCGCGCGTCCTTTGAGGGCATCGTCGATAAACGCCGCTAATTTGGCGACCGCTGCCAGGTTGTGCGCGCCGTCCAGCAGGATCATTGGCTTTTCAGATACGATTTCAAGACGTCCGGGCCACCGGGTCGCTGCCATACCGCGGTGGATGGCCGCAACGTCCAGATCGACGGCGCCGGCCGCCATCAGTACTTCGCATCCGGCCAGCGCCAGCGCGGCGTTGGCCCGCTGGTGAGCACCAAACAGCGCCAGGGGCACATGCCGCCACACATTTGTGCGGCCGTAGAAATGAACGGCCTGTCCCGGGGCTTTTCTGACCTTGAAATCTGCGCCCAGGCGGTAGAGGGGCGCGCGGCGTGCATCGGCTTGCGCCTGGAGGGTATCTCTCACCACCCGCTGGCTCGCGCCGGTCACTACAGGGACTCCGGGTTTGATAATCCCTGCCTTTTCAAAAGCGATGTCGGCCAGGCGGCTGCCGAGATATTCCCGGTGCTCCAGCGAAATGTTTGTGATCACCGAAAGCTGCGGGTGGATAACGTTGGTGGCATCCAGCCGTCCCCCCATGCCGGTTTCGATCACCGCCCACTGGACATCATGGCGTTGAAAAGCGGTCAGGGCCATCGCTGTCGTGAATTCGAAGAAGGTGGGCTGGCGCTCCGGCAGATCGATCCGGCGGATGGCCGTGTAGGCATCCAGCACATCGTCATCGGAGATGGGTACGCCGTCGATGCGGATGCGTTCGTTGAACCTGACCAGGTGCGGAGAGGTGTAGAGGCCGACCCGGTAGCCGGCCTGCTGGAGGATCTGTGCGAGCATGGCGGCCACGGATCCCTTGCCGTTGGTTCCGGCGATGTGGATACACTTGAAATGCTGGTGCGGGGCACCCAGGCCATCCAGTATGGCGCCGATGGTGCGTAGACCGAGCTTGATGCCGAAGCGTTGCAGGCCGAACATCGTGGCCAAGCATTCGCGGTAGGCGGTGGCGGTGGGATGATCCATGGCAATAAAAGACCCGGCAGATGGTGGTTCTGCCGGGCCCTCAAAGGTATCCATGCGCGATTAACGGTAGCGCGCGGCTTTTGCTGCTGCAATGCGCTGCCGTCTAAGGGCTTCACGCTGTTTGCGTCGTTTGAATTCGCTTGGTTTTTCGTAGCTTTTCTTAAGCTTGAGCCGTTTGAAAAGGCCGTCGTTCTGAATTTTCTTTTTCAGAATGCGCATCGCTTTTTCAAGATCGTTATCGATCACCCGGACTTCGATTTCCTTCAAGTGCCTCGCCCCCTTTGTCTCATCACCATTGTCGGCGACGGTATTTGACTCATGAAAAATGAAACTGCATCTGTAACAAAATAGCAAGCGCTTTTCAAGCCCATTCTTGATGGCCCCGGAAAAAGTCGAATTTCTTCTTTCCTGTCATCCAGGCGAAAGCCGGGATCCAGATTTAGTGAAGTGCAGGGTTCCCAAGGCAAAAATGCCCGCTGCGGTTGTAACATAGTGTCCATCCACAGGGGGTAGATTTTGGTTCCCGGCAAGGCCCGAGCATTTTTGCACCCGCAGGCATAGTTTTCCTATTCCGAGGAGTGCAAAAAGTGCGAGAACGCCGCCGGGGGCCAAAAGATGCCCTCTGTGGACGGACACTCGCGCTAAGTGCTTGACACCCCCGGGTCATTTGCGTCATATCTTCTTTCCACCATTCAGGGGCGGCTTGGAAACACCCGACTCATTTAACATACAAAAAGGAGGTTTGCGATGCGTTTAATTCTGTTGGGCGGCCCGGGGGCAGGCAAGGGGACTCAGGCCAATTACATCAAAGAGCGGTACCAGATTCCTCAGATTTCCACTGGAGACATGCTCCGTGCTGCGGTAAAAGCCGGCACCGAGCTGGGCCTGAAAGCAAAAGTTGTCATGGATTCCGGCGGTCTGGTTTCTGATGAAATCATCATCGGTTTGGTGAAAGAACGCATTAAGCAGCCCGATTGCGCCAAGGGGTTTTTGTTCGACGGATTTCCCCGTACCATCCCCCAGGCAGATGCCATGAAAGAAGCGGGCGTTCCCATTGAGGCCGTCGTGGAAATCGATGTCCCCGATCAGGAAATCATCACGCGCATGAGCGGGCGTCGGGTCCACCTGGCCAGCGGCCGCACCTATCACCTGGTTTTCAACCCGCCCAAGGTCGAGGGAAAAGACGATGTGACCGGTGAGCCCCTGATCCAGCGTGAGGACGATCAGGAAGCCACCGTGAAAAAACGTCTGGACGTCTACCATGAGCAGACCGAGCCGCTGGTCGGCTATTACAAGAAGTGGGGCGCATCCGGAAAAAGCGGCGCTCCGAAATACATTCGCATTCTTGGGGTAGGCAAGGTAGACGGGATTCGGGACCAGATTTTTAAGGCCCTGGATGCGCTCAAAAAATAGCAGTATCCATCCATAATAGGATGTTTGAATGCCCTGCCGGTCGTATGCCGGCAGGGCATTTTTTTTCAGGTTCCCTATGAAGTTTCAGTATAGCGCTAAAGCCCAGTGTACCCGATGACCTTTCGATCACCACGGAGTTCAAGGAGGACACGGAGATTTAATAATCCATATCTCGCGCAGAGGCGCAGAGGCGCGGAGGTGCAGGGAAAAGCACTCGCGCAATTCAATTTCCCGCAGTTCTCTGCGTCTCCGCGCCTCTGCGCGAGAAATATTCTTTTTTGGATGGTTTACCGCCGACAACGGCTTCATCCCACAACAACATAGTGGATCGATCCGTTGATTCTTGAACTGTGGGGTTTACTGCGTCACTGGAGCATTCTGGATAAGCGGGGTATCGCAGATGCTTCGGGCCATCGACAGGGCCGCCTCCGGCGAGGCAATGGCCCCGGCCAGTTGGTGCCGGCGCAGGATCGACAACAGGCGGCCGACAGCGGGACCCGGCGGCAAATCGAGGGCCGCCAAAAGTCTGTTCCCGCTCAGCAGGGGCGGTTGCCGCAGACGGATGCGGTATCCGGTTTCGTAAGTGTTCAGCAGGGATCTGAGGCACGTTTCAAAACTATCGGTGTCTCGGGCGAGACAGCGCCGGCGGGCCAACGCCAACGCCAACGCGGCGGGTACCAGGTCCCCGGCGGCCATGAAAAACCGCGTCGCCGCCAGGGCGCTCGGTTTGCCGGCGCGCTCGGCGGCAGCCAGCGCCGAGGGCCGGTGCAGCGTTTTTATCAGCACGTCCACAACGGCTCGCTCCCGGCGTGAGAGCCGGAAGCGGTGCATGAGGGCGTCTGCCGCGATGAGGGTGCGCGGCACAACCGCAGGGTCGTCCCACCGTCCGATTTTTTTCAGGCGCCTGACCGCTGGCCGGCCGATGTCAGCCAGCAGCGCCCCGAGTTTTATCAACCCTGCCGGCGGGTCCGGGGGCCCGGCCTCGGGGTAAGGACCCAGCGCTATCGTCAGGTCGCCGGATTCCAGAGCCGCCACCGTGTCCAGGGCAAGCGCGCTCGCCGATGTGGTTGATTGCTGCGATACCTGACAACCGGCCATTTCGCGCCATTGGGGGATGAGGTGCTCGAGAAGGCCGGTTTCTGCCATGGATTGGAGGCGTTCGGCGGCGCGGGGGGTTTTTAGCAGTTTTAATAATTCCTGGCGGATCCGCTCCCCCGGGACGTCGACGATGCGCGCGGCATGGGAGAGAACCGCTTCACGGGTGGCGCTGGAAAGCGCGAAATCAAATTCTGCACTGAGACGAAAAGCCCTCAGCAGGCGGGCGGGGTCCTTTGCAAACACTCGGGGCGAGGCGATATGGATGCGACCCGCACGCAAGTCTTTTTCGCCGCCCAGAGGGTCGATGATCCGCCCTGCCACCGGCTCCAGCGCCATTGCATTGATAGTGAAGTCTCGGTTGCCAAGGTCAGTCTCAAGCGATTGACCATAGATGGCGGATATATCAAAAACACCATCCTGGGGGCTCACCACACGATAGACTGCGAAATCAGCTTTTTTGAACACGACAACCCGGCCGCCGGTTCGCCGGGCCATTTCAGCGGCAAGGCCTGCCGGATCCAGCCCCGTGGCGATATCATGATCCGCTGCCGGGCGTCCCAGGAGAAGGTCTCGGACCGTGCCGCCGACGAGATAGGTTCGGGGCATTCCGGCCATCGCCGTGGCCAGGCGATTGTTAACAGAAACCATGACCGGGTGAAATGCTTGACATTAAATATTACCTGGTATAGGTGTGGATCACCTTAATCTTAATAACCTTTGGGCCTGCCGATTGGAGTAATACCCGATAACCATCTGCAACACAATCGTTTCAGCTTCCACAGATTGAACCCGAACGGCCCCGTTCCCTGTGTCCACATATATGAGATGACGTTTCTATAACCATCAGGTACTTTTCTCGATCCAAGGCACATATATTCACATTGCCGCCGCCCGCTGACCCCTGGTGACTGCCGTGTCAACTGAACGACGGCCATGGTTCGCGCGTGACCTTCCGAAGGCGGCTTGATCAGACCGATCGAACAAAATTCAATAAAAGGGATGGATCCCATGAACATCACCGAACTCAAAGAGATGAAGATCAATGAGCTCACCCAGCTGGCACGCAAGTTCAAGGTCGAGGGTGCCGCAGGAATGCGCAAGCAGGAGCTGATTTTTTCACTGCTTCAAGCGCAGATCGAGAAAAATGGACTCATTTATGGGGAAGGCACCCTGGAGATTCTGCCCGATGGGTTTGGATTTCTGCGTGCCCCGGATTGCAATTATCTGCCGGGTCCTGACGATATTTACGTGTCGCCGTCACAAATCCGTCGGTTCAATCTGCGAACCGGCGATACCGTGTCCGGTCAGATCCGTCAGCCCAAAGAGACGGAGCGCTATTTCGCCCTGCTCAAGGTGGAAGCCGTCAATTTCGAGGACCCGGAGGAATCCCGGGACAAAATCCTTTTCGACAACCTCACCCCCCTCTATCCGAACCGAAAGGTCCTCCTGGAGACGGCTGCCGACACCTACCCCATGCGCATCATGGATCTGCTCACGCCCATCGGTTTCGGCCAGCGGGGGCTGATCGTGTCGCCGCCCCGATCCGGAAAGACCATGCTGCTCCAGGCCATCGCCAACAGCCTCACGGCCAATCATAAAAACCTCATGCTCTTTGTCCTGCTGATCGACGAACGGCCCGAGGAAGTCACCGATATGCAGCGCTCGGTAAAGGGCGAGGTCATCAGTTCCACGTTTGACGAGCCCGCTGAGCGCCACGTGCAGGTCGCCGAAATGGTCATCGAAAAGGCCAAGCGCCTGGTGGAGCACAAAAAGGACGTGGTGATCCTCCTTGACAGCATCACCCGTCTTGCCCGGGCCTACAACAGCGTCATGCCGCCCAGTGGCAAGATCCTTTCCGGTGGTGTGGATTCCAACGCGCTGCAGCGGCCCAAACGCTTTTTCGGTGCCGCCCGAAATATCGAAGAGGGCGGCAGCCTGACCATTATCGCAACCGCGCTCATCGATACCGGCAGCCGCATGGACGAAGTGATTTTCGAGGAATTCAAAGGTACCGGCAATATGGAAATCCAACTGGATCGCCGTCTGTCGGACAAACGGATTTTCCCGGCCATCGACATCAACAAATCCGGCACGCGCAAGGAAGAACTCCTGCTGCCGGAGGCGACCTTGAACCGTATCTGGATTCTCAGAAAACTCCTCAGCTCCTTGAATCCATCCGATGCCATGGAATTTTTACTTGATAAAATGAACGGAACAACCGATAATCAGGATTTCTTAAATTCCATGAATGCTTGAGATCATGGGTGTTGAACATTAAACCATAAAATTACAAGGGGTTGCACCAATGAAGGTCAATACGCATCCGAACTACGCGGAAACCACCATTTCGTGTGCCTGTGGCGCCACGTTTTCAGCCGGGTCGACCAAATCGGATATCCGGGTGGAAATTTGTTCCCAGTGCCATCCGTTTTTTACGGGTAAACAGAAACTGATCGATACTGCCGGGCGGATCGAACGGTTCCGGAAAAAATACGAAAAGTTCCAGAATCAGCCGGAAACCAATTAGCCAAGGCCTTCTTTTTTCCCCATCGCCAATCGCCCACCGGGACGACACCCCGCACCCTGCATTCCCGGACACTTTTGGATTCTGGGGCCGCGCCGCGGCCCCACCCCTGACCCGTGGCGAACGCCTATCGAGAGATCGATCTGGTGTCGGTATGCCGGATGGACCGATGGGGGTGAGCGTGGCCCCCTGCGGAGCGCATTCCCATGAGAGATAAGCTCGACGGTATTGAGTCCCGGTTCGACGACATTGAGCGGGAGCTGAGTGTGCCGGATGTTTTCCAGGACCGGGAACGCTATGAGCGTCTCAGTCGGGAACACTCGGAGTTGGCCAAAATCGTCGCCGTATATCGTGACTACCGCAAAATCCAGGACGATCTGGAAAGCAGCCGCGAGCTGCTCAAAGACGGCGATGCCGAGATCAAAGAACTGGCCAGGGAGGAAGTCGATCTGCTGACTGTCGATCTGGAGCGGCTCGACGATGCGCTGCGAAAGCTGCTGATTCCCAAGGATCCCCTCGATCATAAGAACGTCATCCTTGAAATCCGCGCCGGTACCGGCGGCGACGAGGCTGCCCTGTTTTCCGCCGATCTTTTCCGTATGTACAGTCGTTACGCGGAGCAGTTGGATTGGAAGGTGGAACCGCTCACCTTTCATGCCACCGGCAGCGGCGGCCTTAAGGAAATCATTGCGCTGATCGGCGGAAAAGGCGCCTACAGCCGGCTCAAATTCGAAAGCGGCACGCATCGGGTGCAGCGGGTTCCCGCCACCGAGGCGCAGGGCCGCATTCATACCTCTGCCGTTACCGTGGCGGTGCTGCCGGAAGCCGAAGAAGTGGATTTCGAGATCGACCCCAATGATTTGAAATTCGATGTCTTCCGATCATCGGGTCCCGGCGGTCAGAGCGTCAACACCACCGACTCGGCCGTGCGGGTTACCCATCTGCCGTCCGGTCTCGTGGTGATCTGCCAGGACGAAAAGTCACAGCACAAGAACAAGGCCAAGGCCCTGAAGGTGCTCCGCTCCCGACTGCTGGACGCCATGATTCAGGAGCAAAACGACAAACGCTCCGCGGAGCGCAAAAACCAGATCGGCTCCGGTGACCGGAGCGGGCGGATCCGCACTTACAATTTCCCTCAGGGCAGGGTGACCGACCATCGTATCGGACTGACCCTCTACAAGCTCGATGCCATTATGGAGGGGGACATGACCGAACTGCTGGATGAGGTGATCACTGCCTTCCAGGCAAAGGCGCTGGGAGATGCCGACATTTCCTGACGCCGCCGCCGCGTTGACCGTTCGGCGCCTGCTTGCATGGGCCGCGGACTTTTTTGCCGCCGGCAATATTGACAGCCCGCGGCTCACTGCCGAAATTCTCCTTGCCCATAGCTTGAATGTCCCGCGCATACGTCTGTATACCGATCCGGATCTGCCGCTCACCCCGGACGAGCGCGGGCGATTCAAAGCGCTGCTTGGCCGACGCATGAACCGGGAGCCGGTGTCGTATATCACCGGCGCCAGGGAATTTTGGGGGCTCGAGCTTCGGGTCACCCCCGATGTGCTCATCCCCAGGCCCGATACCGAGCGGCTGGTAGAGGCCGTTCTGGAGGTGTTGCCGGAAACGGGCGAGGGCGGGCGAAGGCGCATTCTGGATCTTGGGACCGGCTCCGGCGCCATTACGGTGGCGCTGGCCAGTGAACGGCCGGCGAATCGGTTTGTAGCCATGGACCGGAGCCTGGCGGCGCTCGAAGTGGCCAGAGACAATGCGCGGCGTCACGGCGTTGCGCAGAACATCGACTTTTTCCAGGGCGACTGGCTCTCGGCGGTCACCGGCCGCCGGCCGATGTTTCAAGTCATCGTTTCCAATCCGCCGTATATCCGGGCCGATGAGTGGGCGGGGCTGGATCCGGAGGTGTGCGTTCACGAGCCTGCCGTTGCCCTGTGCGGTGGTGAGGACGGGCTTGATGCCTACCGGTTTATTCTGGAAGATGCTCGGCGCTGCATCCTGCCCGGCGGCTACCTTTTCTTGGAAATGGGATATCGCCAGCGCCGCGATCTTGAAGCGCTGGCCGCCGCTGCCGGCGGATTCGAAAGTATCCGGTGCCTGGCCGATTATGCCGGCCATGACCGGGTGTTGCGCCTCAAGGTGGCATCGACGCCGGCAGAGTAGGGAATCGGATGAGCTGTGAATGGAAAACACAAATGATATCACCACCGAGTCACGGAGAACACGGAGAAACTCAAAAGCAGTAAATTTTGATGAACCGATAAAAAGTCGGATCTTTCCTCTTTCAGTCATCCCGGCCGAGGCCGGGATCCAGTGATTTCAGGTAGTTCTGGACCCCGGCCTTCCACCGTCGCTACGCTGTGGCGGACAGGTCGCCGGAGTGACGGCTTTTTGTGCTTTTACGGATCCATCAAATTTGATTAACAAATCTCCGTGTCCTCCGTGACTCCGTGGTTCAACATCACTGAGCTATAAGTATTGCGATTAATACTGTAAAAAAATCAGTTGCTACCTGAGGGGTTTTTTGGTACCTAAACTCGTTTTTAACTCGCACGCTCTTTGACCCGCATCCCGGTGTCCCGACTATGGCGGGATCGGATGGCGGGGATGATGAGAGCGCACGTCCAACCACCGTTTAGAAAGGATTAGTACAATGGCTCAGATTACGATGAAGGAACTTTTGGAAGCGGGCGTCCATTTCGGTCACCAGACCAAACGCTGGAACCCGAAAATGAAACCCTATATTTTCGGTGCGCGTAACGGCATCTACATCCTCGATCTTCAAAAAACCGTCCGGATGTTCCGCTCCGCCTACGACTTCATCACGGATACCGTCAGCAGAGGTAAATCCGTACTGTTTGTCGGCACCAAGAAACAGGCGCGCGAATCCATCTACGAAGAGGCCAACCGGTGCGAAATGTATTATGTCCACAACCGCTGGCTTGGCGGGATGATGACCAATTTCCAGACCATCAAGCAGAGCATCGACCGGCTCAATTATCTCAATGAAATAGAGGTTGACGGCTCGATCAACTTGTTTCCCAAAAAGGAACGCCTCAAGCTGGCCAAAGAGCGGGGCAAATTGGACGCCACCCTGGGCGGCATCAAAAATATGACCAAATTGCCCGGGGCCATGTTCATCGTTGATCCCAAAAATGAGACCATTGCCGTAAGGGAAGGCCGCCGGTTGGGGATTCCCATCGTGGCCATCGTCGACACCAACTGCGATCCTGAAGACATCGATTACATCATCCCCGGAAACGACGACGCCATCCGTTCCATCCGGCTGATCACGTCACGGATTGCCGACGCCTGTATCGCAGGCGCCGCGCGCTACGAAGAAAAGCGGCAGGCGGAAGTCGATAAGGAAGACATCGAGGAGCCAACCGAGATCGCTTCGGTGAGCTCAGAGCTGAAGCCGGGCGAGCGAAAGGTAATCTCCGACGGGAGCGACGGCCCCGTGGTGGAAATCATCAAAAGAGGAAGCGTCGATGCTGCGGAAGCCACTGACGCGCATTAAACTGTAAGCAATCACGGGAGAAAAAGATAATGGCAGACATCACTGCTTCACTGGTTAAAGAGCTCCGGGAGAAAACCGGAGCCGGAATGATGGATTGCAAAGAGGCGCTGAAAGAATGCGCCGGGGATATCGAAAAGGCGACCGATTTTCTCCGCAAGAAGGGCCTTGCCACGGCAGCCAAACGCGCCGGAAGAGCCTTGTCCGAAGGCGTGATCCAGTCCTACATCCACATGGGCGGCAAACTCGGCGTCATGGTGGAAGTCAACTGCGAGACCGATTTCGTGGCCAAAAACGAAGACTTCCAGGAATTTGCCAGGAATCTGGCCATGCACATTGCCGCCATCAACCCGGTTGGCATCCGTGAGGCGGATGTGCCTGAAGAGGTGATCAACCGGGAACGGGCGATCTATCGGGCGCAGGCTTTGGAGCTTGGAAAACCCGAAAAGATGATCGAAAAAATCGTCGAAGGCAAAATCCAGAAGTACTACAAGGACAGCTGCCTGATGAACCAGGCGTACGTGCGCGATAACACCCTGACCATTGCCGATTTGCTCAATCAGATGATTGCCAAGATCGGGGAGAACATCGTCATCAAGCGCTTTGTCCGTTTTCAGCTGGGAGAATAGCCTTTGAATCGGCCACAATACAAACGCATTTTGCTCAAACTCAGCGGCGAAGCCCTCATGGGGGACCAGGGGTTCGGTATCAAACCCGATGTCATCAAGACTGTTGCCGAAGAGGTGCGTTCGGTGGTGCAGATGGGTGTTCAAGTCGCCATCGTGGTCGGGGGCGGCAATATCTTTCGCGGTATTGCCGCCAGCAGCTATGACATGGACCGGGCATCCGCCGACCATATGGGAATGCTGGCCACAGTGATCAACAGTCTCGCCTTGCAGGATGCCCTTGAAAAAAAGGGGACCCAGACCCGCGTCCAGTCGGCCATCTCCATGCACGAGGTGGCCGAACCCTACATTCTCCGGCGGGCGGTGCGCCATCTTGAAAAAAACCGTGTGGTCATTTTTGCGGCCGGTACGGGCAACCCCTACTTTACCACTGATACGGCGGCCGTGCTGCGGGCGCAGGAAATCCACGCGGAAATCCTGCTCAAAGCAACCAAAGTGGATGGCCTTTTCGATTCGGACCCGGAAAAGAATCCGGATGCCCGGTTTGTGAAAAAGATCACCTACATGGAGGTCATCGAGCGTCAACTCAAGGTTATGGACATGACGGCCATATCACTGGCCATGGATAACTCTCTGCCGCTGGCGGTGTTCAATCTCAAAACGGAGGGCAACATCCGCCGGGTCGTCTGCGGAGAAACTATCGGTACGAGAATCTCCAACGCGTGATCATGGGCTGGGAGCGCCATAGTGCCCGTCCAGAAATGGTAGATTTTGGTTCAGAGCACTTGTCCGCCATAGCCTTGGTCTTGGCGACGGCGGAAGGCCTGAGCATTTTCGAAACCGGAGGTGGCTGACATGATTGAATCCACGATCAAGGAAACCAGGGAACGGATGGCCAAAACCACCGAGGCGATGAAAGTCGAACTGAGCCGGGTACGCACCGGACGCGCTTCCCTCAGCCTGCTTGACGGCGTCCGTGTCGATTACTACGGGACCTACACTCCGCTCAACCAGATGGCCTCCCTGAGTGTGCCGGAAAGCCGGCTCATTACCATCCAGCCCTGGGATACGTCGGTGCTCAAGGAAATCGAGAAGGCCATTCTCAAATCTGACCTGGGCCTGACGCCTTCCAACGACGGCAAGCTGATTCGTCTCGCAATTCCTCCGCTCACGGAGGCCCGGCGAAAAGATCTGGTCAAGGTGGTTTATAAGATCGGCGAAGAGCATAAAGTTGCGGTTCGCAATATCCGGCGCGACAGCAATGAGCTGCTGAAGATGGCGAAAAAAGACGGCGACATTTCCGAAGACGACGCCTTCAAAGGCCAGGATCGGGTTCAGGAGACGACCGATGAGTTCATCAAAGCCATTGATGATCTCACCAAGGCCAAAGAGAAGGAAATTCTTGAGTTCTAATGCAGCCGACGCGCATGCCGGCGATGCGCTACCGGTCCATGTGGCCATCATCATGGATGGCAACGGTCGGTGGGCCAAAAAGAAACTGCTCAACCGCGTCAAAGGACACGAGCGGGGCGTGGAAACGGTCCGCCTCATCGCGCGCGCCTGCGGCACGTTGGGTATTCCCTACCTGACGCTCTATGCGTTTTCTACCGAAAACTGGCAACGGCCCAAGGCCGAGGTGACGGCCCTGATGGTGCTGCTTGGCCGGTTTCTCGAAAATGAACTGCCCGAACTGCAGCAGCAGCAGATCCGCCTCAATGCCATCGGTGAGTTGCATCGCCTGCCTGACGGGGTGCGCGAAAAGCTGGCGCTTGCCATTGCCGCCACCCGCCACAACACCCGCCTCACCATGACGCTGGCGCTCAGTTACGGAGGGCGGGCTGAGATCACCGCCGCCGTGCAGGCCATCGCCAGGCGCGTGGCTGCAGGAGAACTGAACCCGGAAGCGATCACCGCCGAGGACGTCTCCCGGCACCTGAGTATGGCCGGTATCCCGGACCCGGATCTGCTCATTCGCACCAGCGGCGAGCAGCGAATCAGCAATTTCCTGCTGTGGCAGATCGCCTACTCGGAACTCTTCATCACCGAAACGCTCTGGCCCGATTTTTCCGAGGCCGAATTTACGGCCATTATCAAGGCATATGCCGCCAGGGACCGGCGGTTCGGCGCTGTCCGTTAGCGGCCATCCACGGATGGGTCGAAGACCGATTCTTGTCAATGAATCATTTACCACGAAGTACACGAAGGCCACGAAGAAAAACTTCTGAACCGAAATGGCCATAACTGGCGCTTATTAGAGAAGCGTAAACGGTTATAAAAAAACTTCGTGTGCTTCGTGTGCTTCGTGGTGATTAAAAAAGCGCTTATTATAACGCCATGCATACGACACGCATCATCAGCGCCCTTATCCCCCTGCCGGTCCTTATCGGTTTCATCGTGGTTGGCGGCCCGTGGTTTACGGCATTTGTGGCCCTCGCCGGCCTCATCGCCATGTGGGAATATCTACGCATGGTCGGGGGTGACGGCGCCGCGGCCTCCGAGCGGGGACTTGCGGCCCTGGCCCTGTTGAGCGTTCCGGTGATGCTGCTCAGTGCCCTGCTGGGAAGCGCGCCCGCCCTGATGGCGGCGAGTGCACTGTTCCTGGTGGGGTTCGGCGCCGTGACGATCGCCTGCTATCCATCGAAAGCCACCGTCTTCAACGCAGTGCCCCACTATTTTCTGGGCGTGTGCTATATTTCAGTACCGCTGGGGCTCATTGTGCTCATCCGGGGAATGGCCGACGGGATCGCATGGATTTTTTTCATTCTCTGCATTGTTTTTGCCAACGACGTGGCCGCCTATTTCGCCGGCACCCGGTGGGGGCGACGAAAATTATGGCCGGCCGTCAGTCCTGGCAAAACACTGGAAGGCTCGGCCGGCGGTCTCACCGCCTGTTTTCTGGTGGGATGTGTGTTCTGGGCCCTTTTTCTCAACCGGTTTCCGCTGGCAGGATGCCTTTTGTGCATCATCGGGATCGGGATTGCAGGGCCCCTGGGGGATCTTTTCGAATCGGTCATCAAACGCACCCACGGCGTCAAGGATTCCGGCAGCATCATGCCCGGGCACGGTGGGCTCCTGGACCGCATCGACGCGCTGCTGTTCGCGGTGCCGGTGGCCTACGCCTTTCGCGTATTCTTGCAATAACCGACTTATAGTCCGCAAAAAGTAATTTGAACCACAGAGTCACGGAGGACACGGAGATTTTGTAATCAACAACTACTGCTTTGTTTTCTCCGTGTGCTCCGTGACTCCGTGGTGATTTCGGTTTTTTTACAAAGCAATCAAACTGAAAGCGGGCATCTTACGCACCACCGCTCCTGACGGCACGATAACATGAAACATCTCGCCATATTAGGATCTACGGGCTCCATCGGTACCAATGCCCTGGAAATCGTGCGGCGCTTTCCAGAACGGTTTCGCGTTCGGGCCCTGAGCGCCAACACCAGCACCGCCGCCCTGGCCGCCCAGATCGTTGAATTTGCGCCGGAGGTGGCCGTCATGGGTGATGCGGACCACACCGCCGCGCTGCGCAAGCAACTGCCGGCAGGGGTCCGCACCGAATTGCTCATCGGCATCGACGGTTGTTGCCAGGCAGCTGCCGCTGACGGTGTGGACACCGTGGTGACGGCCGTGGTGGGTGCTGCCGGGCTCATGCCCACCATTGCCGCCATCGAAGCGGGCAAGACCGTGGCGCTGGCCAACAAGGAAACCCTGGTGATGGCCGGAGAGCTGGTGATACCGCTGGCCCTAAAGCACGGTGCGGCCATCGTGCCGGTGGACAGCGAACACAGTGCCATCTTCCAGTGCCTGGCGGGCAACCGGCGCCAGGACGTGGCCCGGCTGCTGCTCACCGGATCGGGGGGACCGTTTCGCACCTGGCCGCTGTCGGATTTCCCGCGCATTACCCTGGCCGATGCACTACGCCATCCCAACTGGGCCATGGGTCGAAAAATCACCATCGATTCGGCGACAATGATGAACAAGGGGCTCGAAGTGATCGAGGCCAAACACCTGTTCGGCGTTTCGTTGGACCAGATTTCCGTGCTGGTGCATCCCCAATCCATAGTCCATTCCATGGTGGTCTACCGGGACGGCAGCGTGCTGGCGCAGATGGGCGCCCCCGACATGAAGGGCGCGATCGCCTACGCACTGAGTCATCCCGAGCGGCTGCCCATCGGGGTGCCTGCGCCGGATTTCATCGACCTGGCCCAGCTGCAGTTTGAGGCCCCCGATTTTGGGAAGTTTCCTTGCCTGGCCATGGCGTTCGAGGCCATCAACGCCGGCGGCACGTGGCCGGCTGTTCTCAACGCAGCCAATGAGGTGGCGGTCGAGGCGTTTCTCGGCGCGCGTATTGAATTTGTCGACATTCCCCGGGTCATCAGACAGACGCTGGACCAGTTTCCGGCGGCGGGCCCCGTAACGCTCGAGGCCGTTGTCGCGGCCGATGCGTGGGCACGGCAGGCGGCCGCCGGCTGGATTTCCAGCCTGGGTATTTGAAAAACGCTACACCAATGGTTATAGTTGGCGTTATCGCTCCGGCGCCGGTAGGCATCAACGGCCGGGCGTCGGGGTAAACTGATAAGCCGGGAATAATTGATGGCCAGGTAAAAAAGTCGGGAGCTCTCGCAAAGCCGCAAAGATCGCAAAGCTAACGCATTGATGTAAGTAATTTATTCTGCTTCTCTATGAAGCTTCAGTTTAGCGTCAAAGACCGGTGGCCCCGATGACATTGGGATCACCAGTCACGGAGGGTACGGAGAAAATCAAAAGTAGTTGTTTTTTGTTTGTAAAATCTCCGTGTCCTCCGTGACTGGTTCAACGGCATTTTGGGAAAAGACCCACTGGCGCTTTCTGCATAAGCGTATAATTTTGTTTCTTGGCGATCTTGGCGCCTTTGCGAGAAAATTGCTTTTTACGAGTTTGTCAAACTTGAGTTTCATATAAAATTTCGGACTGATTGCCGGGACATATTGATGCCCGGTGTTGGGAGACAAGGTGGGAATCAGCATCATTGCATTCGTGCTCGTACTGGGCGTGTTGATCTTCGCTCACGAACTGGGACATTTTCTGGTTGCCCGGCTTTTTGGCGTGGGGGTCGAAAAGTTTTCCCTGGGTTTTGGCCCGCGGATCGCCGGAAAAACCATCGGGCGTACCGATTACCGGCTCAGCGCCATTCCGCTGGGGGGCTACGTGAAAATGGTGGGGGAGGATCCCGACAGCGATATCGATCCGGCTGATTTACCCTACTCGTTTACCCATAAGAGCGTCTTTCAGCGTATCTGCATCGTGGCGGCCGGACCGTTTTCCAATGTCGTGCTGGCTTTCCTGATCTTTTACGGGATTTTTCAAGTCGTGGGCCTCCATGTGCTGGAGCCCGTTATCGGGCGGGTGGCAGACGGGACGCCGGCGGCCATGGCCGGCATTCGCCCCGGTGACCGGATCACCGCCATCAACGGCACCCGCGTGGATCAGTGGGATGAGATGGCGCGGCTCATTTCAGAGAGTGGCGGTCGAACGCTGGAGATCGATTTATTGCGCGGCGACGCCCCGGTGGCGGTGACCGCCACCCCCGCGCGCCAGCCTTCCAAGAATATTTTCGGTGAAGACATCGACCGTTATATGCTGGGCATCGGCTCCGCCGGCGAGATCCGGGTCGTGCGCCTCAACCCCATCGAGGCGATTACCCACAGCGTCTCGCAGACCTATCAGGTCACTGCGCTGACAGTGACCAGCATCGTCAAGCTGATCCAGGGCGCCATCTCCACCAAGACCATCGGCGGGCCGATCATGATTGCCGAAATGGCCGGGCAGCAGGCAAAAGAAGGCGCGGTGAACCTGCTGTTTTTTACCGCCCTGATCAGCATCAATCTGGCCATTTTAAACGTGTTGCCCATCCCCGTGCTCGACGGCGGTCACCTGATGTTTTTCTTTTTTGAGGCCGTCCGCGGAAGACCGGTGAGCATCCGGGTCAGGGAGATCGCCCAGCAGGCGGGCATGGCCGTCCTGCTGATGCTCATGGTTTTTGTGTTTTACAATGATATTACCAGACTGCTTTTCAACTAGTGCCCATCGGCAGACGGCATCTTTTGGCCCCTGGCGGCGTACTCGCACTTTTTGCACCAGCGTGTGAGTGCCATTCCTGCGGCTTGCCGCGGGGTGGGCGAACGGAACTAAAATAGCCAGAATGCCTTGATGGGAGATGCCCCGCGGCCTTTTGCGGGGTGTCATCCAATCCTCGACGTAGCGGAGCTACGCCTCCGGTTTCAAAAATGCTCGGGCCTTCCGCCTTCGCCAAGACCACGGCCGACGGTGGACGTTCGCTTTCCTTTGCGCCCAGGCCTGCGGCCAGTAACCCTAAAAACCATCATCTCGCGCAGAGGCGCTGGGGCGCTGAGAACTGCGAACATAGAATTAAAACCTGAAAATATTGGACCTCCCGATTCCATCGCCCTTGAACTGCTGGACGGTTGTTCCGCTTTTAATCCTCAACGCGCTTTTCTCTGCGTCTCAGCGTCCCTGCGCGAGAAATCTCTTTGGTTTTCTTGGTGTTCTTTGCGTCTTGGCGAGCGTCAATCGGTTTTCTACCGTTGAGAATCGAGCATTCTCAATAATTCGGTAACCCGTTGCCTTTTTTGGCCTTCCCACCCTTGCAATCGTCCGTCCCTTTCGCTAAATATCCTAACCATCCGTGACGGTGTCGGCCGGCCTACCGGCCGCGGCCGCTGCGCCACCCGGACCGCCAGAGCCACCACCACCACTGACCTCAACGTTTGCCGACAGGATGAATTATGCCGCATCGTCTTGAAATCACACTGAAACCGGACTTGCCGACTGCGGAGGGTAACAGCCTCATCGCCAAGGCCAAGGCCTATTTCGGCATCGATCTCACATCTGTTCGCGTCGTTCATGTGCTCACCATCGACGCGGATCTTACCGATGCGCAACTGGATATCATCCGGCGGGACATTTTCACCAACCCGGTCACTCAGATCTCTGCCTACACACCCCTGAGCCTGCCGTTTGACCTGATGATCTGGGTCGGTTATCGCCCCGGCGTGCGGGATACGGCCGGCAGCACGGCCATCGAGGCCATCAACGACATGCTGGGCGACGACGTTGCCTCCGGGCTTTCCGTGTATACCTCCAAGCGCTACTGCATCGCCGGCGGCGGCCTGACCCGCGCGGACGCGGACCGCATCGCCGGTGAGCTGCTGGCCAACGGTATCATCCAGCAGTGGCGGGTATTCACCCCGGATTCCTGGGAGCCGGACACCGGCATCGGCATGGTCATTCCAAAGGTCATCCTGGATCATGTGCCGACGGTGACCACCATCCCCGTCGACAGCGATGCCGCGCTGAAGGCCGTCAGCGATGCGCGCAACCTTGCCCTTCACGCGGCCGATATTCCCGTGATCCGGGCCTATTTTCAGGACCCGGCGGTGGCCGGCGCGCGAGCTGCCGTCGGCCTTTCCGGTCCCACCGACGTGGAGATGGAGTACGTCTCGCAGGCCCGCAGCGACCACTGCAACCACAATACGTTCCGGGGCCTTTTCCACTACCGGGATCTTGAGACCGGTGAAGCTGAAACCCTCGACAGTCTTTTCAGGACCTTTATCGAAAAACCCACGCTGGAATTGCAGGCCCGCAAGGACTGGGTGGTTTCGGTGCTCTGGGACAATGCCGGGGTCGGGCGCTTCGATGACGCGCATCATTACGTCATCACCGGCGAGACCCACAACTCACCATCCAACATGGAGGCCTACGGCGGCGCCATCACCGGCATCGTCGGGGTGTACCGGGACCCCCTGGGTACCGGCAAGGGCGCGCGGCTCATCATGGGCAGCTACGGTTTTTGTACGGGGTATCCCGATTACGCCGGGGACCTCAAGCCCCACCTGCACCCGAGGCGGCTGCTGGACGGGGTGATCGAGGGCGTCCGCGACGGCGGCAACAAGAGCGGCATCCCCACGCCGTACGGTCAGGTGTGGTTCGATGCCGGCTACATGGGGAAATGCCTGGTCTTCGTCACGGCCCTGGGGCTCATGCCCAAAACGGTGGACGGCGCCCCGTCGGATGAAAAAGCCACGTCACCCGGTGAGCTGGTGATCATGTGCGGCGGCCGTGTGGGCAAAGACGGCATTCACGGTGTCACGGCCTCGTCGGAGTCCTTTTCCGAGCACACGCCCGCCGGCCATGTGCAGATCGGCGATCCTTACACCCAGAAGAAGATGCACGATTTTCTGTTAGAGGCCCGGGACCGTGGCCTTATCCGGTTCATCACCGACAACGGCGGCGGCGGCCTGTCCTCGTCCGTGGGTGAGTCGGCGCGGTTTTCCAACGGGTGCATCATTCATCTTGAGAAGGTGCCGCTCAAGTATGACGGCCTGGACCAATGGGAGATCTGGGTGAGCGAGTCGCAGGAGCGTATGACGGTGGCCGTCCACCCCGACGATCTGGACGCCTTTATGGCGCTTTCGCGCCACCATGCGGTGGAGAGCACCGTGATCGGCGAGTATACCGATTCGGGCAAGCTGCACATCACCTGGCATGGAAAAACCTGTGCCTACGTGGACATGGATTTTCTGACCCAGGGGTTTCCCCAGTGGGTTTTCGATGCCCATTGGCGATCGCCCGAACTGCGGGGGATGGTGGAGCCGGTAATGGGCGCGCCCGGTGACATGGATCGCCTGCTGCTCGATATGCTCTCGCGCCCCAATATCTGTTCCAAGGAGTGGATTACGCGTCAGTACGATCACGAGGTCCAGGGGACCAGCGTCATCAAGCCGCTGGTTGGGGCTGCGCGCGACGTCCCCTCAGACGCCGCGGTGATCCGTCCGGTGCTGCCGTCAACCCGGGGGTTGGCTTTTTCCCAGGCACTGTTGCCCAACTACGCCGCCATCGATGCCTATCATATGACCACCTGCACCATCGACGAGGCCCTGCGCCGGCTCATCGCCGTGGGCGCCGACCCCGAACAGATCGGCGGCGTCGACAATTTCTGCTGGCCCAGCATTCAGTATGATGCGGTGAAAAACCCGGACGGCCGATTCAAGGCGGCCCAGTTGGTGCGCTCTTGCCGGGCCCTCAAGGACAGCTGCCTGGCCTACGGCATCCCGCTGCTTTCGGGAAAGGACAGCATGTATGTCGACGGCAACCTGCCCGGGCGCTACGGCGAAACCCAAAAAGTGTCTGCGCTGCCGACGCTCCAGTTCAGTGCCACGGGGATTGTTGCTGATGTGGGCCGCTGCGTCACTATGGATGCCAAGGCCGCCGGTGACCGGGTCTACATTCTGGGCACCACCCGAAACGAACTGGGCGCTTCAGAACTTTACCAGCACTTTGGCCATGTCGGCCGAAACGTGCCCCGGGTTCGTTTTGATGAAACCACCGCGACGGTCCGGCGTGTGGCCGGGGTTATCGCTGCCGGTCTTACGGCCTCGGTCCACGGCATTTATCGCGGGGGGCTGGCCGTTCACGGCGCCATGGTGGCCATGGCCGGCGGACTGGGTCTTACCCTCCGGCTGGCGGACGTGCCCGCAGAGCCCGGCTTGAGCGCCATGGCCGTGCTTTATTCCGAAACACCCGGCCGGTTTATTGTGACCGTGGCGCCGGAGAACGTGGTCGCCTTCGAGGCCGCCATGGCCGGCGGCATTGTGGCCGCCATCGGTGAGGTGACCTCGAATCCGCATCTCAGCGTTTCCGACGCAGCGGGAAAGACCATCATAGACCTGGCGCTGGCGTGCATGAAAACCGCCTGGCAGCGACCTTTTGGAGAGTTGATATGAAACGCGTTCGATCCCTGGTGCTCACCGGGTATGGCCTCAACTGCGACACCGAAACCGCCTATGCCCTTGAACTGGCCGGGGCCAGCGCCGAGCGGGTCCACATCAACGCCCTCATCTCCCGCGATGTCTGCCTGGACGATTTCAAGATCCTTGTCTTCGGCGGCGGTTTCAGTTGGGGGGATGATCACGGTGCCGGCGTGATTCAGGCGATTCGGATGAAAACGCGCATCGGTGATGAAATGATCCGCTTTGTCGAGGGCGGAAACCTGGTCATCGGCATCTGCAACGGGTTTCAGACCCTGGTCAATTTGGGCCTGCTGCCGGGGTTTGACGGGGATTACCGCGTACGGTCCGTCGCCTTGATCAACAATGACTGTGGCAATTTCCGCAACCAGTGGGTGAATCTGGCCGTCAACACGGCATCCCCGTGTGTGTTTACCCGAGGCCTGACGCAGCTGGAGCTGCCCGTGCGCCACGGCGAGGGTAAGTTTTATGCCGCACCCGATATCATGAGCCGTTTAGCAGCCCAAAATCAGGTGGTGCTGCGCTACGCTGCCGCCGACGGCACGCCGGCGGGGGGCGCGTTTCCCTCAAATCCCAATGGGGCCTTAGACGACATCGCCGGTATCTGCGATCCCACGGGCCGCGTTTTCGGTCTGATGCCCCATCCGGAGGCCTACAACCACTGGACCAACCACCCCGACGCCTTCCGCCGGCGAGAACGTCCTGCGGCCGCTGACGGTCAGCTCACTCCCGGTATCCAGGTGTTTAAAAATGCGGTATCATCCTTGTAACGTTACCAGATAATTTTCTCTCGCCAAGCCGCCAAGATCGCCAAGAAAAGGTTTTATTCCCATCCATTCTTTGCGAGAGTCATCTTTTCTGTCTCCGAACCGGCTGGGTCGCTGAACCCCGATTGCCTCTCGCCAAGCCGCCAAGATCGCCAAGAAAAGGTTTTTCCCATCCCTTCTCTGCGATCTTTGCGTCTTAGCGAGAGTCATTTCTCATGTTTAATCCTTGAGTTGAAAAGCGACATGCACTGTTTTCTGTGCACGCATGCACTGGTTTTTGTGCATTTCAACACCTACCGCCACTTCTTTCCGACCAGTTTTTGCAGTTTGATCACCCCCGCCGTCGTGGGCCCCACTCGGTAATGGACACCGGCGTCTGCCGCGCTCAGATAGGCATAGCCGGCGTTGCTGAGCCCCCTGGAATTGAAGGTGATCTGCGAGCGGCTGTAAGTGCGGCAGGTGGGCGGTGGTCCCCTGAACGCAACCCCGCTGCCGTAATCTTCGAGCGTCACGGTTTTGAGCACCGCGCCCGAAGAGGCAAGACTGATGCAGTAGCCGCCCGGACGGTATAAGACGCGGCAGCTGATCCCCCGCCGGATGGCGGTGACCTTTGCCAGTTGCAGATTGCTGAAAAGATCGATGGCCGCGGATTTGAGCCGCCAGCGAGGCAGCCAGCTCAAGTATTCGGGCACCGCCGCCGACGTAACAATGGAAACGATGGCCGCCACCGCCAGCATCTCAATACGGGTAAAGCCCCTGTTGCCGATCATTGGTGAGTCCTCCACGTCGTTTTTGATGGTTTCGCAAACGGCTCATAATCACCACGAAGGCACGGAGGGCACGGAGAAACTCAAAAATTATTGATTTTATTTATAAAATCTCCGTGTTCACCGTGACACCATTGTTTAAAAAAACCGGATTTTTCCTTTTTCGTCATCCCGGACGAGTGAAACGAGATCCGGGATCCAGTGGTTTCAAGCACTTCTGGACCCCGGCCTTCCGCCTTCGCTCTGCGAGCTACGGCGGACAGGTCGCCGATGTTGCGCTTTCCTGGGCGGGGGTAAACCCCACACCCTACGAAAACCGTGCCCGGCGTGGCCATGACAATGTAGGGCGAGGGGTTTACCCCCTCCCGCAACGGCCCGCATTGGCCATGTCCTTTGGAGCATTGAAAAACGATAACCAAAAATCATCAATCGAGTCGTTTCCGCTGTTAACCTTGATGAATCGGTAAAAAGTGATTTTGAACCACAGAGACCGCAGCGGGCCGCAGAGAATATTCTGAATAATTAGTAAGTTATCTCTGCGCTCTCTGTGTCCTCTGTGGTGATTTTAGATTTTTTGCGGGACTGTCAAACATTTGTACGGTGAGATTGTCCCGCTGGAGCGGATTTGGGAGGCGGGCGCTAAGGTCAAAAGGGCTGCGCCAGCGGTTCCGGTTCGGTTTTCGGGAGAAACCCGATGGGTGATTCGAATGGCACCCGGAAGGGGATTCGCGGTGAATACAGAGCACATTGCATGCCAGAAAAGCCTTAAACATTTTTATGGACCATAAAATATTTTAATAGCTGCGGTGTGAGGGTGTTGGATTGCCGGTGTCTACCATGGCCGGCGGCAGTGTGCTGAAAATGGCGGGAGCTATTAAAAAAACTAAAAATAACAGCCTGTTGAGTTTCAAGTAAACAATGCCCATCGCGCTAAACGCCATCCGGTGGGTCCGCGACGATTTATGGCATGCAACTTGAAGAGGTTTGTTTCGGAACTTTTATCGGAGAGGCACCATGCGCAACAAAAAAGGATTCACGCTAATCGAGTTGTTGGTGACCATCGCCATTGTTTCCATTCTTATGGGGGTGGCTGTACCCGGGTTTATCAGCTGGTTGCCCCGGTGGCAGCTCAAATCTGCGGCAACAGATGTGTTCAGCAATCTGCAGCTGGCCAAGATTTCTGCCATCCGCCGAGGCACCACCTGCCGTGTCACTTTCAGTGCCGGGCAATATACGCTGACTTTTCCAAGCACGGGGGACACCCTGAAAACCGTATCCCTGGCCGATTACGGCAAGGGGGTACAGTTTCTGGCACCGGACAACCTTACCACCTATACCGCTGCCGTGATCAATTTCAATAAGCGCGGCCTCACCGATCAGGTGGCCGATGCCATTGTATACCTGACCAACGCGAAAAAAGACGTTCACTATCAGGTTTTGCTCACCCCGGCAGCCGTTATCAAACTACAAAAAAAGGTGGGAAACCAATGGAAATAAAACCGCGCGTCACCACTGTGACCAGAAAAGACAGCGGCTTTACCATCATCGAACTCATGATGGCCATGGTGATTTCTTTATTGGTCATGAGCGCCATTTTTACGACGTTCAGGAGTCAGACCCGTTCCTGGGTAGTGGAGCAGGAAACCGCCAACATGCAGCAGAATCTGCGCGCCGGCATGTACCGGATCGAAAAAGCCGTTTTCATGGCCGGTTACGATCCCCAGAATTCCAAAAAATTTGGCTTCCTGGCCAATCTGCCGTCGCCGTATGATGGGGACGGGGCCACCACCGACGGCTCCAATCTCGCCATGTCGATGGACTCGGACGGCGACCAGGTCGTCGACGGTAACGACAACGAGCTCATCGCTTTTCGCATCAACAGCCAGAACGAACTGCAGATTCACAGCACCGGGGCGGTGCGGTGGCAGACCATCGCCGAAAATATTTCCAACCTCTCGTTTACGTACCTGGATGCCAGCAACGCGCCCACCGCCACGCTCGCGGACATTCGGACCGTGCAAGTCGCTATGACGGCGACAAGCGGCACCGGTGTCACCGATCGCACCCGGACGCTGAGCCGACGTATCGGATGCCGCAACCGATGATGACGCTGTCGAGGAGACCCATGAAAGCAATCAGACCACAATTCAGCGCCTTTCGCCGCCGCCTGCCGGAAACGGACAGGCAATCCGGCTTTTCGCTCATCGAGGTCCTCATCGCTGTTAGCATCCTTTCCGTTGGTTTGTTGGCCATCGCTTCCATGCAGATTGCCGCCATCCAGACCAACGGCAAGGCCAAGTACGTTTCCGAGGGATCGTCCTGGGCGGAGGACCGGCTCGAATGGCTGATGTCCCTGAATTACAGCGATCCACAGTTGAGTTCCGCCGGTACTTTCCCGGATCCCGACGCGGCGCCGGCCGGTTACACCATCGAATATCAAGTAGAACTCGACACCCCGAGACCCAACTGCAAGCGGATCTCCGTCAAGGTGACATCGCGCGAACGCGGCATCAATAAGGTTACCATCATGAGAGCGGTTAAACCGCAACTTTAGGACGGCACTTATGAGAACAAGACACCTCAAGGGTTTATGGCACGATCGTTACCGTTTCATCCATGCGCCGTCGCTGCTGGCCAACGAAGACGGGTCGGTGATCATCCTGGCCCTGATCATGTTGGTGCTGTTGACCCTGGTGGGCACGTCGTCCACCAACACCTCCATCATGGAAGTCCAGATGGCGGGAAACGAGCGCGTGTACAAACAGAATTTTTTCATGGCCGAGGCCACGGCCATGCAGACGTTCCAATGGATTGAAGATCTCGGCAACCCCACATCGAATACCAATATCAAGGATTCCACATTCAAGTGGGTGGACGGCGGGGCCAACACCACGTTCAACAACGTCACAGCCAATTGGGTCAATCTGAGCACCGATACCGGCAAACCGGGCTATGACAACCTGTATTCCCTGGTCGTTCACACCGGTGTGGCCGCAGGCGGCAGCCTGGACGTAACCGCCAGCACGTCGATCCACGCCTATTCGGTTTACGGGCAGTACGTTGCCAATGCCGACACGGACACCTCGGACAACGAGCGGCTGATCATTGAGAGCGGCTACAAGAAGCGGTTTTAACGGGCATTGCGGATAGATCTTTTTGGTTTTTGCGTCACAGGGCAGAGATCATCATGGGAGATGCTGAAATGAACAGTTCAAGACAAAATACAAACAGCAGTCGTGGCGCCCATTGCCGTCTTTTTACAGCACTGGCGGTGATACTGCTGACTATTGGCTATGCCGGCATCTCTCAGGCCGCGACTTATCAGTTGTCAGTCACTGTTTCTGCACCGGCCGGTGGCAATGTCGTTGGCCCAGGCACCATCAACTGTCCCGGCGTTTTTTGCGGTCCCACCGGTTTCGGTGAAGCAGGGATCCTGAGCACAACGGCAACGTCCAATGCAGGATGGCAATTCGTGCGCTGGACGGGAAGCACCGCCGGCATTGCCGATGTCACCGTGGCCAATCCCACTTTTACCATGGGCGCCGGTGACCGGGTGTTGAACGCGGTCTTTTGTCAGGAGGGTGTTTTCAATTTCAGTGCCGGTCCCAACGGTTCCATTACCGGGTCAGCAACCCAGGCAAACTGCACAGGAAACACATCGGGCCCCACGGCTACCCCCGATACGGGATATTATTTTGAGAAATGGACCACGACGTGTGCGACACCGAGCTATGGCCCCGCGGCATCGTTTGGAAATCCCTATGATCCGGCGCCGTTTACCGGGGGGCAGGTCTGCAACGTTGTCGCCAGTTTCGTGCCCAATACCGTTAACTTGACCACTGCCACCGCACAGATCAATGAAGGGTTCAATATCCAGTTCGGTATAAAATTGGACAAGGCCCTCGGTTCCAACGCAATCATCAACTGGTCGGTCGCCGGTTCAGGCGCCAACCCGGCCGCAGCCGGGGATTTTTCAGCCACCAGCGGCAATACCACCATTCTTGCTGGCGCGACCACGGCCACCATCAACGTGGCAACGGCTCCTGACGTCGTCGTCGAACCAGATGAAACCTTCACCATTACGCTGGACAGCGTTACCGGTGGTGTTGCATTTATCGGGGCCACCAAAACCGCTATTGGAACCATCAAAAACAACGACACGGCGACAGTGAGCATTGCCGCAACGACGCAGGCAGCAGAGGATGCGACCGGCGGTCTGTTCACGCTGACGACGACCAATCAGTTTCAGGATGCAGTAACGGTGAACTTTGCGGTGGGCGGCACGGCCGCCTCCGGAACGGACTACACTTCTATCGGCACGAGTGTGGTGTTTCCGGCCAATCAGAGCACGGTGACGATTCCTGTGACAGTGGCCGCTGATGCTATCGTCGAGGCCAACGAGACGGTGATCGTGACCTTGACGGGCACAAGCAACGTCGCTGTGACGGTGGACACGAACCCGGCCACGGTAACGATTGCCGATGACGATGTAACGAAGGTATCGATCACGGCCACAGACGCGACGGCGACGGAGTCGGGGACGACCACCGGCACGTTCACAGTGAGTCTGGACGGCGGGAAACTGGCGCCTCCTGGCGGCATTGCGGTTTCGTTTGCCACCACCGGCACCGCGACCTCGGGGACCGATTATACGGCCCTGAGCACACCGGTGACGATTGCGGCGGGCGCTAACGCGGCCACG
>JBDRRP010000114.1:0-16918 GCA_043825735.1 Pseudomonadota bacterium | reverse complement strand
CGGCCCCACAGTCCCCCCTTGATGTCGACGCCCCCGGTGTAGATGTCGGCATAATTCACGGCCGCATCGGTGGTCTGGGCGCCAAGCCGCATCCACACGCCCCACCCCTCGGCCACCTGCTGGTCGAAGGATAGAAACAGCGCCTGTCGCCGTTCCAGCGCCGTGCCCGCTGGATTCATGAAAGCCTCGCTGCCGCCTTCGTAAACCACCCGGTAGGTCCCCTCCCCCAACGGCGTGGAAAGCGTGTATCCGATCTCCATGCCGTAAAAGGTGTAATTGTTGCCGTCGTCGTTCTTGCCCACGTCCATCACCACGCCGTTGACATACATCGGCCCGTATCCCAATTCCACAGCACCACCGAGATCGTAGGAGGGGGCGAACCCATGGGGCCCATTGACCAGCGCAGTGTTCATGAACTGGGTGTACTCGTCGTTGGCGTAGGCGTTCTGGTCCAGATACCCGGTGGCGTCGATGATGCCGCCCGTTACGCCTAGGCTGGCATCATCACCCAGAGTGAAAGTATGCTTGTAGCCCGCGGTGAGCAGATAGTCGCGATTTCTGCCGTTGATGCTTTTAACATCGTCTTCCATGTTGGCCGCCCACGGCGACAGACTCAGCGCAGTGACGCCGCTGAGGCCTTTTCCTGCGGTAAAACCGAGAGAAAAAAAGACTTCATCCGCGTCGCTGGGGGTAATACTGACATCAACCTTCAGCGGCACGGCCCCTCTGCCCACCGATTCTGCAGTGGCAGGGCCGCTGATGCTTTCATATTGGTACGCCCCCGCCAATACGCCGTGAATGGCGATCTTCTCCGACCACCCAGCCAAAGTCTTATCACCGGCAGACTGCTGTTCCAACTGATCGACACGCTCCTGAAGCCTGCGGACGTCTTCCGTCAGCGCTTTCGGATCGGGATTTTCCTGCCCGAAAGCCGGCAAAGACGAAGCCATAAACACCCCTGTGCACAAAACGGCAATTGAAAGTCCCGCGAACATCTTTTTCATATCCGAATCCTTCCTGATGCGACTAAAGCGTCATTTTTAAACAGCACGGGTTACGTTCTCCTGGTGGTCATGAATTGCGTTTAGCGAAATGTCATCGGTCTCCTTTGAACACACCTCAGGCGCCGAGGCTTCAAGCCTGTGGTTGGGCCGTGAGGTTATTTAGAATGAAGCGAATAGTGCGGGATTCATTCCGACGCTGATAAAACGCGACAAAAAAGCATAGAAGAAGTACCCAAAATTTATGGGATGTACCGCCTTCATGGCTTATTCAATGAGTTCTGACGAGTATTTGAGAGGATAACGGCCCGACTTCAGCCAAGCAGTTATCATGCTCACTATCGCAATCTGCAATGCCGGTCAATTGCATTTTCTAACATGCACCGGCTTTCACTTGAAATGTCCTGACTGAACAGATACGCTAATCTATCACTAAATAGTGTCCATCCAGAAATGGCAGATTTTCCTTGGACACCCTGCGCTGCGCGCTGGGCGTCAGGATTAAACCGTGTGGTTCAGAGCACTTGTCCGCCTTCGGCGGATTTCGAAAAGTGCGGGCCAGCTCAGCGAGCAATCGCGAGCGAATCTAAATGGCCCAATGACTTACCGGTAAGCCCCCGCGGTGTTCAGGGGGCTTAAAAACGCCGCTCTGGGCCAGCAGTTCGCCTGGACCCCTAAGCGAAGCGCAGGGGTTCTAAGGCAAAGATGCCCTTATGGGCCGGCACTAAACATAAGAGATTGCGACCATTGGCTGTCCCGCCCCAACCATTATTACACCACAGGAGGCACCATGAAAACATTGACAAGGCTGTCGATATTGGGACTCGTCGTGCTTGTCGGTATCGGCATGGCCTACGCCGGGTTTTCCAACCCAGCGGATGCCGTCAGGTATCGCAAGTCCGCGATGCAACTCATCGGATACCATTTCAAGTCCATGGGCGCCGTGGTCCAGGGCAAAATGGCCTACGACAAAGCGGCTTTTGAACGGGATGCAATGATTGTGGCCGCGGTCTCCGATGCCGCGTGGGAAGAAGCGCTGGCGGAAGGTTCTGCGATGGGCGACACCACGCTCAAAGAATCCGCCTTGAAGGAGAAAGCCGCTTTTATGGCCCTCTCCAAAGACTTTCATGCAGCGGCGGCATCGCTGGCGGCGGCCGCTGAAAAGGGCGATCTGGACGCCGCCAAAGGCACGTTCGGCGAAACGGCAAAAAGCTGCAAGGCCTGCCACGGGACCTATCGAAAATAAACTACCGCCGGTTTCGCCTGCGTTAGGTTTATATCGCTTTTCTTTCTCGTCACGATGGCTCCCGCCTCGTGACATCAGAAACCCTGCAGGGATCTCACTTCGTAGGGGCGAATGACTTTTCGCCCCTACGAGCATTGGACCCGTAATGCCCTTCCACTACAATGGTGTTTTTCTCTGCGCCCCTGCGTCTCAGCGGGAGAACGCTTTTTGATTTTCTATGTTAATTGGTGCAGCCGGCAGCCTCCTCAACGGACGAGAAAAAACACCCCCGCCGCCGAGACGGCCGCGATCACCGCTGCCAGCCACAAACGGCCTTCCGACGCGGGCGCTGCCTCGGGCCAGTCCTTGCGGCCCGTGATCATGGGCCCGATGAGGTTGTCGCGTTTGACGACCAGGTAAAAGAAGATAGCCCCAAGATGAAGGACGATCAGCGTGATGAGCACGCCCTGGTTGATTTCGTGAATCCCGGTCAGCATATCGCTGGTGGCTTTGCTGACGAGAGGATACAGCGGCCCTTCGGTGAAAATGTCATCATTGGCGAAAAGGCCGGTCACCACCTGGACCAGGAGGGCGCCCAGCATGGCCAGCACCGACCACCCGCCCATGGGATTGTGGCCCAGGTGTCTGGGCGCGTCTTTTCGTATCAGTGACGCGGCATAGCGCCAGACCTCGGACGGCCCGCGGACGAAGGAAATAAAACGGGCGTGGCGGCCGCCCACCACACCCCAGGCCAGCCGGAACCCCAGAAGTGCCAAAAGAGCAGTGCCGCTGCGCACGTGCCAGAGCATCCAATTGCCGCCGGCATACCCGGTTGCCAATGAGATGCCCACCAGCGTCACCAGGGTCCAGTGAAAGATCCGTGTGGGCAGGTCCCAGACGGTGATGCGATGACCGGCCCGGCCCGGGTCTTTCTTCGAATGAAGGGGCTGATTCATGGGGACCTCCTTCTCTCAACACAGACATGCCGGAAACGGCACGACTGGAAAAAGCGTCAGGCCGCTGAAAGCGAAAACGGCGCATCGCGTACAATGTAATACCAAACGGCGGTTTGAAAATGCTTGAGATGGATTTCGGATTTTGAGCGGCCAGCTTAAGCGCTGAGCCGTTGGGGGGCGATGTCAGCGGCTTCCGAGAAGTGGTCGACGAGGAACCCCGTCAACGCGCCCCAGGATTCATCGTCATCGGGGTCGTAGGCCACCAACCGTCGGGACACGCCTGAATCCAGTGTAATGCCGGCGCCTTCAAGTCCCGCGATAATTTCGCCGTGAATCCGGTCCAGCAGATTCACCCCCAGATCCACGGCGCACTCCGGCAAACCAAGGATGAAAACACCGCGTCGGCATTGTACCACCACGTCGGTATTTCTGGTGTTGTCGATCAGCAACGCGCCGACCCGATCCACGCAGTCGTCCACCGTATGGTAGCCGCTGGTCTGCTCCAGGTCATTGAGCCCCTCCAGGTGCAGTGCGGCCAGCGTCAAGTGCTCACCGCGCTTTCTGCAAAACAGGGCCATTTGGTGCAGCCAGCGCTCACCGGCTTCAACGGAGAGAATGCTGTGCGCTCCCAAGGCCCCGTCCCCCCGCAGCATCTGCTGCTCCATTTTCTCGATCTCTTGCATGAAATCCAGGGCCAGCGCCTGCGGCCGGCACGCGGCCACAACCTCTTGAGGAATCATGCAAAAAATGCCGACGATGTCTTCATCCAGCTGCGTGCCGGCATTGGCCTGCAGGATGGATACCGCATCCGAATGGGTTTTCCCGCGGCGGTAAGGGCGATCGGTGACGATGGCCGAATAGGTGTCCGCAACAGCCATCAGTCGTGCAGCGAGGGGAATGCCCTGCCCGGCGAGGCCGTGATAGCCTCTCCCATCGATCCGCTCGTGGTGGTAGACCACCCATTCGGGAACCGAGCTGCACACGGACATTTTAGAGAGCAGGTCCTTGCCGATGGTGGTGTGTCGGCGAATCAACGCCCACTCGTCGTCGGTGAGGCGTCCGGGTTTGTTGAGCACCCGCTCCGGAACGCCGATTTTGCCAATATCGTGCATCAGGGCGGTGCTGTGGAGCAGCTCGGCATCAATCCCTTTTTGCTCGGTTTGCGGCAGTTGGCCGTGGACCAGCATGCACAGGTTGGCTACGTGTTCCGAGTGCCCCATGGTGTAAGGATCCCTGATCTCCACGGCGCGCACCAGCATTCTGATGGCCCGGAAATAGTTCTGCCGGGATTCCTTGAGCATGCGGTTTTGTACTTCGATGCCCAGTAAAACGAATACCGCCCCGGACAAAAAGATGACCCCCACCAGGGTCTCGCTCACAAACGACACTGCGCTGATCGTGGCACCGAAGACCGCCAGATAACCGAAAACAAAGAAAACCATCAACACTTTGTGGACGGAGAAGATACGATTCAACGTGCCGGTCGCGCAGTCTTTTAAATGCTGGTGCCGCCGCAACAGACGATGAAACCGCACCACGTTTGCGGCCATCACCGCCGCCCCGGCGAGCAGCATCAGGCTTGTTCCGATTTTTACCAGTTCCGCGTACATAAACCGCCCCGGTTCTCTGAAATCCCAAATGATGACGGCGGCATAATTTCCGACGTTAACCGGTATATCGGCGATTCGTTAATAAGCTTTAACTTCGGACCGGCAGCAGGCGCCCGCCGGGTCTCGGCGGCCGCGGTCGATTTACCGGTCACGGCCCGGTCCAGATCCGGGATACCGGCCACGGCTTGCGCTTCAAATTGCTGCTGGAGGGGCGGGGCTACTTCGGCGCGCGCACCAGATCGAGGACCACGTTATGATCGGCTGGCGGCAGATCCGTATACCAACCAGTCAAAAGATCGGCCTGCATGGAGAAGACAAATCGGCCCCAGAACCCCGCGCCGGAAGTGTCCAGCGCCGGCACCGGTTTGGGTTCATCGCCTTTGAGGTGGGTCGCGTAAGCCGCGGCGACCTGGGGATTGAACAATTGCCGGTCCTTCTCACCCACCATGTATTTCTTTAACGCCTCATCGGCGAGCTCAAGGGTGCCGGTGAAAAGATAGTCTTCTGTAAAGGCGGAAAACCCCTCGGGGTGGGATGGGATGCTGGTGATAAAACGGCTCTCGATCACTGCCTGCCGGGCGGCCGTGATGGTAACCAATCGGTAGGGGCAGGGGGCCGTGACCGTGGATCCGGTTTCAATATCGTAGAGAACCCGGGCGCCGTCGTCAAAAGCTTTCTGCGTGATGTCCTGGGCATGAAAGTGTCCGGTGAACACCAGAGATACGCCGCCGCGGGAAAGCATATTTCCCATCGCCTCGTAGTCATCCACCATGTATTTTTTATAGTACTTTTCATTGTTGGGATAGTGCTCCATCACCCCGTGGTGCTGGAACACAATGACCGCCTTTTGAGCGGCCCGGGCGCGGTTCAGGACGTCCACGATCCACGGCACGGTTTCCTTGGAATACGCCCCGCCGGTGAGCGGATGGTGCCCCGGACGGTTATCCCGGTACAAGCAGGTGTCAAGGGCCAGTACCCAGAGCCCAGCCACCGGCTCGCTCACATAGCTCAATGACGCCGGGTCCCGCTCGATAGCCGCGCCGTATCCGAAATCGGCGTAAATTTCGGCAAACTCGGCCGCGGTCACCGTCGGCACCGGCTCGGTGCCCTCACCCACATACCGCACGGCCGCTCCGTTCATCACGTCATGGTTGCCGGGGACGACCAGAACGGTTTTCCCGGCATCCTTGAGCCGCCGAAGCTTGCCGGCTACCGTGTGATGACCGGACGCTTCGCCGTCCTTGGTCAGGTCGCCGCAGACCAGAACGAACTGGACGGGCGTTGCCGCCACCGCGCTCACGACGGCATCGAAGAGTTCACCGCTTTCCTTCAAAAGCTTTCTGTCGCTGATCAGGTACGCCTGGTAGGCGGCGCCCTCGGTCCCCAGGCTGGGATCGTAATAATGCGGGTCGGAAAATACGGCAAAGGTCGTTTCCGGGACCGTCACCGGCGGGCCTGGCAGTATTAAATCGGCAACCCTTTCCGGGGACGCGCAAGAAAGCAGGCAGGCAAACACAATAAACCCCAACCCGAGGCGACTGAGCACAACGCGCATACTATGTCCTTTCAATGGTGCCCGGCCTCAAGCACTGCTTCGCATGACCGGGGTAATGGGGTGAGCGTCAATGGTGATGTGGATGGCATCGTCTTCCATACTTACCACGACCTCAGCCGGTGTGCGGCCCGCCAACGACGGGAAACGATGGCGCAAGACTGAAAAATCAAGTCGCTCCAAGCACTGTTGTGTCAAACTGATGACCGCTTCGAGCAGCCGGGGATCGCCGTTGTGGCAGAAATAGTCGGAAACCGCCCGGTTATACTGTCGCCGGACTTCGGTTTCGATGCAATGGCGCGACAGATCCAGTATCAGGTTCATGGCGTCTTGGCGTACTCGCGGTTTCGCTCATCCATGCGTTCGCTCCATGATTACAATCCACTCCACGAAATCTCAATAAATATTATACCGCTGGACAATCGGTTTCATTCAGTCGACATCGGCTGCGGCCGCTCCTGGCAGCGAAGCGGGGTATTTTGCCATTTGACGCTCGCGGCGGTTTTTTCGCTGTTTCATCTTGCGCCGGACCACGATTGCCCCCCCTGGGAACATGGCTCCGGGTCGGTTTGACAACCCGCCCTCCCCATAGTAGGGGCTCTGGCACGCCAGCCGGTCCTGCTGGAGTGGACGGACACGCGCCAGGGAAATTCTGCAGGAATGCATCTTCTTTCCGTCATCCTTTTTAAAACAAGCGGCAGGACGGCGCGGGACGCTCCCGGGCGCAGCGCGCCAAGGTCTGCCGGCACAAACCACTGATGGTAAACGCGCTGTCCGGCACATTTCGTCGCGTGCTGGATCGGCAAAAAATATCAGGATAATACCATGGCTCTGATCAGCCTCCGGGATGTGTGCTGGGGCTTCGGCGATCCGCCGCTTCTGGAAAATATCACCCTTCAAATCGAAAAAGGCGACCGCATCGCTTTGGTGGGCCGAAACGGCGTGGGTAAATCCACCCTGATGCGGCTTCTGTCCGGAAAGCTGCAGCCCGACAGCGGCGATATGTGGCGCCAGCAGGGCCTCACCGTAGCCACCCTGGCCCAGGAAGTGCCTGAAAACACGGAAGGCACTGTTTTCGACGTGGTCGCCGGATTCGGCGATGACCGGCCGGCCGATACCGGGCACCACTGGGAGGTCGTCCAACGCATCGAAATCACCCTGTCCCAAACCGGCCTGGACCCGAAAAAACGGTTTTCAGAGCTTTCCGCCGGCATGAAAAGGCGCACCCTGTTTGCCCGCGCCATGGCCCAGGCGCCCGATCTTCTACTCCTGGACGAGCCCACCAATCACCTGGACATCGCCACCATCGAATGGATGGAATCGTTCATTCTGCGTCATGTGCGCACCCTGCTGTGCGTCACCCACGACCGGGCGTTCCTGAAGCACATCGCCACCGGCATCATGGACTTGGATCGGGGCCGACTCACCGTGTACGCCTGCGACTACGACACCTTCGTATCCCGTCGGCAGGCAGACCTGGATGCAGACGCGAACCGGCAGCGCCGGGAGGACAAAAAACTCGCCGAAGAGGAGGCCTGGATCCGGCAGGGCGTAAAGGCGCGACGCACCCGAAACGAGGGCCGCGTCCGGGAGCTTCAAAAAATGCGTGCGGCGGTCGCCTCGCGCCGGCGGAAAACCGGGGATGTGCGGTTGCAGGTCCAGGAGGCCGAGCGCACGGGCAGGCTGGTCATCGAGGCGTCCGGCGTAGACATTTCGTGGGGCGGCGCCGTCCTGGTCGACGGTCTTTCCACCGTCGTGATGCGCGGCGACCGGGTGGGCATCATCGGCCCCAACGGTAGTGGAAAAACCTCCCTGCTGCGCGTCCTGCTCAAGGAAGCGGCGCCGAGCACCGGATCGGTGCGCCACGGAACCCATCTTCAGGTGGCTTATTTCGACCAGCTGCGCGCTCAGCTCGACCCGGACAAAACCGTGGCGGAAAACATCGGAGAAGGCAATGATTTCATCATCTTCAACGGCGAAAAGCGCCATGTGATCGGATATCTGCAGGATTTTCTCTTCACCCCGGAACGCTGCCGCACCCCGGTTCGCGTCCTCTCCGGGGGAGAAAAAAACCGACTGCTGCTGGCAAGGCTCTTCACCCTGCCGGCCAACGTGCTGGTCATGGACGAGCCCACCAACGATCTGGATGCCGAAACCCTCGATCTTTTAGAGGAACTGCTCTTCCAGTTCAAAGGCACGCTGCTGCTGGTCAGCCACGACCGCGCCTTTTTAAACAACGTGGTCACCAGCACACTGGTGTTCGAAGGCGGCGGCCGGGTCACCGAATACGCCGGCGGATACGACGACTGGCTCGCCCAGCGCCCGCAGCCGGCGGCGTCAACGGAAACAACCGCCCGGCCCCGCCCGGCCCCGAAACCGGCGCCGCCGCAAAAGCCCCGCAAGCTCGGATATCTCCAGCAGCGCGAGCTGGACGGCCTGCCGGCACGCATCGAGGCCCTGGAGGCCGAGCATGCCATTGTCGGGGCGGCCCTGTCCGATCCATCCATCTACAGGAATGTAGAAACGGATTTCGGTGCGCTGTCAAGTCGGCTTGCGGAACTGGAAAGTGAGATTTTAGCCGCTTACGAACGGTGGGAAGAACTGGAAGGCAAGGTTGACAGCGCATCCTAGTGTATCGCCCGCCGGAGTCTTGGTGAAATTATCACTTAGCAATCCTGATCCCTCTATTTGTTTCAAGGCGAATGACGAGTTGATCATGATTGGAACTAATGATGCGGAAAAACGATTTCTGAAAATCTACCCGGAGCTGATCCGGCTCAGACTACGGGAAAATATTTAGCTTGTAAATTTTCCTATATTTTAATATTTTCTTGAACAGGAAAATGATTAAAAATAGGAAAATACCGAACCAAAAAGAAATGATCGACCTGCTTCGAAGCGGGAAAGTTGCGCTGCCACCGGTCTCTTTTCAGGCCTTAAACGATACGCCGGAGACAGTGAACATCGGTTTCGATGCGCTGGTTGAAGCTTCCTGGTGCGGAAGCAAGGCAAGGTTCGTCGTTGAATGTAACTCCCTTTCGACACCCAAAGTCTTCAGGAACGGACTAAATTTGCTGAAAACGGCAGCGCTCCCCAAGGGATGCATGCCTCTCTTGTGCCTGCCGTTCCTTAACGAACAGCAATTGCAGGAGCTTGAGCAGGAACAGATCAGCGGCATTGATTTGTGTGGCAACGGCGTCGTCGTTGTGCCGGGTAAATTTGCCGTATTCCGCAGCGGAGGGAAGAATCGCTTCTCATCATCGGCGCCGATCAAAAACATCTATCGGAAAAACAGCTCTATGGTGGCGCGAGTCTTTTTTTCGCGTCCAACCTACCAAACCGTCCAGGATATTTGCAGCGAGATCAACCGGCGAAATCTTTTGGTGGATCGATGGAAGAGGAAACCGATGAGCCTGTCGACGGTGTCAAAATCATTGAAGACGCTTGAGGATGATTTGATCATCGATCGAAAAAAAATGATTCGTTTGCTGCAGCCCGATAAGCTTTTGGAGAAACTACGCCAAAACTATATCGCCACGAACATCAAGTCTGAAATCCGCCTCAAGGTCCAGGCCGAAGGGGAAACGCTCCGGCAACTGCTACGAAAATTATCACAAGAGATAGACGTTCCCATCGTGGCCACGGGGACGTCATCGGTTGGACAATATGCGGTAATGCAGCGGGGGGACCTTTTGTCTGTTTATTGCCCGAGTTTGGAAATGCTGGCGGAGCGGCTGCCCGGAAGCGGGACGGATCGGTTTCCGAATCTTGAAATTTTTGAAACGGATGATGAGACGGTTTACTTCGATGCCCGGAATGATGAAGGATTCTGGTGGGCCTCTTCGGTTCAGGCTTATCTGGAGCTGATGTCCGGCGACAAGCGCGACAAGGAAACCGCTGAACAAGTGAGATCGTTGATTTTAAGAGACGTTGAGCGTGTCCTTCAATGATCACGATAGCAGACCTCCAAACGTCACTGCTCGACCTTCTTCACGAAATTGAAGGCTCGGAGGTCAAAATCATTATTGGAGGAGGCTTCGGCATTTATCTCAAAGTTTCTCATGTGGTCAAAGAAGGCCGTCGAACACTTTGGCAGAAATGGCCTGAGCCCCGTTCTACGAACGATCTTGACCTCTTTCTACGTCCTGAACTGATTATCGAATCAAACAAACTGAAACCCATGGCAGACGCCATCGCCCGGCTTGGGTATCGGGTCGTGCCGGGCGCGGAAAAATATCAGTTTGTTAAGCCGGGATTGGATGGCGCTGATGCAGGTAGCGTAAAGATTGACATCCTCACGGGACCGCAGAGCCGTTTTAAAGACACGAAAGTTAGAGTGGACGCCCGTCGCGCACGGCCGCATCCGTCAATCGGCATTCACGCCCATCCGGTAGACGAAGCTTTGACTTTGGAGAAAGGATTGTTGCCAGTAATCCTTTCAGGTAGGCTCAGTTCAGGTGTGTCCGGCGTGGCTGAAATTTTTTTACCCCATCCCTATACTTTTTCGATGATGAAGCTGTTTGCATTCAGGGATCGGCTCGGCGATGCCAACAAAGATTTCGGGCGATACCATGCCCTCGATTTGTATACGATCCTTGCTACGACCACTGAAGATGAGTGGAGTTATGCTCTCAAGCTGCGAGATCAGAGCAGAGATCTACCCCTCGCGATAGAAGCAGGACGTTTGGTCTCAGAGTATTTTTCGGCCATCGACCGTCTGGGTATGATTCGATTGAGGGAAAGCCCTTATTACCGGCCTGAATTGTTGCTCGATGATTTAATCTCAACCCTGCAAGAGCTATTTCCATAACCGATCAATCCTCGACCCTCAGATCAAGAGATAAGAACTCGCTGTTCAGCATGCCGTTTACCCCACCTCTTGAATTGTGCCTGGTAATTTCTGACGCCACAAGATGTGGCCGCTTCTCTGGATGGCGTTACTATCCGGAATTTTAAGCGCCCTTTCAATATGGGAAATCGCCTCACTGGGCTACGTTCTGGGCTGTTTGGGGGGGTATCGGCGCGAACGGATCGGGTGTCCATCCACGGATCCCAGCTGAAATACCACTCGTCGGGATAGATCGGATCGCAGATCATGTCATCCGGGCCTGGCTGACCTTGATAACCTTCTGCGTATGAGACGAGGGCGTGTATCGGAGGGGCGTGTATCCGCGGGGGCGGGAGCTCCCGTGGGGCCTCGGCCCACAGACCAAGGTGCGTGAGGATTTTCCTGATGACCGGCTGATCCTCGATAATGCTGATCACATGCATCGGCCCTTGGAAACGAGGGCAGATCAGCGGGTCAACCTCGTAGATTTTCTGGATCAACCGCGCCCAGCTTTTCCGTCTGCCCGCACTGAGGCGGGGGGCGTCGATGACAGTCAGGTCCGTTTCGACATCAGCCGCTTGTTTGCGGCGCTTACCACGACTGGCGTTGCTGTAATACCCACAATAACGCACCATCTGCTCACCCCGGTTGGGAACGTGGGAGCACAGGGCGGCCATCCATTCCAAGGCATCGAAGACCCGCTCATCTTTACCATCCTTTGACTGGTAAACGACCCGGTGGGATTCAGACTCATACACCATGCGTTCCTGGCTGAAGGAAGCGCGTACGATATAGCCGGCCAGGTTCTCCATGGCCCGCCGGTCACGGGGCCATATCCGCGGGCCGCAATATACATTGAACCCGGAGTGCCGCCACTTTTCCATGATGGCGATCATTTCCGGGGTCAGGCGCCCTGCCTTTCGGAGCATGCTCAGCACCTTTACGCGGAACTGACGCGCAAGCGCTTTCGTGTCCAGGGTCGGGGCGATCTTGAAGGCACCGCTCTCGGTGAACACCCCATCGGCCACCAACATGTGGCAATGCGGGTGAAACCCGAGAAAATCGCCGAAGGTCTGAATGGCGTTGATGGCGGCAGGCCGCGCGTTGGAGCCCTTTTCGCCCGGTGCGTTCCATTTCTGAACAGCCCACCAGGCGCAGCGGCTCAACTCGGACAGCAGCCTCCGATCGTATAGAAAGTATCGGCGCAAAATCTTTGGGATACTAAAAACGATATGGCGATGAGGAACGGCACTGAGAAGTTCGCTTGCAACCCATTCCCCGAATTCGACCACCCTCTTTTGATGACACGAAGGGCAAAAATGCCGCCGCTTGCATGAAAAGGCCAGCAGGTACTCGTGGCGACAATCGCCGCACCGAACCCGGGCGAACCCGTTTTTTAGGATGCCGCAATCCAGAAAACGGTAAACGACATGTTTGACGTTGGTTCTCAGAAAACCGTAGCGGCGCACGAACAGCTCGTCGTAAACCATCTCGAACGCCTCGAAATGGTCCTCGATGCATTGATAGAAGGCCGAATCCTGTGGCCGCCTCGGTCGATAGACAGGCTGTTCCAAAAATTGTCACCCATGGCCCGGGAACTGTGTCCATGACCCATGGCAACAACCATGCCTTTTGGACAGCCGACGACATATTGTGGTATCGCAGTTTCATACCCGCCCATATTGGGTGGCAAGGCTTTACTATCCCCAGAAAATGCACTGAAAACGCGGCATGATGCACTTGTTTTTGTGCATCTCCCGGATGTGAGAGCGTTATCGCAATGGGCACCTGTCCGCTAAAGGGGATACCCATCTGATTTGTATTTTGACGATATTTTTTGCGGCCGCCACCGCCCAGGCCTTCTCGTTCCTCGCTCTGCTTTTTGCTGCCGTTGATGTGAGACGTTACAAATCGCGGTAACGCCGATGATTCCTCAGTTGGATGCAGGCGCATGCGACTGAGGAATACCTATTCAGGATGTTCGTATTTTTTGCTCTGCCTGGTCATTTCTCCTGCCAGACCGGGTGGCGCTTCTCGAAAAAGGCCTTGACCCCCTCCTTGGCATCGTCGGTGGAGCAAAGGCGCGCGAAGGCCTCGTTCATATAGGCAAACTGCTGATCGTAGGTCATATCCTCGGAGGCATAGAAGGCGCTCTTGGCGATCTTCACCGCGACAGGGCTCTTTTTGGCCAGCTCCTGGGCCCATTTCAGCGCCTCGGCGTCCAGATCGGCCTTGGGCACGATGCGGTTGACCAGGCCCATCGCCTGGGCTTCGGCGGCCGGGATGAGATTGCCGTAGAGCAGCAGCTCCAGCGCTTTTTTGCGCCCCACGCACCGGCTGACCGGGATGACCGGCCCCACGCAGTTGAGCCCCACGTTGATGGCGGTCAGCCCCATGCGCGCATTGTCCGCGGCGATGACCAGATCGGACGCGGCCACCAGCCCCAGGCCGTTTGCGGCGGCCACGCCGTGAAGCTGGGCGATGACCGGTTTTTTCATCTTCGAGACGGCGATGAGCGGCTGCTCCATCCGCTCGATCCATTCCCGGTATTCCAGGGTGGTCTTTCCCTCGAGCTCGTTGACGTCGATGCCGGCACAAAAGGCTTTTCCCGCCCCTTTCAGCAGCACCACGCGAACGGCCGGATCGGCATCCATGGCCATGAGGGCGCCGTGGAGTTCACAGGCCATCTGGCTGTTGAAGGTATTCAATTGGTCAGGTCTGTTCAGTGTGATGGTGGCGACATGCTTTTCCCCGATCTCGACGATCACCATTTCATAGCTCATATGCAAATCTCCTTCGGGCCGCAGTTATAAGGGTAGGAGGCGATAGGCATCCGGATGGACTTTTCAGGTTTAGTTTCGAAAGAGGGGTTTGTCAACACGCCCGCTTGAGCCCCCGGGAGTGCCGCTGCGGCCTGACCGCCCGCCTCTTCCAAGGGGAAAACGTTCTTGGGCCATGGGAAAGACTTTGGGGGTTGACGGGTGTGGGAGCTATCCTTCACGACATCGGCCACCATTTTTCGAATCCCTTTTAATGCCGCCTCCGGAGTATGCGCCAGGCCACTCAAACTCGGAAACTCCGCGCACAGACCGACATAGTCTGCATCGTCGGAGTCTCTCGCAAAGCCTCAGCGATCGCAAAGTTAACACATTGATATTAAAAGTATTTTCTTTGCGTTCTTGGCGCCTTTGCGAGGAAATTGGCTATTTATCAATCCATGCGAAATCAAAAGGTAACTCAGGCAGCGCTCGGTGAATGTCTGGGTGTCGACGGCCGCCAGGTAAGGCGCATACGCGATCTGGATCACAATACAACATTATCTCAGCTCAATGCTGCTCTCAAATGCCTTGGAAAAGTGCTTGTCATCGATATCAGAGATGCGGCATAGCGTTGTGGCTCAGCGGTTCCGTCCGCTGGAGCCGATGGTAATGGATACCATCGAGTCATTTTTGTGAATCTCTCAGCATATATTGATTTTTGACACCGAAAATTTCGGGTCATCGATTGCTTTGCCAATGCATGACTTCATTCTCATGACGCCGATGATTTTCTCATTTTCTTTTGCCAGGAAGACAACTCCGGGCAAATTATTGAAGAGTCCGAAAAACATCTTCTCTATTTCCAGACGCTCTCTTTCGCCATTACCCTGAAATACGACAGCATGGTTTGGATTGTTAAGCATGGCAACGCTGAGTACTTTCGCAGATTGCTGGATGTCATTTTGCTGCATAAAGGAGATTTGACTGTTGCCCATACTCAATCCTCGAGTCATTTGAGGTTGTTAATTGGTGCATCCAATTTGAATACAGTGGCTATAAACTTTTTTACTTCCTTCATTGATTTCTCCTTTGCATTACTGTTTTTCCCGAGGTTTACGCCTCTTGTAGCGCATGTTTCCCATACTTTTTCCAATTGATCTGGTTGATCCATGCGCAATCCTGAGGTTTTCTCGATGGCTAATCCATTCGATTGAATAACCGCTCGACATTTAGTCATGTTGAGTGCGTTTTCCAAATAATAGGGATCGGTATCAGAGTCAAAATCATGATATGCATTTGGATATAGGATGATATTCGCATCATAACCGGCGTTTTTTATACTATTGGTCAATTCGACGCAGGGGGCCGCGGGTGTCCAGTCGTCCTTTTCACCCATTAACGTTAATATCGGCGCTCCCGTCATCTGTACACTTTCAAGCCCGTAACAGAATGGATATAGCGCAATATGAAAGGCAAACTTCAATTTGCCATCGACCATTGCCCTCCTGATGGGCTCCCAAGCAGAAACTAAAGTTACAGCCCCTCCTTTGGAACTTCCCATGATGCCAATTCTTTCTTTGTCTATTCTCGGGTGGGTGCTTAATAATTTCAGGGCATTGTAAGCGTCCGCCGTCATCATTGCCGAAGTCACTTCAAGCTGGCTGCCGACAGTACTGGAAACACCCCTTGTCTTAAACGAATCCAACCGGAATGTAGCAACCCCCATATCGTTAAAAGCCTTCAGCCAGCGTTCATGTTTTGTCAGCACGCCACTGCTGCCATGTACGTAAATAATCGCTCCAATTTGAGGTTCTGAAGACTCAGGTATGTTCAGGACGCCAAAAACAACAGTTTTTTTATCGTTATCTCTTTGCTCCAGAATATGATTGTAACTATATGGATTGAAACTTTCGAAATAGATTTTTCCCGTTCCGCCGTCATTAAGTGATTTGACCATTTTACTTTCCAGATTTTCACATCCACATAAAGTACAAAAGCCAATCATTAAAATGCAGAATACGAATACCTTATTACTTGTCGTAACATAATTGTTTGTTCGGCTCATTTTCTTTCTTTCTAAATTGCTATTTCGGCAGGTCTTCAGGATTTGTGAATCGACAATTTTTCATAGGCTGGTTCCCGTCTCCCACGGATGAGTGCAGAAAACCGTATGATTCCGGGTGGTATCGTGTTGGAAACAATGGCATCTCAGTGAATATGCCCTGACGAACCACTCGGTGATGTTTTTCAGGTAGGTCGGTTCGACGGTGTGCATCGACGCTTTCAATTTACCTAAAGGATCGATCGCGTAAAAGTCAATGCTAAAGCGCGTATGCGGCTGAGCAAGCGGCTTCTTGGGCCGGCACTTGCGTAAGCGGCGACCCGTCGAAAAAGGGAAGTCGGGGACTTTTGATTGTGTAGGGTGCGGGGTTTATCCCCGCCCGTGATCGGTAAACACGAACGATTGAGAGAATCATTGCGGATTGCTGGCGGGGTAAACCCCGCCCCTACGAAACAGCCTGCCCCCGGATTATCTATGGCCCGCGACCGGATTGGAGGGTATATGAAATCTTCGTGACCTTCGTGATCCGCCGGCGGATAAAAGCCGCCGCTATCAGGATTTTGACCCACGGGCGCCGATATCTCGTCGCCAGAACAAAAAAAGACTGGAACGGAAGCAGCCCCAATGTGTTGATAACACAAAGTGCGGGGTCATCACTCCCGTCCCAGAGCCCGTAGCATAGCAAGATCGGGCTCCAAAGTACAGGTTCTACCAATTTGTCAAAGAACGATTGTTAATGCTTTTTTACAGTTAATCCGTAAAGAATTTATCGTAGAATTTTCAATGCTTTCGGGCATGACATACGCCCAAAATTACTGTTGACTTCCCACGGATTAACTCCGTAGTTCAATTTACGGGGCTGGGGCCATTGTTGCCTTGAGTTCGTCTTTCAGATCGTTGAAAGCATCGGAGTGCTCCAGCAGCT
>JBDRRP010000113.1:0-13221 GCA_043825735.1 Pseudomonadota bacterium | reverse complement strand
TCAGCGCTCATCCACGTTATCTGCGGTTCATTCTCTTTGCAGTTGCTTTCCGGCCGAAGGCCGATTATCAGCGAAATCCGTGAAATCCGTGCCAAAATGTTTTTCGCTGTTGCCGTTCGGCCGAAGGCCGCCCATCTGCGTCATCCGCGTCATCTGCGGTTAATTCTCTTTGCAGTTGGCTTTTGTTTTTGATTTTTCTGTCCTCTGTCCTCTGTCATCTCGCAGTTCCCGGCCGAAGGCCGCAAATTCTTATCAGCGTTCATCCGCGTCCCATTTGATTTTACAGTTGCCCTTCGGCCGCAGGCCGCCCATCAGCGTAATCCGTGAAATCCGTGCCAAAAAAGCCGTTGCAGTTTCTTTCCGGCCGAAGGCCGCCAATTGCGTTACACGAGAAGCATCTCCGTAAGGCTGGCGCCGGCTGGCACCATCGGATAGACGCATTCTTCCTTTTCCACCTGAAAATCCATGATCACCGGCCGCGGGATCTCAAGCCCTTCTTTCAGCACTTTCGCCACCTCTTCCGGACGCGTGGCCCGAAGCCCCACCGCACCGTAGGCCTCCGCCAGTTTGGCAAAATCAGGGATCTGGGCCATGGTCGTGCAGGCATAGCGCTTGTTGTAGAAAAGCTCCTGCCACTGCCGGACCATACCAAGATATCCGTTGTTGAGTATGACCACCTTGACGGGCAGGCAAAATTCAACCGCGGTGGCCATTTCCTGAATGTTCATCTGGATGCTGCCGTCGCCGGCGATGTCCACCACGGTCTTGTCGGGAAATGCCGCCTGGGCACCGATGGCAGCGGGCAGACCAAACCCCATGCAGCCCAGACCGCCGGAGGTGATGAAGTGGCCGGGGCGATCGAAATGATAGTACTGGGCCGCCCACATCTGGTTCTGTCCCACCTCGGTGGTGATGATGGCCTGGCCACGGGTCAATTCATACAGCGTTTCCACCACGTACTGGGGTTTGATGATGTCTTTCTGGTTGTAGGCCAGAGGTGAGGTGCTCTTCCACTCGGCGATCTGGCCCAGCCAGGGGGCGCGGCGCTCGTCCAAATTCTCCAGGGTGACACCGGCCATCAACTCGTTGATAATGTCCAGGCTCATGCGGCAGTCCCCCACCACGGGAATACTCACCGGCACGTTTTTCCGAATGCTGGTGGGGTCGATGTCGATATGGACGATCTTGGCGTGCTTGGCGAAGGTATCGATCTTGCCGGTTACCCGGTCATCGAACCTGACACCGATGGCGATCATGAGATCGCAGTTGCCAACCGACATGTTCGCTCGGTAGGTGCCGTGCATTCCGATCATTCCCAACCACAGGGGATCGGTGCCGGGAAACCCGCCCAGGCCCATCAGTGATGCGGTGACCGGGATTTTGGCGGTGCGCGCCAGTCGTGTGAGCGCCTCGGCGGCTCCGGAAAGGATGATGCCGCCGCCGGCAAAGATCAACGGCCGCTCGGCGTCCTTGATCAGGTCCACCACCTTTTTGAGCTGCCGGGTGTTGGGCTTGTAAGTGGGGTTGTAGGATTTCAGAGAGACTTCCAGATTGGGTTTGAAGGTCGCCTTGGCGTTGCCCACGTCTTTGGGGATGTCCACCAGAACCGGACCGGGACGACCGGAACGGGCGATGGTGAATGCCTCCTTCATGATACGGCCCAGGTCGGCCACATCTTTCACCAGATAATTGTGTTTGGTGCAAGGACGGGTGATGCCCACGATGTCCACTTCCTGAAACGCGTCGTTTCCGATGAGATGGGTGGGCACCTGGCCGGTGATCACCACCAGCGGAATGGAATCCATGTAAGCGCTGGCAATACCCGTCACGGTGTTGGTGGCGCCCGGACCCGAAGTGACCAGGCAGACGCCGACTTTACCCGTGGCCCGGGCGTAGCCGTCGGCCGCGTGGACCGCCCCCTGTTCGTGGCGCACCAGGATATGGCGGATATCGGTTTTTACCAGTTCATCATAGATGTCGATGACCGCACCCCCGGGGAAGCCGAAAATGGTATCGACGCCTTCTTCCCGAAGCACTTCCATCAGTATCTTGGTCCCTTTGAGTTTCATGGTTCTTAGCTCCGTTCAGGCCGCCTGCGGCGCGTTTGGATCGTTTGGGGTCGTTTGGATCGTTAGGATCGTTGAGATCGTTAGGATCGTTAGGATCGTTAGGATCGTTGGGATCGTTAGGATCGTTAGGATCGTTTAGTCCTTTTGGTCCTTCATCTGCGCAATCTGCGGTTAATTTGCCCTTGCAGTTGTTTTCTGGCCGAAGGCCGTCCAGCTGCGGTTAATTCTCTCTGCAGTTGATTTTTGTTTTTGATTTTTCCGGCCTCTGTCCTCTGACTTCTGACCTCCGACATCTGTCCTCCGACCTCAGACCTCCAACCTCTGACCTCTGTCCTCTGGCAGTTACCGGCCGTAGGCCGCCAATCCCTGAATCCCTGAATCCCTGAATTCGAATTTTCTGTCTCTACCTGAACACCGCGCCGGTGCTGGCAGAGGTGACCTGCCTTGCGTACCGGGCCATGTAGCCCTTGGTGATGCGCGGCGCCGGGGGCGTCCAAGCGGCCATGCGCGCGGCCATAGCGTCTTTGCTGATTTCCAGGGAAATGCTTTTGGCCGGGATGTCGATGGCAATCATATCGCCCTCTCTGACGGCGGCGATGGGACCGCCGGCCATGGCCTCTGGCGACACGTGACCGATGGCCGCGCCCCGGGTTCCACCAGAAAACCGGCCGTCGGTGATCAGGGCGACATCCGCATCGAGGCCCATGCCGGCGATGGTGGACGTGGGTGTGAGCATCTCTCGCATTCCCGGGCCTCCCTGTGGACCTTCGTAGCGGATCACGACCACGTCCCCTTTTACGATCCGGCCCGCCATGATCGCTTCGCTGGCGGTCTCTTCACTGTCAAATACCCGGGCCGGGCCTCTGTGCTGCATCATTTCTTCTCTTACGGCAGACTGCTTCACCACACAGCCTTCAGGCGCCAGATTGCCAAACAATACAGCCAGGCCGCCTTTGCCATGGTAGGCGTTTTCCGGAGGGCGGATGACCTGCGTGTTTTTGACTCGGGCATCGGCCAGGTTTTGTTCGACGGTGCGTCCGGTAACGGTGAGGCAGTTCCCGTGGATACGATCTGTTGCTGCAAGGGTTTTCATTACTGCGGCAATCCCGCCGGCGCGGTTGAGATCCTGAATGTGGTGGGGGCCGCCGGGGCTCATGGAGCACAGGTGCGGGGTCTTTTCGCTTACCTGGTTGATCATGTCCAGAGTGAAGGGCACCCCGGCTTCGGCGGCCAGCGCGGTGAGATGGAGCACCGTGTTGGTAGAACATCCCAGCGCCATGTCCACGGTCAGAGCGTTTTCAAAGGCCTCGGCAGTAAGAATCCGGCTGGGTGTGATCTGCCGCGCAAGAAGATCCATGATCTGCATGCCGGCGGTTTTAGCCAGACGGATACGGGCGGCCATCACCGCCGGGATCGTGCCGTTTCCAGGTAGCCCCAGCCCGATGGCTTCGGTCAGGCAGTTCATGGAGTTCGCCGTGAACATACCGGCACAGGAACCGCAGGTGGGGCAGGCGGCGTCTTCGATGTCCAAAAGCGCCGCTTCGCTCATGCGGCCGGATTTCACCGCACCGACGGCTTCAAAAACCGTGATGAGGTCGATCTTGCCGCCGTGTTCGGGGTCTGGGTGCTCGCCGGCCAGCATCGCCCCCCCGCTCACAACGATCGTTGGGATGTCCAACCGGGCCGCTGCCATGAGCATGCCGGGAACAATTTTATCGCAGTTGGGCACCATCACCAGGGCGTCGAAACCGTGGGCCGTGGCCATGACTTCGATGCTGTCGGCGATGAGCTCCCGGCTGCCCAGGGAGTACTTCATGCCCACGTGGTTCATGGCGATGCCGTCGCACACACCGATGACCCCGAAGGGGATCGGCGTGCCGCCGGCCATGGAGATGCCGGTTTTTACGGCATCGACGATCTTATCCAGGTGAATGTGGCCGGGGATAATGGCATTGGCCGAATTTGCGATGCCGATGAGTGGCCGCCTGATTTCCTCGTCGGTGTATCCCATGGATTTGAATAGGGCCCGGTGAGGTGCCCGTTCAACACCGTTTTTCACGCTGTCGCTGATCATCGCCGTCTCCTCTTCAGAATAAAAAAACCGTTATCAGCGGGGGAAGGGGCTGATAACGGTTTTGGCTTTTGGTGCGTGATGCGTTTAGGCCATTAATCGCCATCTCCCCCCGCAGCAGGTAGGATACCTACTACGAGGAGGCTAATAAGGACGAGAATGTGAAAAAAGCCAGTGCGCATCAATAGTTTCCGTTCTTAAGTGAACTAATTAACAGCGGCCGAAAGGCATTGTCAAGAAATTTGTGGGAAAAGTGGTAAGGTTGTCAATACAATGCGGTTGGCGCCTGCGGCGCGTTCAGGCCGCCTGCGGCGGCGTTCGTGCCGCTGCGCGGCGTTCCGGGTTAGGCGCCGCTGGCGCGTTCTGGCCGCTGCGCGGCGTTCCGGGTTCCGGGTTGGCGCCGGAGGCGCGTTCAGGAACGTTTGGAGCGTTGAGATCGTTAGGATGGTTGGGATCGTTGGGATCGTTGGGATCGTTTGATCCTTTTGGTCCTTCATCCGCGGTATCCCCGCAATCTGCGGTTAATTCGTCCTTGCAGTTGATCTTCGGTCTTGGTTTTTCTGCCATCTGTCATCTGCCCTCTGGCAGTCCCCGGCCGACCTGTCCGCCGTAGCTCGTAGAGCGAAGGTGGAAGGCCGCCAATCCCTGTCGCTTTTAAGCCGTATAGGCGCAATCCCTGAATCCGCTGTATCTCACGCGCTGTCTTTTTCCGGCGCGTCCATGGGCGAGATAACGGCCTCCCGGTGGCCGCAGTCCGTATCTGGGCAGGCCAGGAAATGGCCGTCGCGCTTGGTGGATTTTTCTAACATGAACGGTGATTTGCAGATGGGGCAGGGCGAGGGGATCGGTTTGTCCCAGGAGGCGTATGTGCAGTCTGGAAACCGGCTGCAGCCGAAAAAAATCTTGCCCCGTTTGGAGCGACGTTCCATCAGCTGTCCGGCGCAGCCGGCCTCGGGGCATTTCACCCCGGTGCTGTTTCCGTTGGTCTCGCCGCTGAGCGACAGTGTCGTCTTGCATTCAGGATATCCGCTGCAGGCCAGAAACGGCCCGAATTTTCCCTGCTTGACAACCATTGGCTTCTGGCACTTGGGGCATTTCTGATCGGAGGCTTCCACCTCTGGGAGTTCTTCCAGACGGATTTGCCCCTTTTCGTCTCGGAAATAGTTGCGGGTGAAGGTACACGCGGGATAACCGTTGCAGGCCAGATAGTGTCCGTTTTTACCGATCTTGATGCGCAGCTCGTGCTTGCCGCATTCCGGGCAGCTGATGCCGGTGTTCACTCCAACACCGCGCATGCTGAGCATATTATCGGTGGCGTGAGAGACGGCCGTGGAAAAGGGGGAATAGAATTTCTCCAGTAGCTGGGTGGCGTCCGCATTGCCGGCTTCCACCCTGTCGAGCATGTCTTCCATGCGGGCGGTGAACTCCACATCGAAAATATCGGGAAAACTCGCCACTAAAAGATCGTTCACGATGAACCCCAGTTCACTGGGCCGAAAATAACCCTTGTCCCGCTCCACATAACCTTTGTCTCGGATGGTGGACAAAATGGAAGCGTAAGTGCTTGGGCGGCCGATGCCGTTTTCCTCCAATTCCTTCACCAGCGAGGCTTCTGAAAACCGTGGCGGCGGTTGGGTGAAGTGCTGCTTGGGAATAATTTCGGTCGTCGTGAGCAGTTGGCCTTCCTTCAGCGGGGGCAGTTGCAGTTTGCCGGGCTGGTTTTCAGGATCGCTGATGTCGTCGGCCGACATGTAGAGCTTCATGAACCCGGGAAACTGGACTCTGGACCCGCTGGCGCTGAACTGGTAATCCCCGGCGTTGATGGTTACCGAATTTTGATCGATGAGGGCCTGGGCCATCTGTGAAGCTACGAATCGGTCCCAGATGAGTTTGTACAGGGCGTACTGATCCTTTGTCAGATAATTTTTCAGATCTTCGGGAAGGTGGCGGACCGATGTGGGGCGGATGGCCTCGTGGGCGTCCTGTGCCTTGTTCTTATTGGTGAAAAACCGTGGTTTGGGAAGTCCGAACTCCGGGCCGTATTGGTCTTTGATGAGTGCGAGCGCCTCGCCAGCCGCTTCTGAGGAAATACGTGTGGAGTCGGTACGCATGTAGGTGATGAGCCCTTCGGGCTCGCCGTCACCGATGGTGATGCCCTCATAGAGCTGCTGGGCCACCATCATGGTTTTGCGTGCGGTGAACTTGAGCTTGCGGATGGCCTCTTGCTGCAATTTGCTGGTGGTAAAGGGCGGCAATGGGTTGCGGCGCAAGGTCTTGCGCTGGACGGTGGCGACGGTAAAAATGGCCCCTGTGATGTCTCTGAGCACCTGATCGGCATCTGCTTTATTGGTGATCTTTAGCTTTTTATCCTGCCGGCGGGTCAGCTTGGCCTCGAAAGGCGGCGGATCATCGGCGCTGAGGGCGGCGGTGATCGACCAGTATTCTTCCGGGATGAATGCCTGAATGGCCCTTTCGCGTTCGCAAATGATCCGTACCGTCACTGACTGCACACGACCGGCGCTGAGCCCGCCCTGGACTTTTCGCCAGAGTATGGGGGATACCTCGTAGCCCACCAGACGATCTAAAATGCGACGGGTCTGCTGGGCCTCATATTTGCTGCGGTCGAGCTCCCGCGGGGTGCGCATGGCCTCGAGGATGGCATTCTTGGTAAGTTCGTGGAAAAGTACCCGATGAAACTTGCGATCCTTTTTTTTGAGTACTTCGGCGGTGTGCCAGGCAATCGCTTCACCTTCTCGGTCAGGGTCGGGGGCCAGATAGATATCGGTGGCGTCTCCGGCAGCCTGTTTCAGGGCCGTGATTATTTTTTTTTTGCCAGCGATGGTCTGGTACTTGGGCAAAAACCCTTTCTCGACGTCGATGCCCATTTCCCGAGGGGGCAAATCCTTGATATGGCCAACGGTAGCGGTGACGTTATAGTCCTTGCCCAGGTATTTTTTGATCGTACGTACTTTTGTGGGAGATTCTACGATAACCAGTGCTTTGGTCACAATACGGCCTTCCTTGTTCGCGCCGACGGTTCGGTGTCAGGGGCGTTTCGCCCGGTGCATTGCGGCGGTCAGCGCGGTTTATAATCAATGTCCAACCTTAAAACAGCATTTTTTGGCGCCACTCAGGCAATCTACCATTTCTGGATGCACACGAGTGCAAATCGTCGCACCGGTCTTACATCATCAGCACCAGCGCTGGCAAGTCAATCCGGAGCGCCGGTTTAGCATCAAAGAACTGTGTCCCCGATGACATTGTGATCACCACGGCGTCAAGGCGGTGTTGAACGCAAAAAGAAAATTTCTCGCGCAGAGGCGCAAAGACGCAGAGAACTGCGGGAGATATGAATTATAAAATGTCCGTGTCCTCCGGTGACCCCGTGGTTCAAGATCGCTTTGGGAAAAAAACCAACTGGCGTTTGTGCATAAGCGGACACGCTTATCACACTTTCTATCGGCGAACTGCCGGAGCCAGGATGTACTGATTGCCCGGCATCTGCTGCACAACCCCTTTCAGCTCCAGTTGAATGAGGATACCGGCCACGTCGCCGGCGGCCATTGAGAGGCGACGGCAGAGGCTGTCCGCGTGAACGGGGTAGGCCTCCAGAGCGCCCACCAACCGGCGCTCAGTTTCCGAAAGAGAACTGATATCGATGGCGGCAGCGGCGGGATCGGGCGCCGTCGGTTCAATGCCATCCGGTGACAGGTTCAGTTCCTCGAGGACGTGACGAGCATGCTCCACCAGTTTGGCCCCCTGTCGGATCAGGTGATGGGAACCGGTGCTTTTAAAAGAGTGCACACTTCCGGGTACGGCAAACACTTCGCGATTTTGCTCCAGGGCCATGCGTGCCGTGATGAGGGAACCGCTGCGCAGGGTGGCTTCCACGACAATGGTTCCCAGGCTCATGCCACTGATCACCCGGTTACGTTTGGGAAAGTGGCGGGCATCCGGGTCGGCGTCCATTGCAAACTCGGAGACAACGGCCCCATGGGCGGCGATGTCCTGGTACAGCTTTTTATTCTGGGCCGGGTAGATTCGGTTCAGGCCGCAGCCCAGGACCGCCACTGTGCGTCCTCCGCCGTCGATGGCACCCCGGTGCGCTGCCGTATCGATGCCGGCGGCCATGCCGCTGATAACGGTCAGGCCCATGCCGGCAAGGTCGCTGGCGAGCCCGGCGGCAACCTCGCGGCCGTAGCGCGTTGCGTTTCGAGACCCGACCATGGCAATCCCAACCGCATCGGGAATCAGATCGCCGACCACATAAAGATATGGGGGAGGGTCGGGTATCTGCCGCAATAGCTCCGGGTAGCTTTCATCGGCCGCGGTAACAATGTGAAACCCGGCGTCCCGGGTGCGTGCCATTTCTTTGCGGGCTTCCGGAGATTCAGGATCCGCTGCCCGGATACGTCGCGCCATGGCGGGGCTGATTCCTGCCACGGCGGCCAGGGCGGGTTCGGCGGCCTGCATGATCGCCTCGGGGGATCCAAAGCGCTCCAGCAGTCGACGGAACAGGAGATTGCCCAAGCCGGCCACGGCTTTGAGGGCTATCCACGATGTGGCGTCGATGGTCATAGGGTTCTATCGTTGTCTGTCGTCGCTGTACCAACCCGAGCAAAGGGACGCCGACATACCGGACTGACGGGGGCATGCGGTGGATCGGAAAGAATCGGTTGCTGCCGAAAAACCCTGAGGCCACGGAGATTTTATAATTCATATCTCGCGCAGAGGCGCAGAGGCGCAGGGAAAAGCACTCGCGCATTTTAATTTTCCGCAGTTCTCTGCGTCTCAGCGCCTCTGCGCGAGAACATCTTTTTGGGTTAAAAAACTGCCGTGGCCTCCGTGGTAATCAAAATGTCATCGGGGACACCGGCCTTTGACGCTCAACTTGAGTTTCATAGAAAAGTGGAATTCTATTTTTTTCCGGTCCGGCGCTGCCAAGCCAGCAAAATGGGGCTGGCGACGTAAATGGATGAATACGTTCCCACGACGACGCCGATGGTCAGTGCAAAGGCGAAATCGTGGATAATACTGCCGCCGAGCACAAAAAGAGCCACCAGAACGATCAACGTGGTGCCCGAGGTCAGTATGGTCCGGCTCAGCGTCTCGTTGATACTCCGGTTGATCAACGACTCCATAGGCTGCCGGTGATGCTTTCGGAGGTTTTCCCGAATCCGGTCGAACACGATGATTGTGTCATTGAGAGAATAGCCGATGATGGTCAGCAGCGCTGCGACGATGGGCAGGGAGAATTCTTTGTCGAAGACACTGAAAACCCCGACGGTGATGATGACGTCATGAATCAGCGCCACGATCGCCCCCATGGCATATTTCAGCTCCAGAAACCAGAACAGCACCAGGGTCACCACAAGGGCGGCCAGCATGAGAAAGGGGACGCCGACATGGAACGCGGTGAGCAGGTAGACCGCACCGGCCAGGCAGATAGCCATCAGGCCGCTGACCATCCATTTCATCTCAAAACGCCCGGAAATATAAATGGTGATGAACAACAGGGCGTAAAACATGGCAAACAAGGCTTTTTCCCGAAGGTCTTTTCCCACCTGGGGCCCAACCATTTCCGTACGACGGATTTCGGCGGCCTTTCCGGTGGCGCTATTCAGGGCAGCTTCGAGTTTGTCGGCGCTTTCACCTTCTGCGGTGCTGCTGTCGTCGATGCGGATGAGAAACTCATGGGTATCGGCTTCACCGAAACTCTGGATGGACGGGTTGGTGATACCTTCCTGCGCCAGGCCTTTTTTGATATCGGGTACCGAGACAGGGCCGTCAAAGCGTACTTGGATCAGAGTGCCACCGGCAAAATCGATGCCGTAGCTAAGGCCACCTTTGATCAGAAGGGATACGAAACTGCCGAGAATCAGGAGCAGCGAAATGGTGAAAGCGATGCGCCGCTTGCCGATAAAATCGATATTGATGTCCGGTTTGATGAACTGCATGGAATGCGCGTCCTTCGTCGGTGTTGTCAGTGTCCAGGGCGACTTCCCTTAGATGCTGAGTGATTTGATATTGCGACCAGCCAGAAAATAATCGAATACGGCGCGCGAGAGAATCAGTGCCGTAAACATACTGGCGATAACGCCCAGGCTGAGGGTCACGGCGAAGCCTTTCACCGGCCCGGTACCGAACTGGAAGAGCACGAGGGCGGCGATGAGCGTGGTGACATTGGCATCGAGGATGGTGAGCGTGGCCCGCTCAAACCCGGTATCGACAGAAGCCCGGGGTGTTTTGCCAAGCAGCATTTCTTCACGGATGCGTTCGAAAATCAGTACGTTGGCATCCACGGCCATGCCGATGGTGAGGATAATGCCGGCGATGCCGGGAAGCGTCAGCGTGGCCCCGAAGGCCGCCAGACCGCCGGCGATGAGCAGGATGTTCATGATCAGCGCAAAATCGGCGATGATGCCGGAGCCTTTGTAGTAGACAGCCATAAAAAGAACGACCAGCAGGCCGCCGACCACCATGCTCATAAGCCCGGTGCGGATGGAATCAGAGCCCAGGGATGGGCCGACGGTGCGCTCTTCGAGGATGGTCACCGGGGCGGGCAAGGCGCCGGCGCGCAGCACGATTGCCAGATCCCGGGCCTCTTCGGTGGTGAACCGGCCGGTAATACGGGCTTCGCCGCCGGAGATTTTCTCCTGGATCACCGGGGCGCTATAGACATTGCCGTCCAGGACGATGGCCAGTCGGCGATTGACGTTTTCCTCGGTGACCCGGGCGAAAATACGGCCGCCCTTGGCATCGAATTTGATAGAAACGTAAGGCTCGTTGTATTGGGAATCGATTTCAACCCGGGCATCGGTGAGGGAGGCTCCGGTGAGCACAGAGCGTTTCTGGATGAGAAAGGGGGTTTTGGTGGCGCGGTTGGTCGCCCGATCTTCGCGGGTCTGGTAGAGCACCTCGGTCCCCTGGGGCGGTTTCCCATCGAGGGCGGTCTGCAGATCACCGCCTTCATCCACCATCTTGAATTCAAGGAGGGCGGTTTTGCCGATGAGGTCTTTGGCACGCTGGGTGTCACGGATACCGGGCAACTGGATAAGGATGCGGTCCTCGCCCTGGCGACGAATGTCCGGTTCGTTGACGCCAAACTGGTCAATACGGTTGCGAATGGTTTCCAGGGCCTGATCCGTGGCCGATTTCATGATCGCATCCTGCTCGCGTTCCGGCAGGTCGAGGACGATCCGAAGCAGGTCTCCGTCAAGAATTTCAGACTTTTTGCGCAGGTCGCCAAACTCCTTGTCCAGCACCTCGCGGAACTTGGTGATATTGTCCTCACCGCGAACAGCAACGGCGATCTGGTCGTCATTGATGCGCGAGATATCCTGAAAGTGGACCTTGCCCTGGCGCAGTTCATCACGCAGGTCATAGGTCATGCGCTCAATGCGGCCTTCTACGGCCTTTTTCGTTTCCACTTGGAGTACCAGGTGCATGCCGCCCTGCAGGTCGAGGCCGAGATTGATTTTTTTATTCGGCCAGGTGCCTGGTTTGATGGTCGGCAAAATATAAATCGTGGCGGCGATGACAACCACGATGACCGAAACAACACGCCAGTTCAAGTATTTCACGGATCAATCCTCTGTAACGGTTTCTTGGGCCTTTGACAGGCGCCCCGCGTCTTGCCGGCCCATGATATCAAAGCCCCCTGGGCGCGGATTGACGGCGGTCTATGCCGCCTCGCACAAGGGGCTCTGGCTGGCTGGAAGCACTGAGGCGGCTTTTCGTAATGTTGGTCCGCAGTCTCAGGAAGGGCGGGTTCAACTGTCCTGTTTGGCCGGCGCGGGTGCGGCACTGCTGCTTTGCATCAGCTGGGCCACATTGCCGCGGTTGATCTTGATCTGCACCTTATCAGCGATTTCCACTCTCAGCGTGTTTTCGTCAATTCCTGTGATCCGCCCGTGGATGCCTCCCGAAGTGATGACACGATCCCCCTTTTTGAGGTTCTCGATCATCTGGCGTTGCTCCTTGGCCTTCTTCTGCTGGGGACGAATCAACAGAAAATAGAATATGCCGAACATGAGAATCAGGGGAACGAAGGCTGAAAAACCGCCGCTCCCTGGGGTCGCTGCGCCACCCCCTTGAGCCATCGCGTATGCAATTCCTGTCAAAATAATGCCTCCTTTGGCTGCCGAAAAATGGCTGCGGGTATCATAGTGTCCAACCACGGATGAGGATTTTTGCGTGAGTTCAAGGCGGGCGCAAGATTTGAACCGCAGGAATAGCGGGCTATTTTGAGGATTCAAATCGAGGCGCCCAGCGCCGAAATCGCGTAAAAAGACCATTTGTGGCTGGGCACTAACTAAAACGGCGTGGATATACTTGAATTAGGGGGTAAGGTCAACGGGTTTTTGGGAAAGACGGCGGCGCCGGGGGCGCGTTCGGCCACCTACGGCGGCGTTCGTGCCGCTGCGCGGCGTTCCGAGTTCGGGGTTTAAAACGGCACAAGGTCCGAGGTCGGAGGCCGGATGACAGACGGCCGGAGGAAAGATGACAGATGGCAGGTGGCAGAAAAACCAAAAACAAAAATCAACAGCACCTGCAAAGAGAATTAACCGCAGATGACGCGGACTGACACAGATGGGCGGCCTGCGGCCGGAGGGCAACAGCGAACTGCGAAATGGGACGCGGATGAACGCCGATCCTCCTTCGCAAAGACCACAGCTACGGCGGACAAGTAAACGCAGATAAAAATTAGCGGCCTTCGGCCGAACGGCAACTGCGAAAAACATTTTGGCACGGATTGCGCCTATACGGCTTAAAAAGCGTCACGGATGACGCGGATGGGCGGCCTGCGGCCGGGAAACTGCCAGATGGCAGATGACCGATTTCAGAGGTCCGATGTCGGAGGCCCGAAGTCAGGCGGCAGGGGGCAAATAACCGATAACGGTTTATTTTCTATTAACTTTTTACTATTCACGTTTCACTGCTTTTCCAACGCTCCCAACGCTCCCAACGCTCTAAACGCTCTAAACGCTCTAAACGCTCTAAACGCTCTAAACGCTCTAAACGCTCTAAACGCTCTAAACGCTCTAAACGCTCTAAACGCTCTAAACGCTCTAAACGCTC
>JBDRRP010000112.1:0-81235 GCA_043825735.1 Pseudomonadota bacterium | reverse complement strand
CGAGATCTGGGGCGCTTATCATTCTGCAATTGGAAGTGCATCAGGTTGAGTAGAGGAATATGGCAAACATTGCTCGGTCCCTCCGTGTCATTGCATCAACCGAGGGTTGCTGACGCCATTCCTCAGTCAAGCCTTCTTCTGCTTTTCTTTATGTTTGCACTTACTGCCCATTCGGGCGTATTATAATATCCCACTCTGAACTGGCCACTCATTACCGCTGACCTAGGCGTTTCACATTTGCCAATACCATCAGTATCCTTGAATATTGTCGTGCTCAAGGATCATTCAGGTATTCATACTACGAAAGCAGGTAATTTCAGTGAAAATTACGTCTGAAGAACCTGGAAATGAAGAAATAGAAAAAAGAATAAAAGAGTCGAATCTATCCGAATTTGCGTGCAAACCCACAAGAGAAACAGTGAAGGAGAACGAAGAGCGCTATCGCCTATTGCTCGAGGCGATTCCGGACCCAGTTGTCGTCTATGGTTCCAATCACGTGATTTCCTATATCAATGAAGCCTTTGCGGAAACCTACGGATGGGCAAAGAATGATTTGATCGGCGGGATGATAGATTTCGTACCTCCCGAAGAGATAGAAAATACCAAAGAGGCATGGCGGCGAACTCTTCTTGGAGAGAAGGTATTTTTTGAAACCAAGAGAAAAACCAAGGACGGACGGGTGTTAAACATTCAGCTAAGGACTTCAATTTTAAAGGACCGAGTTGGAAATCACACTGCCAGCATTGTGATCCACCGGGATGTCACTTTGCTCAAACAGACCGAAATGGAACGTGAAAGGCTGATCGGCGAACTCCAGAAGGCCTTGTCAGAAGTAAAAAAGCTCAGCGGCCTGCTACCAATATGCTCTCACTGCAAGAAGGTGCGCGATGACAAAGGCTACTGGAATCAGATAGAATCTTATATCGGGGATCATTCTGAAGCCAAGTTCAGCCATAGTATTTGCCAGGAATGTGCTAAAAAATATTTTCCAGAGATGGACATTTATGATGATAAAGATGAAGCTCAACAATAATCCTAATCGAAACTGTCAGTGGTTTTGGAACTATCAACCATGCCGATCCAATCCTTGACGGTTCAATACAGCCTTTTTTGACCATCATTTCTCGGTTAAAATCTGGCCGAGTTTGACCTTGTCCGGCACCTTATACGCCTATGGCCCTATAATATTCCTGGCAGCTGAAAACTGTGGAATGCCTATTCTAGGCCGGGGCCGTCCATAAATGGTCACTAAACAGTTCGACTGGGGCGGGATGGATGTGGATGGTCATCGAGTGGGGAAAGCTGACCTGTCCGTCCTTGATATGGATCTCAGGCTCTGGCAGACTGAGTAATTCCGGATTCATTCCAATAGTTTTTAAATGATTCCGGAATATTATCTTGGTTGGCAAACATTCTGCGGTCGAATTAGGCGCTTTCTCTGATCGGGGACGTTATTCAACATCCCGGTACAATTTCGGTCCTGGAAAGTACTCTATTGCGCTTTCCTTGTGTTTTGGAATATTAACAATACCGAAAAATGATACATTTTCTACGGTCGCCCATATCCATTTGAGAGAGATGACAGGTAGTATCAATAACTTAAATCTTAATACTTACGGTCATATGACAACTTACGTTCCCATCCGGAAGTCACAGATTTTTCATTATTTGAAAACACCTCTATACATCAAGAATGATAAGGGTGATTATATTTTATATAAATCAGAAAACACTAAGATAGACTCAAAACGATTTATTGAAGATGCATATCCGCAACTATATACCCCTGAAGAAATGAGTAGTGGTGCTTTCGAAGAGCTCCGGTATCAACTGAAAAATAAACTTGTTAAAAAGATTGAAGCCGGCGATCTACGAAGCATCAAGTCTACATTAAACGAAATCGTCCAGGAATCATTTGAAGAGCCAATAGAGGAGAACATCCAACATCTTCCAGAGACGATAGAGCTAATATATAATGAATATTCAAGTGCCTCAAAGCTACTAAAAACTATCGTAGGCATTCAATATGGTGGAACAACATTAAGCGAACATTCGATAAATGTCATGCTTCTAGTGCTGAACTATTGTGTTTTTACTAATCAGTCTGAAAAAGATACAAAAGCGCTGAGTTTAGGGGCGTTGCTTCACGATGTCGGGTTAGCTATAATACCAAAGAAACTGATTGAGTCCAAAAGAAAACTGACTGATTCAGAATTCACAGAATACAAGAGCCACCCAGCAATTGGACATGACATGATAAAGGAGAATTTTAATACTGACGATTCTCTGTCAGTTGGCGCATTAGAACATCATGAACGCCTCGATGGCAGCGGTTATCCCAGAGGGATATCCAACATAGCATTTGAAGGTCGCCTAATAGGAATGATTGATTGTTTTGATAGTTTAACCAATAGTAAAAAAATATACAGAAGAAAGAAAGATCCATTTAGCGCATTGAAACTAATTCAAGACGAGATGCTCCATATGGGGAAATTTGATAAAGTAATTTTTAAGGATTTATGTTTAAGCCTTTTTGGAAAGACCAAATACAGTGACGCTTATTAAGTGCTTGTCAGGCATAAAACATACTCATCAGATCTTATGTAATTTTACGTATAGCTGCCAACTGCCAGGACATCGAAGACCCGGTCAGAAATTATCGAGGCTCGAATGAGAGCCTGTACACAAATGATTGAATGAACTTCCCCCATATAAATCTGCAGTGTGTAAATAGAGGTCGTCGCTGATTAACAACATGCCCTACAAGTAGGATTTTTTCAACTGCACCCTGAATTACTTCTCAAAACTGTTTTCTTGGACAAGAGCGATCCAATTTAATTCCTGATAATTGAGAGTTTTGGATCTCAATATGCGACTTTCCTAAAGTTCACTGGTAAAATGCCGATTAAGGCAAACATATAGGGCTAACTTTCTTGGATTGACTCGGTTTTACCCTGAATCATTGCACTCAAAGGGAGACGCGGACCCAATACATGAATATTATTAACGTAGACAATTTGAAGACCGGGCAGGTTTTATACGAGGACGTTCGGGACGTCTCTTCACGCCTGCTGCTTGCCAAGGGGATGCAGATAAAGCCGGAACATCAGCGGATTTTTAAGATATGGGGTGTTACCGAAGTCATGGTTGAGGGCAACCATCGAATGGAGCCCGCTCTGGAGATGGACGTGAATCCGGAGACCGTAAAGCAGGTAACGGCCTTGTTGGAGTCCCACTACCAGAACGTGGATCGCAATTACCCCGCCATAAAGGAACTGTTTCGGATTTCAGTGGCCTATCGCAGTCGCCAGGCGGTGATAGATGCTAAGCCCTCGGTAAACGGGAATGCAGAGGGCGACACCCTGAAACTGCCACCGGGTTACCTGAAAAAAAAAATTGATCTGACCGAGATCAAACTTCCCGAAATACCTGCCATTATTTTCGAATTGAACGAAGTCATCGCAGCGCCACTGACCTCGGCCCAGGATATTGCACGGATCGTAAATAAAAGTCCCAGTATCGCGGCGCTATTGCTGCGCGTGGTCAATTCAGCCTTCTATGGGTTCCCCTCCCGGATCGACAGCATCCCCCGGGCCGTAACCATGATCGGTTCCAAGGAGATCACCAACCTGGCCCTGGGGATAAGTACCATGCGGATTTTCAAAAGCATTCCCGGGGGCACCATCAATATGAGCGCTTTTATAAGGCACAGTCTTGCAACCGGGCTCCTTGCCAGGGTCATGGCGGCGCACAAGAACATACAGCAGACCGAGCAGCTGTTTATTTCCGGGTTGCTGCATGATATCGGCCGGTTAATCATTTACAAGTATTTCCCGGACCAGGCCGGAGCAATCTTCAGTCCCCATTTCAACCATGACCGCTCGCTTCTGGAAATGGAGAAAGATATTCTGGGATGGAACCACGCGCGCATCGGCAAGTACCTGCTGGAGAAGTGGAAACTGCCCCTGTCGCTTGAGAACAATATATACCATCATCACCAGCCCTTGCGTTCGAAAGACCCGGTGAAGACCACCATCGTGCACATGGCTGATATTATGGCCAATAGCCTGGGGATCGGCACCAGTGGTGCCAGGGGCATTTCCGGCTTTGACGCGGAGGCCTGGGAGTATTTTGGATTGCCGCCGGCCAGTCTAAAAGGGATCATCCAGCAGGCTTTACACCAGCTTACACCACTGGAATCCATATTTACCAATACGCCTTGATAGGCAGATTCAACATGGACAGCGAGAAACAACTCAAACGATACGAAGCCCGGGTAAATTACCTGGAAGAAAACCGGCGCTACATCCAGAATGCCTTGGAAATGGCTCTGTCCATCGGGGATTTCCAGGAACAGATCAACCGGGTAGCCACCCCGCTTCAGGTTCTTCAAGAAGCTGAGAAAAGGGTCCGGCATCTGATGAAGTTCAGTGCCCTGGCTTTTTACCTGGTCGATCCGAAAAGTTCCGACTTTTCGTTGTCCCTCTGTGAACCGGTCAACCAGGTTGATCAAATCGAACGCGAGATGAATTTTATGATCGAAAAGGGGCTTGTGGCTTGGGCTATCCGGGAAAAAAAGGGTGTAACCATTCCCTCGTTGGATTTTTCGGACCAAGTTTTGCTGCACATCATCGCAACCAATTCAAGGATTCGGGGAATGTTCGTGGGCCTGTTTTCGGATCAGGCGGATTCAGTCCCGGACATTTCCCGGGATCTCATCTCAATCGTCATGCGAAACACGGGCAATGCCCTGGAAAGTATCGAGCACTACGAGCGGATCAAAACCGAGAAGCTGTTGCGGGAAAGCAAAGAACGGATAGAGGCGATATTGTTTTCTATTCCTACCGGGATTGTCATTTTCGATGCCAAAACACATCAGATTATAGACGCTAACGCCAAGGCGCTGGCGATCATCGGCTGCTCCCGCAGCGAGCTTTTGGGGACCGATTACCATAAATACAACAGCCTCCCTATGCAGGAACACGGCCTGAATACACATGGCTGGCAATCCCGGGAAAACGTCGAGGGGACCCTGATCACCGCCAGCGGCGAGGAGATCCCGGTTTTGAAATCAGTTATTCCGGTTGTTATCGGTGAGCAGGAGTGTCTGATCGAGAGCTTTATCGATATTCGGGATCAGAAAAATTCCGAATATAACCGACTGGTAAAGGAAAAAATGCAGGGGGTCATTGAACTGGCCGGAGCGGTTTGCCATGAGATGAATCAACCCATGCAAGCGGTGTCGGGTTATGCGGACCTGCTGATGTTGGATGTGGCCCCGGAGGACCGCATTTACAAGCGGGTCTCTTCGATCGCAGAACAGGTCGCGCGGATGGGGGAGATTACCAAGAAATTGATGTCCATCACACGCTATAAAACCAAAGACTACCTTACCGGTAAGATTTTTGACATCGAACGGGCCGCTTCTAAAGAGGAAGAACCACCGACGATTGGCATAGCAACGTAATCCTGAGAAGACAATTGGCCCCACTTAGAAGCGGTTTTAAAAGCACTTCTGGTGTTATTATGAAACCGATTGTGATGAAAGATATTGCAAAAACGATTCGGGATGTTTTGGATACTCATGAAAGATCTACTCAAGAATAAGTATCCGATTCGAAAGTATCTGGCCGCCTTAAAAACTCAAAGATACTGGCACTATTCACAACCGAGTACTTGAAAATGAATAGTTTCGAAAGATGCAAGTAATCGTAATGCCAGGATACTAAGTCTTACAAACGGCATAAGAAATCTATTTATGAATATTCGGAAGAGTACGTGGTTATTATTTGTGTATTCATTGTTAAGTTGTCTTGTTCCGCACTTCGGACAAGCTGGAGATGCCGGCAAAGCGCTTCAAACCATAACTGTTGTTTCAGATGATAATTACCCTCCGTATATATTTCGATCTTCAAATGGAGATATTCAAGGTATTCTTGTTGATCAGTGGAAGTTATGGGAAGAAAAAACAGGCATAAAGGTTAGTTTGATTGCAATGGATTGGAACAAGGCTCAGGAGTTCTTACTAAATGGAAAAGCTGATGTCATTGACACACTTTTCTTCACCGAAGAGCGGGCGAAGCAATATGACTTTACCAATCCCTATGCTACAATAGAGGTGCCTGTCTTTTTTCATAAAAACCTTGGCGGTATAGCCAAAATCGCATCGCTGGAAGGCTTTACGATCGGAGTGAAGGCTGGAGATGCATGTATTGAAGTTTTAAAGAAGGGAGGCATCACTAACCTTCGAGAATTTAACAGCTATGAGGCGGTCATTCAGGCCGCTGCAGATGGTCGGATAAAAGTTTTTTCCATCGACAAGCCTCCAGCGTTTTATTATCTTTATAAAATGAATATCGAAAATGAATTCCGCTACTCTTTTAACCTGTATACCGGAGAATTCCATCGTGCGGTCAAAAAAGGTCGGACAGACATATTGAAGGTGGTGGACGACGGATTTGCATTAATCAATAGCAGGGAACACGATGCCATCGATAAAAAATGGATGGGAGAACCTTTTGTAAGGCCGGCCTATCTTCGCTATGTTCTATTTTTTTTCTTGATTGCCGGATTGATCTTCTTGGTTCTAATTTTTTTCAATATCACCCTGAGAAAGAAGATTAGATCAAAAACCTCTGAGTTACAAGATCTTGTTAATCAACTACGGCTAAGCGAGGATCGATTCAAGTCCATGTTTGATCAGGCTGCCGTGGGTGTGGCCCTATGTGACAGCAGGAGTGGCAATTTTTTAAATGTAAATCAAAGGTATTGTAACATCGTTGGATATAGCCAAAAGGATATTAGTCAGCTATCTTTTCAGGATATCACCCATCCAGATGATCTTCAGGATGATTTAAATTTCATGAAGTTGTTATTGGAAGGTAAAATTAATGACTTCACTTTAGAAAAGAGGTATTTTCACAAGAATGGCTCTATCGTTTGGGTTAAAATTACAGTATCACCAATGTGGAAGCACGGTGATGATGCGAATTTTCATATTGCGATTGTAGAAGATATCACAGAACACAAGAAGATTGAGGAAGCAGCGCGTGAGAGTGAGGCAAAATACAGGGAATTGGTAGGTTCATTGCCTGAAGTTGTTTTTGAAATGGATGCAACTGGCACTCTTACTTTTGTCAACCAGAATGCCTTTGATCTTTTCGGGTATACCGAAGAGGAACTTGATAAAGGTTTAAATGCCCTTCAGATGATAATTCCAGAGGACCGAAACAGGGCACTGAAGAACATTCAGAAAATATTGAACGGATACATTTTGGGCGGTTTGGAATACACTGCCTTAAGAAAAAATGGCACCACGTTCCCGGTTGAGATCCATTCCAACTGTTCTATGCGTGATACTCAGCCAATTGGTTTAAGGGGTCTGATTATAGATCTCAGTAAAAGCAAAAAGATGGAGACGGATCTAAAACGCCGGGCTATGGCCATGGATCAGTCCTCCGAGACAATCGTCATCACTGACACCAATGGATTGATCACCTATGTCAATCCGGCTTTCGAAAAAACCTCTGGCTATTCTCAAGAAGAGGCTTTGGGCAAAAACCCTCGCATTCTGCAAGGCGGAAAGCACGATGCGATGTTTTACCGTGAACTATGGCATACTATTTCCACGGGAAAAACCTGGTGCGGAATTTTTATTAACAAAAGAAAGGACGGGGCTCAATATATTGAGGAGGCGACTATTTCGCCTGTACTTTCAGACAAGGGAGAGATTGTCAACTATGTTGCTGTTAAGCGCGATATTAGTGACAAGTTGAAACTTGAAACCCAACTCCAACAGGCCCAAAAAATGGAAGCAATTGGCAATTTGGCTGGTGGTGTTGCCCATGATTTTAATAATATTCTAACTCCTATCGTTGGATACACAGAAATGCTGTTGCTGGATGCCCACGATAATAGCCCGGTTCAAATGGGGCTATCCCGTATTTTGGCCGCAGCCAAGACCGCTAAAAATCTGGTAAACCAAATTCTGACTTTCAGCCGTCAAAGTGAACATGAAAAGAAACCCCTTAAGGTGCAGCTTGTCATAAAGGAAGCCTTGAAATTGGTTCGTTCTTCTTTACCTGCCACCGTTGATATAGAAAATGCTATCGACAGCGATTGCGGCCCGGTTCTTGCGGACGAGACACAGATTCATCAAATAATCATGAACCTGTGTACCAATGCCTATCATGCAATGACGGAAACCGGTGGAAAGGTGACCGTCACCCTGAAAGAAGTCGAGCTGGCAGTTGATGACTTAAAAGACCCTGCTATGATTCCGGGTAAATACGTCTGTCTGACTGTGGCTGATACGGGTATAGGCATGAATCAAGGCACAATGGGCCGCATCTTTGAACCCTATTTTACCACCAAAGAAACTGGTAAAGGCACTGGACTGGGTCTTGCTGTCGTCCATGGCATTGTTAAGGACCACAGCGGGCATGTCACTGTATACAGCGAACCTGGAAAAGGTACAGAATTTAATGTTTACCTGCCAGTGATCAAAGCCATTCAAGACGCAGATCAATTTGAAATGAAGCCCATTCAAAAAGGTGATGAACATATCCTGTTGGTTGATGATAAAAAGGATGTGGTTGATATTGAACAACAGATGTTAGAGTATCTCGGGTATCATGTAACGGCCAGAACCAGTAGCCCAGATGCCTTAGAGGCGTTTCGGGCTAATCCCGACAAATTTGATCTTGTCATCACCGATATGACAATGCCCAACATGACTGGGGATAAGCTTGCCGGAGAACTAATTAAAATTCGTTCCGGAATGCCAGTCATTCTATGCACTGGATTTAGTGAAATGATGTCTAAAGAGAAGGCGGAATCAACTGGAATCAAAGGCTTTTTAATGAAACCTGTGGTGATAGGTGATTTGTCAGCCATGATCCGAAAAGTACTTGATAATGGATAATGATCCGATCAATAATAATCCTATCTACAACCTTTGCTGGCCATGAAACGATCACCCATACCTATCCAATCATTGACTGTTCAACACGGATATTTTTGGTAGTCATTCCTCGGCAACAATCCTTTAAGACCGGATCGAACCCATAGCAGACAACGCCTATGAAAATACAGTATTCCGATTACCGGCCGTACCAAGTAATACCATTGCCATTCCTCGGAGTCGGAACCCAGAGCGATCCAGCTCCGATCGTGATTTAGGTTACAGGTTCAGAAAAAGTGGAGAATGTCTGTACCATTCCTATAAAAACCAGTTGATTTAGGAATATTGGCGGAACTGGCAAACTAGTGCTCGGTGTCTCCGTGCATCCACCCCAGCCGAGGGTTGTTGGAGTCATTCTGCAGTAAATCATTGTGCTGGGACACGGTTGGCGGTTGGAACCACAAACCACTCTGGTATATCTCCAGATACCCGTTCGAAATGGTCTTGATCGTCATTGATCAGGGCCTGACATTGTTACGAATACCATTGGAATCCTTTAGGTTTGCAGCGCCCAAGGATGATACAAGTATGGTTGAATGTAAACAGTCAATCGCGGGGCCGGATATATTCACGCGGACATGGCCGCTATAGCTGACTGGCTTAAAACGCAATCCGTTACCTGGATTGCTCTTGCAGAGGGTTAGGAATTAAAAACAGTTCAAAGGAACTTGACCAGATGACCCAGACAACAGACAAACCGATCGTACCCTCCGGGCGGGTGCTGCGGCGACTGGCCCCGCCGCTTTTCGCTCTAATGGTGTTGTTCACAATCGGTGCAGGTGCCCTGTTCCTGCTCCTGGAGGATCGAAGGATAAACGAGAATTTCACCCTGCAACAAGCCACTGTGCAGCGCGAATTCCAGGTAGATATCGCCAACCAAGCCCGCGGCCTGTCTGCCGTCACAAAGGTGCTTGCTTTTGATCCGGCTGTCCAGACAGCCCTGGCCCAACGGGATGCCGATCGTTTGTCTGCACGGTTCAAGCCGGTTTTTGACCACCTGTTCCAGGAAAATCAAGTAACCCATTTCAAATTTTTAGGCACCGACCGTATTTGTTTTTTGCGGTTGCACAGTCCGGCAGTCCACGGCGACCGGGACGGATGGCATACGACCCTGCAGGCCGAGCGCACCGGCAAATTGGCCTGGGGAATCGAGCTGGGCCAGACCGGTAATTTTAAGCCGTTACCCACGTTCACGCTGCGGGTGGTCCAGCCGGTCTTTCAAGATGGGCAACCAGCGGGCTTTGTGATGATCGGCAAGGAGATCGATGACATTTGGCGACACACCTCTTCACGGTTCGGGGGAAAATCGGCAATATTAGCCAAAAAGGAGGGCATCGACCGCCAGTGGTGGGAAGCGAACATGGAGCGCCTCGGCCTGAAGGCGGACTGGGATCGCCTCCCTGACGCCCTGCCGATCCATAATTGGTCGGGCTTTTCTGCCGAAGACATAGCAACCCTTGCCGGCCGGGCCGTACACGACCCGTTGTTCAGTAGTGCAGATCAGACATTGAGGATGGGCGAAAGCGATTGGAAGGTTCAAGCAACCCCGCTTGTGGACGCTTCCGGGAAAGAAGCGGGCATCCTGCTGCTCATGTTGGATATCACCGCTGAAAAAGCCGAATTCAACGACCTGATGGTCTGGGTCTTTTCAACCGGAGGGGCGGCTCTCACCATATTGCTCGGTTCGATTTTTTTGATGCTTTTTCGGACCGACAAACGCATTCAGGCTCAGAATGCAAGAGAAGCGCATTTGAAGCAGGTGCTGCTGGCCATCCGCAACGTCAACCAGCTCATCACCATGGAGACCGACCCTGCGCGGTTGACAAAACGAGCCTGCGAGACCCTGACCGAAACCATGGGCTATGACCTGGCCTGGATCGCCCTGACGGATGAAACTGCTGATCGAACAGTCATGACGGCCTCTGCAGGCGTTGACAGGGGGTTTGAAACCCTGGAAGAGCGGCTTGACCGCGGTGAATTTCCCCGCTGCATGCAACAGGCACTGGCACAGGACAAGGTTGTGGTGATCGAGGATCCGGACACCCAATGCCCGGATTGCCCCCTGGCGGATTCATACGCCGGTCAACCCAGGCTGATTCGCCGCATGGAATGCAAGGGCCGGATCTATGGCGTTGTGACTGTCTGCGTCCACGGTCCCTACGCGCACGATGCCGAGGGGCAGGGGCTGTTCAACGAGCTGGTGGGTGATCTGGCCTTTGGCCTGAACAGGATCGAAAACGACCGGGAGATTATTAAGCGCGGGCAGCTTCTGGCTGCAGCCGAGCAAATCGCCCATTTGGGCAGTTGGGAACTGGACCTGGCGACCGGCCGGCTGACCTGGTCCGACGAGACCTATCGCATCTTGGGGTTTGAACCGCAGCAGTTTCAATCCACTTACGAGTCGTTTCTGGAGGTGGTCCACGTTGAAGACCGGGCCGCCGTGGATGCCGTCTACACCGCCTCAGTGCGGGAAAAAAAGGACGGTTACGAGATCGAGCACCGGGTGGTGCGACAGTCCACGGGCGAGATCCGTTACGTCCATGAACGGTGCAGGCACATCAAGGATACCGAAGGCCGCATTGTTCGATCCCTTGGATCGGTGCATGACATCACGGAGCGCAAACAGATTGAAGCAGCACTGGCCCGGCAAGCCATGGTGGAAAAGCTCGTGGCCGAAGTTTCCCTGAAGTTGCTTGGTACCGGATCTTTTGAAGAAATATCGCACGCGGTATTGGAAAAGGCCAGGCAACTCACTGGCAGTCCTTTCGGTTTTGTGGGGCATATGGACCCGCAAACAGGAACCTTCGTTTCCTCGACACTGACAAGGGATATATGGGAGGGCTGCCGTGTTGCGGACAAGACCGTTGTTTTCGAAAGATTCACCGGCCTGTGGGGCTGGGTTCTCAACAACCGCCGGCCCCTTGTTTCCAACCACCCGGAGAGCGACCATCGCTCTTCAGGCGTTCCGGAGGGGCACATTCCAATTGGGCGCTTTATGGGCGTCCCCGCGCTCCATGGCGAAGAACTGGTGGGAATGATCGCCCTTGCCAATTCGGAGGATGACTATAGCGACGAGGACCTGGCTTTTATCGAACGGCTGAGCATCATGTATTCCCTGAGTATTCAGAAAGCCCGTGCGGAAGAAGAACTTAACCGGATCAATGACGAACTCACCGACAGCAAGAGCAATTTAGAGGCAATCCTGTCCGCCGTGCCTGTGGGCATCCTGGTATTCAACCAGGACGCGCAGATTGTCTCCGACAACCCCGCAGCCCGCGCCATATGCGGCATTGAAGAATTCAACCCGGGTTCGCTTCGATGCCGAGACTATATCGGCTGCTGCCGCCGCCATAACCAGCCGGAGGGTTGTGGAAGCACCGCCGACTGTCCGGATTGTGAAATCAACGACGCGATTGCGAATGTCCTGACCGGAGAGGTTGACAGTACAGAGGATCGGGAGAAGGAAATCCTGCGGGATACGAAAGTCCCAAAAAGCCTGTGGATCCAGTTCAGCACTTCCCCTGTTGTGCTGCAGGGACAAATGTGCGCGGTCCTGGTTTTCAGGGATATCTCCAGGCAAAAACAAATGGGCGAGGAACTCGAGAGAACAGAAAATCTCCTGATTAGCTCTCAACGTTTTGGCAAAATAGGCGGCTGGGAATGGGACATAGGCAAGCAGTCTATGCTCTGGACGGATGAGACATACCGTATCCATGGGTTCACACCCGATGAACTGGAACCCGGATCGCCGGAACATATTGCCAGGAGCCTGGCCTGTTACGCTCCTGATGCCCGCGAGCTGGTGCAGAAAGCCTTTGAGCGGTGCGTGTCCACAGGGGAGCCGTATGAATTAGAGGTTTCCTTTACCAATACCGCGGGTCGGCCCATGTGGGTTCGCACTACAGGCCAGGCGGTGTGGGAAGGTGATCGAAAGGTCAAGGCCTCTGGTATTATCATGGACATCACCGAGCGCCGGGCAGTGGAGATAGCCATGCAGGCCAGCGAAGCGCGTCTGCGTTACATCCTTTCGGCCAGTCCGGTGGTCATCTTCGCAATCCGGCCGGAGGATTTTGCGGCCACCTGGGTCAGCCCCAACGTGAGCGCCTTGATCGGATATACCGCGGAAGAGGCGCTCAAACCCGGCTGGTGGGTGGAATACTTGCATCCGGAGGACCGCGAACAAGCGCTCGCCAACACCGCCAGGGTGCTCGAAACGGGGCACATCGGGCACGAGTACCGTTTCTTCAGGAAGGACGGCACGGTGTGCTGGGTGTATGATCGCATGGATTTGCTCACTACCGGCGACGGCACGGAAGAAATCATTGGCGCGTGGAGCGACATCACCGAGCGCAAGCGGGCCGAGAATGAGCTGAAGAAGGTTAACAGTGAACTTCAAGCGGTCACGGAAAAGGCCTTGGCGTTCGCAAACAAGGCCGAGGCCGCCAACAGGGCTAAAAGCCTCTTCTTATCCAACATGAGCCACGAACTCAGGACCCCCTTGAATGCGGTGATCGGCTTTTCCCAACTGCTTGCAAGGGACCCCCTGCTCACGGAGCGGCAGCGCAGTGATGTGCAGGTCGTCCTCCGCAGCGGCCAGGACCTGCTGAACATCATCAACGAAATCCTGGAGATTTCCAGGATCGAAGCGGGGCGTCTGGAGATAAAACCCGTCGACTTTTCCATCCACGAACTGCTGACGGATCTTGAGCAGATGTTTCGTTCCCGGAGTGAGGCCAAAGGGTTGCGCCTTGTGGTGGAGCGGGGCGGTGATCTGCCGGAGTTCCTGTATGGCGACAGCGCCAAAATAAAGCAGGTTCTCCTGAACCTGTTGAGCAATGCCGTCAAGTTCACCGAAAACGGCGGCATCAGCTTGCGGGTCCGAGGCGACGTCTGTGAAGAGGAGAGTTTGGAGCAAAGGGATATGGTCAGGCTGACCATAGAGGTGGAGGACAGCGGCATCGGCATATCCGAGGAGAACCTTGAAAAGATCTTCAAGCCTTTTGAGCAGGTCGAATCCACGGTTCAAGAGGGTGGATCGGGCCTGGGGCTTGCCATCAGCCGGGAGTATGCAGTCTTGTTGGGCGGGGAGATACGGGTTGCCAGCGAACCGGGCAGGGGCAGTTGTTTTCGTTTCACGGCGCTGATGCCAAGAGGAAAAGCGACTCCTGGAAATGGTTTGACCGTACCCCGGAATGTTGTCGGCCTCGAGCCGGACACCGGGCCTGTGCGGGTCCTTGTGGTGGACGACAACGCTGATAACCAGGTGCTGTTGAAGGCCCTTTTGGCGCCCATCGGGGTGGAGATCCGCCAGGCCCATAACGGCAGGGAGGCACTCATGCTTTTCGAGGAATTTTCCCCCCATGCGGTGCTGATGGATATGCGCATGCCGGATATGGACGGATACGAGGCCACTCGCCGGATCAAGAACACCGATAAGGGCCTGGCCACGCCCGTCATCGCCCTGACCGCCAGCGCCTTTGAAGAGGGGAAGCGGAGAATCTTCGATGCCGGTGTGGATGCGTACCTGCGCAAGCCTTTTCAGCATTGGGAGGTATACGAAATTCTCGGGCGTTGCCTGGGATTACGGTATGTGTACAACGAGGAGAATGACCTGAAACCTCTCGCGCCGACGGTCGAGGCCGTATTCGAGCTGCCCGAAGAGCTGCGGGCGAAGCTGAGACAGGCGGTTGAGGAAGGCGATATGGATCTGTTCACGGAACTGCTTGAGCAGGCGACCGAGTCCCATCCGGAACTGGTGAAAAAGTTGCGCAAACTGGCCGATGTATTCGACTACAGAAAGCTTTTTACACTATTGATGGCGCCCTGAGAAGCCCTTTACGTTGAGATCTTCCTTATGGTTCAAAATGGCTTAGGGCCCATCCAGGGCGGCAGAGCGGGGTTTGGCAAAGCCGGCAATATAGAAACAGGGGATGAGTAAGCGTTGCGGCAAGAGCAGGTCCGGATCAAACATCATGGAGGGTTCCACCATGCGCAAGGGAGCCGATAGCACCGAGGAATTGGCGACCAGACAGGAACTGGGACGCCTGAAAAAAATATTTGATGCGACACCGGACGTTGTTGCCACCTTACGGCCTGATCTGCGTTTCATGGACCTGAATGATAGCGGCCGAAAGCTGATGGGTTGGCCGCTCGATCAAGATCTATCCGAAAAGACACTGTCTGCTTTTTTCACGTCCCGAGAATACGACAGGATCGTGAATCAAGGCATTCCAGCGGCCGTTGAAACCGGTACATGGAAAGATGAGTCCACGCTTGTGCCTGTTGAGGGAAGCGAAGTCCCTGTGACCATCGCCATCCTTGCCCACAAATCAGAACATGGCGAACTGGAGTTTCTGACCCTCGTGGCGAGGGCCCTGGTCGAAATAAAATCAACAATGGAAAGGCTTGAAGCAAGCGAGCAAAGGCTGCTGTTAAGCCAGAAAATCGCCGAGATAGGAACTTGGGAGATAAACTATAAAAACGATCATATTTATGTTTCCGATGAAACCTGTCGTATTTTTGAAGTCGACCCTGAAAAGTTCAACTGGACCTACCGGTCTGCTATGGACATGGTGCACCCGAAAGACAGGGAGCGGGTCCATCAGGTCTATCAGGATTGTGTTCAAAACCAGTCGGACTACCGGTTAGAGCATCGCCTGTTGTTACGAAACGGCAAAATAAAACACGTCAAGGCCGTTGGAATCATGGAAACCGACGAATCAGGCAGCGTGATTCGTTCGATAGGGACTATACAGGATGTTACCGCTTTATCACTGCTGCAACAGGACCTGTTGGTCAAATCACGTGCAATAGAAAACCATATAGATGCAATAGCAATGTCTGGCCTGGATGGAAACCTTGTATATGTGAATCAGGCGTTTAATGACCTTTGGGGAGAAAAACGCAAAGAGGACGTACTCGGCAGATCGGCTATCTCGTTCTGGGAGGATGCGGATGAGGCTTTGGGCGTCATCAAGGAATTGAGATCGGAAGGTTTCTGGGTTGGTGAAATGAAGGCTAAACGCCGGGACGGGTCGACCTTTTACACCCTGCTGTCGGCGAGCGTGATACGGAATCCAGAGTATGAAACCAGCTTCCTGATGGCAAGCTTCGTCGATATCACCGACCGGAAAAAAGTCGAAGCTTTACTAAAAGAAGCGGAAAGAAAATACCGTCTGCTGGTTGAAAGCCAGGAAGATCTGATTTGCCGCTGGCTGCCGGACTCCACCCTGACCTTCGTCAATCAAAGCTACTGCAGGTTTTTCGGCAGAACCTGCGATCAACTGATTGGCCGGCAGTGGTTGACATTCATTCCGGAAGGCGCACAGGACGGCATCAGACGATATTGTCAGGACCTTGAAAGGAATCAACGGATAAGTCGGATAGAACACCAGGCAATTTCATCCGATGGCAATCCGTACTGGCAGGAATGGATTGATACACCGCTTTTTGATTCTCAAGGAAGACTCCAAGAAATTCAGTCCGTCGGAAGGGACATCACCTATCGTAGAAAGCTTGAGGAAAAGATCAGAAATAATTCCGAACTGTTCAATATAATATTGAACACCACGTCCGAAGCATACTGGTATGTTGGAACGGACAGAAGAATACTGGACGTCAATGAGAACGCCTGCGCCATGCTCGGCTATACAAGGGAGGAAATGCTGAACCTGACCGTCTCGGATATCGATGCCGTCGAAAGCGAGGAAGAAACGAAACGCCATATGGAAGAATTTATAAAAACCGGCTATTCCATGTTTGAGACAAAGCATAGAAAAAAAGACGGCAGTATCATCGACGTAGAGGTCAGAGCAACAGCCTGGATATCCGGGAAAAGCATAATGATTGCTAGTTTCCTGCGCGACATCACGGAGGAGAAAATATTGCTTGAAAACAAAAAGAAAATGGAGGTTATCCAAAGATCCAATGAGGTAAAGAAAAAACTCCTGGGTTCTTTCCGCCACGAGCTGCTGACCCCAATGAACGCGGTCCTCGGTTTTTCACGGATACTTTCAAATGACCCGGAGCTTGCCGACCCGCACCGTGAAAAAGCGGAGATTGTAAACCAGGGGGCTTCGCGTCTTTTTCGGGCTCTCAATAACATTTTCAGCATGGCAGACATCGAGGCCAGTGGTGTGGAAATCGATAATGAAGCATTCGATTTAATCGAGCTTCTGGAGGAAGTTGCGCAATCCTTTCTTCCTCTTTCTAAAGCCAAAGGGCTTGGCATGACAGTGGAGATTGACCAACGCCATTCCTGGTCCGTCTTCGGAGACAGACCGAAGTTAAGACTGGCCCTTGAAAACCTGCTGGAATACTCATTGCAATTTACCGATCAAGGCGGAGTCTCATTGCGGGTATGGAAGGAAGTTGCGGCTGGGGGAGTTCTCGATGACGGGGCGCCGGCTCGAATCATGTTCGAGTTTGAGGCCGGCAGTGCAGGGGTTGCCGAGGATTTGCAGATCGGATTATTTGACCCTTTAGCACACAACGCGGGGAGCAGTATACCGGATCGACTTGGCTTTGGGCTGGTGATCGCTCGGGAATACGTACGAAAGATGGGAGGAGACATCAGGATCGAGAGCCGGGCGGGGAAAAGAAGCCTTTATTGTTTTGATGTCCAATTGCAGTGCATCCCCGGCGATAAGGGTGACGTGTCCAGGGGGCGGCGCATCCAAATAACAGCCGGATATGCGCAGCCGATACATGGTTCTGATTTGTCCGCGACGGAAACAGCATCTGATCTGCCCGAAGAGCTGCGGGCGAAGCTGAGACAGGCGGTTGAGGAAGGCGATATGGATCTGTTCACGGAACTGCTCGGGCAGGCGGCCGAGTCCCATCCGGAATCGGTAAGGACGTTGCGCCACCTGGCCGATGTATTCGACTACCCTCGCCTCAACGCGCTGCTTGCTGCGAAAGGGGGGGGCGCCGGATGAAGAATGCTACGGCCCGGGATACGGTTATGGTGGTGGATGACACGGTTGCCAATCTCAGATATCTGCAGGAGATATTGCGACACAAGGGGTATCGGGTGGTAGCTTTTCCTGAAGGAGCGGCGGCTCTCAATGCTGCGGCCAGGAAACCCCCGGACATTATTCTGTTGGACATCCTGATGCCGGGAATGGACGGCTTTGAGGTCTGCGGCCGGTTGAAAGCCGATCCCGTTCTGAGTAAAATTCCCGTGCTGTTCATCAGCGCCCTTGGAGAGTTGAACCACAAGACACGTGCTTTTGAAGTGGGCGGGGTGGACTATGTGACCAAGCCCTTTGAAGACAAGGAGGTCCTAAGCCGTGTGGAGACGCACCTCAACCTGTATCGCCTGACCCGTGATCTGGAAGAGATTGTGGAAGCGCGAACGGCCCAACTGACCAAGAGCAATCAGGCTCTTCAGGAGCAAATCGCTGTGCGAAAACAGTCGGAGCAAGAACTGCGCACGCAGCAGTCCTTGCTCGAGTCGGTGTTTGAGGGCATATCGGAGCCCCTGATGCTTGTGGACCGGGACATGCACATGAAGCTGTTTAACGAGGCCGCAGCGGACTATTACCGGCCCATGGGCATAGGACTCGCCCGGGACAAAAGGTTTTGTCATGACTGTGGTCGTGCCGATCCGGAGGTGAAGGAGGCCTGCAACCTGCCACAACTTGTATCAAGAGGCGAGCACCTGACATTGGAAAGAAACGGAATTGCCGATCCCGGCAGGATTGAACGGGTTGTACTATATCCAATCGAAGAACATGGACGCAAGACGGGCGATGTCATCATTCGAATCGCGGATCTCACCGAAGAGCGCAGGATGGCTCGGGAGATGGCCCAGGCGGACAAGCTGATTTCCCTGGGCACGGTTGCGGCGGGTATCGCTCACGAGATAAACAACCCGAACCACATAATTACACTGAACGCGGCCACGTTGTCAGATGTCTGGGGCGCTGTCTTGCCGATTCTGAACAGCCACTGTGAAGCCAACGGGGACTTTCCGGTAGGGGCACTTTCCTACAGCGCAATCAAGGAAGAGATCCCGGGACTTGTGGAAGACATTAACTCCAGTGCCGACCGGATCAAGAGGATTGTGGGTGTCTTGAAGGACTTTGTCGCCAAACGGGACGGGCTGATCCTCATACCGATGGATATGAACAAAGCGGTAAAGAACACGCGTCTTTTCCTAAAGCACCGCATCAAGGAAAAAACCGGACGGTTCGACATATCCTATGGTGACGGCCTGCCGGCCGTCAAGGCCGACTGCGGCAAACTCGAACAGGTGTTTTTGAACCTGATCTCAAATGCATTGGACGCCCTGTCTGTTCGTAACAGCGGCGTTTTCGTGAAAACCTGGTTTGATGAGGACAAGAAAGAGGTCCTGTTCATGGTCCGCGATGAGGGGATGGGAATTCCGGAACAGAATATTCCCAGGATAACGGACCCTTTCTTCACAACAAAAAGGAGTTTTGGAGGGACGGGGCTGGGGCTGGCCATCGCCAAGCAGATTGTTGACCTTCACGGGGGTCGTCTGGAAGTGGAAAGCGCTGAAGGGCGTGGGTCCACCTTCAAGGTGGCACTCCCTGCGCTCCTGTCGGAAGAGACCGGAGCCGCCTCATGAATACACCGTCATCGTTTCCTGCCAACCCCATCCTGATTGTGGATGATGAAAAGGAATCCCTCCGGAGTTTTTCCCTAACCCTGCGCATGAACGAAATCGGCAATATCGAGGAGTGCCAAGACAGCCGGGAAGTGGTTCATCTTCTTTCAAAACACCCTTACGACGCGATCCTCCTCGATCTAACCATGCCCTTTGTCTCAGGAGAGGAGATCCTGGCGGTTGTCGCAGAGCGTTTTCCCGAGATCCCCGTAATCGTTGTAACGGCCATGGATGAAGTGGATACGGCCGTCAGGTGTATTAAGAAAGGCGCTCTTGATTACATGGTAAAACCCGTGGAGAAAATCCGGCTGGTGTCCGGGGTCAGGAGGGCCATCGAACTCAAAGAGCTCCGGGATCAATCCCGGCGGCTTAAAGACCACATGCTTTCAGGGGAGTTGCAGAACCCGGATGCGTTTTCACATATGCTTACCAGAGACAGGGCCATGCTTTCCATCTTTCAATATGTCGAATCCATCGGCCCCAGCAGGGAAGCAGTCCTTGTCACCGGTGAGACCGGGGTCGGCAAAGAGCTGATGGTCAAGGCCGTTCACGCCGTAAGCGCTCCGGACGGCCCGCTTGTATCCGTCAACGTGGCGGGTCTGGATGACAATGTCTTTTCCGATACCCTGTTCGGGCATGCCAAAGGGGCGTTCACAGGAGCGGAAAAACCGCGGCAGGGCCTGGTGGAAAAGGCCGGCGGCGGCACACTCCACCTTGATGAAATCGGCGATCTCCGGATCGAATCCCAGGTCAAGCTGCTTCGCCTGCTCCAGGAGCGTGAATACTTCCCGCTGGGCTCCGACACCGCCAGAAAAGCGGGTACCCGTGTGGTGGCGACCACGAACCGCGATCTTTCCAAACTCAGGGATGCGGGCGGTTTCCGCCAGGACCTTTTCTACAGGCTCTCCACGCATCATATCCATATCCCTCCCCTCCGCGAGAGACCGGACGACATACCGCTCCTGTTGGGTCATTTTTCAGAAGAAGCCGCTCTGTCCCTCGGCAGGGTATGCCCCACATACCCTGAAGAAGTGGTCTCGTCCCTCCTCAGGCATCTTTTTCCGGGAAATGTGCGTGAACTTAAGACCCTGATCTACGACGCAGTCACCGGAAACAAGGCAGGAAAGCTGTCTCTCAAAGATTTTAAAGGCCGGCTTCAAAAGGAAGCCGCTGCCTCGAAGGACTCCACGGTGCCTGAAGATGAAAGCCGGCGGATGGAAGCGATGAACGGCAGCCTCCCGACGCTCCAGGAGGCCACCGAACGCCTGATCAAAAAGGCCCTCGAGCGATGCAACAACAACCAGTCCGCTGCTGCCCGCCTGCTCGGCATCTCCCGGCAAAGGCTGGCCAGGCAACTGAAGGACCGGACGTACTGACCCGCCTCACTCCTGCCTGTTATAATTCATACCATTGTGCTGTTTCGTAACAATACGCCCAATCCCTTATGAGACGGACGTTTCAGGCCTGTTGTGCCCTTTTACCTGTTACAGAATATAACAGGTCCCCTGAAGGGGCAAACATTCGGCTCCATCTCTTTTTTGGTTTATTATCAAATGGATAGCCTGTAATCCTCCCCCTGGCACAGTCTTTGTAAAGGATTCCTGCAGCAGTGCGATAGAATCATGATCCCCACAAAAAGCAAGAACGGGAGTGGAAGGTGAACACTGTTTTAATCGTGGACGATGAGCCACAGGAGCTTCGCAGCCTCAAAATCGGGCTATTGAATAAGGGGTACAACGTGATCGTAACGTCCGGCGCACAGGAAGCCCTTCAGCGGATCGAAGAAACGGACGATCCTTCACAGGCCGCAATCGACATCGTTGTCACGGACTTCTCCATGCCGGATATGAACGGCATGGATCTGCTGAAAAAGATCCGGGAGAAAACCAGGTCTCTTCCGATCATTATGATGACTGCATACGGTGAAAAAAACCTGGTTGTCGAGGCCCTTCGTAACCAGTGTGACAGTTATATTGAGAAGCCCTTTTCTTTGGATGACCTAATTCTCGAGATTGAAAGGGCCATGCATCACATGGTTCGGAACACAAACTCCCACGACCTCAAGAAACTGCTGCCAAGGCTGATGCACCAGATCAACAACCCACTCATGGCCATTACAGGGAATGCCGAGCTCGGTATGCTCGGCCTCCAGGATAATGGGACACTAAAGAAATATCTTCAGGAAATCATGGACGCCGCTGATAAAATCAAGTCCCTAAACAGCCGGATCATAAAGCTTGGTGCATCGAATAATCGTAATAATTTTGAAGTTATCAATATCATAGAAGTTATCAATGGTGCTCTTAAGTTGTTTGAAAGTCTGATTGTTACAAAGAAAATTGTATTGGAAAAAGAGTTGGGGAAAGTGGATGTATATGTCAATGGCTCAAGAGACGACTTGGAACAGGCCTTCAACAATCTCATACTCAACGCCATTGATGCCATGGACGGAAAGCCCCTCAAGATCCTGAAATTGAGTGCGCGCGCCGACAACAACGAGAACCGGACCGTACTGATCAGCGTGGCTGATACCGGTTTGGGAATCCCGGAGGATCAAATAAATCGCATTTTCAATCCTTATTATACGCGCAAAAATGGCGGCAATGGAATTGGTCTTGCTGTGGTAAGCGAGGTAATCAGCCAGCATAAAGGCAAGATAACTGTCAAGAGCGAGGCTGATAGCGGGACATGTTTTACAGTAGAGCTTCCCGGGATCGATATCTTATAGAGAAGGATGAGAAATGCCAGAAAGAAATGATATCAACGCGATGACAGTTGTCCATGATACGTTTGATGTAAGGTAGATAGTCAGCATTATAAGGCCGATGTTATCCGGCATAGTTGATGATGTTATGAAGAGTAATGCATTAAATCTCCTGCTGGAAGATGATGATTATATTGTGCAGGCTGTATGGGGTCCCATGCAAGGTAAAAGATTGGATCAGGTGCAATGCGATATCAATAACCGCATAAATCTGTTCGTCACCGAGATAGGGAGTTCAGTAATACCAAATGGGGCACATTCCGCGCAGGAGTTCGCCATCGAGTTTCTGATCAGGGAGAAGATTCTCTATAATATTTCATTCCTGCTGGAGAGGGGTAGGCGGTTGGCCATGATTAAAAATGACCCTGCCAACAGTGATGAAGATCTTCGCGAAGCTGCCTTCAATGCATTTGCGGACAGCTTTGGAAATGCATGATTTTGGAATGTCGTAAAAAAGGTTGGATGACAAAATATTTGAAGAGTAAGGAGGTGAAAAGCATGGCTGAGTTGGCCGAAAAAATGAGTTCCGCATTAAATGCTATGGGCCAGAAGGAAGGCAAATACCTGACTTTCATCTTGGCACAGGAGGAATACGGCATCGGCATCCGGAAAATCAAGGAGATCATCGGGATGATGTCGATCACAACCGTCCCCCAGGTGCCGGCATTTGTGAAAGGAGTAATCAATCTCAGGGGCAAGGTCATACCGGTGATGGATCTACGGCTCAGGTTCGGAATGGAACCTATGGATTACACGGAGAGGACCTGCATTGTGGTGGCCGAGATCGAACAAGGCGCCGGCACGGTAATGATCGGCATCGTAGTAGATGCCGTATCCGAAGTGCTCAATATTAAAGGGGCGGACATCGAAGAGACGCCGACCTTCGGTGTCAGGCTGAACACGGATTACATCCTCGGCATGGCCAAGATAAACAAGGGCGTCAAGATCCTGCTCGATATCGACCGGGTTTTAAGTGTCGATGAAGTCGATCTCCTTGTCAGAGCGGCATAACCAGGAATTTGAATTTAACCCTGCCAGAATTTCTGCGGATGAAGATTTTGGATCCTGCAATAATGAATAAAAGAAAGGAGATCTATCATGTTAAAAAATCTTAAACTCAGTACAAAACTCTGGGGCTTCACGGCTCTGCTGTTGCTGGTAATATTGATTGTGGCCGGCAATTCCATCTGGTCAATAAAGGGAATTCTCTCTGCGAACAATCAGTTTTCGAATGCAGCGGCACACAACGAGTTGATACTCGCAAAGGAGGTGGATCACCTGATATGGATGGCCAAAGTTAAAGATATGTTTATGGATAACGCTGAAACACTTGATGTAGAACTGGACCATACCAAATGCGGATTTGGCAAATTTCTCTACGGAGAGGAAGGAGAGAAACTGGCTAAAAGCGATCCCAAACTTGCCGCACTTCTAAATGAGATCAAAGAACCCCATAAACATCTCCATGAGTCCGGTCAATTAATTAAGGACGTTTGGCGCCAACGGCACGAGGGGCTGATAGGGCTGCTCAAAGATCGTCTGGATGATCACAGGAGATGGGCCGCAAAAGTATCAGAGATTATCATAGAGCATAACCAGGAGATCCAGGTTGAACTGGATCACACACTCTGTGCCTTTGGAAAATTCCTTTCAAGTAAAGAGTATGCTGACTATGCAAAGGATTCTCCGGCCCTGCGGGAGGCCATGGAGGCCATCAAGCAGCCGCATAGGGAACTTCATGAATCGGCAAAAGAGATCAAAGCACTGGTGAAAGCCGGAGATTATGAAAAAGCTGCCGATATCTATAAAAATTTGACCTTGGTTAAGCTTGAAATGGTTCAGGAGCAGTTCAATAAGGTTATAGAGGCGGAAGAGGCGCTTGAAAAGGCTCAAGCTGAGGCTCACGGGATTTTCGATACCAGAACAGTACCCTCACTAGCGGCCACCCAGGTCCGGATGAAAGCCCTCGCCGAGGAACTGGACAAGGTTCAGGGTGCTTCTAAAAACACTATGATATCCATGGGGTCAAGAGCGCAATGGTCCGCCAGTGCCGTTACGATTGTAGCCTTTATCCTGGGTGTGATCCTGAGCTTTCTCTTGATTCGCGCCATTGTCAAGCCGCTCAAACGCATCATAGAGGGCCTAAGCGACGGTTCGGAGCAGGTGGCATCTGCATCAGGTCAGGTGTCCTCTGCCAGTCAGTCTCTTGCAGAAGGCGCCTCCGAGCAGGCGGCATCTCTTGAGGAGACTTCTTCCTCTCTGGAAGAAATGTCTTCCATGACCAAACAGAATGCAGCCAACGCCGGACAGGCAGACGCTCTGATGAAGGAATCCAACAAGGTGGTTGCCCACGCAGATCAGTCAATGACCGAGCTGACCAAGTCCATGGAGGAAATCTCCCGGGCGAGCGAAGAGACATCCAAAATCATCAAAACCATCGACGAGATCGCATTTCAGACCAACCTTCTTGCCTTAAACGCTGCAGTTGAGGCGGCACGGGCCGGAGAGGCCGGAGCGGGCTTTGCCGTGGTGGCCGACGAGGTCAGGAACCTGGCCATGCGGGCCGCAGAGGCTGCCAAGAACACGGCCAACCTGATAGAAGGCACTGTAAAGAAGGTCAAGGGCGGAGGTGAACTGGTTGCCGGCACCAACGAGGCATTCAAGGAAGTGGCCCAGTCGGTTGCCAAGGTGGGCGAACTGGTAAGCGAGATAGCCGCGGCGTCCAATGAGCAGGCCCAGGGGATCGAGCAGGTGAACACGGCCACGGTCGAGATGGACAAGGTGGTGCAGCAGAATGCGGCCAACGCCGAGGAAAACGCTGCCGCCTCTGAGGAGCTTACCGCCCAGGCCCAGCAGATGATAGGGTTTGTCGGTGAACTGGTTGCCATGGTGGGAGGGAGTGCAAAGGGTGCAAATGGAAACGGTTCCGGGTCCCTTGAAGCGATCCGCGGCAAAAAGTCGAAGGCCTTCGGCATTGCCGGGAACAATGCGCACTCCCTTACTCAAACCGGTCATAGGAAGAAGACTTCTCACATGTTAACTCACGGGAGAGAAGTGAGCCCTGGAACCGTGATCCCTCTGGAGGATGGAGAGGATTTCAAGGACTTCTAACTCTCTCAAGGGGCGGGGGCTTTTCCTGAACAGGGAACAGGCCCCCAGCTCCAATGGGCGCCCTCTTCCTGCTTCTCGGAGGCTGTCGGTCGCAGGCTGCCTGATGCATCAAAAACACCATGGTTTCAGCGGTATCTATATGCCTTGTTTTTCTAACCAATCGGTTCTGTACCGTGTAAGTCAGAGCGCTTCGTCTTCTACTTATCCAACCAGCAGGCCAGGACGTTACCATACGGCTGTTGAATTCCGGAGAGTCTATACCCCTGTAGAATCTCATGCGAAAAAATGATTTTAGCAAACGGATCTTGGGTTTTCAATTAGGGCTGAGAGTTTCAAGGAGTTGTTGGAAAAAGGAAAGTTGAGCGGGCTCAGTGTTACGACTTCAGCTAAGGAGAAGGCAGTAAATGGTAAGCGTGTCTGATGAGCCCACCTATGAGGAACTAGAGCATAAGGTTCGGGAATTGGAAAGAGCCGAAACTAAACGCAGGCTGGCCGATGAGGATGGGGAGAAACTCAGGGCCCAGAAGATGGCGTCCGTGGGACGATTGGCCGGAGGAGTTGCACACCACTTTAACAACATGCTCAGCGTGATCATCGGCAATGCGGAGCTGGTCATCGAAAGCATGGCCCTGGATGATCCGCTCCAAGACAACCTCGGAGAAATTTTCTCCGCCGCCAAGCGCTCTGCCGATATCACCCGGCAGCTACTGGCCTTTGCCCGCAAGCAGACCATCGCACCCAAGGTGCTTGATCTGAACCGGACGATCAAAAGCATGCTCAAGATGCTGCGGCGACTGATCGGCGAGAATATCGATCTTGCCTGGCGGCCCGAAAGGAAAATTTGGCCGGTCTGGATGGACCCGTCACAAATCGATCAGATCCTGGCCAATCTGTGCGTCAACGCTCGCGATGCCATCGGGGACGTAGGAAAAATCACCATAGAAACTGGAACAGCGACCTTTGACTCCGCCTATTGTGCGGAACACCTGGGTTTTGTTGCCGGTGACTTTGTTCTGCTTGCGGTTAGTGATGACGGCTGCGGCATGGACCAGGAGACGCTGGCCAACCTTTTTGAACCGTTTTTCACCACCAAAGACGTGGACAAGGGTACTGGTCTTGGCTTGGCAACCGTGTACGGGATCGTTAATCAAAACGACGGTTTTATCAATGTTTACAGCGAACCGGGCCAAGGGACCACCTTCCGGATCTATCTGCCCCGGTATCTGGCTGAAACCGAAAGCCCGGAGAAAAAAACCTCAGAAAAAATATACCCGGTCGGAACTGAAACCATTCTGCTGGTGGAGGATGAACCTTCCATCTTACAAATGATTCGGATGATGCTTGAGCGGACCGGTTACAAGGTTCTTGCGGTCGGCACGCCGGGAGAAGCCATCGCTCTTGCCCGTGAACACGCCGGCGAGATTCATCTGCTCATGACCAATGTGGTCATGCCGGAGATGAACGGCCGCGATCTGGCCAGAAACCTGTTGTCTCCTTATCCGAACATCAAGCGATTGTTTATGTCCGGCTATACCGCCAATGTGATCGCCCACCATGGCGTCTTGGATGAAGGCGTGCAGTTTATTCAGAAACCGTTCGCAAAGCAGGATCTGGCAATCAAGGTGCGGGAGGTGTTGGATGAGGACAATCTATAGACTGGTCTCTTGAATAAAACAACCTCAACGATCCAATCATTGGCAGTCCAATACAGTCATTTTCGACAGTCATTCCTCGGATATAAGCCTTTCAAATCTGGGTGAATGACCAGCGGACAACGCCTATCATTCTGCAATTGGTGGTGCATCAGACTGAATAGAGGAAAATGGGAAATAGTGCTCATATAGGAGAAACTGGATTAGGCTGGGGTCTGTCTTATCCATGTCGAACGAGACGTCTATTCAATATGAATGTTAGGTTTAGCAATGCCGAGACTATTTCGATATCTGAGCCCTGAGTGCGCTGAGGCTTTTGTATATAAGTGGCGAAATCCTTTTCCGTTCTTTATCGTACTTTCGGGACTACGAGGATGCGGGAATCGGTGCCATGGCAATATTGGCAAACGGCACTATCTACCATAGTAAGGTCGAGCGGCGCCGCGGGGTTTCTTTTTTCGATGCCGCCGAAATATCGCCGCTCATGATCACGCCGGCGCAGATTCATGACAAAATTGTCTGAGGAGATGGACGCGCGCCGTGAGCCACTGGCACCGCTGCTGTTGCGCCGGGTCCGGTTTGCCGGTGGCGGCCGGCCCTCGGGCAGCGCCCACATCATCGGCCGTCGGCATCGAAAAAAGAAACCCCACGGCGCAACTAGTAAATCATAGCCACCTTAAGATGGTAGATAGTACCGTTGGCAAATATTCTTCGATTTGAAAAACCCGTCTACCCGTCGAGTGGTTTTCCAGTTGAGTTCCGTGGATGGCCACCCGATCCGTTTGCGTTGATCCCCTCCTAAAACAGCCCCGACCATGGCTGAGCGGGCCGATTTCCCATATTGACAGGGCGGTGTAAATTCTGGATGATGGATCGATCCAACGAGGCGCCCATATCTTGTGGCGCCGAAAATCACCAGACACAATTCAAGCGACGGGGGAAACGGAATGCTGAAAAGCAAGTTCTTATCTATATCGCTTCTCTTTTCGACGGCCCCACGAGCGATTACTTCACCAAAAACCAGGTTGAGGCGGCAGTATCGTGGCTGACGGCGTGACCCGTTTCAACGCGTTGTGTCCTCGGTGATCTTCGTGGTTAAAACAGTGCCGCTGGAATATCGTGGAAAGACACAACCTGTTTTTCATGTCAACTTGTAGGCGATCCCGTTAGCAATGCCTACCCCGAACCTACTTTCCATGAGTGAATAATGGCGCTCCTGATATTTTTCCTGCTACTGGCACTGGGTGTTTCGTTTTTCTGCTCAATTTCGGAGGCCATCATTCTTTCGGTACGCCCCTCCTACATCGCAGCGCTTCGGCGCAACAACAAGAAGGGGGCTAAGACCCTGAAGCGCCTGCATGATAATCTCGACCGGCCGCTCGCCGCCATACTGACGGCCAATACCATCGCTCACACGGTGGGGGCAGCGGGTGTCGGGGCACAAGCGACCGTAGTGTTCGGCAGCGCGTATTTGGGTATCACCTCGGCGGTCTTGACTTTCCTCATTCTGGTCTTTTCCGAAATCATTCCCAAAACACTGGGTGCGACCTACTGGCGGTCGCTGGCGCCGGTTTTTGCATTGGTTATCAGTGGGTTGACCCGCATTTTGTTCCCCTTTGTCTGGCTGTCCGAAAGACTGACAAGGCTGCTGTCCCGCACGGGGGCGAGTGCCTACACGTTCACCCGGGATGAAATGGCCGCCATGGCCGAGATCGGTGCCAAAGAAGGCATGTTGGAGATCAAAGAGCAGAGAATCGTGACCAATTTATTGCGGCTGAACCAGTTGTCGGTGCGCGATATCATGACACCGAGGACCGTTGTTTTTACCGTTCCGGAGACGATGTGCGTGGGGGATTTCTTCAAGGATCACGGATTGAAACCGTTTTCCAGGATTCCCATTCACAGCGGCCAACCCGACGATGTCTCGGGGTATGTGCTCAGAATCGATCTTATGATCGCCCAGGCCAAGGACCAGTTCGATCAGACACTTTCCGAATTGCGGCGGGATTTTCTGGTGTTTACGGACATGCTGACGGCTTCGACGGTTTTCGACCGGCTACTGCACGAAAAAAGCCACATCGCACTGGTGGTCGACGAATACGGTGCCGTTCAAGGCATCGTCACGCTCGAGGATGTCGTCGAAACGCTCATCGGTCTCGAGATCACCGATGAACTGGATACCACCGAAGATATGCAGGCCCTGGCGCGCAGACGCTGGAGAGCGCGCATGGAGGCGATCGGTATCAATCCGGACAACCTGTAAAATAAGGGCCGGGAATAGAACTGGCTTTCGACGGCATGAGTGCGCCATACGAGGCGATTTCGACGTTTAAAAATACATCGGACATGGAAACCGGGGGGCAGGGGCGCTTTCCCCAACCGCCCCTTTGAGCGCCGTTTCCGCCATCACCCCTGCAACTGCTGCCCGGCAAACTCCCAGTTGACGAGATTGTCCAGAAACACCTCCACATAGTCCCTCCGGCGGTTCTGGTAGTCGAGGTAGTAGGCGTGCTCCCAGACGTCAAGGGCCATCAGCACCGTGACGCCATCGGCCACCGGGGTGTCGGCATTGGATGTTTTCGTAACCCGCAGCCCCTCAGGGGTATCCACCAGCCAGACCCAGCCGCTGCCAAACTGTTCATCAGCGGCGCTGGTCACCGCGCTGCGGAACCGCCGGTACCCACCCAGGTCTTTTTCGATGCGATCAGCGATAGCGCCGTAGGGCGCACCGCCGCCGCCGGGGGTCATACTGCGCCAATACAACTCGTGGTTGAGGGCCTGGGCGGCGTTGTTGAACAATGCCGTGTCGCCGGTGGACCGTGCTGTGGCGACCACGCCGGGCAGCGTCACCCCCCCGCTTCGTGCGCCAGACAACATACGGTTGGTGCGCGCCAGGTAGCCGGCCTGATGCTTGCCGTAGTGAATATCGACGGTGATTTCGGAGATGAATGGGGCCAATGCATTCTTGGGGTAAGGCAGCGGGGCGAGTTTCAGCGGCGGGTCGGGCGTCCCGGACTGGCACCCGACGCCCGCCATGTGAAGCATCATCAAGCCGCCGAACTGGGCCGAAACGGTGAGAAAGCGTCTGCGATTCATCATTCCCCCTCGTGTGTTGACGTTGTGGGATGCCGTGGCGTGCGGAGCTGGTTAGTGAACGCGACGGAAAGGATTGTCTGCAATCCAAAAACAATTTTTCATTTGCTGGGCATCATCCGGGCCACCGCGTCCTTCAACGACGCAAAGAGCGGTTTTTTCACCTTCACCTGGAGCAGAAGGTCTCCGGGCTTTCCGCCGCCTTTTCCTTCCGCGCCCAAGCCGGCAAGGCGGATCTTCTGGCCGGAGCGGATGCCGGGCGGGGTTTTCACGACGATCTTCTTGCCCCTTTGCCGGTGATCGTAGGCGTAGGGGCCGCCCGTTGCAGCCAGATCGACGGCCACCCGGATCGTGTCGTGGAGGTTTTTCCCGTCTTCGGCGAAATCGACGCCGCCGAGTTTTCCCATTACCTTCCTGCCCAGTTTAGTAAAGCGTGAGCCCTGCCGGGGCAGCGAGGCCCGCCCACGGCCCGGCCGACCGCCGATCTTGAAGAAAAAACCGCGGGCGTGGATGCCGGGCCGCCGGTACTCGAAGCCGCGGTAGAACGCCCCCTCGCCCAGGTCCTTGAAAATCTCGTCGACCCCCCGCAGCCCGGATGACCGGGCCATCTCCTCGAAGACATGGAAGATGTCCGATCCCTTGAATATGTCCTCCTCGGAGTAGGTCTGCCGGAAACGGTTGTAGGCCGACGACCCGAACCGGTCGCGCATGACGTCGTATTCCCGGCGTTTTTCTGGGTTCGACAACACCGCGTAGGCCTCGTTGACCGCCTGCATCTTTTCCATCGCTTCGGGGTTGTCACGGTTTCGATCCGGGTGGTATAGCAGGGCCAGCTGCCGGTAGGCCGCCTTGATCTGTGTAGCGGGGGCGTTTTTCTCCACGCCAAGCTCCTGGTAGAGGTCTTTGGTTTCCGTTGCGGTCATCGGGTCTCCGTACCTTTATTGGCGGGTTGGTCTGGTTGTCGTGGCGGCGCCCCGTCCGTAACGGTGGCAGGTGGCGGCATCAGGCCGCCGCCGCCCTCGTAAGACAGGATACCAAAAATCCCTGCAGGCAGGATACTACACCCGGCTGCCATCGTCGAGACGACGCGCCTGAGATGGAAGGAAAAGACCGCGTGCCGGTCGCACCCCGCAAAGCCCGGTGGCTGGTGCTGATGGCCATCCTCTGCGTGGGTTCTTGGGTGCCCTTTAAATTTTAACTTCATGCTGTGAATTCCATATTTTAAGGGCATCCCCAATACTCGTACGTTTTCAGCTCGACAATAATCTTGTCAAGGCATATGACAGGGCGCCCGACCCCTAAAGTGTTGGAGTTATTGACAACAGCCCCAGGTGTTGTTAATTTGACCAACATGAAGGCCGTTGAACTAATCAATACTCGCATCATCTATTCAGAATCGAAATTTGCAGAGTTGGTATTGTGGCGGCTCTCAAAGCCCTTGAGTGGATCTTTACACCAGTTCAAATACAGGCTTGCATATGTTGTGCGTGGTGAATGTGTAATACGGTATGACAATGAGACCGGTAAAGGTGATCATCGGCATTTCGATGGAAACGAAAGTGCCTACCCATTCACGACACCGGAACAGTTGATCGCTGACTTCCAGGACGAAATCGGGAGGTGGAATCATGAAAATAGTAACCCTTGATGTACGTGACCCTGGCGATTCGATGGCGGATTTCTCCCGCGCATGGAAATCAGGCAAATCCCAAAAGTCCGCACGCATATCCTTTGCGTCTACTGAATTGCTTTGGAGGGTATTAACCGAAAAGCGCTGGGAGTTGCTTAAAGTCCTCTGCGGAGCAGGCCCTATATCAATCCGCGAAACTGCGCGGCGTGTTGGACGTGATGTAAAGGCTGTTCACAATGACGTAACCGCACTTCTAAATGCCGGAATACTCATTCGCAACGAAGATAAGCGTATCGTTTTCCCATTCGAGGCTGTCAAAGTTGAGTTTTTATTACATGCGGCGTAGCCGGACCTGCGGCTGTAGCAGACCGCTGATAGACCGCCACGGCCGATCACGGGTGTTGTCGAAATGATAAAGGCCCAAACACCGTTCGCGGGCATGGCCCGCTCCTATATTTGGCAACCGGCATTTGGCGATATTTGACGGAAAATCATAATTACCGCTAAAATCTCTTGATTTTTTTTCGCATTTCGCAAATACATATTAGCAATCCATATAAATGACCGGGTGACGGGAATTCCGAAATCGTTATCGGAAGCGGGAGACGGGAGGAGATGACCTGAATGCCAAACTGAAACAGGCGCTCGTCAAAAATACGGATCCGCCTGAAACCATATCGTGACTGAGGAGGTTAAAACGGATATCCACCTTTCTCCTGATATCGGTCGCCGCCTTGCCGGGCTATCTGATCTATTCCAAAACTTCCGCCACTTCTTCATCCTCTGCCTCTTCCTCCGAATCAGTAAACCTCCTCAATGGTTGTCTCCTGTCACTCCAAAGTCTCACGACTTTAAAACGCACCGCTTCTATCACCGGCGAGACCTGGGGCGCTTATCATTCTGCAATTGGAAGTGCATCAGGTTGAGTAGAGGAATGTGGCAAACAGTGCTCGGTTAGAACAGGCCCCCTTCTATCCGAGAATTTGATCAGCTATGATGATTTTATCCATGTCTCGAAAAAGGGCGGTAAGGCAGTCAAGAGTCCTGAGGAGGCCTGTAGGGGCGGGGTGTTATGCAGAAACCATATATACCTCTAAATATCCGGAAGGTTTTATCTAAAACATTGTAATCATATATATTTTGATGACTTCATGCGTAGGGTGTTATGACGCGATCGTGACGATCAGGGGTGTTATAGAGAAACTATCTAAACATTGTTGTGCCCAAAAACAATGTAATTCTATCGGACAGTCTATGAATGTAAATATGTCTAATGTTTCATGTGATAAGGTCAAATCAATAAATGACCTCACCAAAAAAGCGCAGCAACTACGTTTGCGTAGGTTCGGCATGTCCGTAGCTACATATGCTGTTGCGCTCCTGGCAACGTATCTGATCACACTCCTTGGGATTGGTGATTTGAACGTTACCCAATGGACAACGCTTATTGGACTGTGCCTATTTGGTATCAGCGTGTTCTTGGTACTTTTTTCCACAAGGGTGAATTTACGCTTTTCGGAACAATCTTTGACTCAGGAACAGATTATCTATTCCTTTTTTTATGCTTGTCTGGTGATGTACTGGTTACCAGATGCACGTCCGATTATATTGCTGTTTTTCCTTCCTCCATTCAGCTTCGGAGTGTTGAGCCTGACGCTTCGACAGTATCTTGTTGTGGTAGCCTGCGTGCTGGGCCTTTACGCAGCGCTCTTGGGCTTGGAGTACCTCCAGGGTCGTCAAGGGTTTATTCTTAAATACCAGCTATTCCTTTTCATTCTGTTCGGTATCTTGCTAACTTGGTTTGCCTTTTTCGGTGGATTCGTCTCCAATCTCAGACTACGATTGAGGTTACAAAAGGAGGAACTCAAAATCGAAATTGAAGAACGTAAAATCGCCCAGATCGAAAAAGAAAAACTGATCGTTGAGCTAAAAGATGCACTACGCGAGGTTAAAACTCTGGGCGGGTTGCTCCCTATTTGCGCAGCATGCAAAAAAATACGTGACGATCAAGGCTATTGGAATCAAATCGAATCCTATATCAAATCTCGTTCAGATGCTGAATTCACCCATAGCATTTGTCCGGATTGTGCAAAAAAATTATATCCAGATATTGATATACAGTACTATAACCCAAACTCAGGCACTGCCCGATAAGTTGCTGCAGAGTCATATGGCCTGACGAACTCTACCAGGCCGCCATTGCTTGATCTTTTTAATCGATGTCCAAATGCATTCGACAGTAGGTACGCAGACAGTTTCAGGAAAGGCAGAGGGGTCCATTTTATTTTGAGCTTTCCTTTTTTGGTTCTCATCTCTTTGCCTTCCCTGTGGGTCCAACGAAAATTCATACAGCCCGACTCTGCCGGTCAGCCTGTATGAACGATCAGATTTACAACGAGGGCATCGGCGCCCTGTTGCCCATATCCAATTTTCAAAAAACCGCCGACAGGCTAACTCGTCGGGAAAGTGCTCTTTAAGTTGGTCTATATGCATTATGTCCTCCCCTATTATGGTGTTTGGAAGGACCTTAACATACAGGTGTGACAGATGCGGTCACACGTCAGCCTGAGTTTGGGTTATAGTAAGGTTTATGTTTCTTCGGAGGCCTAATATTATTGTCAAAACCAGATTTTCCCATTAGGGGCAGCATTGCCATAATGGTTATTGGCTTGGTCTTACTTCTGTCCAGCCGATATACATCAGGGCATTCCCTTTACGCACGTTTCGTCGCTGTTAAGGCTGTTTGCGTAGATAGAGAAACTCGTGATTTTGTTGACCCAGATTCTGTTAAAAGTTTAATAAAAAGTACATTTTGGAAGCCTAGAATTTTGTGTAACTTTGAATTTGAAAGTCGTTCTTACCAAGTTACACCAATTATTTTTAAAATGGTCGCCTTCAATACAAAAGAAGGGGTGGATCGTTACCTTGATCAAAGAATTGATAAGAATGGAAATTGCACCCTGTGGATTGATCCGGAGAACCCTCTCCATGCAGTCTTCCATAAAAAGCCTAAGAATGGTCCATATACGGTATAAAGTCTGGAGTGAGTGCGTCGGGAAGAATAATAAAAAGTTTAACAAAAAAATACAACAGACGCAAAAATCCACACCGCTGATAGTTACTTTTCACACATAATTATATGCACCATAGGGAAAAAAATTGAGGAAATTGCCATATAGAGAATTCGGAGATAAGTACACAAAAAAAGAAATATATATAGTAGTACCAGTAATTTTCATGTTTGGTCTCATCGTTTTTTTTAGCGGTAAAAATTCTTTCATTACAATGACGCTGGTGACTTTACTTATTATAGTATCCATCTTGGGAACTATTTGGCAAAAAAAACGTTTAAAATCATTTATATGCCCAAATTGTAGAAAAAAAATATCAGAACCAACAATTAAATTTAGAAAGGACGGTGATCCAATTAATTATTACTGTCAAAATTGTGATATTGAATGGGAAACAGGATTATCTGAAACATTTTCTACATAAGAACCTATATTCAGTGATTGGTAATTCATCGTGAGATTTTTGGAAGGAAAGAAGGGATACTAAGGAGAGAACCCATAGGGATGCAATGGTTTTATCCAGAAACCATTCAGCATTTCTGAATTGGCTGCAACATCAGGGAAATCTTAGACGGTGGGAGAAATCTTTTTCAAGGATAATTATCCTATGTTGGATTGTTGTTGACCCTGAAAAATTCAACAATACTTACCCAATTATGACGGTGCAATACAGCCATTTTCGGCAATCATTCCTTGGAAATATTCCTTTCAAATCTGGTTGAAAGACCAGCAGACTCCGCCTATGGAAAGGCAGTATTCCTGTCAGCATAAAACCGAGCAATACCATTTAAAAGCCGGGGCCGGGACTATCCCATCCCCGGCTTCGGGTTTTATCCATAGATGGTCTCAACCCACCGAATGGCCTCTTTGTCGCTGACCGAGATATCGCTGGGTCGTGGATAGGTTCGCATGTCGTAGGATCACCTTGCTGACGATCTCTAAGGGAGCGCCGGCACGGGATGCATAAGTGGCTGCATGGCGCCTGAGATCGTGGGGCCTCAGATGGATACCGACCTTCAATCCGGCTTTCCTGACCACTTCACGGGCAGCCGTGTATTGAATCTGGAAAATCCGTTCATCATGGGAAAGCCCTTTGTCGCGGATATACCGTTTCAACCGATCCGCCACCTTCTGCGGGATGAACACGACCTCCGAACTTTTCCCGCTCTTGGGCCTGATGAGGCGCAGCTTCCGGTCGTCGGCATCCTCCACTTTCAATTTCAGCACCTCACCGATACGCATGCCGCCCCTGGCCATCAGTTCCAGCATGATCCGGTTCCGGACGTTGTCGGTACGGAAAATGATCTCATCGACCACATCCTTTTCCAGGATGGTCCAGTGCCGGCCTTTGGAGGGGCGGAACGTTTTTCTGAGCAGCGGAGTGTCGCAGGGATTATAAAGATCGCGCTGGATGTTGTTTCTGATGAAATTGAAAAACGATTTGAGGAGGGTGTACTTGTAACGCTTGGTGGATCGTTTCAGGCCTTCGGTGACGGCGGTCAGAAAGGCCAGGATGTCGTCCGGTGAAACGGCCTCGATCTCATGGCCCCCGTAACGTTCACCGAACTTGCCAAGATACAGTTCATTGTTCTTGACCGCATTTTTTTCCAGAATTGAGCCGCTGATAATCCATGTAACGGTCGATTGCCTCTGAAACTCTCATGGCAGCCTCCTTTCGGCTTTGAAAAGTTTTGACATCAGGCGCTCAGGCCTGTTAAGACCATAATACCTGTTTCAAGGTGCAAAATCCATATGATTCCGGAATATTAGCGAGGATGGCAAACATTGTGCGGCCACCCTGTGCAGCCAACCGAACCGAGGTTTGTTGGCACCATTCTTCAAATCCTACTTCCGAACTTCATTTTCTGATTGCGCTCAGCAACCATCATCACATATCTTGAAATACAACATTAAATTAGCCTCCGACCACCGCTGGCCAAACCCTGTCATTGTTATGAATACCATCGGAACCCTTGAGCCTTGCAGCCCTCAAGGATAATGCAAGGATGGTTGATTTTATGTGATCGATTTGTATCAGTTGCTACAGACAATTCTTTTGCTATACGATATTGTTTGAATAAATCGGAGCACTATTGAAAATATTCTGTATTGCGAGGGAAAATGGCTTGCCTATGTGAACAGATCGCCGGGGATAGTATTGAATTGTCCCCGACATGCATCGGACACCTTTGGATCTTCCAAAATCTTGACCCAGAAGAGGTTGAAGCTCTAAGTAATGAAGCATTTAGGAAAAAATCGAATAAAGGGGAATCCCTTTTTTTACAGGGTGATTCTGCTGATGAGATGTTTCTAATTAAAGGTGGTCGCATTAAACTCTCCAAAGTTCATGAAGACGGCACAGAATTGACTCTTGATATTCGCAAGGCTGGAGATTTCGTCGGCGAAAACATGTTTTCTGATGAAGGCGAATATCCGGTAAGTGCCTACTGCCTCGAAGATACACTGACATGCGGGTTTAGCCGAAAACAATTTGAAGAACTCATTTTAAAACATCCCAAAGTCGGTTTGCAGGTAATAAAAAACCTGAGCGAAAGGGTCTCCTGGTTGACAAGCCGCGTCGGTAGTTTAGCGGTTACAAATATCGAAGACCGGCTATTCCGAGTTCTTAAAAATGTTGCGGAAGAGCACGGGACCATAAGCTCAAAGGGCGCTGTAATCCAATTCCCCTTAACACATGAGGATCTCAGCTTCCTAACCGGAGCACACCGGGTTAGCATTACGCGTGCCATGAAAGCCTTGAAAGAGGCCGGTAAAATTATCCATGATGGCAAGAGACTCATCCTACCCTCTCAGAAGATAGCATAACCCTCGTTAAGTCCTTTCAATCCTTTGAGAATTACAATCTGTCGTTTTTGATATCGACAAGTTTTTTCCTGTGTTCAACCACTTATTCCGCCATCTGAATTTTTCTTTCCTGTAACAGTTGCTACAGACAGCCTGATAAATGCTGGATATAGTGGTTCAAAAATCAAAAAAGGAGACAATCATGCAACCTCAAGTAATTGGAGTCTCAGGCAGCCCGATCAAAAATAGTAACACAGACCGTTTGGTTCAAGCTGTACTTGAAAGCAGCGATCTAAAATCAGAGTTTGTCAAACTCAGCAAAATCAATGTACGCCCCTGCATCGCTTGCCTTGGATGCAAAAAGGACAACATCTGCAAGCCCAAGGACGATTTTCAAGAATTGGCCGAGAAAGTCCGCCACGCCGGTGCTGTTGTAGTCGGCGGATATTCACCTTACGGTGCAATCGATGGATTTACCAAGGCATTTCTGGAACGGCTGTTTTCACTTCGGCACCAAAACGGTCTAAACAGAGGCAAACTGGCAGTTGTCGTGACTACCGGCATTGGGCGCGGAGCCCCAGGCTTGGAGGAGGCAAGCAACCAGATCGCCCACGCCTTGACTCTCGAAGGAATGGAGGTGCTGGACCAGCTAAAGGTAACCGGCAATCCCGAATGCATGGTGTGCGGATTTGGTGAAACCTGTCCGATGAGTGCGCTACCGTGGATTTTCGGGGAAGATACCAAGGTAACACCCGAAAAATTCTGTAAAGTGGAAGATCAGACGGAAACCTGGGAACGAGCCAAGGTGTTGGGTCAGGAGATCAGTGCTCGGATTCAAAAGCAAGTGATGATGTAACTCCGTCCAAAAAGAGACGCACTCTCTATGCCAAAACTGGAGATCGAAACAATGAGCTATTTTCTGAAGGTCACGGAACCTGGATAGCGGAATTTCGCCCGGTACACCTTTTGAAGAGCTGCCTGAGGACTGGGAATGTCCAGTGTGCGGCGTCGGCAAGGATCAATCCGAAATAATAACGTAATCCGGGGTGTGCTTTCTGAACCGGCGCACCCTTAACCCAACCCAAAACGCGGACCAGCACTGGAGAGGAGGTGATTCCTATGCCAAAATGCGGAATTTGCGGGGGTGAAGCCCCAAAACAGCCGTGCATCACAGAGGATGGAAAATGTGATCTCTGTGACCGAAAAGTTGTTTTGGAAGAGGAGAAAAAAAAAGAAAAGAAGGATTGATGTCAACGTCACTTAATTTTGTGAGCACCTGAAATCCGCTATTGTTAAATTCAGGTGCTCTTTCTTATTTTCCTATTTTTCAAACTGTCATGAATCAACAATAATTATCCTATGTGCAATCTCCGCTGACCCCGGTAAAATCAAGAATACCGTTCCAATTCTTGACTTTTCAATACGGTTATTCTGGCAGTCATTCCACGGCAATGATCCTTTCAGGTTTGCCCCGGTGCCCCGTGGACAACGCCTATCATTATGCAATTGTCGGTGTATCAGGTTGAATAGAGGAACTTGGAAAATAGTCTTCATGATGAATTAGACAGGATTAGACTGACGTCGGCTTATCCATCATTGAAAAGGGGGTGTTAGGGACCTCCATGAATAAATAAATTTCTATTAATTCGAACCACATAATTCAAATTGGAAATATCATGATTATCAAAAAGGCAATATATATTCTGGAAAAATAGAAGTTTGCTATTTATTCATGGAGTCCATCTAAACACCTACTGGGATGTCATTCTTGGAAAATGCTGGTTTCAAGATTGAGATAGGGTGGTTTTTACCTGGAAGAAGCTCGGGAATGCTTCGTTTCTATTTTTGACAGTGCGGTAACACGGATTGGTGACCTGGCGGCACTAAAGCAAGTTCTTGGCGATAAACGTAATCTCACCGCTACAATATAATCGTGATGTTCTCTATATGTTGGAAATAAAGGGGGATAAAATGATCGGGGGGATAATTAATGTTTTGATAGGCCTTGCACTAATATTTATCTTCTTCGGGCCTAAGTTCAATCAATGGCCTAAAACTGACCATTTTAAGTTCAATGGTTCGCCTAAAGAATACATTGACACTTTTCGTTATTATAAGTATTTCTTTTTATATTTATCAATTTATAGCATAATAGTGTCAATATTAAGTTTCAGTTCAACAATAAATTCTTGGGAAATTCTAACGTCAATTTTCGGGGCTCATAATGAGTTTTTAAATGTCTTTGAGGAAGGGAGTTTCACTTTTGTTTCAATATTTATAATTCTTATAATGAGTCATGAAAAAGTGAAGGATTATGATACCCGTTTGCGGAGCAAATTATTAGAATTTGCGAGAATACCGAGAGAAGTTGAGGATTTAAAACGTCACTTAATTGGCAATATAAGGCGCTTTGAGCCTACTGAATTTTGCTTTGAAGAAGTTTTTAAAAACTTGATAGATAAGTGCCCTTCTCATTTTTGGCGAATGAAGCATGCCGAGGTTAAACAAAAATTGGCAGATGATAGCTTTAAGTGGGTCACTTTAGCATTAGATTATAAAATTTTAAAAGCTCTATATTTAATAAATGTTTTAGATAATATCGGATGTCAAAGCAAAAATATGGCTGATCTTAATGATAGGAAAAACTGGCTATATAGAAGAGCTAATGAGATGCCGTCAATTAGCAAATTTGACACCCCAGATATTTATTCTGATAGGGATCAAGAAATCGATAAACTTATAACATTTATATATGAATGTATATGCAAAGTGACCGTTCGACAATACACAACAAACGAGAAGCGCTACTACGTGCTTTCGAAATATGGATTCGCGCCAATCTATTTAGATAATTTTAGAATCAAATTCGTTCAACCACTATTCCAAATTATTGTTGGAGTATTTATCGCATCATTTATTAGCGTGGCATTGTTTCTATTTGCACGAGATATTTTTGGCGTGCCTGTTTATTCAGGTGATAGATGGCTTGTAAGCAGTAGATTATGGAGTTGGGTTATTGGTAGCACTATATGTTATATTGTATCTATATTCTTTGGGTATATTATTGAGAGCATCTCACATGATGTTGAGGATGACCCAAGCACAGTTACCTATTTAGTTGCAATAGTTTTATCGACTTTTGGTGCATATTCATACTACTTTTTCACAAGAGAAGTTAAGACAGGGCATATACCTATGGTCCTATCATTTGGGGTTGTTGCCTATTTTGTAGTTGCCAGTTTGTCTGATTTGTCTCAAACAAGCAAAATAGGTGTATTTAAATATGCCCTGAGGATGGGGCTTATAAATTCAGCAATCCAATCAGTTTTTAGCTTGCTGATTCAAATTTCATTTTCAGGTTTTGCAGTGGATAATATTGCAAAAATATTGACAAGTGTTGGCTACGGAGCATTAAATGGCTTATTGATTGGATTCATTATAACATACAGCATTCAAAGTATAATAAGAAAGCAGCTTTCGTTTGCTGCACGGAAAGCTCCAAGGAAGAGTTTAATAGCTAAGATAGCTGGAGAGTTTAACGGTGAACAAGTGGATTTTGTAATAAAAAATATATCTAGATCCGGAGTGATGGTAAACGGCAAATATATCCCAGATATTGGGGAAGTGGTACGCCTAAAAATCCAAAATGTAATTACGACTGCTTCCGTGGTATGGAAAAAGGGAAAATTGGCAGGATTAAAATTTATCCGTGAAGATAAAAACTTACCTAAGATACATAGGCATATCCGACATAGGTTCGGTGATTACTACGCATAGTTTCACTCGCATACTATAGTAATACCCAAATTAAGCGACTCGCAGAATGATTGGGGTCAGATCTACACATTGACATCCTGTAAAAAATTAGGAGCAATAATGCAAGAATTCATCGCAATTGATTTTGAAACAGCAAATCCTCAAAGAGTTAGCGCCTGCTCTCTCGGTTACGCTAAAGTACGAAATTGCGAAATTATTGAAACAAAAGGCTATTTGATTAAACCAGTTGGAGGACACGCACCATTTCAGTCGAAAATACACGGTATTAAAGAAGAGCATACTTTCGATAAGCCTGATTTTGGGGAATTGTTTCCAGAGATACAAGGCATATTTGAATATCCTTTGGTAGCACATAGTCTATTTGACAAGCAGGTTTTGAATGCACTTTCAGACCATTTTGGTTTAGGTCTGAGCTTTCAATATACAGATTCAAGTGCAGTGGCAAAAGAAAAAGTACCGAATTTACAAAATTGCAAATTGAAGACTTTAGTGAAACACTTTGGCTTGCCAGCCTTTAAACACCACGATGCCACTGAAGATTCCATGGCTTGTGCCAGAATATTTCTGAAACTGATGGAACATGAGGAAAGTGAGACTTTTAAGGTAATTTCGGATGAAGCATCAGAATTCAAGGGGATAATTTTGGGCATCCTTGCTGATGATGAAGTGAATTATAAAGAGGCATATGAACTTCTTTATTGGCTTGAAGATCACAAAGAGATTGCGGCGAGACATCAAGACATGTACATACATACAAAAAAAGTCCTTGAAAACGATCATCTTGATAATTTCGAGGCAATTGAGATGAAACACATTCTGAACAATTTACTAAAGAATCTACGAAATAGTTGATAACTGTGTAGAGATAGTGGCGCCCCTAAAGTATCAAGTTTATATCACATAATTAGCATCCTTAAGTCGTTCTATTCACCTATAAAAAAGGGAACTATTTTGCCTGTCAATTCAAAACTTATCGCGAAGATTGAAGCTGAACATGCAACCCAGAGACTCGCTGTTCTCATTGATGCTGATAACGCCCAACCTTCAGTCATTGAAGCTTTATTGGCCGAAATTGCGCTCTTGGGCGAAGCGACTGTCAAACGAATCTATGGCGACTTCACTGCGTCAACCAGTGCGCAGTGGAAAAAGTGCCTGCACCAATTCGCTATCAAGCCGGTTCAGCAATTTGCATATACCAAGGGGAAAAATGCTACAGATAGTACATTGATCATTGACGCAATGGACCTCTTATATACCAGGCGCTTTGACGGGTTCTGTTTAGTCTCAAGTGACAGTGATTTCACTGGACTTGCACTCAGAATTCGCGAAGAAGGATTAATGGTATATGGTTTTGGAGAAGAAAAGACACCCGAAGCTTTTCGAAATGCATGTCACAAGTTCGTTTTTACGGAAGTCCTGAGGCCCAGCCCGACTCATACTGTTGGTAATGCAATACCACCGGCTAAAAAAACATCCCCTAAATGCAGTTCAGTTGCCATGCAAGAATCGGCAAAACAAGGCGGTAAGACCTCCAAAGAGATACCAAGGGAATTTTTCAGGCAGGCCTTTGAGCAAGCGTGCGATGATAGCGGCTGGGCTCATCTCGGGGCGTTTGGAAGTTATCTGACGAAGCTACGGTCTGACTTCGATTCCCGTAATTACGGCTACAGGAAGCTGAGCGATCTTGTAAAGGCCCTGAATGACCTCTTCGAATTCGAAGAAAGAAAGTTGCCATCCTCAGGGCAGAAGGATCTGTATGTTCGCATCCGCACGACATGAGGTTTTAGCCTCAAAGGAGGGCGAATAATGTTTCATGGAAATTTGGATGTCGATACGGCAAAGGGCCTCCAGGAGCTGCGAAAACGGATCCAGGCCGCGAACATCCCCCCCTCGACGCTGGACGCATCCATCAACATCGCCACTTGGAATATCCGCGAGTTCGGTAAAAAGCGGCGGCTCAATGCTTCGATCCATTTCATCGCGGAGATCCTGAACCAGTTTGACCTGATCGCCATTACCGAGGTCCGCAACAATCTGAAAGACCTTGGAAGGGTTCTGGATGTCCTGGGTGACTACTGGAAAATCGTATATTCGGATCACATCGCCGACTCCGGTGGCAACTGGGAGCGGGTCGCCTATCTCTATGACAAAAGATCGGTGGTATTTACCGGCTTTGCTGCCGAGGCCGACGCTCCCAGAAAAAAGGACAAGACGACGGGGGAATACGTCCCGCTGCACTCCTGGTGGCGCAAACCGTATATCGCATCATTCAAGTCCGGCAGTTTTGATTTCATGCTCATCACGGCCCATATCCGCTGGGATAAGGAAAAAAACAGGATCCGCCCGCTGAAGCTCTTGGCCGAATGGATCGAAAAGCGCCGGAAAGACCCCTTTGCGGTGGACAAAGACATCATCTTGATGGGCGATTTCAACATCCCGGCGATCGACGACGACCTTTTTAAGGCAATCACCAGTCAAGGGCTGAGAATCCCGGCAGCCCTGCGCGGAACCGAGCACGGTTCGAACCTGGCTATGAACAAACGCTATGATCAGATTCTGCATTATCCGACCGAATCCAGCGTTTTCACGGATCACGGCGGCATCCTGGATTTTTACTCCGGCGGCGTCGAAGGCCTTTATCCCAACAACACGCCGAATGAGACTGATTTCACTTACCAGCTCTCCGACCATCTACCGTTATGGATTCAACTGATTCCCGGTGCCAATTTGGGACGGCGTGGTGAGCGCTTCGTCGCAGCGATGAATTTCCTGTGTCCAAACAGCACAGGCCCTTTCACTGGAGAATAGTGCATAATCAGGAATCCGGCTTTTTTCAGGGCTATCAAGGATACCGTGCGGAGAGATCCGGGAATGCGATTTTTCCAGATATCTGTTTAATTACTTATAGTTAGATATGGAAATTAGGACTTTACGGAGTCTCCATTTTCTGCTAAACACCCAAACACAAAGAAAATGAACCCACTTGCGTTAAATGGGTCCCACTTGAAGCGCGGTACCGTTTTCGTTTTAGCTACGATTACAAATCGTTCGGGCGATTAACTCAGCGGGAGAGTGCTACCTTCACACGGTAGAAGTCACTGGTTCAATCCCAGTATCGCCCACCAATAAATAAAAAAGGGTTTACGAGGGATTCCCCTCGCAAACCCTTTTTTATTTATATGGCCCGTGGCGGTACCGACCGCCCCTCACGCAGCCGTCGCAATAGCGCCGCACCCTGGGCTATGCGTCGGAAAATAATTGAAAAACCCGGCATCCGCCACCGATAAGCTGTTGACGCGGACGCTGACCCTATCTTATATTTTCAGTCAACTCGAAAAATGGTTCAGACTGCCGCTGGCCGCCCTCACCTGCCTTTGCGGTGCCGGCGAGTCAGTTCGAATGGGAGGTCGCCAATGGGAAACGACGATACTCAGGTCATGAATACCGTCAAGGTAAACATCATCCAGGGAGCGGTTCACGGCATCACCGAAGCGGACTATGGCCGCCTGCGCGGATTTATCACGCCGATCATCGAGTGCTCGACCTGGCGAAACGACAGCCTGATCATCAACAGTTGTGACAAGCCGCCCTTCCTGGGGACCTGGGACATCATGGAAGGCGTTTTCAGCAGTATCGCCGGCTGCGTGACGTCGGGCAAATATGGAAAAGTGGGGTTCATTGGTCTGGTGGGCAAGCGGGAGATCATCGGCATCGTTTACTTCGGCCATAAAAAATGGGAATTCAAGGAGTTCAGCAGGCCGGAAATGCCAGCCTGGTATAAAAACGAGGAGTGGTACAAAAGAGAAAAGTGGGAAGAAGAGCTGGAATGGGACGAGCTTTTCGGCAAACCGTGATCACCCTTTTGCCGGTACTGGCTCCCGGGGTTTGAGGCGGCGTCGCCGCCGCCTCACCGGGCAGACCGTCCTACGCGGGTGCGCTCGCGCCGCCATCACCGGCCCCCGGACCCGGGCATCACTTCTCGAACTTGAAAGACACCAGAATGCGGGCTCGGTAAGAAACCACATTGCCGTCCTGCACGGTCATGTCCAGTTTGGATACCTCGGCCACCCGCAAATCTCTGAGGCTTGTGGCGGCCTTGCTGACGGCCAATGCCGCGGCCTCTTCCCAGGACTTCTCACTCGTTCCGACCAATTCAATTATCTTGTAAACGCTTCCGGCCATGGGTCACCTCCTTGTAAGTAATAAAACATGAGGGGAAACGGCACCGAACGGTCAACCGTTTCGGTACCAACACTGCCGATTGTGGATGGGCAATAGCCTGACGAGCGCCTGAATCAGATGTGAGGAGCGTCTGGTGTGGTCTGTGAGATGAGCGAGAAGGCTCCGGCGTTCGGCACCCGCTATTTCGGCGCGCGATGCACAGCGACTTGGTGCCAGCATTACAAAGGACGCCCCATTAGTCAAAGGAAAACGGATCGGACGGCATCCGTTGCAGCCCCCCGGCGGGAGACTCAAACCACGTCGGTCCCTTTCAGCGCCGTCTTGAGGTGCGATCTTTCCGACGCCCCGATCTGGATGAACTTCACCCCCATACCGGCCGGGTTATCGGCATCGGCTTTCTCGGCGGGCCGACTCCAGGCCACTTCACAACCGATTTGCAGGGTCTCTCCCCCCCCCGGGATATCGAGTTTGAGAAGAAACTGCTCCCCTTTGGGCATCACCTGCTGAGAGCGGATGAACATGCCGTCGGTGTTGACGTTCTCGGAAAACGCGCTCACCAGCCCGGCCCTGGTCTTGAATGACATGGACAATACTTTGCGATACCGCGGCGCCTGACGCCGCAGCCGGCTGCGCAGCAGGGCGTCGCTCACCAGCCGGTAGCGGTTGGCCAGGCGTTTAACGATGGCCTGAAAGTCTTCCGACAGCCGATTATATTCCGTATCGAGCATGCTGCGATCGAGTATTTCCAGAACGATGTCGCCTTTGGCCCGAGCCGTAGACAATCTCGGGGCACCGGAGAAAAACGATACCTCGCCGAAAATCTCGCCGGGCCCGAGGGTTTCAATGACATGAGAATTGCCTTCAAACGCGCGCAGCATTTCCACGTGGCCGGAAGTAATAAGATATATCCAATCTCCGTGGCTGCCTTCGGCATAGACGATCGCGCCATCTTTAAAGCGTTCTTCAGCCGTCGTATCGTACATAGTCACCGCCTCGTCGCTGGTTTCATGTGTTAGAGGGCATCCGCAATGAATAGGATCTAATGCGTTAGGCCTCATCCTGTCAAGCGCATCCCGCCTTAAAAGCCTGAATCCGGTTCTCTTCGCGGCGCCCTATTCAATGGTCTGTGAAATGTCGACTTGAGCATTACGGCTCCGCGAATACCCGAATGCGCGTCAGCCGTCACCGTTGGTCAACTTCATTTCGGCTGGTGTTTGCGCACTCCGGCGGATTTGGCTATATAAGGCCTGACACCCGCGGCGTGAAGGAGGCCTCCCGTGCAGTTGCTGAATGTAATCGGAATCGCCGTGGCACTGGCCATGGATGCATTTGCCGTGGCCATCGCCACCGGCGTCATGCTGAAAACGGTCAACACCCGTCAGACATTTCGGCTGGCATGGCATTTTGGCCTGTTCCAGGCCCTGATGCCGATCATCGGCTGGAGCGCCGGACTGACCATCCGCACCGTGGTCGAGCACTTTGCCCACTGGGCCGCCTTTGGGTTGCTGTTTCTGATCGGTGCTCATATGATCCACTCGGCCATGAGCAAAGACGACGACGACCGTGACAGCTGCGATCCCACGAGGGGTCTTACCATGGTCATGCTCTCGGTGGCCACCAGCATCGACGCCCTGGCAGTGGGGCTCACCCTGTCCATGCTGAACGTATCCATATGGACGCCGGCCCTGATCATCGGCCTTGTGGCCGGCGGTTTCACCGTCGCCGGCATGCACCTGGGCAAAGCCCTCAGTCGGGCCGCACACTTCAGCCGTTGGGCCGAAGCCCTGGGCGGCGTGGTGCTCATCGCCATCGGCATCAATATACTTCGAGAGCACGGTGTCTTTTGACAGGAGCGTGGATTTTCAGTAGGAAAGAAAGATTCGGGCTATTCGTCGGGGCGTCATCGGGCATCGAGAGCATCGGAAACCGCATATGACCAACCACCGCAGTTGTCGTATCATGATTACCGCTGCCATGGGCATACTGATCGCCTGTGCGCCGGCAGCCCTCCACCTGCCGCCCGGCGACGATACCATCAACAAGATCGAAGCCGGGATGGAAGAAAAAACCGTTCGTCTGCTGGCCGGTGAGCCGGACCGTGTCGAGCCTACGCCTTATTCTGCACACATTCTCTATTACCGGGAATCCCTCGTTTCAGACTGCACCAAAGACCTGACCTCCTGCATTCCCATCGTAGTGGCAGACGGCCAAGTGGCCGCCGTCGGTCACCAGTGGATGAACGCCTGGGAAAATGATCAGAAAGCGGCCGCTGCCGAGCAGAGCCGCCGTCTGCGCGAAGCCACCGCCTCCGCCCAGCAGGTGAAAAAAGAAGCCCCGCTGCGCCTCAACGGCAATGCTGCCGATCACCAGCCGGACGAGGCCACCCGCGCTCAGATCGCCCGCCTGGAAAACCAGGCGCGCCGGATTCCCGTGTCCCGGACAACGGACAATCTGAATATCTACCGTTACCTGCACAAGTTGGATCCGGAAAACCCCAAATACATCCGTAAGATGGCTTACTACGAAGCCCAACTCGAACGCGACCAGCAGATCCAGGCCGAAGCCAAGCGACAGGCAGCGGAGCAACGCCGGCTGCAGAATGCCGCCCTAAAATCGTTTGAGGGCAACGTGCGCGCCCGGATGGCCATAGAAAACCTGGGCGGCGGCAAATTTCACGTCTGGATTGAAAACCGGCTCACGGCGCCCATACGGGTCACCCCCCGGCATTTCACCCTCGTGTGCACGAACAACGCCCGGTTTGCCGTCTACCAGTCCAAGGACTTTAATGATACCGTGGCCCCCGGCAAAGTCATCGACGGCCGCCTGGCCTTCGATGCATACTGTCCAGCGCGTGAAATGATTTTCACCCATCCGGCCACCGGCCGCATCACTCGAGTGTTCCCGCCCCAGGACCCGGTACCGCCGGCGCCATCCACTCCCTGACGGCAAAACGGCTACGACCCTACATCGCGCCGCTGTAGCCGATCCATTCGTCGGCAGCAGGATCCATGCGGACCCCGTTTTTGTCAGTGCCCATGAATTTGAAAGCGATGTGGGAGGGATCGATGGTCCCGTCTTCAGTGGCGTTCTGGGTGACCGTAAACGTCAGTTTGGCCTGAAGGGTGCGCGGATCGTAAACCACGCGGTCCGGGAACGGAGTGAGCTTGATTTCAGAATCTGGGATCTTCAGACCAAAATTGTAGGCCTCTCCCGGATTGTTGCTGGTGGAGCGTCCGATGCGCCAGTTGAAGCGGTTTTGCACAGAGTCCATGTCCATGTTCTTGCCAAACTGGAAGATCATGGTGAATTCCTTTGAGGCATTGGCGTTGACCAGATAAGCGTCGAGGGCGGAAAGGGGTGAGCGGAAGGAGGCAAAATAATTGAAGGTGGATTCGGCGTCGGCGAATTCAATGCGCGGGGGGTCCACCTTGTACATGTAACGGCTCAAGGAGTCTGCCTGCTCCGGCGCGTCCAGATTCAGCATGTCGAAAACCTCCTGAGCTTTATCCATGTCGCCCATGTCCGCGTAGGTATAGCCAATCTCGGCGTGGGCGTCCCAGAATTCAGGTTTGATGGTCACGGCCTTCTCGAATTCCTTTAGGGCCAGATCGTAAGATTCCATGCCGCCGTAGGCCTGCCCCAGGCCAAAATAGCCGCCGCTGTCTTCAGGGGTCATCGCAATGACCCGTTTAAAGGTCTCTTCGGCCTTGGTGAAGTTCTCGGTTCTGAGATAGACCTGCCCCAGTGAAAACAAATTCGTGGCGCTGGGATTTATTTCAGCGGCGTTCCGGTAGGATTCCTCGGCGTCGGCATACCGCTCCATGGAGAACTGCAGATTGCCCAGACTGATGAACGTATCGTCCCGTTCCGGGTTGAGTTCAATGGCCAGTTTGTAGGCGTCAATGGCTTTTTCGGGTTTTTCGAGCTTGAGATAGGACCGCGCCATGTACGCTGCGGACTCCACGGCGTATTCCGAGCGGGGGGAAATCCCCATGGATCTGCGGAACTCATCGACCGCACCGTCGTAGTCACCGTTCATGTACCGGTCGATGCCGCTGGACAGCGCCTGGGTGGCCAACTGATCCAGCTGAGCCTGCTGATTTCTGCTCGAAAGGGCCGCAAACAGGCTATCAGCAAGCCGGGTATCCAGAATTCCGTTGACATCCATGACTAACCTGCCGCTCGCATGTCAGTTAGTTCCATTTTTTCGAAACCATCGGCCCACCCACCGTCGGGTGCCGCCGGCCGCCGCCTTCAGTGCAGCCATGGACATTTGGATACCCCGAGGGCGGGCGGTTTCCAGAAACTGCGCAGCAATTCGCGGAAACCGGTCACAGTCTCGACGGTCCATGCGTTGCTGAAGCAGCAGACTGAGGATCCGGGAAGCGCCGGCGGTCTCCTCGGGCGTCAGAACACCCGCCGATATCCAGGATTCGATCGTTTCACAGCTCACCACCGGTTTAGCGGCAAACTCGGCGATATCGTCATGTTTTGAAAAGAGCAGCTCGATGCTCATTGTCCTACCCCCTTTGTCTATGCCCGGTCCATCACCGCAGGTGCCGGGGTCAGCCCTCGCCACCTCGCTGCAGAAATGAAGGCAGATTCTGCATTAAATTTATGCAAAATCGGCGCCAGAAAGTACCACTCGCGGCAACCGAGACATTTCTGCCTGTGGTATCGGTCATTTGGTCGCAAAACTTGATGAAACCGTAAAAAAAGATTTTGAACCACACAGACCGCAGAGAGCGCAGAAAGCCGCAGAGAATATACTGAATAATTATTAAGTTATCTCTGCGCTCTCTGCGTCCTCTGTGGTGATTTCAGACTTTTTACGGGACTGGCAAAACTTGACACCCATCTTAAACGCCGCCCTGCCCTGACAAAACCTTGACGCCCGACAGCGGTGCCCTCCGTCGGTGACTGGCGTAAATAGTCTGTCTCGCCCTTCCTTCGAATGCTTTTCAGTTGACAATCACTTTTCATACCCCGTAGTTTGGACCATCTCTTAAGCGGCAGGCCACGCACGCGCGGTGCATGGGCCCGGTTGCACTGCAGCAGACAATCTTTCACCCGTCAGGAAAACCAACATGAAATTGTCCACTCGAAGCCGATACGGAACGCGCATTCTCGTTGAACTTGCCACGCAAACTGTTGCCGGCCCCATGCCGGTGAGTCGAATATCGCGGAACCAAGGCATCCCGGTCAAATATATGGAGCAGTTGATCAGAAAGCTGAAGAGCGCCGGCCTGATCGAAAGCGTTCGCGGCGCCAGGGGTGGGCATACCCTGGCCAGAGATGCCGCCACCATCAGCTTGGGAGAAATCGTCAGACTGTTTGAAGGGCCGGCGGAACTCGTGGAATGTGTGAAATCACCCAAGGTCTGCGATAAAGCCGACACCTGCCGGGTTCGCAGCGCCTGGGAAGCCGCCACAGAAGCGCTCTTTATTGAACTGGACAAAGTGTCCATCGCCGATCTCGCCTGTCAAAGCTGACCGAGACGCCGTCCATCGTGACGCGCCGCCGAAAGGCCCATTCCCCGGGCCGGGCCAGACGCCACCCTTGCGGGATTGACGCGTTGCACAGGCCGAAGGCGATGATGCATGTTATCAGCCGGTGGCTGAAGGAGTGAGATATGTTTCCGTTGTTTCAGACGTGGATCAACCGGAAGTTCTCGGATCCGCAAATGGTGATTCTCGGTTTTCTGCTCACCCTCGGTTTTCTGCTCTTCTTCCTTTTCGGTGAAATGCTGTTGCCGGTATTTGCCGGAATCGTCATCGCATATGTCCTGGAAGGCATCGTCGCCCGGCTCCAGCGGTTCCGTGTTCCCCGACTGGCCGCCGTCATCATTGTATTCATCGGGTTTTTATCCGTGGTGTTGATCATCACCGTAGGCATGCTGCCCGTCCTGTCCAGTCAGATCGGACAACTGCTGCAGCAGTTGCCGTCCATGCTGGCCGGCGGACAGAAACAGCTCATGCACCTGCCCGAAAGATACCCCGATTATGTGTCTGAAGAGCAAGTTCGGCATATCCTGGGGACTATCAACACCGGGCTCACAGCGATGGCCCAGCGGCTCTTGTCCCTGTCCATGGCATCGGTCCGCGGCGTCATCACCGCGCTGGTCTACCTTATCCTGGTTCCCTTGATGGTCTTCTTCTTTTTGAAGGATAAGGAAAAAATGCTCGCCTGGATCATGATGCTGCTGCCCGACAATCGCGGTTTGGCCACAGCGGTCTGGAGCGAAGTCAACGCTCAGATTGCCAACTACATCCGTGGAAAAATCTGGGAGATTCTGATTCTCGGTGGCATCAGCTTTGCTACGTTCCGACTTCTGGGGATGAAATTCACGATGCTGGTATCCATCATGGTCGGACTCTCGGTGCTGGTCCCTTATGTGGGCGTCACCGTAGTGTATTTTCCGGTAGCCCTGTTTGCCTATTTCCAGTGGGGCTGGAGTGCGGAATGCCTCTACGCGGTCATCGCCTACGGCGTAATCCAGCTTTTTGACGGCAACCTGCTGGCACCGCTGCTGCTGTCGGAAGTTGTCAATCTGCACCCCATCGCCATCATCGTCGCCGTACTGGTCTTCGGCGGGTTGTGGGGCGTGTGGGGTCTTTTCTTTGCCATCCCTCTGGCAACATTGGCCCACGCCGTCATCAAAGTGTGGCTGAATGCACGCGCGGAACAAACCACTGCCCAAGAGGCAATCGATGCGTGAACTCAAAGAAAAAGCCGGTTTCATTTCAAATGCCGCAGACTTCATGCGCTACACCAAAACCTGCAGGGTCTGTCTTTTCGCGTAAGCCATGTCGCTTTTATCCCCAGTAGCGGTATCGACCGGATAGCGCTGGTGTCCGGTTTGTGGTTCCCGCATGGTTCTGTTATAAGGATTCATTTCGCAGGGTTTTCTGTCTCGGGCGACAACCGATAAAGGCGCGCTGATATGCAGATCGCTTTCCTGATGGATCCTCTGGCCGGCATCGACCCGCAGCAGGACACCACCGCACACCTCATGTATGAATGCAACCAGCGGGGACACCGGGTGTTCTTTCTGGAGCCGCACGACCTCTACATCCGCAGCAATACCGTGGTGGCTCGCATGCGCAACATCACGGTCGGCAGGGGTCAGACACTCAAAGCATACTGGCGCGGCCTTATCCGGTGCCTGAAAAAGGACGAGCTGATCTTTGAGAGCATCACCGATCTGGACGTTCTCTTTCTGAGATACAACCCCCCCCTGCACTACGCTCTGATGGAAATTCTGGAACCGGTCCAGCGGGACGTCTTCATCGTGAACAGCACCCGCGGGCAGATTATGGCCAGCAGCAAACTGTTTATCCTCAAGTTTCCAACGCTCATTCCCGAGACCCACGTATCCCGCGACCCCAGCCGCCTGAGAAAGATCATCGATGATTTCGGCGGCACCATGCTCATCAAACCGCTGGCAAGATACAACGGGGAAGGCGTCATCAAGGTCAACGCCCAGGATCCGGAAAATCTCAATTCCCTGATCAACTACTACGTCCGCGCCACCGCTGATTATCCCGAACGCCAGCCGATTATGGTCCAGGAATATATGAGCACCGTGCAAACCGATGGCGACGTGAGAATCCTGCTTCTCAATGGCGATATCCTGGGCGCCATGCGGCGGACGCCGCAAAACGGCCATTTCCGCACCAACATCCAGGCAGGCGCCAGACCATGCCGCCATCGGGTCACCGATGCTGAAGCCGCTATCTGCGCTGCGCTGAAGGAAACACTGGTCAAGAACGGCCTCTATTTCGTCGCCATCGACATCATCGCAGACAAACTGGTGGCGCTCAACTGCATCAGCCCGGGGGGGCTGCCGGCCATCAACCGCCTGGAACGCGCCCGTCTCGAACAACAGGTCGTCGATTTCCTCGAGTCCCGTGCACTCTGCAAATCGACAGCCGATTGCGCCCCGAACGCGGTGGCCGAGGCCGCTGTCGCAAATTCCGGTGTTGCCGGTCCTTTCACGATCCCTAACTAAGCATCAAGTGCAGTGATGATGCCGGTCCCGGACGGACCACTTCACCGTCACGGACAGGGCGTCTCACCCCCATGTCAACTCATGGTTACAGCCACTATCTGCGCGTCGCCGCAAAGAACATGTCGGTCTCCGAGGGTCAGATGACCACCATCCTCAGCACCGCCGCCAAGGCCCTGGCCTTTTCGGAAATGCGCCCGCCGCCGCCCACGAAGGCCTGGACATAAGAACCGGTGCTTCGGGCGCGAACGGCGCTTGAAAGGCGCCGCTGTCACTGCTACAACAGCAATAAACAAAACTGTTTGATCGTTAAAACGCATTTACCGGAGGTGTTCCCATGGAGCAGCATCTGTTCCCCAATCTGGAGCGCTACCAGGCCATTCTTCACCAATATGGATTCAATTTGGTCCGGGCGCTGGTTTTTCTCGTCATCGGCCTGATACTCATGAAGGCCATCGCCCGCGGCTTAAGGCTCCTCCTGGCGAAAACGCGACTTAAGCCGGCAACGGCCGCCACCTCAACCAACGTGGTTAAAGCGATCTTGCTCCTCGTCGTTCTCCTGAGCGCCGCCACGGAGGCCGGCCTGGACACGCGCTTAGTCATCCGCTCCCTCGTGGTGGTGACCCTCGCCGCCGTGGCGCTGATCATGCTGTTTCGGCCCTACATCCCCAACCTGCCGTTCAAAACGGGAAACACCATCAGGACCGGCGCATGGCTGGGCAAAGTGGAAGCCACCACGTTCATCAATACCCGGGTGCGGACCTTTGACGGGAAAACCGTCTTCATCCCCAATTCGAAAATCCTCAACGATTTCGTCATCAACTACCAGTTCACGCCAAACCGCCGCATCAAGATCGATGTCTGCGTCGGCTACGACCAGGACCTCATGAAGGCCAAGCAAACCCTGGAGGCCCTGATGATTGCCGACCCCCGGGTGGTGACGGACCCCCGTCCCGTGGTCTACGTACTGAATCTCAAACTCGGCTACATCGAACTCGGCGGCCGCGCCTGGGTCAATAATAAAGTCTTCTGGGCGACGCGCTGCGACCTGGTCGAGAGGACCAAATTCGCCTTCGACCAGGCCGGCATCAAGTTTGCCAATCCCAAGCTCGACATCTTTCGCCATGAAGGCGTTAGCACTGATGGCGTTGGGGGGGACGAGCACTGGGAATCGCAGACATGGCCCGAGGATTACGATATGATCGGCCCGAAAGAAAGCGAGGTGCCTGCGTGAAAGTCGCTAAAGTGTTGAAGGTCATTGATGCCGGATGGGTCAGGAAGAAAAAGGGGTACCGTGTCATCTTCGAGTCCAGGACCGGCGAGACCCGCACCGTCGATACCATGCCCGGCAAAGAAGAGGCGCCGCTGGCCTCTGAAGTGGCCGCTTGGCGGTCCGCCTGGAAAATGGCCCAGGCAGGCGCCCCCGGCAATCCTGAACTGCCCGGTGCGACGCTGTGCAACATCACCGTGGTGGACGACGAGGGCACCCCGGTCCGCTATTACGCCACAGGACGGTACAAGATCTACCACCGCCAAGAAGCATAACGCAGGGCGGCCGTCTTGAAGAAGCCTTTGGGAAAAAGCGCGCGATCCCGCGCGCCTTCCACTCGCGTTGGCCAAATCATCTGGAGAAGCGCCGCAAAATGAAACCATCCGTTGCATGTACCGCTGTGATTGTCATGATCGTTGTCGCCGCCGGTTGCGCAGGCAAGCCCCTGACCTGGCGTGCCGCTCCGGAGCGTGTGAGCGCCAGCGGGGTCGACACCGACATCGTGATGGAACCCCTGAGACAGGACTCGCCGTTTTTTACCGCGTTCCGGCTTTCGATCACCAATACCGGCCCGAGCGCTGTGTCAGTCGACTGGAACGCCTCCGGTTACCTGTTCAACGACAAGCCCGCCGGCGGCCTGTGGTTCAAAGGCCTCAGCGCAAAAGCCATCAAAGAAAAATCGATACCGACGGACACGGTTGCCCCGGGCGAGAACTTATCGCGGGTGCTCGCCCCTTTGCAGCTGATCGCCATCACCCCCCTGAAACAGAGCACCCGGCAAGAGCCCTCGTTCAGCGCCGGGCAGTTGCCGGCCGGCAAAAACAGCATCCGCCTGACACTCATCCGAAACGACACCGCAGTCCCGGTCACCCTGTCAGTGACCATTACCGCCCATGACGCTCAATAGACGCCGACTTTACTGGGGCATCGGGGGAGCCCTGGCCCTTGCAATGCTGATAACATCGGCCCTGTTCCTTGCCGAAGCCGTGTTGAACCGACCGGCCACCATCCGGCAGATCAGCGCGCTGGCCACCCAGCACATGGGCGGTCCCTTTCATTTTTCGGCCGTCCGGCTGTCGCTGTTTTTCACGCCCCATGTCACCCTGGAAGGCGTCAGAGCCTATATTCCCGGCAAGATCGGCGCAACCGTTCGCGAAGTCTCCGCCTACCCTTCGCTCAAGGGGCTGCTCACCGGCGGTGTGCCCATCGGCGCCGTCCGCCTGGATACCCCTGAAATCTATCTGACACTGCCGCAGACTCCGACCGGCGCCCCTCGAGGTACGGCGCAATCGGACATATCAGCGGCGGTCTCAGGCGCCGTTGCCGCCTTGGCCAGCAAGTTGCCGGATCTGGAGATCGCGGTATACGACGGCCGGCTCACCATCGCCGGCAGCACGTTTCCCGAAATAAGGCTGGAAAACCTCCAGGCCCGGTTGTCGGTTCCCGATGGCCGGCTGGTTATCGGATGCGGCTCGGCAGTCTGGAAGCGCCTGCAGGCAGAGGTGCGTCTGGATATCGACACGCTCGATGTCAGCGGCGATGTCCAGCTCAACGGGGTGAACCTGGCCGCGGTCGCCGACATGTTTCCGGCCATCCCGCAAGTGAGCACCGGTGAAACGGCCGCATCGCTGCGCCTGCGTTTTGAAGGCCGCGACACCCGCATCGCCACCGCCACGGCAACACTGGAGCTGCCCGCGATCGACGTGCCGATCCCTGACGGGGTTCTCTCGTTAGGGGATATCCGTATCGCGGCCGATTATATCGACGGGCCCGACACCCGCACCATCCATTTGACCACTGTCAAGCTGGCACGCCCGAAGATCGACGCCAGGGCCAGCATCACCACCGAAAAAAAACCGGCTGCCGGAAAACCGCGGCACCAGATTACGGCCACCGCCGACATGGTGGATCTCGGCAGCGTCCGGAGCACTTTGAATGCCGCGATGGGGCGCCACCCGATAGTGAAAACGGTCCTGGGTATCGTGCAGGGCGGACGCGCGAGCGATGTCACATTCACGGTGGCGGGAGACACCCCGAACGACCTCGGGTCCTTTGAAAAGATGACCATTTCAGGCCGGGCCGATGCAGCCGCCATCCAGATCCCAGGCATTGACCTTGCGTTGGAAGAAGCCGCCGGCCGATTTCTGATTCGCAGCGGCGTTCTGTATTGCGAGGAGGCCTCGGCCCGAACCGGCAGTAGCCGCGGCGTCAACGGAAAGCTTCAACTCGGGCTCACCGACGGCAATGACGTGTTTACGCTGGCCGTGGCCGTGGCCGTCAATCTGCCCGATCTGCCGCCCGTGCTCACCCGTATCCTTGAAGAAAAAAATCGGCAGTGGCTCAAACAGGTGACCGCTTTGAACGGCCACGCTGCCGGCACCCTCACATTAGGCGAACGGCTCAGCTACCTGCATGTGCTCGTGGACGTGTCCAGTATTACAGGCGACGCCAGCATCGACGGACTCCCCCATTCCGTTCATATTTCTTCCGGAAAACTGATGGTCTCCGAGAAATCGCTCACTGTCATCGACGCATCGGCCACCATGGGAAGCGCTTTGGCCAACGGCGTGTCGATGAAAATCCCGTTTTCCGATCCGGTGGCGGAGATCCGCGCCGATCGCATCACCCTGGATAGTGCTGACATCTACTCATGGTTGGTACAGATGCCCAAATTGGCATCGTTTCATGGGGTTATCGGGGCGGCGGCGGGAACCGTACGCTTAGAAGGCCTCGACTGGAAAGGCGCCTTCGATCACCCTCGAGACGGGCTCAAATCCCTTGCTGTCAGCACGGATGCCCTGACACTCTCCGGCGGCGCTCTGACAGATGCCGTGACCTTGCGTTTCCGGCAGTTGCGCCTCGACCATAACAAAGCCACTATTGCCAAGGCCGATCTGCGCATGGCTGATGCCCACCTGGCGTTTTCCGGTGACCTGAACACGGACACCCACGGCTTGGAGCGCGTGGATTTCCGTGTGAACGGCAGCGTCGGTGACACCGTGTTTCGACACCTTGCCGAGGGGGGCCGGCTGCCCCCCCAGCTGATCATCAACCCGCCGCTGAATGTCACCAATCTGCGCGTTGGATGGCAAAGGTCCCAGCATGTGACGGTCACCGGTGATCTGAGCATGGGCAACGGCCCTCGCATATCCATCGATGCCGCCCTTGCCCAGGAGGATGTGAACATCCGGTCCCTGCGCGTCCTGGATCCGTCCTCCGACTGCCGATTCAGTTTTCGGTATCACAAAATGCAAATCGACGCGGGTTTCACCGGGCACCTGAACCACAGCACCGTAGACCGATTGCTGGCTGACAACCCCTTTCTGGTGGGCTCCCTGGAAGGAACGGCCACCCTGAGGCTTCCACTGGAAAACCCTGCCGGCATTGAAATGGACGGTCATCTCAAAGGGTCGGGAGTGCATCTTCCCGACTGGATGGGCGCCCCGCTTCAGGTGCATCAGCTGGATGTCCGCACAGAAGGCCGTCAGGTGATCATCGACCCCATTGACATGGCCCTGTTGACCACCCGCTTAAAAGCCAGCGGACGCGCCAGCATCGGCGCCGACACGCTGGAAATGTCCCTGGCTGCGACCGCCGATCATGTGGATATCCCTCGGTGGATCGCAGCCACGGATGCATTCAGGGGCAAGACTCCGGCTGCCCAGCCGATCGATGGCCAGCAGAAACCCGCGCGCAGGGTCAACGCAACGCTGAATCTCTCCATTGGCGAGGTTTCCAGCGGGCGCCTTAAATGGGCACCGGTGCAGGCCGTTGCCACCATCACCCCCGGGACAATCAAAATGGTGTTCTCCAGGGCCGATATCTGCGGCATCTCCCACCCGGGCCGGGTCACGCTGTCGAAAGACGCCATCTCCGCGGCCTTTACCCTCAGTGCCATGAACCAGAACCTGAACGCTACCCTCAACTGCCTGCACGAGCGCCCGGTGGATCTGACCGGCGCCTTCGACCTCAGCGGCACGATCTCAGCAGACGGTCCCCTGGGCAACATCTCGCAGATTCTTGCCGGCGATATCCACCTTCAGACCTCATCGGGTCGGATTTATCATGCCCAAACGCTGCAGGATATTTTTTCCCTACTGAATCTACCGGGGCTGCTGGATGCGACGATGGGAAAACAAAAAAATCAGGGACTGGCCTATGACACCATGGCCGCAGACATCCTGATCGACAATGGCGTCGTCAGGCTTGAAAAGGGCGTCATAAAAGGGCCCATGATGCAACTGGCTTTCCAGGGCAACGTTGGCATCCAAGACCAGGCGATAGACGTCACGGTCTTCGTGGTGCCCCTGAAATCCATCGTGTCGGTAGCATCGAAGATCCCTTTCATCGGGCGCATCCTCAACGGGGACCTCATCTCGATACCGGTCAAAATATCAGGCACCATGAAAAATCCCAGGTATTTTCCCCTGTCCCCCGATGCGGTGGGCCAGAGCGCGGTGCGCATTCTGAAAGACATCATCCGTCTGCCAGTGGACATCATCCAGCCCATAATCCCCGATTCGGGGCCCGGCGCCGCACCGCCCTCGCCCGTCAAAGAAAAATGACGGCGTCCTCAGACGGCCACCAGGCGCAGAACGGTGATTTCCGGCCGGCAGTTGAAACGAATGGGGAAAACGGCCGATCCAACCCCCCTGGATGTGTAGATCCAACGTTCACCGTTGCCGACGCGTCTCAGGCCTTCCGGGTAATTGCGGCCGTATGGCGGAAGGATGAGGGGGCCCAAAAGGGGCAACTTGACCTGGCCGCCATGGGAATGCCCGGACACTTGCAGCGGCAGCCAGTATGAACCGGCGGCCACCTGCTCGGCAATGTCGGGTTCATGGACGGCGACAATGGCCGGTTCATCCCGGGGCAGGTCTTTGAAAACCGCCATGCTGGCGGGACTGCCGAAAAGGACATCATCCATCCCGACCAGGTGGCACCTTCCACCGTTCCAGACCAGGGGCACATGCTCGTTCACCAGCAAACGGATGTGCCGCCGGCGCAGCGCTTTGTGGACCACGGAGCGTCGGATCATGCAGTCGTGATTGCCAAGGATGGCAAATACGCCCAGCGGCGCGGACAGGCCGTCAAGGGCAGCGGCACAGGATGCCATAAAGCTTTCGGCCCCCTCGATAAAATCGCCGGCCAGGATGATGACATCCGTCGCTTCGGCCTGAAGCATGGCACGCGCGTTGGCGATAAATCCGGTGGTGACAAATCGGCTCCGGTGAAAGTCGGCTGCCAGCCCGATACGTATCCCGTCCAGCCGTCGCGGCAGTGATGCAATGGGGATGTCAACCCGCTCTACGGTGGGCCAGTGGGGTTCGACGATGAATGGATAACCCACTGCCGCCACCGCGCCCAGGCGCATCATCAGCGTGGCAAATTGTCTACGCCCCATGGTTTTCATAACTTTCCGCCCGGTTACCGTCTCATCCGATCGCCGAAGTCCATCGTTGATGGCTCCAACCATAAGTACAAATGCCCCTGATCGTCAACGGCTGTCCGGATCGGCCAAGTATCGCGGCTGGGAGTGGAATATCAGCAGGTCCCCCTGGTGCCGGCTCGCCGGGGTGGCTTCCTGCCGGCTGAGATGGACCTATACCGGGGGCTCATCACGCGTGTTGAAACGACTGAGAGGCAAGAGATGACGTGATATGGGAAGGCAGGCGCTTCGAGGATCTTCTGAACCTTTCTGATGTGGTGCCGCCAGAAACCGTTTAAGCACCTGAAACGCGCTCGTTGGCTTCCATCCGGGTCTTGCAATCAATGCAATACCGGGTTACCGGCCGAGCCTGGAGACGGCGGAGGCCGATGTCCTCGCCACAGCCTTCACAGATGCCGTAAGAGTGGTCTGCGATGCAATCCAGCGCTTGCTGGATTTTTCTCATGAGACGGCTTTCCCGATCCCTGATCCGCATGGTGTATCCCTGCTGCGTTTCGGCCGCGGCCAGATCGAGGAATTCAACGGCCCGGTCATCTGCCGTGTCGATGAGCTGGTGCACCGTCGAATGCGCGCTACGGGACAACTCCACCAACTGGCTCTCCAGTAAGCCTTTAAAATAGGCCAGTGTCTCCAAATCCATAGAGGCGTCTCTCTCGTTGGGGGTTAAACGGCTGCCAGAGCCCGTAACGCTGGTCTTTCACCAAAAGCGGTCACTGCTTGAAGATGTCGACGACGTCGTAGTGATTGATGAGAATCCGCCAGCGTGTTCCCGGCTCCCTGTGGACGGCGCCGGTGGCATCGATGAGTACCTTGCTGAGTCCAACAAAGTGCTCCCAGTTTTCCACGACGTAATCTTCTTCTTCCACGCCGGAAAGTGTTACGGCACTCACGTTGTCGTTATCGTCCCATGCCGTCGGCACAATGATGCCGCGAATGGTCTGCTGTCCGTTAGGATGTGGCTGCATCTTGACACGCCTCGCATGATAACTATGTATCGGCCCGGCACAATCGATGGCAGATCTGCAGTGCTTCAGAATCAATTGATCTGCGCCGCTGCCCGGTTCACGAGATCGCCATTGCCGCAGCCGCTGCCATCCGCCATTATGCGACAACCGTACCAATTTTGTAACTAATTGATATTGCCATTATATTTAAATTTTGCTGAAAAAAAATGAGAATTTCTGTATCCGATTTTGAAACCGAAATGTCTCTGATAGGAAGTCCGGAGGCAATGAACACCGCATCCCTAATTGACATGGAGACCCGGACGCCGAGGGAACCGGTAGTTCCGATGGCGGGGGACGAAATCGGCACTGACCGTTCCTTCGTCATCGGATAAAAGTGCCATTCAAGGCAGCCGATTTCCGGAGTCGGCCCCCACTGCAGGAGAAATGGGAGGTTAGAAATCTTCGGGTTCTACCCAGATAATATGGTCCTTGTTGATGAACAGCGTCTTCCCATGAACATCTTTGGATACCGCATCCACCAACACCAGAAACGGCTCGGTGCTCTTGGTGAACACCTCTGATACACGCTCCAAGGCAGAGATGTTCACCTTGCCCTGTATGGTGTTGCCGTCCGAGGTCATAAGGGTGACCGTGCGGTAATCTGCGTGCCCGTCGTATTCGCTGGCCATGCGTACCTCCGCGTTGGGTTCGTTATGAGCGTTTAGAGCGTTTAGAGCGTTTAGAGCGTTTAGAGCGTTTAGAGCGTTTAGAGCGTTTAGAGCGTTTAGAGCGTTAGGAGCGTTAGGAGCGTTTGATCAGTTTGCTCCTTTTGGTCCCGGAAACCTTATCGGTTTTTCTGTCATCTGTCATCTGTCATCTTGCCGTTCCCGGCCGAGGGCCGTCATCCGCGTCATCCGTGCAATCCGTACCAAAATCGCCCTTGCAGCTCTGCTGTCCGGCCGAAGGCCGCCCAACCCGGCCAGCGCCAGCCCGCTACAGCCCCATGCACTTGGCCGCGATCCCCTTCATGATCTCGTTAGTGCCGGCAAAGATGCTCATCACCCGCATATCCCGGAACATCCGGGCCACCGGGTGATCATTGCCGGCGGCGGTGGTGCCGAGCAGATCCAGGCCCCGGTCGCAGATGCGCTTGGCCATATCGGTCGTCCAGTACTTGGCCATTGACGTCTCGCCAACGACCTGGTCACCGGCCATGTGGGCGGTGACCAACGCGTCGATGAAGACCTGCCCGAGAGTAGTCTCGGTGGCCATTTCCACCAGGGCGAACTGGGCAGCCTGCCCTATTCGGCCGGATTGTTTCAACGCCTCCCGGTGGGTCATCAGCCAGTCTGACACATAGCGCGCCGCTGCCACGGCCCATACGGCAACCACCAGCCGCTCCTGCTGGAGTTTTTCCATAAGCATGAGAAACCCGCCCCCCTTGGTTCCCAAACGATTGACCGCAGGGATGCGGCAGTCGGAAAAAAACAGCTCCGCGGTGTCCTGGCTTTCCAGACCCATCTTCTTGAGTTTTTGTCCTTTATTGAAGCCGGGCGTTCCGTCTTCAACAACGAAGAGCGATATGGCCTCGTATGGATTGGCTGCGTCCGGGTCCTTGGCCGCCACCACCACCAGATCGCAAAGCAGGCCGTTGGATATGAATGTCTTGGCGCCGTTAATGACGATCTCGTCTCCATCTTCGACGGCGGTTGCGGACATGGCTGAAAGATCGCTTCCGGCTCCGGGTTCAGTCATGGCCACGGCCGTGACACAGGACCCATCGGCACACCCCGGCAGATAGGCTGCTTTCAGGGTTTCGGTGCCATAGCTGCTGATATAGGGCACGACAATATCGCTATGGAGCGGTGCCGCAAGACCGTTCTGTCCGATGCGGGCCAGTTCCTCAATGACGATGACCCCATAGCGGAAATCACCGCCCAGTCCCCCGTATTCAGGAGGCAGTGCCGCGCACAAAAATCCGTTTTCACCCATTTGACGCCAGATATGTCGGGGCACCATCCCGTCCACTTCCCACCGACGGGTATGAGGCGCCACGTGAACGGATAGAAAGTCCCGCAGGCGTGATCGGAAATCGTCGTGGACTTCGGTAAAAGTCAATGTGCGTTTCATGAAAATACTTTCTTCGTCAATCCGCCACAAACCGCCGGCCGACAAGTCCCTCAATCCCTGAATTCCTGAATCCCTCAATCCCTGAATTCCTGAATTCCTGAATCCCTCAATCCCTGAATCCTAAATTTCCATCTGTCGCCTTCTTGCCCGCCATGGCCGTTTATCGCAAAGGCGGGTCATCTACGCTTTTTTCAATTCCTCATCACGCAACACCCGGCGAAGCACTTTGCCAACGACGGACGTTGGCAGTGTTTCCCTGAACTCGACGCTCTTGGGTCGTTTATAACCGGCCAGGCGCTCCTTGCAAAACGCGATGATCTCCTGCTCGGTGGCCGTTTCGCCCGGAATGAGCTGGACAAACGCCTTCACCGCTTCGCCGCTGCGTTCGTCCGGAATACCGATGACGGCGGCAATGGCGACTTTGGGATGTTCGTAAAGCACTTCTTCGACTTCCCTCGGATAGCAGTTGAAGCCGCCGACAAGGATCAAGTCTTTCTTGCGGTCGGTGATGATGATGTAGCCTTCTTCATCGATGTGGCCGATGTCGCCGCTGAGAAAATACCGGCGCCCGTCGATCTCCCGAAAGATCTTGTCGTTTTCATCCGGACGCTGCCAGTATCCCTGCAGGACCTGCGGGCCGCTGATGGCGATTTCACCGTCTTCACCCTGGGGCAGTTCGATGGCGGAGGTCTCGATGTCGAGGATCTTCACATCGGTATTGGAAATGGGAAACCCCACCGAGCCGGATTTTCGGCCCTCCCGGTTGCTGGGATTCATGGTGGCCAGGGGGCCCGTCTCGCTGAGACCGTAGGCCTCGAAGATGATACCGCCGGTTTTCTCCTCGAACTTTTTTGCCACCTCAACTGGCAGGGGCGCTCCACCCGATCCGCAGCCCATGATGGAAGACAAATCGAACTGCGCCAGAAGGGGATGGTTGGTGAAGGCCACGTAAATGGTGGGAACGCCGCAAAGAATGGTGGTTTTGTATTTCTGAACGGCTTTGAGCACTTCGGTAAACGGCGGGTTTCCCGCCCGTGGGTCCGGGATGCAGACCAGCTTCGATGCGGTGTGACAGGACCAGAGCATCACAATGGTCAAGCCAAAGCTGTGGTACATGGGCAGCACACCCAAAAAACAGTGAAAACCGCCGGAGCGCAGTTGTTCGGGATTGCCGCCCGGTTCATGGGGGATGCGCGTCCACTCGTGGAGCCCCATCACGTCGAAGACGAGGCTGGCATGGGTCAGTGCCGCCCCCTTGGGCCGCCCCGTGGTTCCCCCGGTGTAGATCACCAAGGCAAGATCGCTGAGCGGATCGATGCTCACGAGCGGCGGTGTGGGTGCCGCACCTGCCACCGCGTCGTCGAACATCACGTGCCCGGGTTCGTGGCGATCGGCCTTGGGTATCTTTCCCAGGAGGCCGCCCAGAAACCCTTTGATCGGCGGGAGGTATTTTTTGATATTGCACACGACCACGGTCGACACATCGGTCCCCGCCACCGCTTTTACCGCCGTGGAGTAGAACTGGGGATGATCCATACAAAAGACCGCCTTCACCCCGGCGTCATTTAACTGGAAGTTCAACTCACTGGCAGTATAGAGCGGATTACAAGTCACACAGACGGCGCCGGCCTTCAGGATGCCGAAAAAAATCTCAGGATAGTGAGGGATATTCGGCAAAAAAATGCCTACCCGGTCTCCTTTTTGAATTCCGCGTCCGGATAGAAAACTGGCCACCCGGTTGGCCGTGTCCCGCACCTGGGCGAAGGTGCGCCTACCGTCGTTGAAGATGGTGTACACCTGCTCAGGATATCGTCCGGCAGCGTCATCCAGCAGGGAAAAAAGTGGTTTTTCCCATCCATCGATTTCACGCGGGACCCCAGCGGGGTAATGGTCGGTGGGCCAGGCTTGAAGCGTCATATTTCTCCTCCGTTGGTTGGCGCGGGGTACGTTTTAGCGGGTCCGGTGCCATCGGTGGCTGCCCTCGGTGGCCGGTGGCAATCGCCGAATCACTCCCCCATCGGATCATAGACCATCGGCGGCCGCACGACCGCCGAATTTTCCCTTAGCAATGAAATGATTAAGAACGGTGGGAATTCTTCGATACTTTAACGAATAACCACTATCAACGTCAAACGATATGCGTTCATTCGACTCAGTTTACCTGCGCCGGTGCTGTGCAGACAGATCTTGTATTGGCCGGGATTAACGACGATTGCCCTGTATATACAAAAGCCCGCGGGCACTGTTGCGCCAACGGGCTTTTCTTTTTAACCTGTCTGTCAGCTCATAGTGACTTATACGGCACCCTTTTCCCTGGCACCCGCCGCTGCCGCGGCAAGATAGCCAGCGGACAATTCCGACATGAGATCTTTCACCGGCACGATTTTGTCTACCCGCCAGGCATTGGCGCCGGCAAAGGCAAAACCGTATGTGAATTTTCCCCTTCGGGCGTTGGCCAACGCCGTGGCGATACAGTAGGGACTTTTTTCAGGATCGCAGGTACGGATACAGTGAAAGGGGCATTTCATGGGGGTGCGCTCTCCGTTTCGGGCGGCATCGAGAAACGGGTTTCGGATAGCACGCCCCGGCATACCCACCGGGCTCTTGATGACGACGATGTCGTCCTGTTTAGCGTCGATGTAGGTCTGTTTGAACCCCATCTCGGCATCACACTCGTGGGTAGCCACAAACCGGGTGCCAAGCTGGACAGCGTCGGCCCCCAGCGCCATGGTGTCAAACATGTCCCGGCCGGTGTAGACGCCGCCGGCGGCAATCACCGGGATGCGCTTGCCATATTCCTCCTCGAAAGGGTTCAGTGCAGCCTTCACCTGGGGAACCAACACCTCCAGCGCATGCGCCGGGTCATCGATCTCATCGTTCTTGAAGCCGAGATGACCGCCGGCCTTGGGGCCTTCAACCACCACGGCATCGGGCAGGACGTTGTAGCGCTTGAGCCACTTTTTGCAGATGAGCATTGCCGCCCGACCTGAAGACACGATCGGGGACAGCTTTGTTTTCGATCCTTCCGGCAGGTATTCGGGAAGCGACAGCGGCATGCCTGCCCCTGAAAAAATGATATCGATGCCTTCTTCCACGGACACGTTCACCATGTCCGCATAATCGGTCAATGCCACCATGATGTTGACGCCCAACACACCGCGAGTCGCCTCCCGCGCCTTGCGGATTTCCAAGCGCAGACCGCGGATGTTGGCCTCTTTCATGTTGGATTTCACATCCCGCTCCATGAACCCCGGCATGGCAGCGGAAAGCACGCCGATGCCGCCTTCATTGGCCACCGCAGCAGCCAGACGCGACATGGAAATCCCTACGCCCATCCCCCCCTGAACGATGGGCACGGGTGCCACCAGTTCTCCGATTCGCAATTCAGGCAATTTTACCACAAAAATGCATCCTTTCGCGCGAGAGCTCCAACCCCGGACCCCACAGGCACTCTTATTACCGTGCACACCCGGCATTGTGGAATCATTGTTCGGGATTTTACATTTTTTTTACAGAGCGTCGCCCATGCCAATGGGAGCGCCGGGCGCCGTGGTGACGGCCGACGCCGGTTCACAGGATCGATTGGAAATGCGGGGTGGAAAGCGGAAAAGCCTGAGGTGCCATGAGGTCATTGTCGAAGGCGGGGCCAATGCCCCGCCACCGACACGCCGGTGAAGATCGGCTATGGTTTGGACACAATTTCCTGGTTTTTGGCGATGCGTTTCTGATCGGCTTTGAGATTGTTCTTGTGGGCGTGTTGTTTTCTCTTTTTGATCATTTTTTTTTGATAGGTTCGTGATGTCATGGGACTTTCTCTCTTAAATATGGTCAACAAGGTTTAGGGCGAACCGGGGTCTCCGACGGCCACCGCCTGCCCCCCGTTCTGGCAGATATCCGCCCCTTATTATCATGAGATCCAAACAAGCGATGAAAATAATAATGATAGTCTTTTGATTGGGGCGGCCACGGCGCCCTTCGGGGAGGTGGACCGTTGGCGCCAGAGGCGCGTTGGGATCGTTGGGATCGTTGGGCTCGTTGGGATCGTTGGGATCGTTGGGATCGTTGGGATCGTTTAGGTTGTTTGGTCGGATCGGACTGATTGGCCGAAAGCCGCCCCTTTTCCCTTAATCTGTGAAAATCTGTGAAATCTGTGGATAAATCTCTTTGCTGTTGTTTTTGCCGTTGCGGCGAAGCCGCCCTTCCTCCAGTCGCGTAATCCGCGAAATCCTTGCCAAAAAAGGTTTTGGTCTCAAGGCTTCCGACGAAGCCGCCGATGATTTTAACCGCGTCATCCTTGCCGGCTGCGACAGCAGTCGCCCTATTTTTGACCGATATCTTCCAGCACCTTGACCACAAACCGTGCCGGCCAGTCGGCCACGCTCCCGCACAAGGCCACTGCCACCGCAGCCGCCTCCAGTATTTCTTTTGCGCTCGCCCCGAGGTCAGCAGCACTGCTGACGTGATATTCGATTCAACCGTAGCAGCTGTTGGCCATACTGATGCCCAGTGCGATCAGCTCCTTTGTCTTCCGGTCCAGCGCCCCGCTTTGAAGCGCCCTCTCCTCAACCTCGCCCATCTTCCGGAAGGTTTCCACACCGCTCAGGAAAAGCTTGCCGTTGTATCGTTTTCGCTCTTTTCGAATCTCTTCGATATCCGGGAACATATTCTCCACCTCCAAAACTTTGACAACCTTGTAAAAAAGCAATTTTCTCGCAGAGGCGCCAAGTACGCCAAGAAAGATGTTATTAACATCATTGCCTTAGCTTTAACGCATGACTTTTTCCACCGTATCCATTTTCGCCCCCCTGTGGATCCAGAGTCAAAGTTGATATTTCTGATATTTCGATATATCAACTTCAATTATCGGCACAAACGATTTATACCGATATCACTCATCGGGAATTGCGATCAATGGAACTGCGGCACCTCGCTACGTTTCTCTCCGTGGCCCACCACCTCAGCTTTATCCGGGCCGCTGAATTGCTCAACTATGCCCAATCCAGCGTTTCTGCGCAGATTCAGACCCTTGAGGACGAGCTGGGCGTCAAACTGTTCGACCGCTTGGGGCGACGAATCGTGTTGACAGAGGCTGGTGAGCACCTGCTCCCCTACGCCGAAAAGCTCGTCACGCTGGCAGCAGAGACCCGATCTGAAATGCTGGGCACCCGTCAGCCTGGGGGCACGCTCACCATCCGCATCCCCGAATCTTTCGGTGTCTGCCACCTCCCAGCCATACTGAAAACCTATTGCACCGCTTTTCCGGCAGTGCGTCTCCAGTTCATCACCTGCGCCGTGGAAGGCCTCCAGCGTGACCTCCGGAAAGGGGTCACCGATCTTGCCTTTCTCTTCACAGAGTCCATCTCAGAATCCGCTCTGAGCGCTGATATCCTGGGAACCGAAACCATCATTATCGTGGCCGCACCCGATCATCCGTTGGTCCGAAAACAGAAAATAACGATCAAGGACTTCGCAGACCACCCATTGCTTCTTTCACGCGTCGACTGCGCCTACCGCCGCAGCTTCGAATCCATGCTTGCCCAGAATGCCGTGAAACCCACCACCGTCATGGAATTCAACAGTGTGGCCGCCATTCGCCGGTGCGTTGCCGAAGGTCTTGGTATCACGATACTTCCGTTGTCGGAAGCTGCCGAAGACCTTACCGCTCGCCGACTGGCGGTCATCCCGTACCCGTCCGAGGCGATCGAAGTGGCCATCCTGATGGTTTGGTATAAAGAAAAATGGCTGTCACCGGCCCTGAAGGCATTCATGGAAGTGGTGCGGGCCTATTTTGAAGAGAGGCACGGCAAGGCGTAAGCTACCCTGTGCACGGTGTGACGTTCGGGGGAATAGCGGTTCATGAATTTTCTGCTTTTACCCATCGACCTTCAATCCTTGAAATCCGTGCCAAGAGAGGTTTTGGGTTGAAGGTTTCCTGCCGCAGGCCGCAAAAAGCCCCTCGCTGTCATCCGCGCCCTAAGTCTACTGCCGCGGATCTCTGATGTTATCCACCACCACCGGTCCGATAGAGCGCACCGGATTGATATCCAGCCCCCCCCGCCGGGTAAACCGGGCCGACACGGTCAATGCTTCTGGCCGGCAGCGCCTGGTGATATCCATAAATATCCGCTCCACACAGTTTTCGTGAAACCCCGCGTACTGGCGAAAGCTGATAAGATACCCCAAGAGCCCGGCCGCATCGATTTTGTTGCCGGTGTATACGATGGATATCGTCCCCCAGTCCGGCTGTCCCGTGACCGGGCATGTGGAGCGAAAAAGACGGGTGAACCAGGCTTCCGAAACAACCCGATCTGCGCATTTCAGCCCCTGGGCATCAAGGGTATATCCGACCAGACGCGGCGCAGTAAGATCAAGGCAGCCCCCCGGCGGCTCACGGATCTCAACGTCACTGAACTGCTCCGGCGCCACCAGTGTCACCGTCACCGCATGCCCGGTGGCCAGCGACAGGTCTTTTTTCACAATGCTCGCCACCCGGTCGCCGGAAGAAAACCGCGACATGTTGAAACTGCTCAAGTAGAGCTTCAGGGACTTGGACTCCACCAGAAAAGGAGAATCTACCGGCACCCGTATCTCCATCATGGCGATCTCGGGTTTCCCTGTATTATCCAGCCACGACAGCTCGTAGGCGTTCCACACATCTTCTCCGAAAAACGGCAGTGCCTCCCCCGGTGTCAATCCCAGATCCGCCCGCCCCGCTTCCCGGGAAATCGGACACAGTAGCCCCGGGTCGTAATGATCAGAATAATCCACCGGTTTTCCCAGCGGCGTCTCATCCAGTGTTGTCATTTCTCATATTCCGTCGGGTCCAACCCCTCTTCCCACCGAAGGGCATACTTGCGCTCATCGCAGGCCCCGCACGTGCCGCAGTGGATCTGGCCGCCCTTGTAGCAAGTCCAGGTCTGCCGGAAATCGACTCCCAGGCGCCGTCCCAGGTCCCCGATATCTCGTTTATCCAGTGCGGCAAACGGCACTTCGAGGGCCACCTGATTGCCGGTGCCGGCGGCAATGGCAGCGCCCATGGCCGCCGTGAACGGTGGACGGCAGTCCGGGTAGATGGCGTGGTCCCCGCTGTGGGAACCGATCAGGAGCCGGGAAGCCCCCAGTGACTCCGCATAGCCGGCGGCAATGGCAAGCATGATGCCGTTTCGAAACGGCACCACGGTCTGCTTCATGTTTTCCGCATCGTAAGCGCCGTCAGGCACATCATCCCCGGAAATCAGAAGATCCGAAACAAAAAGCTCGTTTACGAAAGGCAGCGCCACAACCGTGTGCGTTACTTTGGCTTGCCGGCACAACGCCGCCGCCATGGGAATTTCCCGGTGATTGTGCTTGGCGCCGTAATCGAAGCTGATAGCCGAAAGTTTTGTTCCCTTGGGCAGCTGACTGGTCAGCAGCACGGCCGAATCCATCCCGCCGGATAAGATGATGACGGCATCCATCGTTCAGACTCCCTTTTTATCGTCAAATGTCAATATGTGCAGCCGGGGTGAAAACCGGTAGCCCGATTTCACACACATCTCCCACACCCTCGGCATGCATCGAAGCTGCTGGGCCCGGGTTTGTCCCTCGGGCATCAGCCACACTTTTTCGGCAGGCAGGTTCAAGGCCGGGATCCTCGCGAGGGTTTCTTCTCCGGTGTCCCCTTCAGCGATGACGAATTTAAATACATCGGCCCGACTGCTGGCGGCGGTGTCGAGCGTTGGACAGTCCATGGGTTTTGGTGAGCAGACCACCAGTCCCAGGGCCTGGGCCGGGATGCCGGCTTTGCCGCTGGTTTCAAACTGAATGTCGCGTCCTGAAGCATCAAGGCGCGACACCAGTGTTGCCAACCCCGTCTCCCACTGGCAAAACGGCTCTCCGCCGGTGATGACCACCAGGGGCGGCGCGTCCCCCAGAGCGTCGACAATGGCCTCGACAGACATTGGACGGCCGGGAACAAGCGCCTGGGGCGTATCGCAGGCTTCACAAAATGGTGGCACGCACCCGGCCAGGCGCAAAAAAACCGCCGGGCGGCCCATGAGAGGGCCCTCGCCCTGGATCGAGGTGAATATCTCGCAGACGTCAAGCATCGGCAGTCACCGAAGCCCAGGCCGTTGGGGTCTCGTAAAGACGCACTTCGTGCAGGCGGTATCGATCGGTGGTGAGCAGCGGGGCCAGCACGTCAAAGATGTGGCCGGCGATGACTTCGGCCGTTGGCGGCACGCGCTGGTACTCGGGCAGAGCATTGAGATCGGCGTGGTCGTAGCGCGAAAGCACCGCCTCGCTAACAATCGATTTGAGACTCCCGAAGAGAAGGATCATCCCGTTGTCGTCGGGCGTGCCGGCAAGGGTGACCTGGAGTTGGTAGGTGTGCCCATGGGGAAAAGCGCAGACGCCGAATACGGCCTGGTTTTCTTCGTCTGTGCGATCCGGGTGCCGCAGCCGGTGGGCCGCATGAAAAGCAAATGACTTGGTAATACATCGCATGATGCCACCATATCGGCCGGCAGTCCGGCCAGAGTGAGGGAGAATTTATAATGCGGGATACCGCTCGTCCGCAGGGCGATCATTGTGGCGCCCGTTTATCCTGTCATCCGGGCCTCGTCAAGTCTTTATGAGGCCCCCGCGCTTATCCAGTCGTCTGTCTATAGGTCGCAGCTGAGCACCATGCGGCCCCAGTCTGTCGAAAACGTCATGGACAAGGTGACGCACTTGTGGCTGCCGGTAATGGAGAGAGCAGGCAGTGCAGCCGCCCGTTGGGTCTATTCCCCTGAAGAGCGAATGACCATCAACGGGCGTTCGATGCGGTTCAGCACACCCGAGGCCACGCTGCCGAAAAATACCCGCCCAAGGCCGGTTCGGCCATGGCTGGCGATGATCACCAGATCCACCGCCTGGCTCTCTGCGGCATCGATGATTTCCGCCACCACCGGACCGAATCCCACGTGAACGTCGACCTCGATTTTCTTTTCGCGAAAAGTACCCTTCAACCCGTCCAGATACCGCACCGCTTCGCTTTTTTGCAGTTCCAGCTCGACCTGGAACTGCGCCATGGCATCGAATTCACGCCCCACCAGCGATGGCGGCCTGACCACCCGTAGCAGAATGAGTTTGGCGTTGAACTTGACCGCCAAAGACTCGGCATGCTTCAGGGCACTTTCAGCCAGTTTCGAACCGTCAAGCGGGATCAAGATCTTGTTGTACATGACACCCTCCTTTCAGGTTTGCGCGTGATGGCATATCGAATACTTCAAACGGCTAATGAGAATATTTTGATGTTTCGCGGCGAAGCCGCTTTTTCCTCATCTGCGCAATCTGCGTCATCTGCGGTTAATAATGGCAGTTTCGCTTTTCCGGTTTTCCCGGCCCTGTCTTCATTTCTTCGGCGGCAGCGGCGGCGGCACCGCGCCGAACAGGCTCGCCATATCCGGGACCTGTCCGGCCGGTCCCCAGTCGGCCATCCCCTGTCTCCACACCAGGGTATCGCGGGTGATCTGCCCCTGCTGGACCATGGCCTGCACCTGGTGCCCGGTAAAGGGTCCCGCCTGCTGGTCGTTGATGGCGGCGTACCACTGGCTCTGGGTGGGCAGCGGCGGCGGCCCGGCCTGGGGCGCCGGCTGCTGGGGCTGCTGACCTGTGCCCTGCATGGCGCCGCCCACGATGTTTCCCATGCCGATGCCGGCGATCATGCCCATCCCGCCTCCGCCGGCATTGGGATTTACCGCCATTTTCTCGATGGCCTCGGCGGTCTGATACTGGGTATAAGCGCTCAGATTGCCGATGACGCCCATCTGGGTACGCTTGTCCAGAGCGCGCTCGACTTCCTCTGGCACCGAAACGTTTTCGATCAGGTATTTGGTGAGGGTGATGCCGTACTCGTCAAATTCGGGCTGGAGCCTGCCCTGGAGCAGCGCCCCGACCTCGTTATAGTGCGCGGCCAGATCCAGCATGGGAATCCCGGCCTCGGCCAGTGCATCTGAAAACCGGCTCACCAGGATGTTTCTGAGCTGCCCGGTAATCTCCGGGGTCTGAAAGAGCTGATCGGTGCCGGCGATCTGAATGATGAACTTGCCCGGGTCATTGATCTGGATGCAGTAGGTGCCAAAGGCCCTGAGCCGCACCGGCCCGAACTCGGCATCGCGCATCATGATGGGATTTTTGGTCCCCCACTTGAGATCGGTGAACTGCTTCATGGAAACAAAGAAAACATCGCACTTGAACGGCGCGTTGAAACCGTACTTCCAGCTTTTGAGTGTCGTAAGGACTGGGATGTTGGCCGTCGTCAGCTCATGGCGCCCCGGCCCGAAAATATCCCCCAATTCCCCCTCGTGCAAAAACACGGCGACCTGACTCTCTCGCACGATAAGCTGGGCCCCGTTCTTGATCTCGTTGTCATAGCGCGGAAACTTGTAAATGATGGCATCACCGATGTCGTCCACCCACTCGATGACATCGATAAACTGCCCCTTGACCTTATCCCAGAGCCCCATAGCATGCCTCCTTAATAGGGGACGTTGTTTACTTTTATATACTTATTGGCGATCTTGCTCAATACGTTCCAGAATTCTAAATATTGCCGTGGTCGTCACCCCAAGCTGCCGCGCCGTTTCCGCTTTGGTCCAGCCATATTTTCTGCTCAGCTCAACTGCCAGCTTTTTTCTGACGCTGGTGACATCTCTGGATCGGCCTCCTTGAACTAACGCTTGATAGGACACGCGCTGATTGTGGCACTCTGCTTTGATAAATTCAACGGCTGATTCGATATCGCCGGTTGCAGCGAACTGCCGCTTTTGGATCGCTCCTGTCTCTTCCATCAACTGAGCGACAAAGTCCCCATCTCCGAGAATCCGCGCATCAAACAATTCATCCCCTCCAGCCTTCCGCATGGCCTTAACCGCGCTCCACCCGCCCAAAGATCTGATCAACCCACCACCGACCAACTCGGGCCGACGCCCCTGATCCACCCCACTTATAACGAAATCTCTGTAATTTGTCCTGCCCGTATCGACATCTTTCCCAAACCATTTCAATACGTCATTGATGCGCATCCATGGCTGCGCGTTTTTTCCCATCAGAACCGAATGACCGCTCCATTCATACCTATCAAGCTCCTCGAGACCGGCCACCATCTTTGCTCGCAGGGGGTTTAAGTGAATGTAACGAACCAGTTCCTTGAAATAGGCATCCTCTTGGCACACAATGGATTTATAGCGATTCTGAAATAAGTGCCCGCTTCTACGATGCCGCAAATTAAAAGAGACGGCGTAACCGGTCAGCAGCCGCCGCATGAGTTCTGAGATACCGCCGCTTCCGCTCTTTATGAGAATGTGCGCATGATTCGTCATCAAAGCCCACGCCATAACTGCATTCCCGGTCTTTACCGACAGCTCGCCTAAACGTCCGACAAAGTCGCCACGGTCCTTGTCCCCCTTTACGATATCTCGTTTTTCAATCCCGCGAATGATCACGTGATGGAGCGTTCCGGGGGCATCTAAACGCGCTTTTCGGGGCATTCGCTTTGCCTTATGTGAGGTTAACGCAATCTTGATTTTGGCGTGTTCATAGTAAAAATCGGCCCCTGACATCTGAATGATTGACCAGATAGCATTCAAGTACATAATTGTCAACAACGTCCCCTCAATACAAGGCCTTGCATCTTGAGCATTTTCCCGGGTATAAGGCACTGCCAGACATCGGGGACTGAATCAATCAACTGCCTGTAAGAAAACATCTGTCCTTACGCCACTCTTTCACCCGAACGACACATTCATGAAAATTGGAAACTTCGCCATCGCGGCCGTCATCTCTGTTATGGCAGTAGGCCTGTGGGCCCTAGCCAACCGGCCGGAGCAGGAACCGGCCTGGCCGCAGCAAATCATGGGTTTTTCCTTTTCGCCGTTTCGGGCCGGGCAAAGCCCCCTGAAAAAGATCTATCCCAGTGAAGCCGAGATCGATGCCGATCTATCGCTGCTCACTGGAAAAACCCACGCCATCCGCACCTACACCGTCGAAGAAGGACTGGACAAAATCCCGGAAATTGCCCGGCGACATGGCATCAACGTGGCCCTGGGGGTGTGGATCAGTGCCGATCTGGAGCAAAATCAGACAGACCTTGACAAGTTTCTGGCAATCGGCCGAAAAAGCCCCAACATCGTGCGCGCAGTGGTCGGCAACGAAGTGCTTCTTCGGGGCGAATTGCCTGTAGCGGTTATGATCGGCTACCTGGACCAGGCGCGGGACGCTCTGAGCGTGCCGGTGAGCACTGCTGAGCCCTGGCATGTCTGGACAAAGCACCCGGAACTGACAAAGCACGTGGACTACATCGCCGTGCACATGCTCCCCTACTGGGAAGGCGTTCATATCGACACCGCTGTCGATTATATCGTGGACCGCATGGACCTTCTCAAGGCGCTGTTTCCGGGAAAACCCATCGTAATCGCCGAGGTCGGCTGGCCCAGCCACGGCCGCACCCGAATGTCTGCGGTGGCCTCTCCGGCCAACCAGGCCATGTTCCTTCGCCGCTTTATGAAGCGCGCGCAGCAGGAAAAGTATATCTGCTACGTCATGGAAGCATTCGACCAACCCTGGAAAAAAGACACCGAAGGCGCGGTAGGCGCCTACTGGGGGGTCTTCAATGTCCAGCGCCAGCCCAAGTTCCCGTTCACCCAGCCCATCGTTCCCATCGCCAACTGGTATATGCTCGCCGGCATATCGGTGCTCATCGCGCTGATCGCTTTCGGCGTGCTGCTGATCGACAGCCAGACCCTGGGCGGCAGTGGCCGGGGGTTTCTCGCACTCATGGTATTCGCCGCCGCCTCGATCGTCGTGTGGGTTGTCTACGATTACCTCAACCAGTATCTCACCGTCGGCACAGTGATTGTCGGGCTGGTCATGATGTTCGGCATGATCGGCGTGATCGTGGTGCTCCTGACCGAGGCGCACGAATGGGCCGAGGCGCGCTGGCTCGTCAGGCTGCGGCGCCCGTTTCGGCCGGTCAAGGTCGACGACGACGCCCTGCCCATGGTCTCCATCCACGTGCCCGCCTACAACGAGCCTCCGGATATGCTCATCGAGACCTTAAACGCCTTAAGCCGCCTGGACTATCCGAGATTTGAAGTCATCCTGATCGACAACAACACCAAGGACCCGGCCGTATGGGAGCCGGTGGCCGCGCACTGCCAGCTTCTCGGCCCGCGGTTTCGCTTCTTTCACGAGGACCCGCTGCCCGGTTTCAAGGCAGGCGCGCTGAACTTCGCCCTCGCCCAGACCGACCCGACCGCCACCGTCATCGGCGTCATCGACAGCGACTACGTGGTTGAACCCGGCTGGCTGCGGGACACGACGCCGCAGTTTGCAGACCCCGGTATCGGCATCGTCCAGGCCCCGCAGGATTACCGGGACGACGGTGTCAATGCCTTCAAGTCCATGTGTCATTCGGAATACCGCGGCTTTTTCTTCCTTGGCATGGTCACGCGAAACGAGCGAAACGCCATTATCCAGCACGGCACCATGACGTTGATCCGGCGAGAGGCGCTGGAAGTTGTAAAAGGATGGGGCGAGTGGTGCATCACCGAAGACGCCGAGCTGGGCCTGAGGATCTTCGAGCAGGGCTTTCAGGCCGCCTACATCTCTCGCACCTACGGCCGGGGCCTCATGCCAGACACCTTCGCCGACTACAAAAAGCAGCGGTTTCGCTGGGCCTACGGTGCCGTCCAGATCCTTCGCCGCCACGCGCGCCTTCTGTTTACCCGCGACACCAGCCGCCTGACTTACGGCCAGCGCTACCACTTCATCGCCGGCTGGATCCCCTGGCTCGCAGACGGCGCCAATCTCATTTTCAACATCGCCGCCCTGGGCTGGTCGCTCGCCATGATCGCTGCCCCCACAAAAGTGGATCCCCCGCTGGTGATCTTCTCCATCCTGCCCCTGCTGCTGTTCTCCTTCAAAATAGGAAAAGTGCTCTACCTATACCGCACCCGAGTCGTCGCCACCCTGGGTGAAACCCTATCCGCCGCCATCGCCGGCCTGTCCCTATCCCACACCATCGCCCAGGCAGTTCTCTCCGGGATGTTCACCACCGGAAAACCTTTTTTCCGTACCCCAAAGATGGCCAACGCCTCGGCCCTCAGAAACGCCATCCTCGCCGCCCGCGAGGAAACCCTGCTCCTCATAGCCATGCTCGCCGCCGCCGCGACCATCGCCAGCATGCCCAACACCAGCACCCTGGATATGCACCTGTGGGTCATCGTTTTGCTGGTGCAGGCCATGCCCTATGTTGCAGCACTCATTGTTGCTGTGATCAGTGGGTTTCCGAACTTGAGACGGCGCGTTGCTGCTTGAGGCTGTTGTCCGAGATCAGAGGTCAGAGGTCAGAGGTCGGGGGGCAGAAACCAGATGTCGGATGTCAGAGGACCGAAACTGCATGAATGCCCTGTATCCAGCGTCTTTTAACCGCTTATCATTGAAATCCCATAGATCGCCAGGTTTCCGAGAATGTGGATTACCATAGGCGATACCAAACTGCGGCTTTTTCCGATGGCGCAAGCGAAGACCAGTCCTCCGATGCATTGGATGATTGGGAAGCTTGGCCCTGAATGCACTATGGTGAAGAGGGCGGTTGAGCCTATGATGGCGATTGCGGCGCCCCAATTTCGAAGGGCACTGTAAAGGATTCCGCGGAAGAAAATCTCTTCTGCGATTGGGGACACAAGACCAGCGACGAAGAGGAATAGTCCTATCCTCGCAAGGCCTTTGGGCACTTCGGCATGAATCAAAGATCTGGGGTCGGTATTGAAACCGTAATAGATGATTGCTGCTGCGGCAGCGACTACTATGGCAAAAACGGCTGACCAGATCAGTCCGGTTCGTAAGCCCCCACTAAAGGACTCACGGTCCAGACCTATCGCAGTAAGCCCGGATGGTAATCGTGACACCCACCAGAGCATCCCAATCGCTTCGACTACCCGAAGAGCGCCAGTTGCAGCCATTCTCAACGTCGCATCGGCAGGCAGCACCGGTCTCAGGGCGATCTCCAGCGCCACCACGGTGCATAGAGCGATGAGGGCGGGCATTGGCCGCAGATTTTCGCGAGGATTATTCATAAACACCGATCAACACCAAAAACCCATTCTCGCGCAGAGGCGCCAAGGCGCAGAGAACACCATAAAAGTTTTGCCCTTCGGGCAGGTGCACAGGTCGCGGTTGGCGCCGGAGGCGCGTTCAGGCCGCCTTCGGCGGCGTTCAAGGTTCATGGTTCCCGGTTAAAAGCGGCTCTCGACTTTGGGTTTGGATCGTTTAAACCGTTATGAGCGTTAGGAGCGTTAAGATCGTTTGCTCCTGGATGCCTTGTCGGTCTTTCTGTCGTCTGCCATCTGTTTACTGTCCTCTGGCCGTTCCCGGCCGCAGGCCACCCCCTTCTGCCGTTAATCTGTGAAAATCTGTGCAATCTGTGGATAACCCTCTTCGCAGTTGCCTTTGCTGTTGCGGCGAAGCCGCCTTTTTCCATCCGCGTTATCTGTGTAATCCGTGGTTAATCCAGCAGTTGCTTTTGCTGTTGCGGCGAAGCCGCCCTTTTCCATATCAGCGTTTATCTGCGTTCACCTGTCCGCCGTAGCCTTGGCGAAGGAGGATCCGCGTCCCATTTTTCTTCGTAGTTGCCTTTGCTGTTCGGCCGAAGGCCGCCTATAACTTTAACCGCGTAATCCGTGCAATCCGTGCCAAAAACGCTGTTCGCTTTACCGGTACCGCGCCTCCTGCAGCCACCCCAGTTTCCTCAACGCCGCATACGCATACCGCTGAGCGTACCAATACCCGCCATTCTTAATATACCGCAGCAACACCGGCACGACCGCCGGGTTGTTCATTTCACCGAAAGCATAGCACACCTGGCACAGCACCAGCGGGCTGGGATCATTCATCATGCGCCCCAGCAACTCGAACCCCCGATCCGAGCGGTTTCCGGCCAAAGACCTGGCAAACCAGTAACGCTCAGCCAGACCGGCGCTTTGACTGAGCGCGTCGGCATCCTGGTATCGCAGCGGATCGATACCCTTTTGGACGGCCTGCTTTAGAACCATGATCCTTGCCGCTGGAGAACCTTCTCTCCAAAGATCAAAGGCGCTGGTGTTCTCGAAATCAATCTTCGGCGCTGCGGCCAGGGGGTAGAACAACGCCGCCCCGGTGCTAAGGCACACCAGAGCTGTTATAATGGCAGCATTTCGTCCGGCGATATACCGAAGCAGTCCTTCGATGACCGCAAATAAGACAAGGTAAAGCATCACCGGAAAACCGATAAAAATCCCGGCCAGGGTCAACAGCCGGAAAGGGCCGTTCCGGTCGGCCGTATCAGAGAACTGTTTTACTACCACATCAGGATGCTCAAGGATGTCTTTTCTGCTCACCGTGAGGGTCCGGCCGGTGGCATCCTGCCAGCGGATCCCCTCCCCTTCCGGCGTCAGCACTGCCGAAGCACTCGGCGCCTCCCCGATATCCAGCGCGTCTCTTTGTCGCAGCGCGTCTGCCAAACCGCGGTAATCCTCGTCGTCTTTCAAAGCGCTCAGATCGACACCGATCATGGTGTGCTGGCTGAGGGGCGCCATGGCCTGGGCGCCGTAGAGGGTGTAGTCGTAGTAAAATTCTACCACCTTGATGCCCACCGGGTTTGAAAACAGCAGGCGGTCCCGGATGTCCACAAAAAGATCGGTATCGAGCCGGGTCATCCATAGCCCGGCCAGCAGGATCAGCGGGGCGAAAACGATGAATGCCCTGCCGAGACGCCGCTCTTTTCGGTCCAGGGTCCGCTGACCGGCGACGCTGGTAATGAAGACGGTCACCACCACCGCTGAAACATATAAGGTGGCACCTGAGTTCAATCCAGCGCTGTTCACAAAGATGGTGAGGATCGCCCACACGGCTGCCAGAACGGCGACCCGCCTCGAAAACGACCATTGGGTGCGCTGCACCAGCCGCACGAGGGAGAGGCTCAGGAGAATCAGCAGGAAACCCAGAGTGACGGTGAAAAAGATGCCGCCCATGAATGCTGAGAACCAGCCGGCCAGGTCCTTCACCACTCCCGGTGAGGGGACGGCCACATAGCCCTTGGCGATGATAGCGGTCATCTCTTTGTGAAGATCTACATTGGCGCTGCGAACAAGCAGGGTTGCCGCGAACTGGGAGACCAGGATGCCGAGAAAAACGGCAGTGCCGTTGCCGGATGATGGGCGCTGATCGTGGTAGGTTTGTGGCAAAGATGGCCTCCCCTGGTGATGGGCGTGGTGGAATGTGAACCATATTAAAGGCAGGGGGACAAATCAAGGAGGGTGCAAGGTGCACGGTACACGGTAAAACCAACGGCAAAGGTGTTTATCCTCAGATTGCGCCTATACGGCTTAAAAAGCGACACGGATTTTCACAGATTAAAAGCGAAGGGGGGCGGCCTTCGGCCGGACTGCAACTGCAAGGGCAAATTAACCGCAGATTACACAGATGACGCGGATGGAAACGGCGGCTCCGCCGCAACGGCAAAAGCAACTGCGAAGGGGGTTATCCACAGATTACACAGATTTTCACAGATTATGAGCGACGGAGGGCGGCCTTCGGCCAATCAGTACGATCCGACCAGACAACCTAAACGATCCCAACGATCCTAACGATCCTAACGATCAAAACGATCAAAACGATCCCAGCTTTGCCCGAAGGAGTCTTTCAATGACCACAGCACCACACCCCCACGGACATGGCCACCCTGAGGGAAAC
>JBDRRP010000111.1:0-2886 GCA_043825735.1 Pseudomonadota bacterium | reverse complement strand
ATGAATATGCGCTTGGCTGATGCCGCAGACGCCCTGAACGTCAATACACATCCCGTGCGTTGGGGCATCAACCTGCCGAAAGAATTCAACGCCACCAACTTCCCGATCGACGTCAACGCCATGTGGAACCTTGGGCGCCAGGTCAATAAGGATATGAAACCGGAAGTCGGCATGTTACAGACCACCAACCCGGTTCCAAAGGAATTATTTGACTATGTTAATTTTATCTACAACTGGGCTAGAACATCTTCCTTTGCGCCTCCTATTGCGTTTGGTGAAGATAATGGCGGCGGCCAGCGCTCGGGTGCGACCCTTGAAATTAGGCTCTGGCCTCTTCTCAAGGCTATGCGGCGCTCTCGTGCTTATATGGCAGCCGGCCTGCAGCGTGCCGTCTACATTTCCGGCTTGATGCTGGCTCAACGACAATACCCCGACGTTCCTACCGAAGCTATCAAAGGCATGTTGACCGGCATGGTCGCTCCTCGTTTCAATGCCATCCTGCCTAGAGATCAGAAATCGGCTGTAGACGAAGTCATCAAGCTGATGAGCACGGCTGTACCTTCCATCTCCCTGGAGACGGCGCAGGAAATTCTTGGACGTGGACCTTCAGAGGTCACCCGTATCCAGGCTTTCTTGAAGGAATTTTCAGAACAACTGGATCCCAAGCCTCCCGTCTCAGCACCAGTTTCCGATGCCGGAAACGATGCTAAAGATGTCAAAGACGGTAATTTCAAAGAAGACCCGGAAGACAAAACAGGAGACGATTAATGGCAGACAAAAAGAAACCAGCAAAGCAAAGTAAGAGCGAAGCTTTGCGCGAAATGTTAAAGAAACGCGAAGAGATGAAGAAGAAAGGCAAATAGCTTGCCGGATATCAAGATCGCCTTCCCGACTGATGAGCATTTTCCTTATCAGGACGAGAACGCCAGGAACCTGGCACTACAGATCATCAAGGATTTCAAACCCACTGACCTGGTTACTGGTTCAGATGGCCTGGATTTCTACACCATATCCAGTTTTGATAAAGATCCAATTCGCGCCAAAGAATTCAACATGCAGGATGAAATCGAGGCCTGGACGGTAGGGCAGGGTGAGTGGCGGAATGCAGTTGGTTTCGCAACCCTTCATTTTCTGCAAGGCAATCACGAAGAACGATGGAAGCGCTACCTATGGCGACATCCTGAGATCGCCGGCATGGAAGCCCTCAATCTGGCGCACCTCTTGAACTTGAGCGAACTTGGGTTCGAGAATGGTGTCGAAGACGAAGTTAATTTCGCAGACATGCTGATCGTTTCTCACGGCACATCCGTCAGGCCAGGCTCGGGAAATACAGCCCGAACTGAACTGGAGAAAGAAAAATTCGCCGTCAGCACGCTCACTGGTCATACACATAGAGGCGGTCTTGTTTACGTCAAGACCCGCTACAACATCAAGCAGGCTGCGGAAGGTTTTTGCCTTTGTAACTACGAAGCGCCTTACGCACGAGGTCCGATGGATTGGCAGCACGGTATCACGCTCGCCACAATAACTAAAAATGTACTCTCGATCGAGCAGATCGCCTTCCACCAGGTTGACGGTAAAGAGGTTGCTCAGTGGAGAGATAAAGAATACAGAAATAAATAAGGAGTTCTAAACATGCCCAACGCAGACGGAACCTTAGATCCTGCGGAATTAGCTGCAAAAGCTTCAGCTGATGCCGCCGCCGCAAATCGAACGGTCACCAACAATCAGACACCGACCACGCCTGATCCCGCAAAGTGGGTCGAGAAATTACGTCTCGACGGCGCAATGCAAAAAATCGAAGAGCTCACAATCGCGAACCGCATCCTCACGGAGCAGGCTACGTCAAGCCGGGAAGTCGCCGGCACTCTGACTGCTTCAGTCGCTACGAAGGAAACGGAATACGGTGTAAAGGTCAGTGACCTCTCCACGCAGGTAGCAACCCTGCAGCAGGCTTTATCGGAAGCACAGGTGAAAGTAGCCCTGGGCGGAGTAAGTGAAGCACGCATCAAGGTCATCAAAGACATGAAGCGTCCCGACCTGCTCTCACTGGCGGACCTACTGCCCAACACCACGGACGAAGCGGAAATTCTGACGGCAGCATCCAAGATCGCTGAATATGCTGACAGTCAGAAGATTGCCCGAGAGAAACAGTTGTTGGCAGGTGTTACACCCGTTGACAACACACCTCCCGGACAGCAGATCAAGACACCGGCCACCGCAGACGCCTGGATCAAGGCTATTCAAGCAATTCCTGACGGCTCACCAGAAAAGCAAGCAGCATGGGACGGTTACTTCAAGTGGATCAAAGAAAACTAATCAATCCCTAACTTGGAGAAATAATCATGGCTGAACTAGAAACTGGCTTACTTACCGCAAGTGGCTTGCCTGCCGGGCAGCGCACTTATTACGAACAATTGCTGATGGAAAATCTGCGTACCAAGTCCATCCTTGTTCCTTTTACCGCCTACAAAGAAGACTTCGCAGGTCGCGACACCGGTCGCATCACCTACAGCGAAGTGTTTGACACCGAACCCAACTGGAAGAGCTGGAAGTTCCTGGCGTTGCTGCAACCTCCGACGATGAAGTCAAATCCATTGTCTGCGTGACAACCCCTCGTGTTGTCCAGTGATGTAACAGGTCACTCGGATCATACTCTGGTTGCACCTACCAATACAGATCACATGCCGCCCTACATCAAACTTTACTATATCTACCGATACGCATAACCAGGACCCTGGCCGTTACCCTGGATTAATCAAATTCATATCAAAGGAGAAATTATGGGAAGCGATGATGTCAGAAGAATAATCGAACACATCATCGAACTGTCAAAAGATGTAGCTACGATCACTGAAAATCAAAAACACCTTCAGGACAGTATTG
>JBDRRP010000110.1:0-3891 GCA_043825735.1 Pseudomonadota bacterium | reverse complement strand
CTGCAGGAACCAGTTTGTCGATTTTGTCGAACTTTTTGACATGCCGGTTGAACGCCGCCTTTAGCTGCGAAACGCCATCGGCTGCATCGGGAAAAGATTCAATCTCCCCGAGAGTGCGCCCGTTGATGTCCAGCGCTTCCTGATTGATTTCCCGATCAGGCAGCGGCCGGAAGAACAAGTTGAGTTCCTCCACCACCACGCCCCCAATCTCGATCAGGGCGCTTAGCTGGACCATCGAGTTGCGGTACCGGTCGGTCCCCGTCGTTTCCGTGTCGAACCAAAACAGCTTCGGTATTCTTGCCACTTGGCAGCACCTCCCATTTTCCAAGTGGGCACCCCGTTTGTTTTCCTCTGAGCAGATCAAAAACGCTCCCTTCGGCTTTTTCGCAGTAATACTGGTGGAGCGTGAATTTTCCGATGACTTCCTCCCCCACAAAAAAGTCATCACACGTCCGGCCATGAATACAAATCGGCACAAATTCCGCAGGAATCGTTACCGACGCCTCCCCGTCAGGTGAAAAATCGAGCCGAATTCCCTTCATCTAAAGCTCCACATACAAGGCCTTCTTGCCCTGCTTGGCATAGTTCATAAGCACCAGTTCCTCCTTGGCCCTGGTCATGCCGACATAAAACAAGCGGTAAAGGGCATCCCGGGTCCTGGTCGGATCGGCCACCTGCAGCTCGGTGAAGACGGCCTTGCTGATGTCTGGAAAAAGATAGACGCAATCGGCCTCGCCGCCTTTTACGCTATGGATTGTCCCGATGATGATCTTCGGATCCTCCATGATGGCTTTTTCGCCAAACTGCCGAAACACGTAGGTCGGATATTGAAGCGATCGCTGCTTTGCGGCAACGAGCTGCTCATAGAGCCAGTCCACGTCCCTTGAAAGCGCGTGCTCCACAGCTCCGGGGCCCAGAAGCTGCGAAAGGACTTCTCGGCAGGTATGGAGCCCTTCGACCTGGTCATCGACGGCTGTTTTTAGCGCCTTGATTCCGGCCTTGCCGTTTTTTCTGACAAGCCCGTCATCGCCCACCTTCACAAACGGGAGCCACTTCATGAGCTGCTCGACCGACCAGTACGGGCCGTCATCACCGGTGGCCAGAAACGAGGAAAGGATGTCTCTTGCCGTGGTGCGCGACTCATCGCCCGGCAAAAGCGGATTCCAGTCGCCGCGGCGCTTGCGGTACGGGTTGCAAAAGGGCAGGCCTTTTTTGCGAAGGCCCTCTTTCAGCGGATCGAGCATGTAGGCGCAGGTTGTCAGAAACATGACGCGCTTGCCTTCTTTGACTTTGACGATGGCCTCGTCAATAACACTGGAAGGATCTTTAAAATTCCCGTCCATGTGCGTTCTCACGATGCCATCGGCATTTCGCGGCCGGTACTCTTTTTCCTCGCGCCGGGAGACTTTCCTGATGATTCTGAGCGCCCGCTCCTGGACGGCTCTTGGCACCCGGTAGCTTTGACTGAGGACGCGCTTTCGGCGAGTGGTGTCACCGGGCCGGATAAACGCTTCGGGGCTTGCCCCGGTAAAATCGTAAATGGTCTGGTCATCATCGCCCACCAGAACGATCCAGCGGGCCTGCTCGCCCCACAGCCGGATCAGCTTGAGCTGCTGGGCCGTGAAATCCTGGGCCTCATCAACAAAAATTACATCGGGCTGGCCTGGGGCGTAGGGCAGATTGTCGATGCCGTACTGGATGAGGTCGGTAAAATCGAAATAACCGGTGGCGGCTTTCCATCCGTCCCACAGCTTGGCAAACCGCTTTACGGCATCCGGCCACTGATCGGGCGGAATCAGCCTTGCGCGGCAGATGTTCATTTGTTGGAGAAACTGGTCCCCCTCGCCCATCGAGCCGCCCGACTCATGCCCGCCCTCGTCAAGATCGCCCTTTGCGCCATCCATCATGGGATAGGCCGGGTTATCCATGGTCCAATCATCGAGGTGGGTTTCAGCCAGATCGGGGGTTCCGATGGTCCGGTAGCAAAGAGCGTGCAGCGTGCCGACATGGGCAGAGTTCACCGGGATCTTTTCGCCGGTAAGAACGGAGCGCTTAGTGGCGATCTCCCTGGCACCGGCCTTGGTGTAGCTGGTGACCACTATTTTGTCGGGGCCGAACTTCATGGCTGCGTCTGGAATTTCTTTCGTAGCGAGCCGGGTGGACTTTCCACACCCTGGAGGCCCGATGATGATGAGTTCGCCTGCTTCTTCTTTTTGCGCCATCGATTCCTCCGTGGAGTTGGCGCGGGGCTTGATGGGAATAATCTTACTTATAATAAGATTTGACCGCGCACAACCCTTTTTTGGGGATTTCACACGCCCCGCCTGGTTTCTAAACGCTATATATAGGACTGATATTTTTAGATAAACAAAGAAGGCCGGAAATTATACCACAACACTTGGAAGTAGTTTGTAGAGAGAGCTGTGTCAGCTATGTCGAAGTTGTGTCAGCTCTGTGCCAGTATAATTATAGCGTTAAGTCACTGAAATCTTTAGCTATGCAGTGTGCAATGTCAGTGTGCCATAGTCGTTTGGGAAAAAAAGCAAAAAAAAAAGTGAAAAGTTTCCCCCTATATATAGCGTTTAGAAAATAGGACTTTACGGTATATTTTCGCATAATAATGGCCTTTTTTCCTAAGTTACTCGGTAACATGCGCCTATTTTAACCCCGAATTTCCTAAAAAAGCCCCGTCCGGCGCTCTTTACGCATTATTTTAGGCATTTAGCGAATATTGTCAGAAAATGCCGCCCGCTGGTATAAAATCAGCTATTCCCGACACATTTCCGATTTCCGACACAAACGGGCAAAACCGTCCGGCGCCCCACTCTCATATTGCGAGATTCCCAACTCGCAGGAACCACCTCCACACCCTGTCGCCCCCGCGATCGATAGCGCTACATTCAGCTCCCGTCAGGATCGCCCCCAGATGCCGCAGGATCGACGATTTTTGAAGGCAGGCGGAAGTATCCCCGAAAGATTTTATCAGGAAGCGGCTCACTTGGGGCGCCTTCTTAGGTTACTTCGCACCATTGGGCGCTCGTGTGGATTAACCAGACGTAGCCGCCAACGGTGCCAACTGCCACGGTGCGCACGCTACCATCTGGCATGACGAAGTGTTTGCCGGACGGATCCACGCCGCAAGCGGCCATTTGCTCAATGCAGGATTCGAACCACGACTTTTGGATATGGCGTCCACATGGAATCAGTACCCTCCCACCGGCTCGACCCGGCTGCGATAGCCCCAGCCTTTTCCGCTGAAATTGTCGACACGGATCTTGTGCCCGGCGCTGTACTCAAAGCCGCTCGCGCCTGGGTCGGGGATGGCCTGGTTGATCTCGACAACGATGGATTTTTCATTGATTTTCGAAACCGTTGCGGCCGCGGCAAACCGCCAGCCGGACACCTTCCAGCGCTCCAGGACGGGATCTCCTGGCTTGAGGCCGGATTCAAAGCCGACCACTGTTTTGTATTCGTCTGCCGTCACAGTAGCGTCCTCCACTGTTGTCCTATCGGTAATGTTGGAAATCGCGCTATGGATCCGATGCACGCCGACATGCCACAGCTCAAAGAAGGCGCTAAAGGGCCGCGCCGGCGTTTTTCGGATCTTCGGTTAAATGGCTCAAGCAAGTTACCTCTGCAGGTTTTACTTCGTGCCAGCCGTTGTCGTAATATCCGGTTCTGCAAAAGGTACATGCCGGGCCGTACTTGCCGTAGATGTCTTCATAGTCTGGATGCTTTTCGAGCTTTTTTGCGGCAAGCTCCAGAAACGTGTCCAGTTCGGCTTCCTGCCTTGCCTTGAATGCCGCAATCAGTTAGGCGTCCACCGGCTTTAGTCCGCGGGTGAGCATGCCAATGCTGCCGACGATGTCGCGCTCATAGGCCGCCGGGCCG
>JBDRRP010000109.1:0-15083 GCA_043825735.1 Pseudomonadota bacterium | reverse complement strand
TGGGAGGACGGTAAGATGGCGAAGGAAAAATTTCAGAGGACCAAGCCCCACGTGAACGTAGGGACGATCGGTCACATCGACCATGGCAAGACGACGCTGACGGCGGCGATCACAAAGCATGCAGGCCTTCGGGGCAACGCCGAATTCGTACCGTTCGATCAGATCGATAAGGCGCCCGAGGAAAAAGAGCGTGGCATAACGATTGCCACAGCCCACGTTGAGTATCAGACTGATAACCGCCATTACGCGCATGTGGACTGCCCGGGGCATGCGGACTACATCAAGAACATGATCACCGGCGCGGCTCAGATGGACGGGGCGATTTTGGTGGTCGGTGCCGACGACGGTCCGATGCCCCAAACGCGCGAGCATATATTGCTGGCGCGTCAGGTGGGCGTTCCGCGCATCCTGGTGTTTTTAAATAAGGTTGACATGGTTGACGATGAGGAGCTCATCGAGTTGGTGGAGTTGGAGCTTCGCGAGTTGTTGGACAAGTACGAGTTTCCGGGCGACGACACGCCGATCATCCGGGGCAGCGCGCTGAAGGCGCTTGAGAGCGACGATCCGGACAGCGATGAGGCCAAGTGCATTTTTGAATTGTTGGCCGCCCTTGACAGTTATTTTCCTGAGCCCGAGCGCGATATTGATAAGCCGTTTTTGATGCCCATTGAGGATGTGTTCAGCATTTCCGGGCGCGGGACGGTGGTGACCGGTCGTGTGGATCGCGGGATCGTTCACGTTGGCGACGATGTTGAGATCGTGGGGATTCGTCCGACGACCAAGACGGTGTGCACGGGCGTTGAGATGTTTCGAAAACTGCTTGATGAAGGCCAGGCGGGAGACAACATCGGCGTGCTGCTGCGCGGTACCAAGCGCGATGAAGTCGAGCGCGGTCAGGTGGTTGCCAAGCCCGGATCGATCACGCCGCATACGAAGTTCAAGGCAGAAGTTTACATTTTGAGCAAAGAGGAAGGCGGGCGTCATACGCCGTTTTTCACAGGCTACCGGCCGCAGTTTTACTTTCGGACAACGGATGTGACGGGGATATTGGAGCTGCCCGAGGGTGTTGAGATGGTGATGCCCGGGGACAACGTGGCCATTACGGCCGAGTTGATCACGCCGATTGCCATGGAAAAAGAGCTGCGCTTTGCCGTCCGCGAAGGCGGTCGTACGGTCGGCGCCGGCGTCGTGAGTGATATCGTCGAATAACCAGCATTACAGCACAAAGGAGCCGCTCGTTGAGAGTAATTGTCGCATTGACGTGTACAGAGTGTAAAAGTCGCAACTACACGACTACGAAAAATAAACGGACAACGCCCGATAAGCTCGAGTTCAACAAATATTGCAGGTTTTGCCGCAAACATACCTCGCATAAAGAGACGAAGTAGCTGTAACCGGTCGGTGCGATGGATGACTGTGCCGGCCAAGCGAGTTCGCAGGCCAGTAGCTCGAACTGGTAGAGCATCGGACTCCAAATCCGAGGGTTGGGGGTTCGAATCCCTCCTGGCCTGCCACACCCCATAAAGCGGTGAAGCTCAGGGTTGAAACGACGGGCTGGCGAGCTTATTGGTTTCAATCCGGAGCTTTCAGCATTTTAGGAGTACAATGGGACGCCTACTGAAAAAAAAGCCGGCAGTGCAGAAAAAAAAAGTGCCGCAGGCAACAGACGCAGAGGTAACGCAGGACGCGTCAATAATTGATAATTCAGCTTCCAGCCTGACGATCGTGCCAGGCAAGGAAGCAAAGCGAAAGACTGTGGGCGCAAGCCGCAAGATATCCGCTCCGGTTAGAACAGTTGCTGGCCCGGTAAAAAGGAATATTTTAGACAAAAGCCTTCAATTTCTGCGAGAAGTTAAGGTCGAGCTGAAAAAGGTAACCTGGCCTTCGAGAAAACAGACCGTCGGTTCAACCCTTGTCGTGATTGTTCTGGTTTTGATCATCTCTTTTTTTCTGGGGGTTATCGACATCGGGCTGTCGAAATTGGTCCAACTTGTTCTTCAATAATTCCGGGAGATACCAATAGTGGCTCTCAAATGGTACATCGTTCATGTGTATTCGGGGTTTGAGAACAAGGTTAAATCTGCCCTTGAGGAGCGGATTGCTGCGTCCACGGTGGCAGATAAATTCGGCGAAGTCATGGTTCCGACCGAACAGGTCGTCGAGTTGGTCAAAGGCAAGCGTAGAGAGTCGTCGAGGAAGTTTTATCCCGGATACATATTGGTGAATTTGGAGTTGACCGATGAGACATGGCACATCGTCAATGACACGGCGAAGGTGACCGGATTTCTCGGGGGTCGGTTAAAGCCAACTCCGCTGAGTGACGAAGAGGCGAACCAGATACTCAATCGTATGGAAGCGGGTAAATTGAAGCCTCAGCCCAAGTTCTTCTTTGAGAACGGCGATGAGATCCGTGTTATTGACGGACCATTTGCCAACTTCAACGGGACAGTGGAAGAGGTAAACCCGGAAAAGGGTAAAATTCGAGTGCTTGTCAGCATTTTTGGTAGAGCCACGCCGGTAGAGCTCGATTTTGTTCAGGTGACCAAGCTATAGAGTCAGGAGTCTAAATTACAATGGCTAAAAAAGTCTTAGCACAAATCAAGTTGCAGGTTACGGCAGGCAAGGCAAATCCTTCACCTCCGATCGGTCCTGCATTGGGCCAGCACGGTGTGAATATTATGGATTTTTGCAAAGCATTCAACGCCCGAACTGCTGATGAAGAGGGAATGATCATACCGGTAGTCATTACGGTGTACCAGGATCGATCGTTTACTTTTATTACAAAGACACCGCCAGCGGCCGTTTTGTTGAAAAAAGCGGCGAAGATCGCCAAGGGCGCCAGTGACCCTAAGCGTGATCGTGTTGGAAAGGTTACGCAAAAACAGGTTGAGGAGATCGCGCAGTTGAAGATGCCCGACCTGAATGCAAATGACCTAGAGGCGGCTACCCGTATCATTGCCGGTACAGCGAGAAGTATGGGGATTGAAATCGCGTGACGTGAACAAACCGTCGGCGGCCACAACTACTGATGCTTACGCATAACAGCCAACGACAAGGGAGTGTATAAAGAAGATGCCGAAGCGGGGTAAAAAATACACAGCATCCAGGGAGAAAGTCGAAAGCCAGGAACGGTTCGATTTTGAGTCGGCCATAACCAAAGTGATCGGCGCCTCCTTTGCCAAATTTGACGAAACCATCGACGTGGCTGTCCGTTTAGGAGTTGATCCGCGTCACGCCGACCAAATGGTGCGCGGCACGGTGGTCCTTCCAAATGGCTTGGGCAAGGAAGTGAAAGTGCTGGTTTTCGCTAAAGGAGAAAAAGAGACGGAGGCGAAAGCGGCTGGCGCTGATTATGTCGGCGGTGACGACCTGGTTGAAAAAATCAAAGAGGGATGGTTTGGTTTCGACAAGGCTGTTGCAACTCCCGACATGATGGGCACGGTCGGCAAAATCGGCCGATTGCTCGGACCCAGAGGGTTGATGCCCAACGCCAAGACCGGAACCGTCACTTTTGACGTTGCCAGGGCCGTGAATGAACTGAAGGCCGGAAAGATCGATTTCAGAGTCGAAAAAGCCGGTATCGTTCACGCCCCGATGGGAAAGGTGTCTTTCGGCCCTGATAAAATCATTCAGAACCTGGCCGCATTTTTAGAGACATTGGTCCGGCTGAAACCATCGGCCTCTAAAGGGACTTACCTGAAAGGGATCGCGGTTTCATCCACCATGGGACCCGGCGTCAAGGTGGATACCGCCTTTGTCAAGGATCTGATCAAAGCCTGATGAAACGTGCCATTGTGCGCGATTCATCGTTGATGACCGCACTTGGCCAGATTCGCCATAATGGCGATTATATTCCTGTCAAAGACCGTAGGCTCACGCAGGTGTTTAATCGGCTTTTAGCCGGCCTACAGAGATGGGGTAGCCTTTTAGTGGGGATACCTCCGGTTTTTTACAGTTGCGAAAGGAGGTGTGTGTAAAACGTGGACTTGATTCAAAAAAAAGAGATCGTAGAGGACCTGAAGGGCCGGTTTGCAAAATCGAAGGTGCTCATCGTCACGGATTATAAAGGCCTTGACGTCAGCGCCATCAACGATCTGCGCCGAAAACTCAGGGCGGCGGATGTTGAATTTAAAGTTGTCAAGAATACACTTCTTGTCAGGGCGGCAGCGGGTACTGATGCCGACCTTATCAAGGACAATTTTAAAGGACCCAGTGCAATTGCAATCAGCTATAATGACCCCGTAGCACCAGCCAAGGTGCTTACCGATTTTGCCAAAGAGAATCAAAAATTTGAAATAAAAATCGGCGTCATGGACGGGAAAGTGCTCACTGTCGAGAGCATCAAAGCATTGTCTTCTCTCCCATCCCGAGAAGTGCTTCTTGCGCAGGTGTTGGCTGCAATGAACGCTGTCCCGACAACATTCGTAAGGACGCTCGATGCCATCCCGGCAAGCATTGTCAGGGTATTGGCGGCCATAAGAGACCAAAAAGAAGCCGCCTAAAGACAAGGCGAACATCTAAAGATCGAACCATTTTAAACGTAATTTTTTTGGAGGAAATATACCATGGCTGATATTACCAAAGCCGATGTCATCGAGTTTATCGCAAATATGACCGTTCTCGAACTCTCTGAGATGATCAAAGAGCTTGAAGAAAAGTTTGGCGTTTCTGCAGCAGCTCCGGTCGCAATGATGGCTGCTGGTCCTGCTGATGCCGGTGCCGCTGCCGCAGAAGAGCAGACGGAGTTTGATGTCATTCTGACTACGTGCGGAGACAAGAAGATCCAGGTCATCAAGGAAGTCAGAGCCATTACGGGTCTTGGACTCAAAGAAGCCAAGGCGCTGGTTGATGAGGCTCCGAAGCCCGTAAAAGAGGGTGTTCCGAAGGAAGAGGCTGAAAAGATCAAAGCTCAGCTTGAAGAAGCCGGCGCACAAGTTGAAGTGAAATAGCCCCGCTCTGCATGTTTTTTTTCAGCTGGTGAGCCTATACGGTAAATGGGACCGGCGCATTTTGCGCCGTCCCATTTTCGCTGTTTTTCAGAAAGCGCATTTCTCTCATTCACGCACCAGCAAGAACTGAAATATTCTTCACGGTCAAGCGCTTACCTTTCACGCTTAACACAAACTTAAAATAATAGCGGAGAATCCATGGCGGAGAGACTTCTGGCGAGCAAACGCATTCGTAAAAATTTCGGTAAGATTCGGAAAATTGTTGAAATTCCGGATCTCATCGGTGTCCAGAAAGAATCGTTTAGACGTTTTCTTCAAATGGATGTCCCTCCAGAAAGACGGAAGGACATCGGCCTGCAGGCTGTCTTCAAGTCTGTTTTTCCCATTAAGGATTTCACCGGGAGCGCTAGCCTCGAATTTGTTTCATATCGGTTTGCAGAAGTGAAACATAGTGTTCAGGAATGTATTCATCGAGGGATGACCTATGAGATCCCCGTTCGCATCACCGTTCGGCTGGTCGTCTATGATGTAGACAAGGAAAGCGGTTTCTCAAATATCCGTGATATCAAAGAGCAGGAAATTTACTTTGGAACGATCCCTTTGATGACTGAAAAGGGAACGTTTATTATCAACGGGACCGAGCGCGTTGTCGTCAGCCAGTTGCACCGCTCTTCCGGCGTCTTTTTCGATCACGATAAGGGCAAGACGCATTCCAGCGGCAAAGTCATATACAGCTCGCGCATCATTCCGGTGCGGGGGTCCTGGATCGATATGGAAATCGATCCAAAGGATGTTGTCTATATCCGTATCGACAGGCGCAGAAAATTCCCGATTACTACATTGTTTAAGGCATTCGGGTACACCATTGAGGATTTACTCGCCTATTTCTATTTGACTGACACGGTTTTTTTGAAGGGGAAAACGTTAGAACGGAGCTTCACTGTCGACTCGCTGAAAGGACAGCGCGCCACTAAGGATGTCAAGGATCCTGAGAATGGCGAAATATTGGTTAAGAAAGGGCGCATGTTTACCGCCCGCGCCTTAAAACGGATGACATCGCTCGGGATGTACCGCGTGCCCATCAATCTCGAAGATCTAATTGAGAAAACGGTGGCAACACCGGTAATGCACCCCAAAACTGGGGAGCTTTTGCTTAAAGCCAATGACACAATTGATGACGCAAAACTTGAGATGATGAATAAGGCCGGCATCGAAGAGGTCGGTATCTTATCCGTCGATGTTGTTACATCGAGCGATTCCGTTCGGAAAACACTTCTGGTGGATAAGGTGACTTCAAAAGAAGACGCGCTCATCGATATCTATCGGCGCCTGCGTCCCGGGAATCCCGCGACGCCCGAGGTCGCTCAAGATTTTCTCGATCACCTGTTTTTCAAAAGCGCTTACTACGATCTGTCAGGCGTCGGTCGGCTCAAGATTAACATGCGTCTTGGTATCGAAACCGACATCGATCTTAAAATTCTGCGAAAAGAAGATATTCTGCTCACAGCCAAAACACTTATCGAACTTCGGGATACGCAAGGACTCGTAGACGATATCGATCATCTCGGGAATCGTCGTGTACGGGCCGTCGGTGAGCTTTTAGAGAACCAGTACCGAATCGGGTTGGTACGGATGGAGCGGGCGATCAAGGAGCGGATGAGTCTTCAGGAAGTAGACGCGCTGATGCCCCATGATCTGGTCAACCCCAAACCGGTATCGGCTGTCGTTAAGGAATTTTTTGGAACCAGCCAGTTATCCCAGTTCATGGATCAGACCAATCCGCTTTCTGAAACGACTCACAAACGTCGTCTGAGTGCCCTGGGACCGGGCGGTCTGACCCGTGAGCGGGCCGGCTTTGAGGTGCGCGATGTGCATCCCTCCCACTATGGACGGATTTGTCCAATCGAGACGCCGGAAGGACCCAATATCGGACTGATCGTTTCCTTGAGTACTTACGCGCGTGTGAACGAATATGGTTTCATTGAAACCCCATATAGCGTGGTCAAAGACAGCACGGTTTCCGAAACGGTCCGGTTTCTCAGTGGGTTCGAAGAAAAATCTCATCCGATCGCACAGGCGAACGCGCCCTTGGATGCAAAGAAACATTTCGTCAACGCCTTGGTGACTTCACGCGTTGCCGGCGAATTTATGATGTCGCACGCTGACGATATCGAATTGATGGACGTCTCTCCCATCCAGTTGGTAAGTGTGTCTGCATCACTGATTCCTTTCCTCGAAAATGATGATGCCAACCGCGCGCTAATGGGATCAAACATGCAGCGGCAGGCCGTTCCGCTGATTACCAGTGAGGCCCCGTTGGTCGGAACCGGCATCGAAGGTGTCGTGGCTAAAGACTCGGGCGTAACCATTTTGGCTGAAAAGGCAGGCGTGATCATCGATGTCGACGCTTCCCGCATTGTTTTGAAACATCATGAGGGCGGCCATGGGGATGCCCAGCCGGTCACTGTTTACAATTTGTCCAAGTTCGTCCGCTCCAACCAGAACACCTGCTTTAACCACCGCCCAATCGTTGTGAAGAACCAGTTCGTAGAGGCGGGAGAAGTGATTGCCGACGGTCCGGCCACCGATAAGGGCGAGCTGGCATTGGGGAAAAATGTCACTGTCGCCTTTATGCCGTGGGGCGGTTACAATTTTGAAGACTCGATCCTTGTCGGCGAACGGCTTCACCGGGAAGGCGTATATACTTCTGTCCATATAGAAGAGTTTGAAGTAGTCGCTCGCGACACTAAACTCGGGAAAGAAGATATTACACGCGATATTCCGAATGTCGGTGAAGAAGCGTTGAAAAACCTCGATGAAAGCGGAATTATTCGGCTTGGCGCTGAGGTAACCCCGGGTGATATTCTTGTCGGGAAAATTACCCCCAAAGGTGAAACGCAGCTTTCTCCAGAGGAGAAACTGCTCAGAGCTATTTTTGGCGAGAAGGCCGGCGATGTAAAAGACACATCGCTTCGTGTGCCGCCAGGGGTGCAGGGGATCGTCATCGATGCCAAGGTGTTTTCAAGACGCGGAACCGATAAAGATGAGCGGACGCGTGAAATCGAGGATACTGAGATTGCCGTTCTCGAGCGCAACCGAGATGATGAGCTGTCGATTATCGCTGATGTGGCCAGAGAGCGCATCGCTGAGTTGATGGACGGCCGCCAATCGGGGAGCACGATTAAAAAGGGCAAGAAGGTGCTTATCGCCAAGGGGGCGAAAATCGAGGTTTCAGCTTTGGCCGAGATACCGGTAGCGATGCTGGAGGGGCTCGCTGTAGACGACCCCGAGATGGCAGAACGGGTGCAAGGCCTCATCGATGTTTACCGAAATCATTGTGAACACTGCGAGAAAACTTTTGAACACCAGGCCAGTCGATTTGAGCGTGGAGACGATTTGCCGCCGGGTGTCATCAAGATGGTAAAAGTGTACGTCGCGATGAAGCGAAAATTGTCCGTCGGTGATAAGATGGCCGGACGCCATGGAAACAAAGGCGTGGTCTCGCGTATCCTTCCGCAAGAGGATCTTCCCTATTTTGCCGACGGTACACCTGTCGATATGGTTCTCAACCCCCTGGGCGTCCCCTCTCGCATGAACGTTGGGCAGGTGCTCGAAATCCACCTCGGCCGAGCTGCAAAAGGCTTAGGCGCGCAGCTCAACAAACTCGTCGAAGAGCATAAAACCAAGGAACTCAAAAACCAGCTAAAAAAAGTATTTGGCGATGATGAAAACAAACAAATGATAGCTGGCTTTGATGACGCACAGATTGATGCGTTTGTGGCCCAATACCGAAACGGCGTGCACATGGCCACGCCGGTATTCGATGGTGCGAAAGAATTTGAGATCAAGGAATTGCTGGAGTTGGCGGGTCTTGAATCTACCGGCCAGACAACACTTTATGACGGGCGCACGGGTGAGGCTTTCAAAGAGAAAATTACCGTCGGTACAATGTATATGCTAAAGCTTCATCACCTTGTCGACGATAAAATTCATGCCCGTTCGATCGGTCCGTATTCTCTGGTCACACAGCAGCCGTTGGGAGGGAAAGCGCAGTTCGGTGGTCAGCGGCTGGGAGAGATGGAGGTATGGGCGATGGAGGCATATGGGGCAGCACACGCGCTGCAGGAGTTTTTGACCGTCAAGTCGGATGATATGGCCGGCCGTACGCGCATGTACGAAAAGATTGTCAAGGGTCAGAATACCCTGGAGCCAGGTTTGCCCGAATCTTTCAAGGTACTTACAAAAGAATTGCAGGCGCTGGGGCTGGATGTGGCATTGCTAGAGATCTAACGCCGCCAACGAGCAGGAGCAATTCTTAACCATTTTCCGGAGTACAGGAAGGTCACATGGAAACACTATACGACTTTTTTGCGAAACCGATTGACCCGCGTCGCTATATCGGTGTGCAGGTCGCCCTGGCGAGCCCCGAGCAGATCCTGAAATGGTCTCATGGTGAAATCAAAAAGCCGGAGACGATTAATTACAGAACTTTCAAACCCGAACGGGACGGCCTGTTTTGCGCAAAGATTTTTGGACCGACCAAGGACTACGAGTGTAATTGCGGCAAGTATAAGCGGATGAAACATCGTGGGGTCATTTGCGAAAAATGCGGTGTGGAAGTCATTCAGTCGAAGGTGCGCAGAGAGCGGATGGCGCATATCGAGTTGGCAACGCCGTGCGCGCACATCTGGTTTTTGAAGAGCCTGCCTAGTAAAATTGGCAACCTCCTCGACTTGACGCTCAAAAACATTGAAAAAGTACTCTACTTCGACAGTTATATTGTCGTAGACCCCAAAGAAACGCCGCTGGCCAGAGGCCAATTGCTTTCCGAAGAGAAATATCGGGAAGCGGTAGAAGCGTATGGGAGTAAATTTGAGGCGGGCATCGGCGCCGCAGCGGTCAAGACCATGCTGGGCAATCTTGACCTGGATGCCGAATACAACCAGCTCAGAGAAGATATTTTTGCGACCAATTCGGTGGCTAAACGTCAGAAATTGGCCAAGCGCCTCAAAATTGTCGATGCATTCCGCAAATCCGGCGTAGATCCGACCTGGATGATCATGGACGTGATCCCGGTACTTCCGCCTGACCTGCGCCCTCTGGTCCCGTTGGAGGGGGGGCGGTTTGCCACGTCTGACCTCAATGACCTTTACCGCAGAGTGATCAACAGAAACAACCGTCTGAAGCGACTGATCGATTTGAACGCGCCGGATATCATCATCAGAAATGAAAAGCGGATGCTTCAGGAATCGGTGGATGTCCTTTTCGATAATGGCCGACATGGTCGCGTGATCACCGGCACCAACAAGCGTCCGCTCAAATCACTCAGTGATACGCTCAAGGGAAAGCAGGGGCGGTTCCGCCAGAACCTGCTTGGAAAACGCGTCGACTACTCCGGGCGTACCGTTATTACTGTAGGGCCGAATCTGAGATTGCATCAATGCGGCCTGCCGAAACAAATGGCGCTGGAACTGTTCAAGCCGTTTGTTTACTATCGCCTGGAAGAAAAAGGCTTGGTATCAACCGTCAAAAGCGCCAAGAAAATGGTAGAGCGTGAGGTGCCTGAAGTTTGGGATACGCTTGATGACGTTGTGAAAGAGTATCCTGTGATGCTAAACCGCGCACCCACACTGCACCGATTGGGTATCCAGGCGTTTGAACCGATTTTGATTGAAGGCAAGGCGATCCAGTTGCACCCGCTTGTTTGTACCGCGTTCAATGCCGACTTCGACGGTGACCAGATGGCCGTGCACGTGCCATTGTCGGTTGAAGCACAGATTGAAGCACGGGTGTTGATGCTATCGAGCAACAACATCTTATCGCCTGCCAATGGCAGCCCGATCATCGTTCCCAGCCAAGATATCGTTCTGGGCATTTACTACATGACGCGCGAAAAAATCGGCGCGCGTGGAGAAGGAAGGACATTTTCGGGGCCTGAAGAAGTTCGCATCGCCTATGACGCCGGCATGATCGATCTGCATGCCACGATAAAAGTGCGTATCAGCAAGGAACGATGTGACTCGACGGTCGGTCGAATTTTGCTATGGGAGATTATCCCCCAGGACAATCTGATGCGCCTGCAGTATATGACGTTGTCCAGTGAAGTCGATGCGCTGGCGGCGTTGGACGCAATGAAGAAAGGGACGGCGTTTGAAGATATCGTCGGTGATCTATGCAGTGATGATCAAAAAGGGAATACCAGCGGTGTAGGGCTGTTTCGGAAAGACGAGTTCGCACGCATCTTCTGCAAAGATGTCGAGGATGCCGACATCGTTTTTAGCCTGAATCCCAAAGAACACAGCGGGATCATTTCCGATGATACCCATTTCCACTTGTTCGAGGTTGTTGAACGGCGCCCGGAAATACCATTCGAAATGATCAACCGGGTTATGGACAAAAAGTCTCTGAGGAACCTCGTTGACTATGCATACAGAAACCTTGGGCCTAAAGCGACAGTAATACTCTCTGACCGTCTCAAAGATATCGGGTACCGGTATTCGACCGAAGGCGGACTGTCCATATCGATCGACGCTATGATCATCCCATCTGCAAAATGGGACATTCTCAAACAGGCTGAAAGCCGCGTTGAGGAAATTGAAAAGCAGTATACTGAGGGGCTTATCACCCCCGGAGAGAAATACAACAAAGTCGTCGATATCTGGGCGAAAGCGACCGATGACGTTGCAAATGAGATGATGGAAGTGATGAAGTTTGCAACGGCAAAGTACCCCGACGGCAGCCCTGTCTTGGGTGAAGACGGCGCGCCCATCATCACCGAGAGCATGAACCCCATCTATATGATGGCCGATTCGGGAGCCCGGGGCAGCAAGGACCAAATGCGCCAGCTGGCCGGTATGCGTGGTCTTATGGCGAAGCCTTCAGGAGAAATTATCGAGACACCCATTCATGCTAATTTCCGGGAAGGCCTGTCGGTGCTTCAGTACTTTATTTCGACACATGGTGCCCGAAAAGGTCTTGCGGACACGGCCCTTAAGACCGCTAACTCCGGTTATCTGACACGCCGACTTGCCGATGTGGCCCAGGATTGCAGCGTGACAGAAGTCGATTGCGGCACAATGGTCGGTATCGAGGTCGAACCGCTTCTCGAAGGCGGCGAAGTGATTCAGCGCCTCGGTGAGCGCGTCCTCGGGCGCGTGGCGCTCAACGATATTCTCGATCCGTTTACCGATGAAGTCCTCATTACCGCAGGCCACGAGTTGGATGAAGGTGATGTCGCTTTGATCGAGGACGCCGGTATCACCAATGTGACGATTCGATCAGCATTGACCTGCCGCGCGCAGGTCGGCATCTGTGCCAAGTGTTATGGGCGTGATCTCGCGCATGGCACAACTGTCGAACTGGGGCAGTCTATAGGCATTCTCGCCGCACAGTCCATCGGCGAGCCGGGTACGCAGTTGACCATGCGGACGTTTCACATCGGTGGTACCGCCAGCCGACGCGTTGAGCAGGCCGATATCAAATCCCGTGTCGAGGGAAAGATCAAGTATGTCGATCTGAAAGTCGTCGTGAATGCCCAAGGTGACATGGTGGTCATGAACCGGCGGGGGGGGGAATTTGCAATCGTCAGCGATGCCGGACGTGAACGCGAGCGGCACCCTGTCATCTATGGCGCCCACCTCATGGTAAAGGATGGTCAAGATGTGAACGCTGGTGATATGCTGGCGTCCTGGGACCCCTTTTCAACGCCGATCATCACTGAGCTCAGCGGCGTCATCAAATTTGGCGACATTCTGCCTGGCAAAACCGTCATAGAGAAAGTGGACCCTGTCACCGGCAAGTCAAGCCGGACGATTTCGGAGTCCAAGAGTGGTGAAGAACGCCCTCGCATATCTATTAAGGACGTCGATGGAAAGACAGCCACACTGCCCGGTGGCGGCGGGCTGGCCCGGTATTTTTTACCGATCGATGCCATCATCATGGTCGAAGAAGGCGATACGGTGCAAGCCGGCGATATCCTGGCTAAATTGCCGCGGGCGACAACAAAGACGAAAGATATCACCGGCGGTCTGCCGCGGGTAGCCGAACTCTTTGAAGTTCGAAAACCCAAGGAAGTGGCCATTCTTAGTGAAATTGACGGATATGTTTCCATTGCCAAGGCCTCTAAAAAAGGCAAACAACGGATTACGGTAACCCCGGTCGATGTGGGTGAAAAGCGCGAATACCTCATCCCGCGGGGCAAACACATCAACGTCTACGAAGGCGATTACATCAGAGCCGGCGAGCCGCTGATCGGCGGCTCCGCCATACCGCAGGATATCCTCAATATCAAAGGCGAAATCGCTCTGGCCAAATACCTCGTCGACGAGGTTCAAGAGGTGTACCGGCTGCAGGGGGTCCGTATCAATGACAAACACATCGAGGTCATCGTTCGGCAGATGATGCGAATGGTAAAAATCCTTGAACCGGGTGATACCGATTTTATCAATGAAGAACAGGTTGATAAATCACGGTTTGAGGAGACCAATCAGGCTGTTTTGGCGCAAGGTGGCCGTCCGGCACTGGCTGAATCACTCATTCTCGGAATCACCAAGGCGTCTCTGAGCACTGAGAGCTTTATCTCAGCGGCGTCGTTCCAGGAGACGACTAAGGTTCTGACGGACGCTGCGATTCAGGCCAGAAAGGACTTTCTCAAGGGCCTGAAGGAAAATGTCATCATGGGCCGTATCATTCCGGCAGGCACCGGAGTCCGGGAATATCGGGAGGTCGAAATCGAGGTGGCCTAATACGCCATTCTGGGCCGCCCGGGACCATAATGGGCGGATGAGTGGGAAAAAATAGCTTGACAGGCGGCATCCATATATATACAAGACTGCTTTTGTCGAGCCTCCGAATTAGGAAAATATTTGAATTAAGAGGATACAATGCCGACGATAAACCAGCTGGTCAGAAAGGGAAGAACTCGGGTCAATAAAAAGACCAATACACCGGCGCTGAAAGGCGCTCCGCAAAAGCGCGGTGTGTGTACGAGAGTCTATACGTCAACGCCTAAGAAACCCAACTCAGCGCTTCGAAAAGTCGCCCGCGTCAGGCTGACCACAGGCATCGAGGTGACCGCATACATCCCCGGGATTGGGCATAATTTGCAGGAGCACTCTGTTGTGCTTGTCCGGGGCGGTCGCGTCAAAGACTTGCCGGGTGTCAGGTACCACATCGTGCGCGGCACCTTGGACACCCTCGGAGTCGACGGCCGGAAACAGAGTCGCTCCAAGTACGGAACCAAGCGACCGAAATAGAGACCAGTGAGATGGCTGTCGTGTACGAAGCCAACACTGAGAGATAGACACTGCCGGTGGGCCGGGGAGGGTGGATTCCCAGCAGCCGGTTTCGGGTCCATAATATACGGCAATGCGGCGCACAGAATAAAAAGAGTGAGCGGCGCCGGTTTTTGAATCCAATTGAAAGTTATGGTGTAGGATATGCCGAGAAGAAGAGAAGTCCCAGTCAGGCCAGTCATTCCGGATGCCATATACGGCAACAAGCTTGTTTCAAAATTTATTAAGTCCATCATGCACGACGGTAAGAAAAGCACCGCCGAGCGGATCATGTACGGGGCTTTTGACATCATCAGCGACCGCACCAGTGATGATCCAGTCAAGGTTTTCGAACAGGCAATGGAGAATGTGCGCCCGACGATTGAAGTTAAGTCCCGGCGTGTCGGCGGCTCCACCTATCAGGTGCCTACCGAGATTCGGCCTTCACGGCGCACCGCCCTGGGGATTCGCTGGATCATCAATTTCGCGCGGACCCGTTCCGAAAACGGGATGGCAGCAAAGCTTGCCGGTGAGATCATGGACGCCGCCAACAAACGCGGTGGCACCATAAAAAAGCGTGAAGATACGCACAAGATGGCCGAGGCCAACAAGGCATTCGCCCATTTCAGGTGGTAGGGATATCTGTTGCGACCGCGAGCGGCATGCGGCTGCGCGGCGCACGTTAGTTGACCTATGATTATGAACGCGAGCCCGTGTATTCTGGGAGGACGGTAAGATGGCGAAGGAAAAATTTCAGAGGACCAAGCCCCACGTGAACGTAGGGACGATCGGTCACATCGACCATGGCAAGACGACGCTGACGGCGGCGATCACAAAGCATGCAGGCCTTCGGGGCAACGCC
>JBDRRP010000108.1:0-98377 GCA_043825735.1 Pseudomonadota bacterium | reverse complement strand
AAAAGAACCATAAACCACGAAACACACGAAACACACGAAAGAAAAATGGATAAACGATAACGGGCTGATCTACCCTAAAAAGCGTGCACCGGGCGGCGCCATGGCAACGGTGCCGCGCCTTTAATTCGTAGATAATTGCGAAAAATTTTATCAATATAAATCCTATAAAGTAATATTTATGTCAATAAAATTTGTTATAAAAAAGTATCGTTACAAACGATTTTCTTTTTATGATGTCGGCGGCGACCGGATCAGTCGGATCCACCAGCCTCAAACAGCTCACCGGCATGATAGGAGCTTCTGACAAAAGGGCCGGCGGCCACCTGCGCAAACCCCATGGCCAGGGCGCTGGTTTTGAGCGTCTCGAATTCCTCCGGCGGCACGTAGCGTTCCACCGGAAGATGGGCCGTTGAGGGTTGGAGGTACTGGCCCAGGGTCAGCATCCGGCAATGGGCGACCCGCAGGTCTTTGAGGGTGGCCATGATTTCATCGTCGGTTTCGCCCAGTCCCAGCATGATGCCGCTTTTGGTGGCGATGCCGGGGTTTCGATCACGGGCCCGGGACAGCAGCTTGAGGGAGCGCTCGTAGACAGCCTGGGGGCGTACCCGTGGGTAGAGGCGGGACACGGTTTCCAGGTTGTGGTTGAGCACATCGGGGCCGGCGGCCATGACGGTGTTCAATGCGTCACCATCTCCCTGGAAGTCGGGAATCAGCACCTCCACGTGAACGCCGGCGATCCGTTCCCGGAGGGCACGAATGGTGCGGGCATAATGCGCTGCCCCGCCGTCGGGCAGGTCATCGCGGGTGACCGAGGTGACCACCACGTATTTCAGGTTCATCCGGGCGGCCGCATCGGCCACGCGCGCGGGCTCTCCGGCATCCGGCGGCCCGGCGGGACCGTGGGCCACGGCGCAGAACCGGCAGTCCCGTGTGCACCGGGAGCCAAGGATCAGAAAGGTGGCGGTGTGCTGGGAAAAGCATTCCCACTGGTTGGGGCATTTGGCCTCCTGACAGACCGTGTGCAGGTCGCCTTTCCGGATCATGTCGCGGACGGCTTCGTAGTCTTTTCCAGTGGGCAACCGGCGCTTGAGCCACGCGGGTTTGGGGGTGTGTTTTGGGGGAATGGCCGGCATCCTGAAAGAAACCTTTCTGAAAAGCAAAATACTCAATATCCAATTTTCAACGCTCAATGCGGTATCGCTACGCTCCGTTTATCGGGAAGGGCATCATTCTTACTTGAGTATTGAAAATTGATGAATCCGTAAAAAGTGATTTTGAACCGCAGAGAGCGCAGAGAATATATCGAATAATTAATAAGTTATCTCTGCGCTCTCTGCGCCCTCTGTGGTGATTTAGGACTTTTTACATGACCATTGAAATCGCTATCGGCCTTGAAATACATCGATTTCGATCCCGACCCCGATAGGATCTTGGGAATGAAACGGAACATTATTCTGCCAAGTACTATAACCACCCCACCCCATCTGTCACGGTAGCGCGTCCAATAGCTTTTCAAAAGCCGCGGCGTCGATTTCACGGATAGGGGTGTCGAAGGCGGAAGAAAGTTCGTCAATCATGGCGGTGCGCGCCGCCGACATTGTGACGTCTGCGGCGCCTTCGGCCGCCAGCGATGTTGCGGACACGTTTTCCAGCCCGCAGGGGTTGATCCAGGTGAACGGCGTGAGATCGGTCGTTACGTTGAGGGCGAGGCCGTGAAAGGCCACGCCCCGGCGCACGGCGATGCCGATGCTGCCCAGTTTCCGGTTTGCCACCCATACGCCGCGGTTCTCGGGTCGGCAGCCTGCAGTGACGCCCCACCGGGCGGCCGTGGCGATCATCGCCGTTTCCAGGGCGGCCACCAATTGGGCCACTCCGATGCGGCGCGCGGTGATGTCGACGATCGGATAGACCACGAGTTGGCCGGGGCCGTGATAAGTGATGAACCCGCCGCGCTCGGTGTTCAGTACGGCGATCCCCTGGTCTTCGAGCTGCGAGCGGGGGACGATAATGCTCTCTGCGCCGCCCCGGCGGCCTAACGTATAGACCGGGGCGTGCTCCAGGAGCAGCAGCAGGTCCGGGTGCGTCGCATCGGTGATGCGGGCGGCCACCAGGCGGTGCTGGAGTGCCAGCGCGTCCGGGTAAGGCACCACGGGCAGGTTCACCGCCAGCCATTCTCGATTCGATGATGGGTTCATGTGATGAGCGATGTCGGCGCCTGTTAAGACCTGAGGTGTAATGGATCAAACATCAAAAGCAACTCGTGCAGAGCCGCTGAGACGCAGAGAAAAGCACAAACAATAACTTGTCGTGAACCCTGATCGTTGCCGGTGATCGGTTACTGCCGGCGCGCAGCCGCCGTGTAGAATCTCAGCGCCTCTGCGTCTCAGCGCGAGATTGCCGTTCAACCGTTGATTTCAATGCTTCACTCCGCTGTTTTCAAAGATCTCCGCTTTCAGGTTTTTCTGTCCTCTGTCCTCTGACCTCTGACCTCTGTCCTCTGACATCCGACATCCGACATCTGACATCTGACATCCGACATCTTTCCTCCGGCAGTTTCATCCCGTCAGGCACGGCTTGCGGGCGGCAGTGGTTTCATCCAGACGCTTGACCTTGGTACGCATCGGTGCGGCCCGGACCGTCTCGGGGTTGTTCTTGGCCTCTTCGGCGATTGACCGCATGGCGTCGATGAACCGGTCGATCTCGTCCTTGGATTCGGTCTCGGTGGGCTCGATCATGATGGCGCCGGGCACCACCAGCGGGAAATAGACTGTGGGCGGATGAAACCCGTAGTCCATGAGCCGCTTGGCCATATCGATGGTGGACACGTGATGCGCTGCCTGAAGTTTGTCGGAGAAGACGCACTCGTGCATGTTGGGCCGGTCGTAGGCCAGGTGAAAGACATCTCTGAGTCGGGCCTTGATGTAGGTGGCATTGAGCACCGCCAACTGGCTGGCCTTTTTAAGCCCTGCGGGTCCCATGCTGAGGATGTAGCTGTAGGCGCGCACCAACACCCCGAAATGGCCGTGAAAGGCGGAGAGCTTGCCGATGGTGTCGGGCAAATCGGTTTTGAAAGAAAATCCGTCATCGGTGCGCACCACCCGGGGCGCCGGAAGAAACGGGGCCAGGTGGTCTTTCACGCACACCGGACCGGCGCCCGGTCCGCCGCCGCCATGGGGCGTCGAAAACGTCTTGTGCAGGTTGAGGTGCAAAACGTCGATGCCGATGGACCCCATGTCCACGATGCCCATGACCGCGTTCATGTTGGCCCCGTCGCAATAAACCTGGCCGCCCTTGGCATGGACGACGTCGGCGATCTGGCGGATGTTCTCCTCGAAAAGCCCCAGGGTGTTGGGGTTGGTGACCATGATGCCGGCGGTGTCTTCGTCCATGACCGCGGCAATGGCCCCGGTGGAGAGAATGCCCGCCGCGTTGGAGACCACCGGCACCGGCCGGTAGCCGCACAGTGCCGCGCTGGCCGGGTTGGTGCCGTGGGCGGTATCGGGAATGATGATCTTTGAGCGTTTCTGCCCCAGCTTTTCATGGTAGGCGTGGATGAGCAGCATGCCTGCCAGCTCGCCGTGAGCGCCGGCGGCCGGCTGGAGGCTCACCGCATCCATGCCGGTGATCTCGGCCAGCGCGTTCTCCAGCTCAAACATCAGCGCCAGGGCCCCCTGACTCAGGTGAACCGGCAGCAGCGGGTGAGCGGCGGCGAGCCCCGGCAGCGACGCCTGGCGCTCGTTGGTCTTGGGATTGTATTTCATGGTGCACGAGCCCAGCGGATACATGCCCGTGTCCACGCCGAAGTTCCAGGTGGACAGCCGGGTGAAATGGCGCACCACGTCCAGCTCACCCAGGTCCGGAAAATCGGGTCCTGCGCCGGTGAGCGCCGGGTCCAAGGCGGCGGTGGGCACATCGCAGGCCGGCAGGGCAACGCCCCGGCGGCCCTTTTGTCCGCGCTCCCACAGCAGCGGTTCGTTTAAAACGAGGCCGGAAGTTCCCATTGATTCCGTCATGACGTCACCTCCCTGACCAACTCGTCCATGTCTTCGCGGCTGACCGTTTCAGTGGCGCAGAGCAGGTAGTGGTCTTTAAATTCCGGGTACTCGCCGGCCAGCGGGAGCCCGGCAATGATTTTCTTGTCCATGAGCGCGCGGTGGCGCGCGGAAAACCCCTTGGGCATCCGCACCGCGAACTCGTTGAAGGTGGGGGCGGTAAAAGGGATGGCGACCCCTTTTGCGGCCAGTTCGGTTTTCAGGTACTCGGCCTTGTTGTGGTTGAGGGCCGCCAGATCGCGAAACCCGGCGGCGCCCAGCAGCGCCATGTAAATGACCGCCGACAGGGCGCAGTGTCCGTTGTTGGTGCAGATGTTGCTGGTGGCTTTTTCGCGGCGGATATGCTGCTCGCGGGTGGCCAGCGTCAAAACGAAACCCGGTTTGCCGTCCAGATCCGTTGTCTTTCCCACCAGGCGTCCGGGCAGGCTGCGGATATAGGCCTGACGGCTTCCCAACATGCCCAGACCCGGTCCGCCGAAGGACCGAGACAGCCCGAGACTCTGGCCTTCGCCGGCGACGATGTCCGCGCCCAGTGCGCCGGGGTTTTTGAGCAGCCCGTAGGCCACCGCCTCGGTAAAGCCGGCCACCATGAGGGCGCCCCCGGCGTGGGCCGCATCGGCGGCGGTTTTCAGATCTTCGATGCATCCAAAAAAGTTGGGGCTCTGGATGGCCACCGCGGCCACGTCTCCGGCACCGGCGATGGCTGACAAATCGGTGGTGCCGGCCTCGGTGACCGGCAGCGCCACCACTTCGTAGCCGGTGGGGTGAAAGTAGGTTGCGATCACCCGGCGGTAGTTGGGGTGAATGGCCCGGGATATGGCCACGCGCCGGCGGCCGGTCTTTCTTACCGCCATCAGCAGCGCTTCGGTGATGGCCGTGGCCCCGTCGTAGTGGGAGGCGGTGGCCACATCCATGCCCATGAGCCTTGCGGCCAGTGTCTGGTACTCGTAGATGGCCTGCAGGGTGCCCTGGCTGATCTCGGGCTGGTAGGGCGTGTAGGAGGTGAGAAACTCCGAGCGGCTGCGAACGTAGGTCGCCGCCGCCGGGATGAAATGGTCGTAGCTGCCGGCCCCCATGAAGATCCGGTAGTCCGGCGCGGTGGCCATGGTGGCGGCAAGCGCGTCCATGTGACGGTTCAATTGCCACTCGTCCATGGGGCCCGGCAGCTGCATCTCCAGCCGGCAGCAGCATGCCTCGGGAATGGTGGTGAACAGGGCCTCCAGAGAATCGGCCCCCACCACCGCCAGCATGGCATCGATTTCTTCCTGTGTATGGGGCAGGTACGGCATGGCGTTATCCTTTCAGGGCCTCCAGGTAGGCCGCTTTGTCCATGAGGGCATTGATCTGGGCGGGATCCGCGGGTTTGACCCGGATCATCCAGCCCCCCTCGTAGGGATCGGTGTTGACCCGCTCGGGCGCATCTTCCAGTCCGGCGTTGACAGCGGTGACTTCGCCGCCGATGGGCATGTAGAGTTCGGAAACGGCCTTGACCGATTCCACCGTGCCGAACGCCGCGCCCTTGTCGAAGACGGCGCCGACCGACGGCAGCTCGACGAAGACCACATCGCCCAATTGGTCCTGGGCGTAATCGCTGATACCGATGATGGCGGTGTCCTCTTCAAGCTTCACCCATTCGTGGTCTTCGGCATAGCGCCGGTCATCGGGTATCACGAGTTCGCTGATCTCTTTCATTTCTTCCTCCTTGGCAGTTATTGCATCTGGGTAATGGGACGCCGGGCCGACCGATCCGGCCGGACGTCGTCAACGATGGTCACCGCGACGCGGCGGTGGTTGTCTTCGAGAGTAACGGATGATTCGGGGGCCAGCGGGCGGTCGACTTTGATAAATCCGCAGCACAGCCCGCGGGGGGTGAAGTCGGCGGCGCGATCCGGGCTGGCGACCGAGACGATGCGAGCGCCCACCCGGTCGATGGCCATGTCTGTGACGCAGGTGAGCACCGTGCCGATGCGGCGATCCCGGGAGTCCAGGGCCCGGGCGCCGTCGGCGGTAGTGACTTTCCGAAGGTCTTTTCCGGCAAATGCGTAGGTGTGCGGCCCATCGCCGGCCGAGATCAGGGCGCCATCGCCGATAAATGGCTTGGTAAAGGTCGTCCGGTCTTCGTTCCACGGCAGGGCAAAGGGCCAGGGGTGGTTGACGAAGGGCCAGTGGCCGATATCCTGGTGGGAGAGCGGCAGCATGGCGCCGGCCCTGAGAGAATCCCTGGCGGCCAGGCCGCAGGGTGTCAGGCCGTAGGGCTTGCCGGCGCTGAGCAGGGCGTCCCAGAAGCGGCCGGCGCGGCCGGCGTCCATGAAGAGTTCGAAACCGAATTCGCCGGTGTAGCCCGTACGCGAGAGCAGCGCCGGATGACCGCCGTCAAACCGGACCCCGTCGGCCGCCGGGTGATCGGCGTCGAAATGGCCCTTGAAGGAGAAGTAGACCATCCCCTTGAAAACATCGGTCGGGGTGTCGATGACGTGGCTCAGAATCCTTGCCGCCATGGGGCCCTGGATATCAATTTTTCCGAGGCGGTCGGTGAAGTCGGTGATGACAACGGGCGCGCCGGCGTCATGGCAGCCCTTCAGGTGGCGCGCAATGTGCGGCCCCATGCCGGCATTGACCACCACCAGAAAGTCTTCCCAGCCCGCGCAAAATACGATAGCGTCGTCGATGACGTGGCCCTCCGCGGAGAGAAAGGCACCATAGACGCTGCGGCCGGGCAGCAGGGGATGGTGCTGCGGGCCGATGCAGGCGGCCAGGTCCTTGGTAAAACACCGCTGAAGCAGGGCGCGCGCCCCGCTGCCGGAAACACCGACGACGGCCATGTGGCTGGTGTCGAACAGGCCGGCGGCGCAGATCACGGACAGGTGTTCTTTGCGGGCGCCGGTGGGGTACCACAGGGGCATGCGGTAACCCGCAAAATTGGCCATATTGGCCGCCAGTGCTTCGTGGCGCCCGGTGAGCGGCGTTTGCCGCGGAAGGGAGTCGTTCATGGCGCTGCTCCTTTCTGCGCCGCAGCAGTCCGGCGGATTGTTACCGATCTGTCATCAGGTCCCGGGGGCGATGATGCCCGCAAGAGGGCACAAAGCGCCGTTTGATATCGGTCTGCTACAGCAGATATGGCACCTTGAGGTTATATCCCTTGTAGACCACAAAAGTTTCCACGGACCGGACGTCGGCGATTTTCTCCACTTCTTCGGTGTAAAACTCCAGAAGGCCGAATCCTTCCTTGAGCAGCACGATCAGGATCAGGTCGAAACGCCCGGTGACGACGCTGACGGAGACCACGCCTTTGAGCCGGCTGAATTCTTCGCCCTTTTTTACCAGGTTCATGGAGCCCAGTTTCACGCCGACCATGACGACACGGTGGCCGGGCAATGCCTCGGCGTCCACCATGCCGGTGATATCGAGAATACCTTCCTCCCGCAGTTTGTTCACACGGCTTCTGACGGTATTTTCGGACAGCGCCAGTTCTTCGGCCATTTTTTTGAACGACTTTCTGCCGTCGCGAAGATGTTTCATGATGGCGATACTGACGTCGTCGATATTCATTGCGGAGAGCTTTCTTGATATTGGCTGTCGTTGGCGTTACGGTAAGTGGCGTCGCGGCGGTGGCAGGCGGCGATGGGTTGCCGGTAGGATCACGTATTGACAGAAAGCGCATTTGGCGTCGCCGTGTCACGTGAAGAGAATCTATCGGGCTTTGTTGAATGTGTCAATATTCTATTTGAATATTTACATATTCCGCAGTTGTTGAAGCCAATATTGATTGAAATGGTCAAAATTTCATGGAGCGACGAATGCAGCAACACATCGTGGTGATCGGCGGCGGTCCCGGGGGATATGTGGCGGCGGTGCGGGCGGCCCAGCAAGGGGCCCGCGTCAGCATTGTTGAAAGGGACAATGTTGGCGGCACCTGTCTCAACTGGGGATGCATCCCCTCGAAGATTCTCAAGGAAACCGCCGATCGGCTGATGGACGCCGGGCGCTGGTCGGATTTCGGCGTCGATCTGGACGGGGCGCCGCGGCTCAATCTGCCGGCCCTAAATGACCGAAAGGCGCGGGTTATCGACGCCCAGCGAAAAGGGGTGGCCCACTTGCTGGCCCGTCACAAGATCACCTGCATCGCAGGCACGGCGCGCATCGATGGGCCCGGACGCGTGGTGGTGAGCCCGGCCGAAGGGGAGCCGATGACGCTGGCCTGGGACCGCCTGATCCTGGCCACCGGGTCGGTGCCGACACCCCTGCCCGGCACTCCGTTCGACGGCGAGCGCGTCTGGTCCAGCGACCACGCCCTTTATCGCGAACGCCTGCCGGCATCTTTGGTGATCATCGGCGGCGGCGTCATCGGCTGTGAGTTCGCAGCGATCTATCACGCATTCGGTGTGGCGGTGACCGTGGTGGAGGCACTCGATAGACTGCTGCCGCTGCCGTCGGTGGATGCCGGCATCTCGAAGGTGCTGGCCCGGGAGATGAAAAAGAAAAAAATCCCGTTTTATGTGAACCGGGTGGTGACGGACGTTCATCAGAGCGCCGCTGGTCTCGATATCCGGCTGGGTCCGTCGCCGGCTTCCGGAGAGCCGAGCGCGGCGGCCATCGATCTTTCGGCAGAGGCCGTTCTGGTGTGCATCGGGCGCAGGGCCGGCACCGGCGGACTGGGACTGGAATCCATCGGCGTGGCCGTGGACGCACGGGGCTGGATCGTGGCCGATGCGGCCATGCGCACCACGGCCGACGGCGTGTTCGCCATCGGCGATGTTCTGGGACCCCAGCGGGTCATGCTGGCCCATGTGGCCTCCGCCGAAGGCATGGTGGCGGCCGAAAACGCCACCGGCGGTGACCGGGTTCTGGATTATACTGCGGTCCCGGGAGCCATCTTTACTTCTCCGGAAGTGGCCACGGTGGGGCTCACCGAGGCGCAAGCCATGGCTGAAGGGATCGACTGCCGGGCCGACACGGTGCAGTTTCGTACCATCGGAAAAGCCCAGGTCATCGATGAGATCGCCGGAGAAGTAAAAATGATTTCGCACCGCGGAACCGGTAAGATCCTTGGGGTTCACATGATCGGTCCCCACGTCACCGACCTGATCGCCGAAGCGACCCTGGCGGTGCGTACCGGCTGTACGACGAGTGATCTGGTGAACACCATCCACGCCCATCCGACGTTGGCCGAAATCATGCTGGAAACCGGTTACAAGGCGGTGGACCAATCGCTGCACGGATAATCCGTGTCCGTTCACAGACGGCATCTTTTGGCCCAGAGCTGCGTTATCGCACTTTTCGAAATCCTCGAAATAGCGCTGCTATTCCTCCGGTTTCGAAAATGCTCAGGCCTTCCGCCTTCGCCAAGGCTTCGGCGGACAAGTGCCAGGAACCAAAACCTACCGCCTGTGAATGGTCACGGTGCCACAGGCGCCATCTTTGATGGCCGTGTAAAAAGTCTGAAATCACCACAGAGGACGCCGAGAGCGCAGAGATAACTTGCTAATTATTTAGTATATTCTCTGCGGCCCTCTGCGGTCTCTGTGGTTGAAAATCACTTTTTACGGGTTCATCATCTTTGCCTTAGAAACCCTGCGCTGTGCGCCTGGGTGTGTTTTCGTTTAGGTCCTTTTTGTCCTTCAGGTCCCTTTTAAGGTTATCACCATGACACTTGTCCAGGACACCACCGCCGCTTTTGAAGCCTTGACTCACCGGGCCTGTCACTCGGGCGCCGCCGCCGCTGCTGTTATCGATGCCGGCGACATCGTGCTTCGAGACGATCTGGCCGCCCTGTGCAACGCGGATCAGTGCGATCACTACGGTCAGGCCCCCAGCTGCCCGCCGTATGTCGGCGGGCCGGAAGATTTCAAAACGCGCTTTGGTGATTTCTCACGGGCCATTGTGATCCGTATCGATGTCCCGACGGAGATCCTTTTGTCCAGCCAGCGGCGGGAAGTGATGCGCCTGCTTCACGAGATCGCCGCCGGCGTGGAGCGGGCGGCCGCGGCCTTGGGATGGCCGGATGCGGCGGCGCTGGCCGGCGGCTCGTGCCGGCATCTCTTTTGCTTCGATCATGCAGACTGTGCCGTGGTGGGCGGGGTCGGCGGCTGCCGGTACCCGGATGCGGCGCGCCCCTCCATGAGCGGGTTCGGCATCGACGTCACACGCTTGATGGAAACCGCCGGCTGGAAAATGAACCGCGCCAGTGACCGTGACGCGGCGACGGCACCGGTGGTGGCATTGGTGATGCTCGGCTGAGCGTTGATTTTGGCAGAAATGGCGCCATAGCGAATCAGGACGCGGTTCAGGGGCGTTCCCTGAAGTCCCCCGATGGTCCGATTCGGAAAAACTTCTCGTCTTTGGTTCGTTTGGCGTTTCAATGTCTTGCCGTTTATCTTTGGTTTGAAAACAATGAATCGCAGATGACACAGAAGGGCAAAAACCTGAACAAAAGCAGTTGAACCAGGAACCTGGAACTTGGAACCTGGAACGCGCCGAAGGCGCCCCCCCACCGTTCCCCAATCCACCACAAACCTCCAGCGGGCAAATCCCTAAATTCGGAATCCCCAATTCCTGCCGCTTTTTAAGCCGTATAGGCGCAATTCCTAAATCCCTGAATTCCTGAATTAGTTTTTAGAACTTCTCCGCCGCCGCCCGCATCAGCGACTGCGCCGGCGCGCTGAACCAGCAGTCAAGCCAGCGATCGGCCATGGCCTTGCCGTTTTGCGCGTATCGACGGCAGACGGTTTCATTGCGGGCGGCCTTCATTGTAGCAAAGGCTGGTCCCGAATTGGCGGTCAATGCGCTGATTCGGTTCATGGCCTCCGTCTCAACCGTTTCTTTGGAAACGACGGCGTCCACTAGTCCCAGCGGGGCAGCCTCGGCTGCGGCCATAAAATTCCCAAGGTAAAGCACCTCGGTGGCCACGCGGTCTGGCGCGGCAAGGCGCAGTATCATATCTGCCAGATAGGGCACCGGCAGCCCCAGCTTGATCTCGTTCAGTCCCAGTTTCACCTTTGGCGCGGCGATGCGCACATCGGCGCCCAGCGCGATGATGTACCCGCCGGCCACCGCATGCCCGGTCATGGCGCAGGCCGTAGGGACGGGCAGGGTGAACAGTCGCAGGAGCATGTCATTGAAGGCCGTGAAAAATGCGCCGATGCCTGTGCGATCCATGTCAATCAACCGCGGCAGATCAAACCCCATGCTGAAAAATTTCTCTCCGCCGGCAATGACGACGCCGTGGGCGGCGATCGCAGTTTCGGTCAGTGCCGCGTCCAGTTCCGACACCATTTCAGGTGAGATGGCGTTGGTCACGCCGTTGGTCAGGCGGATGGTGACGATATTATCCTGCGTTTCTATGGAGATGGCTGGCATGGGGCCTCCTTTTGCCGGGGTTAGACCTTATCGATTCTAAGGACCGAGATTGTAGGTAGCTGGGTGGTGAGAATTCTCGATGCGTTTTAAAGGTTAGTCTCCTTCAGCCCAGGCAGTATCGGTTAGAAAGTTGCCGATGCTACCTGGCGATCCTTGAGCCCCACTTGCGGCTCTTGCGCCACTCCCACCTCTACGACCCCCGCTTCCAGGGGTTCCGGGTTGACCACCCTGCCCAGGCATACCGTGCATACCGTTTCGAATATCAATTACCAATCCTGGTTTTGTTGCAGCGAATACCTCGACAGCAGGGGCACTCCCCCCATTACCTGCATTTCCCCCATCCCCCCCGTCACCAGCATCACCACCGGGGCCGCCATTTATCAGCAGCTTAAACCAGGGAGAAAATCCACACCATAACACCCAAGCAGAGCCCCCCTTTCCCCCATCCCCCCCATTACCACCATGCCCCCCGTTTCCGCCATTGCCTCCCGTTCCTCCGTACGCGCGGATTACGACATCTTTAACTTCCTTAGCCTTGATGACAAGAAGACCGCCGTCAGTTCCTCTTTCACCCTGACTGCCTACTCCTCCACCTTGGCCTGGCTGACCTTTTTCTCCCTCAGTTGCTTCTTTTACTGTAATATACTTCAAATTGTTATAGTCCGCCTGGCCACCATTGACCGTTGGGAACGCATAATATTCACCGTCCGAGCCATTTTGGCCATTATTTCCATTAACTCCCGCACGACCATCCTGTCCATTTGATCCATGAGCACTGTAATTAACAATCAACGGCGAAGGTTTATCCTTTTGGGGGATACCATGGATAAAGTCAAAGACCTCAACGACTTGGTCGCCATGGGTGACTAACCTACCTCCGCCATGTATCGTGATATCCTTAAATAGCCCAATGTGAATGTCGGAACCAAATTCGTAGGCTTCCCCATCATTTATTACTCAACTTTCGGGGTTGAGCTTGGGCAGTAAAAATATGACCTATCTTGCTGATTTCATGAAGAAATAAGTTGAAGAGCCCAATCCGTTGATTTATAGTGGATTTGCGACAATTCACAATAATATCAACAGGAAAGGGCTCAAATGGACCATAGCAAGATTAGCTCCCAATCGCAAGCAGACATTCGCGCTCACGGGCAAATTGATACTTTCTTCAATCGATTCCGGATCGGCACTTTGCTTCATCAATGTGGCATCCGAAAAAGACATGGCCACAGCGTTTGCTCTTTGACACAGTCGATTTTCAAGCTCTCGTTTATGGGACAAAATTTTTACCGCGGTATTGTCCTGAACCAAAACCAGCCGTTCGGAAAAGATGCCGCCTACGAGCTGCTCAAAGGCGTACGGCATAACTGGCGCAAGCTGGTATTGTCCCTGGCCAGGCGGATATTCATGGTCTTCAACCGCTTGACCGATGACGATCGAGAATCTGTTTTCATCATCGACGACAGCATTTACGACCGATCACGATCCAAGAAAGTTGAACTGCTATCGCCTGTCTACGACCACTCGACGGGCAAATACATCAAAGGCTTCCGTATGCTGACATTGTGCTGGTCCGATGGTGCCAGTTGCCTGCCCGTAGATTTCGCACTGCTGTCTTCATCTGATGAGCAAAAACGTCTTTGCCAAACGATCAAGTCAGTGGACCGGCGTTGCTGCGCCCATCAGCGTCGAGCGGAGGCCACCGTGAAAGCTACAGACCATCTCGGCGATATGGTTAAGCGCGCATTAAAGGCGGGCTTGACGGCACGGTATCTACTGATGGACAGTTGGTTCACCATGCCGGCCACGGTCACATCCCTTGCCGGCCTGGTGCCGGTAATCGGGATGGTGAAAAAGATCCGAACGGTTCACTATCGTTTTCAAGGCCAAAATATGGATCTGATGGCCATCTATCGTCGACTGAAAAAACGCCGGGGTCGGGCCAAAATCCTTGCAAGTACAGTTGTAACGCTCTCCAGTGGGTTGCCGTGTAAACTGGTATTCGTCCGCGACAGAACCAAAAGGGACTGGCTGGCGATCTTGTCTACCGACATTGATTTGCCCGATGAAGAGATTGTCCGTATCTACGGAAAACGCTGGGACATCGAGGTTTTCTTCAAGATGATCAAGCAGCACCTGTGCTTGGCCAAGGAAATTCAATGCCGTGACTTCGATGCCTTGATTGGCCACACCAGCATCGTGTTCATGCGATATATGTTTTTGGCTTATCACTGCCGATTATCAACAGATCACCGCAGTTTCGGAGATTTGTTCCATGCCTGCTGCGAGGAGATACGCGATATTTCGTTCCTTGAAGCGCTGATGCGTATACTGACCTCGGCGGCAGATCGATTGCGATTCATTGGATCCTATTGCCAGAAAACGTTCGAGGCCTTTTTCTATGTAGCCATGGATGTGACCATGAATACTTTGGGCCTCGTGAGAAACAGAAATATCAGCTTCTCAACGAATCCCGAAAGTTGAGTGAATAATATTTTGCAAAACATAAAAAGTGATTTAGTTAGTTTTAAAAACACTAATGCTGTTGATCAATTAACAAGTGCAAATTCAAGAGTAGAAAATTTTTATTTAAATCTTCCAAGGGTATATGATGTAAAGGATAATGATGATACAATCAGAGCCTATAACGCAAATAATAAATTTATCGATGAATATGGAAAAGTTATTTCAAACATAAACTCTACTAAGAAAGATTTTCTAAAGAGTATTACTGATCTTAAAGAACAACTCAATATTATTCAATCGGCTTCCATGGATTATAACGAAAAAGTTGAAAGACAAACAGAAAGAATTGACACTGCAATCAATGCTTTTCAAGGTCAATTTTCAGAAGGTGAAGATAGAAGACGTAAAGAATTTGAAACCTTAAAAAGCGATCTCAACAACCAACAAGCAAAGATAATTGAAAAAAATGCGTCAGAGGCAGCAACTTCTATAGCGATTCTTAAAGATAGCCTTAATACTCAACAGGATAAGTTAAAAAATGTAATTGAAACTAAGCTAAACCTATTTGCAGAAAAAATTGATGTAATGAAAAAATCAATTGACCATGACTCAAATGAAATTATTAAAGACTTACAATCTCAAGCCAAAAAAGCCAGGGAAATTGTAAACATTATTGCAGATCATGGAATAACTGGGAACTACAAAAAAATTGCAAATGAAGAAAAACGCCTTGCTGACAACTTTAGGAACACTGCAATCTTTTTTATGGTTATTGCTGCTGGAGTTGTAGCATGGTTTGTTTACGGAATAGACGCTAATGGTTTCAGTTGGCAGATTGCGCTATTTAGATTGTTTATAGCTATAATACTTTTAGTCCCCGCAGGCTACTCGGCACAGCAATCTTCGATGCACAGAAAGAACGAGATATATAATAGAAAAATGGAATTAGAATTAACTTCAATTGGACCTTATCTGGAATTGCTGCCCAAAGAAAAACAAGATGCAATTAAAGAAAAATTTACCGAAAAGTTTTTTGGGCAGGAAGTTAAAGCAGACAGTGAAGATAAAGCCGTTAAAGCTAGCTCAATTTTCAAATTGCTTGAGAAAACAATTGATAAACTGATTAGATAGTTAATTAAAGCTCACTGATCGCAATTGACTGAAGGGTGAAATATGGACTGGCTTATCAATCATTGGATAGAAATTGTAAACACGGTTATTCTGTCTATTGGGTTTTTGTTTACTATAAAGTACCAAAAGCAGAAAATTGAAACATTATCCATTGAAATATCAAGTCTTAGATCAACTCTGCTGGATCAAAGTAAATTAATGGATAGTTATAAAGGAATAGCTGATATTTATAACCCAGAAAAGATTCAGAGTCTAATTGATCTTAATGAAAAAAGAATAAAATTAGATAAACAATTAGAAATTGAAGCCCTTAAAACAAGATATGATAATTTAATCACAAACTCTTCTGATGATAAGTTGATGTTTAAAATTGCTAAGTTGTTTGAAACCATAATTATTAATATTGAAATCTTTTATAATTGTAAGGTAGCATTAGCACAATCTAAAGATTCATTAGAGCTATCGAGACTTTTTATCCCTTCTAAAATGTTTGGAAGAAATGAAATAAGAGAAAGGCATTTCTATTATGAAAAGTTATTTCAAGGCCTTATAGATAAGTTAGAATCGGCAAAAGAATTTATTTATGAGGCGACTGAAATTGCCGAAGTGGAGTACTACCTTTCAGGCTCAAATGTCCGTAGTATTGACGATAACCTTAAGCAGGTTTCTATAGAATCTGAAAAGCTAAATAAAATCTTGACTGAACTAATATCTCTATTTGGCAAATTGAATAGCGAAGTTCAATTAGGAAAACTGCCGCCCAGGTACTTGATTTTTCCCGACTTGGAAAATATAACAGAAACTACTTCATGAGTTTTTATATCTATAGGCAGTTTTCTTATACCATCGCAGCAAATTGCAACAAAAATCCCCCTTGCTGCCGAAACAACAAGGGGATTCTGTAGTGCTGAGGTATGTGTTAGCGGTTAGTTAGTATCTACAGACTTTCGGCGGATATAGAGTTCCTTTTCAACCAGTGCCACCACCTCACCAGCTTGATCTACAACATCCACAGAGAATACAGGACAGTACCGTGCACCGTTGATTGTCAGGGCTGCCGCTTCGTCAAGCTGCGCCTGCAACAGCCGAAAGCGAGCCGTCACCCTGCCCTTTCCTGGCTTTTTGAAAGTGATCTTAGCTGACTTGTCCCAGACTATATATCCCGGTCCCAGGTTCTTCATCACCATGAGCATGAAAAAGGGATCTGTCATAGCGTAAAGACTTCCGCCAAAATGGGTGGCCACATAATTGCGATTATAAAAGTGCAATCCCATAGAAACGTCCAGTTCGCGGAAATCCTGCGATATTCTGGACACACGAATGCCAGCACCTATATAAGGAGGATAGCAGTTTAAAAGCAGTTTCATGAAGCGGCGATCATTTGTCAGTCTGTGAATGAATCCCATGAGTGTCTTACGTCCTGTCGAAGTTTGCGTTTGATCTTCTTTCGTCGTAGAATTAGATTTTGTCAACAGGTGAAACAGAGCAAACTATTAGTGTCGGCTAAGTACATTGCACTAACAGAAACGGCACCCACTTTGGAGGCAGTCTCTACGCCATGACCGATCCGTTTTTCATGCTTTTGGTGATGAAAAACCTGGGGCCGGAATATATCGTCTGGGACAAGTCGGCGGCGATCACATTCAAGCGCCCGGGAAAGGGCATGGTGACCGCGCGGTTCCGGCTGCCTCAGGAACGGCTCGACGAAGCGATGCGGCAAACGCAAAACGGGGCCAGATACTGCCCGGTGCTTGCCGTGGATGTCGTTGACCGGGCCGGGGATGTAGTGGCCCGGGTTGAAAAGGAGCTTTATATCCGCCGCAAACCTGGATAATTGAATGCGCTTATGCACAAATCGCCAGTTGGTCTTTAGACAAACTTCAGATGCATTCTATCAGCACCATACCTCAAGGGAGGATTCAATCATGTCCAATATTTATTCGAAGACCCGTTTAGGCCCCTTGGAATTGCAAAACCACCTGGTCATGGCGCCGATGACGCGCTGCCGCGCCACCGACAATGTCCCCACCGAGCTGATGGCGGAATACTATGCCCAGCGCGGGGCGGCGGGACTCATCATTACCGAAGGCACCTCACCCTCCCCCAATGGCTTAGGCTATCCGCGCATACCGGGAATATTTTCCTCCGCCCAGAGCGCCGGGTGGAAACCCATCACCGATGCCGTGCACGCCAAGGGGGCGCGGATATTTATCCAGCTCATGCATTGCGGGCGCATCGGGCATCCGCTGAACCTGCCCGCCGGGGCACGCCTGCTGGCGCCGTCGGCCGTGGCGGCCGCCGGAGAAATGTATACCGATGCCGAAGGCATGAAGCCACATCCGGCGCCTCAGGAGATGTCCGCGGCGGATCTCAAGACGGCCTTAGCAGAATTTGTTCAGGCCGCGGAGAACGCCGTGGCGGCCGGTTTTGACGGCATCGAGCTGCACAGCGCCAATGGCTATCTGCTCGAACAGTTCATCCGTCCGAACTCGAACCGGCGTACTGACAATTATGGCGGCCCGATTGAAAACCGCGCCCGTTTCGTACTGGAAGTGGTCGAAGCGACGATCCGCGCCATTGGTAAGGACCGGGTGGGTATCCGGCTCTCGCCGTTCGGTGTGTTCAACGATATGCCGGTGTACGACGAGATGACGGCCGACTACACCTACCTGGCCGAGCAGCTCGAAACCAGAGGTCTGGTTTACATCCATCTTGTGGATCACTCGCCCATGGGCGCCCCGCCGGTACCCGATGCCATCAAAGAGACGTTCCGCAAGATTTATAAGAGAACGTTGATCCTATCGGGCGGCTACGATGCCGAGCGTGCCGAAAGCGACATCGCCGCCGGAAAATGCGATCTTGTCGCAGTGGGACGGCCGTTTCTGGCCAACCCCGATCTGGTGGCCCGCTGGAAAGCCGGCGCCGCCGTGACCGCACCGGACATGTCGACCTTCTATACGCCCGGCCCCAAGGGCTATACCGACTATCCATTGCTCGGCGCCTGAGGAATTTCCAAAGGTCAATCTCCGAGGCGAACCACAATTTTCAATTCCAATGGCCAATTTAAAAACCTGAAATCACCACAGAGGACGCAGAGAACGCAAAGAAAACCCATTAACTATTAAACGTATTCTCTGCGTTCCTCTGCGATCTCTGCGGTTCAAATCACTTTTTTCGGTTTTGTAAATTCTCAACGCTCAATCCCATAAGGATGCGCCGTTCGTTTGCCCGCACTGCACCCGCCTTCCTTTCCAGCCCCCTTACACTGTTACCACCGCCGAACAGGCAACCCCACCGTCGCTGACCCCATCGCCGCTTCCAGATGAAGCAAGGACAACTTGACAAGTTGTCTTTACCAATTGTATAGCCGAGCTAAGTGTGCCCGCCAGGGTACCCACCACTGATTCCCATCTACACAGGAGGCACAGGGTTATGCGACGAACGGTCTCTATCATCATTGCACTGTTTCTGCTGTTGCCCGCCACGGCGGCCACGGCGGGCAATCTGAAAATCGGATACATGGCCACCATGAGCGGTCCGGCAGCCAGCCTCGGGGTGGACATTCTCGACGGATTCAAACTGGGTCTGACCCACAGCGGCGGCACACTGGGCGGGCAGGATGTGGAGATCGTCGTCGGCGACGATCAGCTGAAACCAGACGTGGGCGTCCAGGTGGCCACCCGGCTCATCGAAAAAGACAAGGTGGATATGATCACCGGCATCGTATTTTCCAACGTGATGATGGCCGTCGCCAAGCCCATCACCGATGCAGGACTTTTCCTGGTGAGCGCCAACGCAGGCCCCTCCCCTCTGGCCGGCGCCCAGTGTCTGCCGGATCTTTTCACGGTGTCCTGGCAAAATGACCAGACCCACGAAGCCATGGGCAAATACATCCAGGACATCGGTGTAAAACGGCTCTACCTCATGGCCCCCAACTACCAGGCCGGCAAGGACGCTCTCGAGGGCGTGAAGCGCTACTTCAAGGGCGCGGTGGTCGGCGAGGTCTACACCAAAATCAACCAGCCCGACTACGCAGCCGAACTCACCCAGCTCAGGGCGGTAAAACCCGACGGCGTCTTTGTGTTCTATCCCGGCGGCATGGGGATCAACTTCGTCAAGCAGTACGCCCAAGCCGGACTCAAGGAAGAAATCCCGCTTTACACCACCGCCTTTACAACGGCGCAGATGGTTCTTCCGGCCATGGGGGACGCGGCCCTCGGCATTCTCAACTCCAGTTTCTGGTCTCCGGATCTTAAAAACCCCGTCAACGAGAAGTTCGTTAAAGACTTCAAGGCGACCTACGGCCGCCTGCCCTCCCTTTTTGCGGCTCAGGGATATGATGCCGCGCTGCTGATCGACAGCGCGCTGACTGCCACCGGAGGCAATCTGAAAGACCGCGATGCGGTGCGCCGGGCTTTTGCGAAAGCCGATTTCAAATCGGTCCGCGGCGGTTTTAAGTTCAACAACAACCATTTTCCCATTCAGAACTTTTACATCCGCAAAGTGGTGAAAATAGACGACCAGCTGACCACTGAAACCGTGGCTACCGCATTCGTGGACCACCCCGACGCGTATGCCGGGCAGTGCCCGATGAAATAGTGTTATCCAATGTCTGCTGAAATTCTAATCATTCAGGCCATCAACGGCCTCCAGTTCGGGGTGATGCTGTTTCTCATGTCTGCCGGACTGACGTTGGTTTTCGGCATCATGAACCTCATCAACCTGGCCCATGGCGCTCTGTACATGGTGGGTGCCTATATCGCGGCTGCCTTGTTGAGGGCCACCGGATCCTTTACCCTGGCGGTCGTGCTGGCCATCCCCCTGGTGGCGATGATTGGCGCGCTCATCGAGGTGGTGGTCCTGAGACGGCTCTATCACCGGGATCATCTCGATCAGGTATTGGCCACCTTTGCACTGATCCTGTTTTTCAATGAACTGGTGCGGATCATCTGGGGACCGCAGGCCCATTTCATGTCGATACCGGCCGCTCTTTCAGGGTCGGTTCAGATCATGCCCGGCGTCCCCTATCCCATCTACCGGCTGGCCATCGTTGCCGCAGGGCTGATCGTCGCCATCGTCCTGTACGTCGTGATTACCCGCACCCGTCTGGGGATGGTGGTTCGCGCCGGCTCCTGCAATCGTGAAATGGTGGGCGCCCTGGGGGTGAACGTCCGTCTGCTGTTTACCCTGCTGTTCGGAATCGGGGCTGGCATGGCCGGGTTCGCGGGCATGATGGCCGGCCCCATTCTCTCGGTGGAAGTCGGCATGGGAGAGCCCATCCTCATCCTCGCCTTCGTCGTGATCGTCATCGGCGGCATCGGCTCGGTGCGCGGCGCGTTCATCGCCGCGTTGCTGGTGGGGATGGTGGACACGTTCGGCCGGGTACTGCTGCCGCCGGCGCTGGCAAGCATGGCCATATACATCCTCATGGCCTGCGTGCTTTTCTGGCGCCCGCAGGGACTTTTCCCCGCCCATGGATAAGCGCCCCGCCATTCCTTTTCGGTATCTTACGGTCGGCATTCTGCTGGGGGTCCTGGCACTGGTGCCGCTGGCTGGCGAGACCTACTACACCCGACTGGCCACCCGCATTATGATTTACGGTATCTGCGCTGTCAGCCTCGACCTCATTCTTGGTTACGGAGGCATGGTGAGCTTCGGGCACGCCGCCTTTCTCGGGGCCGGCGCCTACACCGTGGGGCTGCTCTCTTTTCACGGCGTCACCAGTGCATGGATCGCCTGGCCGGCGGCGATGGGAGGGGCCGCGATTCTCGCGATGATCATCGGCGCGGTATGCCTTCGCACCTCCGGCGTCTATTTCATTATGATCACGCTCGCCTTTTCCCAAATGCTTTATTACTTTTTTTCGAGCCTTCAGGATTACGGCGGCGACGATGGCATGGCCCTGTCCGGGCGCAGCACCTTCGGTGCCGCATTCGATATCCACAATCACACGGTCTTTTTCTACCTGGTGTTCGCCCTGCTGCTGCTGACCCTTTTCGTCTGTCGCCGCCTGGTACACAGCCGATTCGGCACGGTGATTCAGGGACTCAGGGAAAACGAGCCCCGCATGCGCGCCATCGGGTTTCCCGTGTTTCGCTACAAGCTGGTCTGCTTTGTCATTGCGGGCGCTCTGGCCGGGCTTTGCGGTGCCCTCATCGCCAACCAGACGCTTTACATCAGCCCGGCCCTCATGCACTGGACCCGCTCGGGCGACATCCTCATCATGGTCATCCTGGGGGGCATGGGCTCTCTGGTGGGACCGGTCCTGGGGGCAGCGGGTCTGCTGGTGGCTGAAGAAATTCTCTCCGGCTATACGGAACACTGGATGATTCTATTAGGCCCCCTGCTCATCATCATGGTCCTTTACGCCAGAAACGGTATTTACGGACTGGTTTCGGGAAGGAAAAAAACCTGATGGCAATGCTTCTTGATATTATCGGTTTGGAAAAACGATTTGGCGCCGTGGCGGCCACCGACAATGTCAGCCTCTCGGTGGGCGTCGGTGAAATCCATGCCCTGATCGGCCCCAACGGCGCCGGCAAGACGACTCTCATCAACCAGGTGGCCGGGGTGTTGCCCCCGGATAAAGGGCGCATTGTCTTTGACGGCCACGACATCACCCGCATCGCAACCGACCGCCGTGCCCTCATGGGTATCGCCCGCACGTTTCAGGTCACCAATATCTTCGGCGGCTTTACCGCGCTTGAAAACATTGCACTGGCCGTCCAGGCCCACCGGGGGCACAGTTTTCGATTCTGGCAGGATGCCCGCGACATCTCATCGCTCATCGATCCGGCTATGGCGATCCTCGAGCAACTGGGGATGGCCGGAAAGGCGCGCATCCCTGTCGGGCGGCTCTCGCACGGCGAACAGCGCCAGATCGGCATCGGCATGGCCCTGGCCGCCACGCCCCGCATCCTGCTGCTGGATGAGCCCACAGCGGGAATGGGGTGCCGGGAAACTGCGGACATGATCACCCTGTTGGCCGGGCTCAAGGGACGTTACGCCATGCTCCTGGTGGAGCACGACATGGATGTGGTGTTTTCCCTGGCCGACCGTATCAGTGTTCTGGTTTACGGCCGCTGCATCGTCACCGGCACCCCCGACGACATTCAGGGGCACCCTGAAGTTCGGGAAGCCTATCTGGGCGCCAACTGGTGCCGCGTCAACGGAAACGATCACCCTGCATCCGGACAGAGCACTCATGCTTAAGGTTGAATCCATATCCGCCGGCTACGGCACTTTCCAGGTGCTCTTTGGCATGTCTCTGAATGTCGGCGCCGGAGAAATGGTGTCGCTCATGGGGCGAAACGGCATGGGTAAAACGACCACGGTTCGCGCCATCATGGGGCTGACGCGATTATCCGCCGGGTCCATCACGTTCAACGGGACCGAGACGAGCGGCCTTCCACCGTTTCGAATCGCCCGCATGGGCATCGGTCTGGTGCCGGAAGGACGCCAGGTGTTTCCCACGCTCACCGTCAAAGAAAATCTCGTGGCAACGGCCGCCCGCACTGTTCAGGGGCCGATGCGCTGGCACCTTGACGATATCTTCACGCTGTTTCCCGGCCTTGCTAACAGGCTGGGCCACTATGGCAACCAACTCTCCGGCGGGGAGCAGCAGATGGTCGCCATTGGACGAGCGCTCATGACCAACCCGGCGCTGCTCATTCTGGATGAAGCCACCGAAGGCTTGGCGCCGCTCATCCGTGAGCAGATCTGGAAAAGCCTTCTTCGCCTCAAGGGCAGCGGTCTTTCCATTCTCGTCATCGACAAGGACATCCATTCCCTGTCGCAAATCTGTGACCGTCATGTGATCATCGAAAAAGGACGGGTGGTGTGGGAGGGTGCTGCCGCTGATCTGGACGATGACCCCAACGTCTGTCATCGACACCTTGGGATTGGGTGAGCTGGGGCGATTGGTTTTAATGCGTTTAGGATACCGCGCTGGCGCCATCCATCACTTCCATCGTGATGGTGGTATCCCCTTTGAGCCGTCCCTCATTGATTTTACTGACCTCTGCCAGACGGACCGAACAAAATGAGATCATATTGGTGGCATTGACCTGAACGTCGGGAAACACCATGCCGGCCTTTAGAAAACCGATGAAGGCCTCCTCGGATTTTAGGACGATGCAGTTGATCATTTTCCCCCGCTGGAAGTTGACGTCCAGCATGATCTGCTTTTTGCGGAAGCGTTTATCTGCATACGGTAAAACAATCGACAGATAATCGACTGGCACCTCTTCAATTGACAGTTCCGGTAAGGTATCTTTGCCGACGGTCGGTCCGGGCAGTTGTTTGCGAAAGCCTTTCTTTTCCAGGACCGCCTGCAGGAAGCTGCGAACGCTGTCCAAGTGGCTTGGCGGAAACGTGTCCGCCTTTAACCAGACGATATACTGATTGACAGCCCGCTTGAGGTGGCCATCGCCCAAATGGCAGCGAATGATACTCTTTGCCGCTGCAACGCGGAGGTTATCTTCATCAAGCAGCGCTCTGAATGCCGTCATGGCCGCCGTCCGCTGTCCGAAAACCAGCAGCGCCGTAGCTGTTTCAAAAGCCGTTGAAGCCCTTCCGCCCTTGCCCGACGTGAATAACCGGCTGACGACCTTCTGCACCTTCGGCGTCATCTCCACCGTTTCCGAGAATGCATCGAAAGTCTGAGCCCCGGAATTGATTTCCTTTACTTTCAGGGAAAGTTGGGTTAGCAGTTTCCGTTTATTGAGAACGCTGTCGTTTTCTCGAATAAATGCCGCCAAGTCCCTACATCGGATCATGGCTTCTTTGAAAAGACTGTGGGACCGATAGGCCTCGATTTCCAGAAATCGTTTTTCTATCTCCTGGTTGATTTCAGCAGACATGGCCATGATGGCACTTTCCGGAGCGGTCTCCCATCAATGGGAGTGATTAATCGCAATCGCGGGAAACGCCCGCAACCAGGGAACGCCTAAACCGAACAAATCCCTGTTTTATTTACCGCACCTTATCAGAATCGAATAAGATTTTAAATTGACTTAACTACTTACGTAGTCCAAGGAGATTCCAGGTGCGTTTATCCCTCATTCTCGCCCATCCCGATCCAGAGAGCTTCAACCATGCCATCGCCTTCACAGCGGTAGACGTTTTGATGGCAAACGGTCACCAGGTGTCATTTCACGACCTCTATGGCGAAGAATTCGACCCGTTGTTGCCGGCGATCGAGTTTGCCAGGGAGTCCCCCCTGCCCCCGGACATCGCATCACACTGCCAGGAGATTGCCGCCGCCGATGGCATCGTCATCGTCCACCCCAACTGGTGGGGGCAGCCGCCGGCCATTCTTAAAGGATGGGTGGATCGGGTCATCCGGCCAGGAGTGGCCTACGAGTTTATCGACGGTGACGACGGAGAAGGCGTTCCCCGGGGCCTCCTTGCCGCCCGCAGCGCTGTCGTTTTCAACACATCCAACACTCCAACCGCCCGAGAGTCGTCCGTTTTCGGCGATCCGATAGAAAACATCTGGAAGCGCTGCATATTTGGCCTGTGCGGCGTGTCGAACGTCTACCGGGAGACTTTCAACGTTGTGGTCACCTCGTCTATGGCACAGCGCGATCGGTGGCTGCAGCGGGTATCCCACGTCATATCAGAGTATTACCCGGCGGATTAGCCCCATATGGACGGACACCAACTAGTGTCCATCCAGAAACGCCGCGCTGGACCGAAAGACGCCGTTTATGGATGGGCACCAACTAAGACAATCAGCGAGGGGTTGGCCTTTTGGCGGTGGGCGCAAAGCGTAGGGAATTGTCGATTGCATGGATGGCCTCCCCGACGGCCGGCACGTCGGTGTAGTAATAGCGACTGGGGTCGATTCCGCTGTCTTCGAGGGCCGCCGCCATGCGCTCGAGCCGGTCACAGGACCGGGTCAGGGCGGGCAGCAGCACGTTTGAAAACAACAGAACGCAGCAGACAGCTACGGCGAATCGGCACAAACGGACGCTGAGTTTTTCATCTATCATCGATTTCTCCCTGCACCCGCTGATAGGTGCGGCGACATTCCGGCCCCGGTAAAGGGGCCGGAATGCCGTTGATTTATCAGATCTTGGCAGTGATCTCGGGGAATACCAGGTAGAACATGATGTAGGCCATGGTCAGGGTCAGAACCAGGTTGAAGCTCTGGCCACAGACATAAAGGATCAGCGGCTTGCCGCCCTTGAAGTACTTGGCCAACTCGCGGAAGTTGGTAGCCAGTCCGATCGCCGCAAAGGAGAGCGCGAAGAACCAGCCGCGGCAAAGACGGGTGCCGCCGCGGATCACGCCATGGTCGAGCATGGCGTAGCCCATATCGCTGCCCATGGCGCTGTCCAGGATGGAAAACAGGATGCTGACGGCCATGAAACCCAGGACGAACTTGGGAAAACGATGCCAGATCTCCAGAACGCTGACCTTCTGGCCTTCGACGCAGTCGACTTTGGCGCACCAGTAAACGGCCACGCAAAAAGCGGTCACACCGATCAGTACGTTCTGGATCATCTTGATGGTGGCGGCCACGTATAGGGCTTTATCGCCGAGAAAGGCGCCCGCCGCGGCGACCGCGCCGGTGGCGTCGATGGTGCCGCCCATCCATGCGCCGCCCAGAATCTCAGGTATGCCGGCGAATTTGATGAATGCAGGCATGACGACCATCATGATGGCGGTAAATACCAGTGACAGACCGATGGACAGGGTCAATTCCTCCTTTTTGGCGCGACAGGCGGCGGCCGTTGCGATGGCCGCCGATGTCCCGCACACCGACATGTCGGCGGAAATCACGACGTTCAGGGTCTTCGAGGGCATTTTCAGAATTTTTTGCCCGAACATATACGTTGAAATCAAAACGATCGGCGTAACGACCCATGCGACGAAAATGCCGGGAAGACCGATGGCGATGATCTTGTTGAACATGACCTCGGCACCCAGCAGCACGAGACCGGTCTTGATGAAAAACTCAACTTCCAGCGCGGGCTTGGCCCACTTGGGCGTTCCCATCGTGTTGGCGATGATCATGCCGATCACAACGCCCCATGCCTCGGCGCCGATGCCGTACTGCTTGGAAAAGGACTGGCCGCCCATGACATAGGCCAGCACCGACACACCAAAAACGGCCCCGAAACCGACCAGAAAACCCTTGGTGTCCTTGCCGACAAAGTGGATACCGACAGCGAAAAAGAGCGCCATGACGATGCACAGCCCCACCAGCGTGGGAATGTAGTTGAAGGCCTTGTGGCTGACCTTGCTCTTGGCCTTGCCTTCGGCCTTGTGGGCAGCCCGCCAGGCGTCGATCTTGTCGACGGCGGTGGTGTTCAGGGCCCCATCCTGGAAACCGGCGGTGGCGGCGGCCGCTTCGGTTGCCGACGCTGCCGACAATGCTGCCGCCGCCTTTTCCTTGGCCGCCGCGTACTTTGGCTTGGCCGCTTCGTTCAGGGCCTCGGCCTTTTCCTTGCTCATGACGAACGCGTCGATCGGATTGGTCGACCAGGAACCGGGGCGCTTGGTCCAGTGGGACATGAATTTGCCCACGGGTGTGCCGGAGGCCTTCAGCTTGGACTTCGCATCCTTGGCCGTGTACCAGGCAATGGTTTTAAACGGTGCCCGACCGGCTTCGGCAGTCATGACCGCATTGGCCTTTTCGATCTTTTCCTTGTACTCCGCGGACGGCGCGTAACTGAAGTACAGAAACATAGACACAGCGATGATGAAAAATCCGAGCCAGATGGCCCAGTAGTCTTCCTTTGTCCATAAATCGGACAATGAAGACTTGCCCTTATCGACTACGATCTCACTTGTCGACATACACGTCTCCTTCTCCTAAAATGGTTATTTTGATTGCTTCTATTGACCCCATGCGTCGCATCGGATCGAAACCTTACTGTTCGCTACTGTGTCGCTCTGTCGCCTTGGGCGCCGTCCCAACGCCGCCGACTCAGGATCCGCTCGTCCCCTCACAATCAAGGCTCCAGGTGTGCCCTAAAGAGCACAGGTCGTGCCAACTGCCGTGGGCAGGGTCCGGGCAATGGTGAAAAATCAATTATGCAAGTAATTCCAAGGTAATCAGCTATCTGTTGACCTTCTTGGAAAGAGCGGCTATCAGCTGGAAAACGCCTCCTAAAGGATGCAGTGCCTCCTCGAGGAGGCGCCTCGTTAGGGATATCGTGATATGAAAAGCCCGAAATCTCTTATGATTTCAGGTCGATTAGACTGGCCCATGGTTTGCAGGGTCTTTATACGGCCTGTTACAGCAAAACGGTCCAATGCCTCGGTGCCCGGCCGTTTTTTTCAATAGACATCGGTAAAAGTGTCTGTGTTTCGCAGGGAGAACCCCATGGACAAGGCATCATCGCCGGAGCTTCCTTCCGGTCAGCCGTCATCGCCACGGCGCCATACCAGCCTTCAGATGCAGTTTCAGATCGCCCTGGGTGCGGTGTTTGTGTGTTTTTGCGGTCTCACCGCATTCCTGATTTATTCCCATGAAAAAAGGCTTCTCGAGGAAACCGCACTGAGCAAGTCACGCATGGTGATGGCCGCTGTAGAATCGACCCGATCCTATGTGCGAGACGTGCTTCGACCGAAAATGTATGAAATGGCGGGCACGGACGCATTCATTCTGGAAGCCATGTCCACGTCATATGTCACGCGGGCGGTCATGGACCGGTTCAATGAAAACCTGCCCGAATACCGCTACCGGCGCGTGTCGGTGAACGCCCGCAATCCCTTGTCGACCCCCTCTCCCACCGAGCGTGAGCTCATCGACTATTTTCAACACAACCCCGGGCAGAACCGCTGGCAGGGAATCCGCCGCATGGACGGTGATACCGGCTTTATCCACGCCCGCCCGGTGTACATGGAGGCATCCTGCCTCAATTGCCACGGCAGCCCCACTTCGGCGCCACCCAAACTATTGGCGCTATACGGCAGCAAGCGGGGTTTCGGATATCGGGAAGGCGATCTGGCCGGCGTCATGGCAGTCAGTATCCCGGTAAATGTGGCCTTGAAAAAAATACGGAGTCAGGCACTTTCCGTATTCTGGGTGTCCCTGTTGATGCTGTCCTTTCTTTATGTGCTCATCAGCTACCTGTTCAACCGGATGGTCGTGCGCAGTCTCGCGGGGGTCCTCGACATCTTTAAAAGCGGTTTGATAGAGACGCGCGATCAGGAGCGTTTTGAGGACACCGACACCAAGGTCGAAATCCATGAGCTCACCGAGGCCGCCCAGGAAATGACCAACCATCTCCGCCAGGCCCGCGAGGCGCTTGAATCACACGCTGAAGAACTGGAAACCCGCGTCACCGAGCGCACTCTGGATCTGGAAAAATCGCGGGCGCGGTTGCACGCCAAGGTCACCACCCGCAACAGGGAGCTTCAGACGCTCAACCGGATCACCGAGCTGATCACCCACTCGTTTCATCTGGAGGACATCCTGCCCGCCGTGCTGGAACAGGCACTGGCGTTGATCCCCGCCAAAGGCGCGGGTATCTATCTTCTCGTGGATGATCCCTCGGCGCCCCGGCTTCAGTTGGTATGCCGCCGCAACGCCGACAAACTCGCCGAGATCATCTCCGCAGGATCAATGAGTGAGCCTCCGAAGCCGCCCACCAGTCTGCAGGAGGCCATGTGGTCAGCAGCCCAGGGCAACACCAATATCTTTACTTGTCTGCGAAACGAAAACTGCCTCAACATTCCCCTCAACTGCCGGGAACGCGTGCTCGGCATCATGACCTTCGCCGGGGTCGATTTCGAGGAAACTTCCGCCGAGCAGCAAGCGCTGCTCATGTCCATCGGCCACCAGATCGGCATCACCGTGGAGAGTCTTCAAAACATCACCGCGCTGGTTCGAAACAAGGAACTGCTCCAGTCGGTCTTCGACGGCATCCCCGATGTCATGGTTCTGCTGGACCGCAATCTCGTCATCCGCATGGTCAACCGGGCCTATCTGACGCGTTACGGGAGCTCTCTGGAGGATGTGCTCGACACGCCCTGTGAGGCGCTCGCCGGTGGCTGCGACTGCCCGCTGGCAGGCACCCAGTTGAGCACCGCCATCAGCAGCCGGCAGCAGACCAAGGAGGAAGTGCGCACCGAGGCCGGCGAGATTTTCATGGTGTACTACTACCCCATTATGGGTGATGATGAGACCATCTGGGGGATCCTGCGATACGCCAAGGACATCACGCTGGAAAAACAGGTGGAGCAGCGTATACAGCAGACGGAAAAAATGGCCGCCCTCGGACAGCTTGCCGCCGGTGTGGCCCATGAAATCAACAATCCCATGAGCATCATCCTGTGCTACACGGATCTGCTCAAGCGCCAGCTCGACGTCAGCGATCAGAAGATGCAGGATGTGGAGACCATAGAGAAACAAGCCAGAAACTGCCAGCGGATCGTGTCGGATCTTCTCAACTTCGCCCGGAGCCGTTTGGCAGAGCCCCGGTCGACGCATATCAACGAGGCGCTCCAGGAAGTCGTCGGCATGGTGCACCAGCAGTTCCGAAAACAAGGCACCGATATTCTCCTGGATTTGGCCGATGGGATTCCTGCCATCCCTGTGGACATCGACAAAATGAAGCAGGTGTTTTTAAACCTTCTTATGAACGCACATCAGGCAATGGACGGGAATAAAGGAGAAATCCGCGTCCGCACCGCGTACCGAAAAAGAAAAAAGACCGTGGACATCTCCATCGCAGACAGCGGTTCAGGGATTCCACCGGAGCTCGTAGACAAGATTTTCGACCCATTTTTCAGCACCAAACAGACCGGCGAAGGAACGGGCCTGGGTCTTTCCGTGAGCTATGGCATCGTCGCCGATCACGGCGGCACGATACAGGTCGGCACCACCGCCGACGGGCTCACCGAATTTATCGTCAGCCTGTCGGTGGTGCCCACCGAAGGCGGTGCCCGATGAGCCGTGAGCGCTTGATGATTATCGACGACGAGCAGGACATGCTCGACGGTCTTCGCCGGCTGTTGGGCTACGAGCTGCCCGAATTGATTTGCGACACCTTTGCGGAACCGCGCTCGGCAATGGCGTCCATTCACCACAGTCCGCCGGATCTCGTACTGCTGGACGTCCGCATGCCGGACATCGACGGAATGGCAGTGCTCAAAGCACTGCTGCGCGATGACCCATGGTTGACGTGCATCATGATGACCGCCCACGGCACCATCGAGCTGGCCGTGGCCGCGATCAAAAGCGGCGCATATGATTTCATCACCAAGCCGTTTGAAACGGATTCGCTGGTCCGCATGCTGGTCAAAGGGCTCGAGCGCAACCGGCTGATCAGGGAGAACAGAGTACTGCGAGGCCGGGTAGAAGGCGCCGACTTCCATGGAATGATCGGTCGCAGCAAGGCCATGCAGCACCTCTTCGAGCAAATCCGCGCAGTGGCGCATTCGGACTACAGCGTAATGATTCGCGGGGAAAGCGGCACTGGAAAGGAGTTGGTCGCCCGGGCGCTGCACACGGAGAGCGCCCGCAACAGGCGCCCGTTCATCACGGTCAACTGTCCGGCAACGCCGGAAAATCTGCTCGAAAGCGAATTATTCGGCTACCGTCGCGGCGCGTTCACGGGCGCTGACAAAGATCGACGGGGACTTTTCGAGGAGGCTAACACCGGTACGCTCTTCCTCGATGAGATCGCGGACATACCGATCACGACCCAGACCAAGCTGCTGCGCGCCCTTCAAGACGGAGAAATCAAACCTTTGGGCGCGGCAACGGCATTCAAGGCAGACGTGCGCATTCTGGCCGCCACCAACCAGGACATCGAAGAAAAAATAGCCGCACGAACCTTTCGGGAGGATCTCTTCTATCGGTTGAATGTTGTCACCGTGCGCACGCCCAGTCTTATCGAGACCGTCGAGGACATCCCGCTGTTGGCCACCCATTTTGCCATGATCAGCAGCAAGGAGCTGGATCTGCCGACCCGCCGGTTTTCTCCGGACGCCCTCCAGTTCCTGACCAGTCTCAAATGGCCCGGCAACGTCCGGCAGTTGCAAAACGTCGTCAGGCAGGCGGTCATGTTTTCAAGACAGGAGGTCGTTTCCCTTCACGCACTGGCATCGCTGCAGACCATCGCAGCGCCTGCCCCGCCGGCAGGGAGCGTAAAGATTACACTGGGAAAGGATATTCTTTCTTACAAGGAGGCAAAAGACCACATCGTGGAATGTTTTACGCGCGAATATGTGCTTGATTTGCTCAGCAAAACCGGCGGCAACGTAACCCGCGGTGCAGAGGTTTCCGGTCTCGGACGGCCATCGCTTCAAAAAATCATGCGCCGCCTGAATATTACATCGGACACTTTCCGCTTGAATACCGATTAAAGAGGCGCTTATGAGAGAGACCTTGACACGTGAGATCAAAGCGAGCGCTCTGTCCCTGGGGGCCGACATGGTGGGAATCGCCGACGTTGCACTGATGGAAGGGCTTCCGACCATCCCCTACGATCTCTTGGCACCCTACCGGTTTGCCGTTTCTCTGGCGGTGGCGCTGCCCCGGGCGGTTTTTTCAATCATCGACACCGCGCCGACGCCCGAATACAGCGCCATTTATCAAACGGTCAACCGCCAACTGGACGATATCGCCGTTGGCATCGCGCGATGGCTGGACCGCAAGGGATTCGCAGCGCTGCCGGTGCCCGCATCGCAGGTGCTGGATCGGGAAACCTGGCACGCCGCTGTAAGTCATAAGGCAGTGGCCCGGATGGCCGGCCTGGGATGGCAGGGCAAGAACCTGCTGCTCATCACCCCGCAATACGGCAGTCGGGTGCGGCTGGTGACAGTCCTTACCAATGCGCCCCTCACCCCCGACGGACCCGTGAAAAACCGTTGCGGAAAGTGCTTCCGATGCCGCGATGCCTGCCCCGTCGGGGCCATCCGGGGAGTGAACACCGACGCGCATTATGACACGCGCAACCAGGCCATGTTCTTTTCCCGGTGCGTGGAGAAACTGACGCTGGACTTCGCCAAACGGGACAATATCGGCGCTCCGATCTGCGGCATCTGTATCCGTGCCTGCCCGTTCACGATGAAAGGAAAGCGCCTTCACCGTCCGCCTCAGTGATGTTTTTTTTCATTCATCCATCGCCCGATTCACAACAGCGGCCTTACCTTCCGGCACCCGCCCCATTACGACGCGCGGGAATCCACGCTGGCCGCGATGGCCCGGTTTGTGATACGGTATGATCCCTCTCTACAGTCAACCGGTGCACAGGAGAATTCGATGATCCATGTGATTGCCACCATTAAAATCAAGCCCGGCTGCCGTGACGCCCTCATAGACGTCTATAAAGATTTCATCCCCCAGGTTCAGGCCGAAAGCGGCTGTATCACCTATACTCCGACCATGGACCACGACACCGACATCCCAACCCAGCGGAAAGAACCGGATGTCGTCACCATCGTGGAGTTGTGGGAGGACATCGAAGCATTCCGGGCCCACCTCATCGCGCCGCATGTCATTGCCTATCGGGAGCGGGTCAAGGACATCGTGGAAAGTGTTTCCATCAAGGTTCTGGATCACGTTTAACGGTCGCCCATATACCGCAACCGTGTAAAAGGCACAGTGGAAGGGGAACACACCCGATGCCCCGAGAGCAACAGATGACGCCGCTGGCAGCATGGGTCACGGGCATCATCGTCAATTTCGTTCTGAACTCCCCGGAGAATCGGCTCGAGAAGGAAAAAGCCGAGAAAATTTGGGACCGACCGCTGGTGGGGTTCACCAACGGGGCCGATCCGCTGTTTACGTTTTTCCAGAAGGACATCGGCGCATTTTACTGGACGCCGAGTGATGCGTTCGCGCTCCGGTTCCCGGATGTTCCAATTTCACCCGAAGCGCTCACCGTCATCAGCTGGGTTCTGCCCCAGACCGCGCAGACCAAAAATCACCACCGGAAGCAAACCCGATATCCCTGCGAGCGGTGGGCTCAGTCCCGGTTGATTGGTGAACAGTTCAACAATCGCCTCAGGACATTTGTAGCGGACACGCTCACCGATGCAAACCACCCCTGCGCAGCGCCGGTGCTGCTGCCGCAGTGGGAGCGAAAAACATCTCCCGCCTATGGATTTGCCTCTGTGTGGTCGGAACGACACACAGCGTATGCCTGCGGACTCGGCACATTCGGTCTTTCCGATGGTCTGATTACTCCCCTCGGCAAAGCGGTTCGATTAGGATCGGTGGTGGCCCGGATCGATATTGCCCCGACCCCGCGGCCTTACACCGCACACAACGCCTACTGCCGCTTCTTTAACGGGGGAAACTGCCTGAAATGCGCCGAGCGCTGTCCCGCCGGAGCCATTACCGAAAAGGGGCACGACAAGATTCGCTGCCGACAGTACATCAGAGAGGTTGCGGCCCCCTACACCACGGCCCATTTCGGCCTTACGGTCAACAATTGCGGTCTTTGCCAGACCGGTGTACCATGCGCGTCAAGAATTCCTGGTGCACCGAAACGAAAATGACCGCAGCGCCAGGTCGAACTCACCGATATCGTTGACATCGTTTCCCCCGATGGGTATCATACTCAGTAATATTCCCCCCTGCCCGGTCGGCCCTGATGCAGCGCTTCCTCCTGACCCCGGGTAGCGGTGATGGCGGTGCGCGCTTGCGGCGCCTGCCAACACGTCACCCGCAACCTGGGTTTAGGTCACTCGGCGCGACCGCATGAGAAGTCGCCGATGATAATAACAAGACAAGTCACCATCTTCCCCCGTGGAGGACTTCCCTGATGGATGAGCGCCCCCAGCGAAACGACACCCCACTGTTCGGAGTGCCTGACAATCTCAAAGACGATATCCTCCGGCATATCCAGGCATCTCTGGGAAGAGACCCCTATAAACCCGACAAGTATGCCTGTTTTACGGCGCTCGCCCTGGCGTTGAGAGACCGCCTTGTTGGAAAATGGCTTCAAACGCAGCGATCTCTCTACGATACCCTCAGCAAACGCGTCTATTTTCTCTCCCTGGAGTTTCTGCCCGGCCGTTTTTTGAAGAACTATCTGATCAGCCTCGACATGATGGACGAGGCCCGTAGCGCGGTATCGGAACTGGGGTTTGACCTGGACGAACTGGAAGAAGAGGAATGGGACGCCGGACTGGGAAACGGCGGCCTGGGTCGCCTGGCCTCCTGCTACATGGATTCCATCGCCTGCCGGGATCTTCCGGGCTACGGGTACGGGATCCGATATGACTACGGCATTTTCCACCAGGTCATCGAAAACGGCTACCAAAAAGAGCAGTCCGACAACTGGATGCGGCGGGGCAGCCCTTGGGAAATCCAGCGACTGGCGTCCGAATCATTGATCCGCTTTTACGGCCACACAGAAACTTACTCCGATCTGGACGGCCGTCTTCGGTGGCGATGGGTGGGCGGTGAAGCCGTGGTTGCCATGGCCTATGACATCCTCATCCCGGGATACGGGGACGACTACGTCACCAACATGCGTCTATGGGCAGCCAAAAGCAGCCGCGAATTCGATCTGTCCGACTTCAACCAGGGCGATTACATTGGCGCCGTTGAAGCAAAGGTCATCAGCGAAACTATCTCCAGGGTCCTTTACCCCAGCGACGAGGTCCAATCGGGAAAGGAACTTCGACTCAAGCAGCAGTATTTTTTTGTTGCCGCCACCCTATCTGACATTCTCCGGCGATACCGTAAGCAGGAGTCCTCCTTCACCGCCCTGCCCGACTACGTGGCCATCCAGCTCAACGACACCCACCCGGCCATCGCTGTGGCCGAACTCATGCGCATTCTCATCGATGAAGAAGGCCTGGAATGGGAAGCGGCCTGGGACATCTGCCAAGGCACCTTCGCCTACACCAATCACACGGTCCTGCCCGAAGCGCTGGAAACCTGGCCGGAGGATCTCTTCGGACGGCTGCTGCCCCGACATCTGGAGATCATCTTCGAAATCAACCGCCGTTTTCTGGGCGACATCCGAGAGCGCTATCCCGACGAACCCGATCTGCCCGCCAAACTGTCCATCTTCCAGGAAGGCAGAGAACGTCGAGTACGGATGGCGCACCTGGCCATCATCGGAAGCCACTCGGTCAACGGTGTGGCCGAACTGCATTCTCACATCCTGCGCACCAGCCTGTTTTTTGATTTCAACCGGGTGTTTCCCGGCCGATTCAAAAACGTCACCAACGGCATCACGCCCCGCCGGTGGCTGCAACAGTGCAACCCGTCGCTGGCTGCGCTTATTACCGAGCATATCGGTGACAAATGGATTTGTGATCTCGACCGGCTCAAAGGGCTGGTGCCCCTGGCAGAGGACCCCGCGTTTCGCAGCGCCTGGCGCGATATCCGCCGGGAAAACAAAAAACGCCTGGCGCGCTACGTGATGAGAAAGATCCGTTTGGGCATCGATCCTGACACCCTGTTCGATGTCCAGGTGAAACGCATCCACGAATACAAACGCCAACTGCTCAACGTGCTCCACGTGGTGACACTCTATAATCGCATCAAGACCGACCCTGCCGCGCCCACTGTGCCCCGGACCGTGCTCTTTGCCGGCAAGGCGGCGCCGGCCTACCAGCAGGCCAAACGCATCATCAAACTCATCAACGCTGTAGCCGCCGTGGTAAACGTCGACCCGGAGGTCCGGGGACGCCTGCGGGTGGCATTTTTGCCCAACTACTGCGTTTCCCAAGCCGAGAAAATCGTTCCCGCAGCGGATCTTTCAGAACAGATCTCAACCGCCGGAATGGAGGCTTCCGGTACGGGAAACATGAAAATGGCCCTGAACGGCGCCCTCACCATTGGCACCCTGGACGGCGCCAATATTGAAATCATGGAAGAAGTGGGGCGTGAGAACATCTTTATTTTCGGACTTACCGCCGATGAGGTGACCAGCACCCGGGCGTCCGGCTACAACCCCAGGCACTATTACGATACCGACGCCGAGTTGCGCCAGGTGCTCGACATGATCGGCGGTGGGGTTTTCTCCCCGGAGGATCCGGGACTATTTGCGCCCGTCATACAGAGCCTTTTCGATCTGGGCGACTATTCCGACCATTACCTGACGCTGGCCGACTACCGCCCTTTCATCACCACCCAGGAAGCGGTCAGTCGTCTCTACGAAGACCCTGAAGAATGGACACGCCGTTCCATCCTGAACACCGCCAACATGGGCAAATTCTCCAGCGATCGATCCGTGCTGGATTACGCATCCACCATCTGGGACGTCCGACCACTGGTGTAAGGGCATCTCCGGGAGGGTGATTATGACCGAACAGAAGGCAGACCCGGCCAAACCGATGGAAATCTCCATTGCGCGTCGCCCGGTGTTTGACATCAATCGACGCCTGTGGGGGTATGAACTCTTCTGTGTGGGGGGCCGGGGTGCCCCAGCGGCATCAGCCGATGGCCAGGAAGTGGCGGTGAGTGTCGCTGCCAGCTCCTACATGGGGCTCCAGCAGGTCCTTGAGCGGGAAAAGACCATTCTGGTCGATTTCAACGAGCAAAGCCTGCTGGCCCAAATGCCTTATGCCCTGCCCCCGGCCGGCACAGTGGTGATGGTGGACGAAGCCATGCACCGCCTCCCGAAAGTCATGAAGGCCCTGATCCGATTCAAATCAGACGGCTTCCGTGCCGCGGTGAATCATTTTACGGGTGACCCCGAAGTGGCGCCGCTGCATGCCCTGGCAGACTTCTTCCGCATTTCCCTGAAAGGAAAGGGAAAGGATCGCCTATCACCACTGGTGACTGCGGCCGAGGCCTTCTCTGCGCAACTGTTGGCCGCCGAAGTGGAAACGCCAGCCGCCTTCAGCATGTGCAGAGAGATGGGGTTTTCGCTCTTTTCCGGCGCATTTTTCAAAAAACCCGACGAGATTTCCATGCGTCAGCTCTCCTCCGGGGAAGTATCACGGTTTCATCTTCTGAGAGCCCTGGAGCAGGAAGACCCCGACATGGAGGCCCTGGTGCAGGCCATCCAGACGGACGTGTCCATCAGTCTCCGCCTCCTGGCCTATCTCAACTCCGCCGCCTTCGGATTCCGGCAAAAAATCAATTCCATCCAGCAAGCCGTGACCTTACTGGGCTGGCGCCGCATGAAAAACTGGCTGCGAGTGGTTCTGCTATCGGATATGGGCCAGCATAAGGAATCTCAGGAGCTGGCCCTGCTGGCGGCCCAGCGGGGCCGGTTCCTGGAGCAAGTGGCACTGGATCATGATTTCTGGGGGTTCGCCCCGGACAGCCTCCATCTGCTGGGCATGTTCTCTCTTCTCGACGCCATGCTCGGCGCTCCAATGGCGTCAATCGTCGGACACCTGCCTCTCGACAACGCGCTGAAGGATGCCCTCTGCGGCAGTACCAACAGCGAATACTACCCCCTCCTGCAGCTTGCCCAGGCATTGGAGGAAGGCCGCTGGAAGGAAGGCGAGATGATGATGCGCCAGCTCAATCTGGACAGTGAGAAGGCGTGGGCCGCCTTCCAGCAGGCGGTAGACTGGGCCAGCGAACTGTCGACCATGGATAAGACGGCATAGCCGCCGGCAGTGATGCCGGTCATTATCCTCACAACGGCCTCAGGGGCCATCGTCGGGGCCTCACAACTAGTTTAAAAATAAGGAGATCATCCCATGGCAAAGAGCAAGACAGCGGCGACAACACCCAAAAAACCCACGCGACGGCGTATCCAGTTCGCTTTTCCCGATCCGGACGCCGGACAGGTTTTCCTGTCAGGCGATTTCAACCAGTGGAGTCAAACCATGCACCCCATGAAAAAGGGCAGCGATGGCGTGTGGAAGAAAATCGTGATGCTCCAGCCCGGGCGTTATGAGTACAAGTTCAGGGTGGACGACCATTGGGCCGAGGACCCGGCCAACGGACGGCGATGCCTCAATGACTTCGGTAGCTTTAATTGCGTGATCGAAGTCCCGTGATCATCGGCCTTCCCCTATGGGATCCAACCGATTGTCATCCCTATAATCCGTGACTGGGGATCGACGACGGGGCGTTCCTGTGATACGGGCAGATGGGCAGACCGCCCTGCGCCTCTGAACGACAAGCCATGACTGAACTACACTACCCATACCCGCTGATGCGAAATGCCGTTTCCTGTCGCCCGGTGGTGGATGTGAGCGGGCCGCCCTATCATCTGGAGCTCTCCGATGATGCCTCCGCCTCAGCCATGCTGGATCCGTTGGACCCGGAGGGCTTCCAGGCATGGCTCGACGACCAGATGCACCCTCACCATACATGGGGCGTGTGTGACTACCTGGAAAAACGGGAAAACCTGCTCCGATATTTCCCCCAAATGGTCGTTGAAATGCGTTGCTACCACCTGGGGCTGGATATCATCGTACCCGTGGGAACACCGATTCACGCCCCGATTGCCGGAAAGGTCGTAGAAAGCGGATACGAACCGGGAAACGGCAACTACGGCGGTTATCTTATTTTAGAGCACCGGCTGCCGGGAGCACTCCCCTTTTACAGTTTATACGGCCATCTTAATCCAGAACGGACAGTGTCACAGGGAACCGTGGTGTCTGCCGGCGAACCGGTGGGCCGCACTGGCAGCTTTGAATGCAATGGCCGATGGTTTCATCATACCCACATGCAGGTAATCACCCAAAAAGGTATGGACACTGGCTATAATCGGCAGGGATACTGTGGCGCCGAATTGCTGCCATCGATTCAGTCTCTGTGCCCGGACCCCGTCCCCCTGTTTCTCGCCGGGCTTCTCAGCCGACAATGGCATTGAGGTGGATGGAGACGAATTATCCGTTGCCGATAGAGGCCCCATGCACCTGAGTTGCCTGAATCTTACCTATTCATATCCAGGATCCGAAACGGCGGTTTTCACGGACCTATCCTTCTCACTACCACTGCCGGGTTTTCATGCCCTGTTTGGGCCCTCCGGTGTGGGCAAGACGTCACTTGCCGCCATCCTCTCTGGGGCTCTCGAAGATTATTCGGGAACCGTGGACGCCGACCCGGCGATTGCCCCACTTTACACCTTCAACACCGAGCGACTACCGGGCTGGTCCAGTGTGGGCCGACATCTGGAAAAGGTCTGCAGTCCGGCGCATCATAAACAGATTTCTTCTCTGGCCGAAAATTTCGGCATTACGGCCTGTCTCGACAAACGTTTCCCCCAGCTCTCGCTGGGACAAAAGAACCGGGTCAACCTGCTGCGTTATCTCACACAAGATTTCCATGCCCTCATCATGGACGAAAGTCTGGCCAATGTCGACGAATCGACCCGCGAGCGGATCATCCTCGAAATCAAAGCGATGTTCCCCGAGCGCGGGTTTATTTACATTTCCCACAATATCCTGGAGGTTGCCCGCTTCTGCCGGAAGATCGTGGTGCTGCGGGGCGCAGGCAAATCACCGGCGTCCGTGGTGGTGGATGGTCTTGATACGCGGAAAGGGCAAAATCCTTCCCACGCCGAACAGGACCGTGTCATGCTGGAGATCATGAATGCACTTTAGGCGCATCATGCAGTTTTTTCTCATTTACGCCGCCGGTGTGGCTGGACTGATGATGCTCAAGCTCGCCCTGTCCCTTTCAAACTATGTCATTCCCAGCCCCGAACTGCTGCTGGAAACCGCATCAACCACCATGGGCCGGTACAGCCTCGACACCCTGGGCACCTTGAAGGTGGCCATTATCGGGCAGGCCATTGCCGTGGCCATGGCCTTCGTGGTAGGGATCGTGGGCAGGCAGACCACCTGGCTGGGTTCTTTTGTCAAAGTGGCCGCCTACAACATCCAGGCCTACCCCATCGTGGCTCTAGCGCCGATCATCTTTATTCTCCTCGGTGACGGATTCGTTTCCCGGCTCCTTATCGCTGCAATGATCTGCTATTTCCCCATTCTTCTGGTGGTGCTGGGGGTCATGAGCGAGCCGGTGGCCGATATCGAGCATTTTTACCGGGTCACCGGAAAGATGCGTTGGCAATTGGAGATCAAGATCCGGACGTTTGAAAACCTCAGCAAAATGACCACGGTGATCAGCGGCAGCGCGACCCTTGCGATGGCCGGCACTATCGTGGCCGAGTTCATTGCCGCCAATGCCGGAATCGGCTACAGTATCCGCATCGCCCTTTACCAGAGCGATTTGGGAAAAATCCTGGTCGCTTTGTTCTTGATCGGGATCACGCTGTCCGTTTATCAGGGGTTCCTGGAGTGGGTGGGCCGTTATACGGAGAACCGTTGGGCCGTTAAGAAATAGGAGAAGACCCAAAAATAATAAGGGTGGCCATGAAATACCGACATGCCCTCTGGCGGGCGGCGGTGGCGATCTGGATGGCGTCAGTCCTGATGCCGGGTCCCTCGGCTGCACAGGAGCTGCCCTACCGGCTGAAATGGCTGTTTAATTCAAGCGCGGTGGGAGACATCTACGCGGATGCCCGGGGGTTCTTCACGGCCAGGGGCCTGCACGTCACTGTCAAGGCCGGCGGCCCTGAACGGGATGCCATCAAGGAGCTGGAACTGGGGCTGGCGACGTTCGGCGTGGCGTCAGCCGACCAGGTCATCCGGGCTGCCGCCAAGGGTGCGCCGGTGCTGGTCATCGCCCAGCTTTTCCAGGTCAACCCGCTGCAGTGGATCTACCGCACCGATCTTCCCGTGATCAACAATGCCCATGAACTTCGCGGCCGCGTGATCGGCATCACTTATGGCGGCAACGATGAAACCATCATGCGCAGTCTGCTGGCTTCGGCAGGGTTGTCCGATAATGACGTGAAATTGTTCAGCGTACGCTACGACTACACGCCCTTCTACCAGGGCCGGGTGGACATCTGGCCGGTATATCGCAATTCCCAGGGGCTGATTCTGGAGGATCATCTAAAGCGCGCCGGGGAAACGGTCCGTTTTTTCGACCCGTCTGCCCACGGCGTGAAATTCGTTGCCAACTCGGTGGTGACATCCGAACGCATGGCCGTCGAAGAACCTGACACGGTCCGGCGATTCCTGGATGCGCTGCTCAGCGCCTGGGAGGCATCACTGGATCCCGCAAGGGAAAACGATGCCCTGGTGGTGCTGGAAAAATACGACCGGGAAACGGACCGCCCCATGCTGACGCGCCAGCTCGCGTTCACCCGGTCGTTCGTTAAGCCGGATCCGGCGGTGCGTATCGGCACCATCGACCGGGCGGCCTGGGAGCAGACCGAGAACATCATGCGCCAGCAGGGCCTCATCGATCAGCCGGTGAATGTGGTATCCCGCCTGCGGGATCCGCATTCGCCATGAACCGATAACGATACTGAAGCGTCAGGAGATTTCAAATGCACGTCATCATGGACCTTTGCGTGGTCCCCTTGGGGGTGGGGGTATCGGTGTCTCCTTACGTCACCGCCTGCCAGACCGTGCTCGCCGATGCCGGGCTGAGACACGCGCTTCACGCTTACGGCACCAACATCGAAGGCGACTGGGACGCGGTTATGGCCGCAGTGCGCCGCTGCCATGAGACCATTCACGCCATGGGCGCCCCGCGGATTACCACCACCATCAAACTTGGCACCCGCACCGACCGGGCCCAAACCATGGATGACAAGGTGCGCAGCGTCACGGAAAAGCTGCCCCACCCATGACCGTTCAAAAAATCGGCGCCATCCTGGGGTTCGACCCTTTTTCCCATCGCTTGGATCGGAACGTTCGCAACACACTGGGAGCGGCCCTCATCAGCGCGGTGCTGCACACGACCCCGGACGCCATTGACGCCTGCGCCCTTCAGTGGCACCGTACCACTCTGCCCAAGGCCTGCCGCACCTATCTGTCCGACCGCTTGACGGACTACCGGGCCGTGTTGGCGGATCTTCGCATGACACGGGCCATCGCCGAGGATAATACCGCCCGCGTCCTTTGGAACCGGGGCCTGTTTTTCGAGTGTCACGAATGGTTGGAAATATTTTGGCACCGGTCCCATCCCCCTCGCAAAACAGCCCTTCAGGGTTGGATCATGGCTGCAGGGGCCTTTTCACAACTGCAGTCCGGTCGCCGATCTGCCGCCCGGTCCCTGGCACGGAAAGCCGCCGCCAGACTCAGTGCCACCAGCCGCTGCCTGGCGACAATCGAGAACCTGGACGAACTGATCCATGGCCTGGGCGCGGACCCGCCCATCGCGACGGTCCTTCGCCTCAAGTGTTGAACTGAAAACCGAACGGAACCGTTAGAAATAACACCGTTTTAATGCCATAAGATCTCGGACACTGACAAGGGAAATTGACATGACCGAAAAAGCTTTCCAGGACTATTACCCTGACGATGTCAGCCACTGTTACGGCTGCGGCCGACTCAACCCCCACGGACTCCAGATCAAGAGCACCTGGGACGGGGATGCCACCGTCTGTACGTTTCGCCCCCGGCCGGAGCATACTGCGGTGCCCGGTTTTGTGTACGGGGGCCTTCTGGCTTCCCTCATCGACTGCCACGCCACTGGAACCGCAGCAGCAGCCGCCTATCGTGAAGCCGGTCGGCCCATGGATAGTTCGCCCCCGTTTCGCTATGTCACAGCCTCTCTTCAGGTGGATTTTCTCAAACCCACCCCAATCGACCGTCAGTTGCTGGTGCGGGGCACCGTCGCCGAGATCAAGGGCAAAAAAACCGTTGTGGCCGTGACGGTTCATTCCGGCGAGGCCCTGTGCGCCAGGGGTACGGTGGTTGCTGTACGCATGCCCGAGTCGATGGCACCGAAGTCCTAACCGATTGACCCATGCTTCCGGTTATGGCAGTAAAACCTCTATGTAATGAATCCAGCCGCAGTGCGACCGACCGTCAGTGGTCTAAGGCGTTTCCGGCATTAACCCACCAAGGAGATCCCCATGCATTACTATGAAAGTGATGATCTGGACCGTTTCGCCGAAATCAAAGCTTTTATGCCGGAGCTGACACGCAAGTTTTTTGATTATTACAACCAGGTCACCGGCGCTGACGGAGCGCTGACCAAGCGAGAAAAATCGCTCATCGCCCTGGCCCTGGCGCATTCTCATAAATGCCCCTACTGCATCGACGCCTACACCCGGGCCTGTCTCGAAGCCGGATCCAACCCGGATCAGATGACCGAGGCCCTCCATGTGGCCGCCGCCATGGATGCCGGAATGACCCTGGTTCACGGTGTTCAGATGCACAACGCGCTTAAAAAGATGGGCGCCATGTAATTCGCCAGGCATTGAAAGGAGGGATCATGACCGATCCGACATTCACCGAACACGCCCTCCAGAAAATTCACGATTTCAAGGAATTTTTAAGACGAAATGATCTGAACATTCCCCCCCAGGCCATCAACGTGCTTCAGGTAAACGTCACCTACATGTGTAACCAGGCCTGTATGCACTGCCATGTCCAGGCCTCACCCACCCGAACCGAAATGATGAACGCCGAGGTGATCAACCAGTGCCTGGATGTCCTCAGTCGACACCCTGAAATCGGCACTCTGGATCTCACCGGAGGAGCACCCGAGCTCAACCCCCACTTCAGCCGGTTTGTCAAGAAAGCACGGCATCTTGGAAGGCATGTCATCGTGCGCCACAACCTCACGGTGACCACGGACGGCCATCCGAGCACCGGGGCATCTATGGAACACCTGCCTGGTTTTTTTGCAGAAAATGGTGTCGAAGTCGTTTCCTCCTTCCCCTATTTTCAAAGGTATTTCACCGACCTTCAGCGGGGAGCGGGAGCGTTCGATAAGAGCATTCACGGTCTCAAAGCACTCAATGCCGCCGGATACGGACAACCGGGCAGTGGTCTCACCCTCAACCTCGTCTACAACCCGGCCGGCGCCTTTCTTCCCGGCGATCAAGGAAACCTGGAACGGGAGTTCAAGAACAGACTTGAAATGGACTTCGGTATCCGGTTCGATCACCTGTACACCATCACCAACATGCCTATTTTCCGGTTCAGGGAGCAGCTCAAAAAAATTGGCGCCCTCGATCAATACTGGAAAAAACTGGTGGAGAGCTTCAACCCCTGTGCGGCTACTTCCGTGATGTGCCGCAGCCAGATCAGTGTAGCGCCGGACGGTCGCCTCTACGACTGCGATTTCAACCAGGTATTGCGCATGCAGATCGTTGTTGACGGCGTCCCCATGACGGTCTTCAATTTTGACAAAAACGCCTTGCTCGGTAGAGATATTCAGGTAGCGCCGCACTGTTTTGGCTGCACGGCGGGCAGCGGCTCCAGTTGTGGCGGCTCCACCGCCTGAGCCCCGAACCTCATGGCAAAAAACAGCACACCGGTCACACCGGCCATCAGAGCACTTCAACGGGGGGGCGTCGCCCATCGCCTCTTGCCCTATGACTACGTCGACAGCGGCGGTGCTCGCCAAGCCGCCCAAGCCTTGGGTGTATCCTGCCACCACGTGGTTAAGACCCTGATATTTGAAGCTGACGGCAAGCGCCCCCTTATCGTGCTGATGCACGGCGACTGCGAGGTATCGACCAAAACCCTGGCGCGTCTGCTGGGAGTAAAACGCATTGTCCCCTGCGCCCCCAAGATGGCCGAAAAACTGACCGGGTACCGGGTAGGCGGCATCAGTCCCTTCGGTCTGCGGCAGCCGCTGCCGGTTTACGTGGAATCGAGTATCCTGGGACTGCCGCGGGTTTACATCAACGGGGGAAAACGTGGATTGCTGGTGGAAATCGCTCCGGCGGCGCTCTCCGAGTTCCTGGCGGCCGTGAGCGTCTCCACGGCAACAGACGGGTGAACTGCACCGGCGCCCACCGCGACCGTTCCGCTGCGTATTGAAAAACAGGCGCGAGTGTGCTTCAACACAGCAGCAACCGGTTTTAAAAATCCGTCATCGGGCGTTCACACCACGGGCGGTGAGGGCGCTTATGTCATTGACAGCCGTGTCACTTCAGACAACGAACGTGAGGCTATGCCATGGCCATCTATCTGGTACAACACGCCCTCAGTCTTCCCAAGGAACTGGACCCCCGAAAGGGCATTTCCCCGGAAGGTCGCAAAGCTGCAGAGACCATCGCAGGCGTTGCCAAAACCTATGGTGTACACGTATCCCAGATCCGCCACAGCGGAAAGTTGCGGGCCATGGAAACCGCCGCTATCTTCGACCAAGCACTACAGCCCTCCGGCGGCGTCACCGATATGCCGGGTCTTGCCCCCCTGGACGATGTGACGCTCATCGCCGAAGTGCTGGATCCGGCCAGCAATATCATGCTGGTGGGGCATCTTCCTTTCATGGAACGGCTGGCAGCCTATCTTGTAACCGGTACCGCCACCCGCCCCGTGTTTCGATTCCAAAATGCCGGCATCGTCTGCCTCGACCATCACGCCGATTTCGACTCATGGGTCATCACCTGGTCCCTTTCTCCCCGCATCGGATAGCGACCGCCGCCATTGCCGCCCCGGGCGCGCCATGGAGGCCTACATGAAAATCTTCAAATGGATTTTTCTGGGCATTCTGGGCGTGTTTGTGCTGCTGAGTCTGGGGTCATTCATTGCTCTGGCCACCTATGATTTCACCGCCGCCCGGGAGGATCTGGCCCGGTTGTCACAAGCGCTCACCGGACGTCGTCTCGTCATCCGCGGCGGGATCCGTCCAACGCTGGGGCTGCGACCCGGCATCGAAGTGGACGATCTGGCCTTTCAAAACGCATCCTGGGGCAGCCGCCCGAACATGCTCACCATCCGGCGGCTGGAATTAAAAGTGGCGGTACTGCCCATCTTCCGTGGGGAGATTCGGGTCCACCGGCTGATTCTTGACGGCCCGGATCTCATCATTGAAAGATCCCCCCAGGGTCTGACCAATCTGCCCTTCACCAGGGGAAAAATCCCCGTCGGTCCCTCTGGCGGCAAGGGCGGGGGCATGTCTTTCATGCCGGATCTGTCACTGGACACCGTGACTGTCACCAATGGCAGACTTGCCGTTGTCAACGCGAAGACCCATCGCCGGATCGATGTCGGGATAAGTCGCCTTTCGGCCACCGTGACCGGCATCAACAATCCTGTGTCCATCGATATGGGCGCCAGCATCTTTGGCAAAAACATGTCCGTCACCGGAAACCTGGGGTCGGTAAGATCCCTTGTTGACGGCAGCCCCTGGCCCATCGACGTCGTCATCCGGTCTAAAGACGATGAGATGACGGCAACCGGCGTCATTGGAGATGTGCTCAATGTAACCGATCTCAACCTGCGCATGACAGCCCGTATCCGTCGCCCCCGTCCCCTGCTGGCATCAATTGGGATTCCGGCCGTTCTGATCTACCCGGTGACGGCCTCCGGTCGATTGATGCGAAAGGCAACGGCGCCTTTTGCCCTGTCCGAGATCAGCTTTGCTTCAGGCGGCAGCGATCTTTCCGGTGATGCCACCATCCAACTGGATTCCCCAATTCCCCGGGTTACGGCAACGCTTACAGCACGCACCCTGGACTTCAGGGATGTCATTGCCGCCGCCAGAAAGCAGGTTGAGCGCGCCCAGTCCAAAGACGCGCCGCGAAAAGTGTTTTCCAGCGTGCCCCTGCCCCTGGCGTTCATTCGCAAGATCGATGCGACGGTGTCGCTCTCGGCCAAACGGTGCTTTCTACCGCGGCTGGCGCTCACCCGACTTTCAGCAACCGCGGCGTTAAAAAAAGGGCGTCTGACGTTGGCGCCGGTCACCGCCGTCACCGGCGGCGGGACCCTTTCATTGACCGCCGATCTTCGCCACACCGGCCGGTCCCTGTCACTGTCGACCCATGTCAGCATCCGGGATATGAACGCCGGACAAGTGCAGGAGGACCTGGGCCTCCCCCGTCGACTGGAAGGCAAAATGGATGTGGACGTTCGCCTGGATGGCCGAGGGCGCTCCGTGGCCGATATCATGGGCTCGGCCACAGGCCATGTATCGGTTATCATGGGCAAAGGGAAACTCAACAACAGTCTATTCAGCCGGTTCGGTGGCAGCATGCAGGACGGGCTTACGCGACTGTTTACGCCGGATAACCGAGACACGACAGACATTACCTGCATGGTTGCCCACTTTGCTGTGAAAGACGGACTGGCCGATGCCACGGCCCTGGTGATGGACACCCCGCACCTGGCGGCGGCCGGAGAGGGCTCGATCAACCTGAAAACAGAGGCCTTGAATATGGACGTGACCCCCGTTCTAAAGGAAGGATTGGGCGCCTCCGGCATCGGACGCATAACCATGAGTTTCACCGAACTGGCCAAACCGCTTGAGCTGGGCGGCACCCTGGCCGATCCCACGATAGAAGTGAACGCGACCGATACGGCCATCACCATCGGCAAGGCCATCGGCGGGTTTACCCTTTTCGGTCCCTTCGGTCTGGCTGCGGCCCTGGTCGGCACCAGCGGCGGCGACGACAACCCCTGCGTTGCTGCAATTCGCACTGCCAAGGCCGGGAGGCAAGTGAAACCGCCCAAGAAAACGGCGCCTCCGAAGAAAAAGGACTCCAAATCCGGACTCATGGAATCGATCGGTAAAAAACTGAAAAGCTGGTTCGGCGACTGATGCCCGCCGGAAAACCCGGTGCGTCATGAGATTCGATCGCAATCGCCCTTTGCCCTCTTTTCTTGGTACAAATAGACTCGGGTTTGCGGTATAAGCAGCATATCGCCACCCGATTTCGACGGGGCGGCGGAATCGATCACTTTGAAATACGAAGGAGCGCCACCGATGACTGACTGTCCCTGCGGTACCGGAAAAGCCAGCGAAGACTGCTGCGATCCCATTCTTGACGGCACCCGTCCGGCTGAAACGGCGGAGGCGCTGATGCGCGCCCGATACACTGCCTTCACCCGCGCCGATGTTGATTTTCTGATGGCCAGCATTCATTCCAGCAAACGAGATCAACACGAGCCCAAGGCCATCCGCAAATGGGCTACCGGCGCACAGTGGCTTGGTCTGGAGATTGTCGATACCACTGCCGGCGGCCCAGACGATGACGCCGGAGAGGTAGAATTCAAGGCCCGGTTTCGTGAAAAAGATCGCCGCCAGGAGCATCATGAACTGGCAACCTTCAAGAAAGAGGATGGCAAATGGGTGTTTCTGGATGGCACCACGCCTGAGATCCGGCAGGTGGTCCGGGACGCCCCAAAAGTGGGCCGCAACGATCCGTGCCCGTGCAACAGCGGGAAAAAATACAAAAAATGCTGCGGGAAGGGATGATTCAGTCAAACCCCAGTCAAAGGAACTGTGTCCTATGCCCGGACATCGCGAACGCGCCATCGGCGTCTTTCAGTACCTGAACACCGATATCTGGCGCATGCGTCTGGCTGACATGCCGCCCTTAAAACGTTTCTGGGTCCGGCAGCTGCGCGTGTTGCTGCTCTCGATGAGCGGTTTTGTCAAAGACCGCTGCACCCTTAGGGCCTCCTCGCTCACCTTCTTTTCCTTGCTGGCGGTGGTGCCGGTGGCGGCCATGGCGTTCGGTATCGCCAAGGGGTTTGGGTTCCGGAACATGCTGGAAAGACAGCTTATTGAGAGGCTTCCCGGTCAGGAAGCGGTGATCTCACGGATCATCGAGTTCGCCGAGCAGACTCTGGCCACGGCCAAAGGTGGCCTGATTGCCGGGGTGGGAATCACCCTGCTGTTTTACACCGTACTCAAGGTGCTCTCAAACATCGAAGAGGCCTTCAACCGGATCTGGGGCATCACCACCCACCGAACGCTGGTTCGCAAATTCAGCGACTATCTTTCCATGATGTTCACCGCACCACTGCTGGTGCTCATTTCAGGGAGCCTGACGGTATTCATCTCCTCTGAAGTGATCGAAGTCTCCGAGCAGTACCACATCATGCAGTACATCGGACCGGCCATTTACGCCGGTCTCAAACTCCTGTCCACGGTGCTGCTCTGGCTGCTGTTCACCCTGATTTACGTTATTATGCCCAACACCCGGGTGCGCCTTTTTTCCGGGTTCGTCGGTGGCATCATCGCCGGCAGCGCTTACCAGATCGCCCAGTGGATCTACGTGAGCTTTCAGATCGGGGCGGCCCGCTACAATGCCATCTACGGTTCTTTTGCAGCCCTGCCCCTGTTTATCATCTGGATCCAGATCAGCTGGCTCATCGTGCTCTTCGGCGCAGAAATGTCCTACGCGCATCAGAATGCGGACATTCACGAGCATGAGCCCGATTATAAGAACATCAGCCCACGCTACAACAAGCTCCTGGCCCTGCAGATCGCCCACCTTCTGGTGAAACAATTTATTACCGGAGAGCCGGCCATGACCGCCGAGGCCATCAGCCACAGACTTCAAATTCCCCTGCGCCTGGTGGAGCGAGACCTGGGAGACATGGTGGACCGGTCACTGGTATCTCGGACCCACAGCGGCAAGAGCGGTGCCGTGGGGTATCAGCCGGCCCGCGACCCCCACTTTTTTACCGTTACCTCCGTTCTCGAGGCACTGGACAAGCACGGCGTCAACCAACTGCCCATCGCAGAAACGCCGGAGCTGGAGAAGCTGTCGAAAACGCTCAATAAATTCGAAGAACTGCTTAAATCGTCTCCCGACAACCTGGCCCTCAAAGACTTGTAAACGCCCACTAATCAGACGCCCATGCCCTGGCGTATTTGACAATCGGCCTTATCATATTTGCTTTTAACAGTGGTTGTGCGTACGTGGCGCGTTGATGTTTCGGCCCCGCACCACGCAGTGAAAGCATTGACCCTCTAACCCGTTGAGACCCATGTTCCTTCCCACAACCTCAGCAGAATGCGACGCCTTAGGCTGGCCTGAACTGGACGTGATCCTGGTCACCGGAGACGCATACATCGACAGCCCCCTCATGGGGGTCGCCGTCATCGGCAAGGTGCTGGTGGCCGAGGGTTTCCGGGTGGGGATCATCGCTCAGCCCGACCTCTCATCAGCCTTGGACATCCAGCGTCTGGGCAAACCCAGACTGTTTTGGGGTGTCACCGGAGGCAGCGTCGATTCCATGGTGGCCAATATCACCGCAGCGGGCAAGCCCCGTCGTTCAGACGATTTCACCCCTGGAGGGAAAAACGATCGGCGTCCCAACCGTGCGGTGATCGCGTACAGCAACCTCATCCGGCGCCACGTCAAAAATACCGTTCCCATCGTTTTGGGCGGCATTGAAGCCAGTCTGCGGCGGATCAGCCACTACGATGTCTGGGAAAACCGGATTCGCCGGTCCGTGCTCTTTGACGCCAAGGCCGATTATCTGATCTATGGCATGGGCGAAACCACGGTGGTTCAATTGGCGCAGCGATTGGCACACCGGCAACCCGTCGATGAACTGAACGGCTTGTGCTACGCCTCGAGTGCGCCGCCGAAGGGATATGTCGTGCTGCCCACGCACGGCACCGTGGCTGAAGCCCCGCGTCAGTTTATCGACATGTTTCACCAGTTTTACGGCAACACCGACCCCGTCACCGCCCGGGGCCTGGTGCAGCTGCAGGACACCCGCTACCTGGTGCAAAACCCGCCGCAGCCGCCCCTGAGCACCGCACAGATGGATGCCGTACACGCGCTGGACTGGGAAAACGCCGTTCATCCAAGCCATGCCGATCAGGGAGCGGTTTCCGCCATCGAGACCATCCGTTTCTCCATCGCCACCCACCGCGGCTGCTACGGCGAGTGCCACTTCTGCGCCATTGCCGTGCACCAGGGACGCACCGTCCACTGGCGCAGTCCCGATTCGATTCTTGACGAAGCACGGCTGATGATCGCCCGCCCCGATTTCAAGGGACGGATCCACGACGTGGGCGGCCCCACCGCCAATATGTACGGCTTCGAGTGCGATCGTAAATCCACCAAGGGCGCCTGCCGTCACCGCCGATGCCTGTTTCCAACCGTATGCGACCGGTTGCCGGTGAGCCATGGTCCTCAACGTGACCTTCTGAAACGGCTACGGGCATTGCCCGGTGTCCGCCAGGTGGTGGTGGCCTCCGGCCTGCGCACTGATCTCATCATGGCCGACACCCGGGACGGTGACGGTTATCTCTCCGAACTCGCCGCCCATCACGTATCCGGCCAACTTAAAGTTGCGCCTGAGCATAGCGTCGATAACGTCCTTACATTAATGGGTAAAAACAGCTCTGACCAGTTGATTGCTTTCAAAGAAAAATTTGACCGTTTCTCGGCGGCATCGGGCAAACGCCAGTTTCTCACCTACTATCTCATGGCCGCCCATCCGGGGTGCACCCAGTCGGATATGGCAGCGCTGGGAAGATTCTGCAGGGACCGGCTGAATGTCCGTAACCCAGAGCAGGTCCAGGTGTTCACCCCCACGCCATCGACCTATGCCACGCTCATGTACGCCACCGGGTGCGATCCCTTCACGGGTGCGCCGATCTTTGTGGAAAAGGACCCGGTGAAGCGCCAACAACAGAAGGGGGCGGTGACCGGCGAGACGCCCCGGCACGGGTCAAAAGACCGCCGGAAAAAACCATCACACCGGTATTGACCTCATGCGCAGCTCATGAAAATGTCTGTAAGCTGACTGCGAGAAAAGCACACAACCGCCATCTTGCCGCTGCACCGCCGGGGCCAGATGACACCTCAGGGCATCGCCGCGACGGCGGCGTGCCCGCACTCAAGGGAAACCACCGTCATGACGGCACTGCCGGAATCACTCGAACACCAGAACCCCATCACCATCGGCATTCTTTCTGACACCCATGGATGGGTCCCTCCCACCGTGGCCACGACGTTTGCCGGCGTCGATGTGATCGTCCATGCAGGAGATGTGGACGAACCATCAGTGCTGGTCCAGCTCCGGCGAATCGCTCCGGTGGTCGGCGTCAAGGGAAACATGGACCATGGCCCCTGGTCAGACGATCTGCCGCCGGCAGCGTTGATGACATTGGGGGGCAAAACGTTTTACGTGCTCCACAACCTGAACCTGCTGGACCTTCTGCCCGAGGCCGCCGGCATTCATGTTGTGGTTTCCGGACACACCCACGCCCCGGCCATGCTGCGTAAAAGGGGGGTGCTCTATCTGAATCCGGGCAGCGCCTCTTTTCCCCGGCACGGCAGCGCGGCCGGCGGACTTCGGGTCAGCATCGACGGGGACCGGATCAATGCTCAAGCGGTAACGTTCACAGACAACGGAGACCCTTCATGATCAGGACCGCCACCGAGCGCACCCCCGGGGTGACCATTATCGCCTCTCACCACCTGGAGCCTCATCATGCCAGCGCATGAAACCGTACCCGGAAAGCAGCGCCTACGGCTATGGTGGGGTCTGATCCTGTCGGCCGCCATCTTCCTGTCGGCCCTTGGGTGGCAATCGGGATGGCTAACGCCGGCGGACACGACAGGACCACCGGTTGTCAGCGATGCCGGACGCAACGAGTGGTTCGGCATTTACCAGAACAATGAAAAAATCGGCTACGCCCACCGGCGTCTCGTCTCGACACCAGAGGGCTACCGTCTGTCCGACGATACCTTCATGCGCATTAACATGATGGGTATGGTTCAGGAGATTTCCCTGGCCACCGGGGGCACCCTTAACGCCGATATGAGTCTCAAACGGTTTGACGTGCGCCTCACTTCGAGCCGGTTTGTCTTCAACGCCAGGGGAACCGTCACCGACGGGGCCGTCGATCTGGAGGTGGACGGCCGCCACATGTCCATTCCGGTGGCCACGCCGGTATTTTTGACCAATACCGTGATGGATGCCGCCGCGGCCATGACGCCAACGCCGGGAAACACCCTCACCGTGCGCATATTCGATCCCGCGGCCATGGCCCAGCGCCCCGTCAGGGTGCGCTATGTGGGCGAGGCGCCCATGACGGTTCGCGGGCAGCCGGTCACGGCCCGGCACCTTGTCCTGGAACTAATGGGCACCCGGCAAAACGTGTGGATGGATGCATCCGGCCATGTGCTCAAGGAGGAAGGTCCCCTGGGCATGACGCTCCTGGCCGAGACATCGGCAGCGGCCACCGCCGGTGTCAGCGCCGCCCCGCTGCAGGATCTCACCCGTCTGGTGGCAATTGCCGTGAACGGCGAACTCGGCGACCCGCGGCAGTTGAAATCCCTCACCCTGCGCATCACCGGACTGCCCTCTGCGCTGGACATTATCGGCGGGCGGCAGGAAGTGGTCAACGGCGCCCTGATTCTGCGTCGTGAAAAAATCCCACCGGCAGGTGATCCTGCCGAGGATATGCCCTTGTTCCTGAAGCCATCCCCACTGGTTCAATCGGACGCACCGGAAATCATCGCGGCCGCGCGCAAGGTGGTGGGCGATGCCGCCACCCCGCTGGAAAAGGCACGCCGACTGGTGGCATGGGTGTATCGGAATGTGAGCAAGCAGCCTGTCCTGTCAGTCCCCAATGCTCTTGAAATACTTGATAAAAAAGTCGGAGATTGTAACGAGCACGCCATATTGCTGGCCGCGCTGGGACGCGCTGCCGGCATTCCCACCCGCATCGAAGCCGGCCTGGTATATATGCGCGGGCGCTTTTACTATCACGCATGGAACGGATTTTACCTTGGCCGGTGGATTACGGCCGATGCGGTGTTCGATCAAATGCCGGCAGATCTGAGTCACATCCGTCTGGTCATCGGGGGTCTGGAACGCCAGATCGATCTTATGGGCGTCATCGGCCAGATTGCCATCACCATAGAGGAATCGGTCTATGATTGAACTGATTCACCTGTCAAAGCGCTATGGCGACACCCGTGCCGTAGATGACATTTCCCTCACGGTGGAAAAAGGGCAGCTTTTTGGTTTCATCGGCCCCAACGGCGCCGGAAAAACCACCACCATACGGATGATCGGAGGGCTGCTGGCCCCGTCCGAAGGCCGTGTGGTCGTGGACGGCATCGACATGGCCGAAGACCCCGTTTCGGTCAAGGCGCGCATCGGGCTCATCCCGGACCGTCCCTTTCTCTATGAAAAACTAACCGGCATGGAGTTTCTCCAGTTCACGGCAGATCTCTACGGCGTCAACGGCAACCGGTTCCGTGGCCGCGCCGACGAACTGCTGACCCTGTTCAGCCTGAAGCACCGCAGCGACGAACTGGTGGAGGCCTATTCCCATGGAATGAAGCAGCGTCTCATCATGGCGGCGGCCCTGCTCCATGAACCGCCCCTGCTCATCGTGGATGAACCCATGGTGGGGCTGGACCCGCGCGGAATCAAAATGGTGCGCGAACTGTTTCGGTCGCTGGTGGCAAAGGGCATGACCATTTTCATGTCCACCCACACCCTCAGTCTAGCCGAGGACGTCTGTGATCACATCGGCATCATCCACAACGGCCGGCTGATCGCCAACGGCCCCATAGATGCCGTCAAACGAAATATCTCAGGCGAACGCACCAGTCTGGAGCGCGCCTTTCTTGAAGTCACCGGGGAGCCCTCACCATGACGATCCGGCACATTGGCATCCTCATGCGCCCGCGCCTGCTGAGTTTTCGCATTTCCGGATCGGATAGGGGTCAGCGGGCGAAGGTACTCCTCATTGGCGGCATCGGCACCCTGTTCTGGGCGGGTATTTTCGCCGTTACCCTGAAAGTCCTGACCTATTTCCAGGGCGTGGAAGGCTTTGGGGATGTGCTCTCTCAGAAACTGCTGTCCATGGTCTTGTTGACCTTTTTCGGTTTGTTGCTCTTCAGCGCCATCCTCACCATCTTGAGCAAGCTTTACCTCAGCAAAGACCTGCTCCTGATCCACGCCATGCCCATTCCGGCGCCCACCATTTTCCTGGCGCGCTGGATCGAGGCCACACTGGACAGCGCGTGGATGGTGGTCATCTACACCATCCCCGTATTCATCAGTTACGGCATCGTCTACCGGGCCGGGCCGGTGTTTTATCTGTGCATTCCCCTGGCCCTGGTGCCCCTGTGCCTGATCGCCGCCGCACTGAGCGCCTTTTTCGTGATGATCACGGTCATCATCCTGCCGGCCAGCCGTATCCGGAGCATTTTCGTGTTTTTGGGGCTGCTCGTGATGATTGTCCTATATGTGATGTTTCGCCTGCTAAAACCCGAGCGTCTGGTGGATCCGGACAGTTTTTCCACTGTCATGCTCTATATCCAGAGCCTTCAGACCCCGTCTTCACCGTGGCTGCCCACGACCTGGATTTTCGACGCACTTACGGCTTCGCTTCAAGGATCGTATGCATCTGCATGTTTTAACTTGATAATTTTATTTAGCTGCACGTCATTTCTGATTCACATGAACCAGTTGCTGGCCGGTCGACTCTATTTTGCAGGCTATTCAAAAACCCAAGCGGCGGCCATACGTCTGTTCCAGACATCGGTCACTAAACCCTATCGGTGGCTCATCGGCCTGCCCGGACCGGTGAGAGCCTTCGTGATCAAGGAATGGAAAAGCTTCTGGCGTGATCAGACCCAGTGGTCCCAATTGTTTTTGCTGGCCGCACTGGTCGTGATCTACCTGTACAACTTCTCCGCCCTGCCCCTGGACAAATCCCCCATCAAAACCATCTACCTTCAGAACCTCTTTTCATTTCTCAACATGGCCCTGGCCGCCTTCGTTCTCACGGCCGTGGCCGCGCGTTTCGCCTTCCCGTCGGTGAGCATGGAAGGCCAGGCGTTCTGGATCGTTCAGGCGGCCCCGATTGCCATCCCGGTGTTCCTTCGCATCAAGCTTGTTTTTTATCTGCTGCCCCTTCTGGTCATGGCAGAGCTGCTCATCGTCGCCACCAACCTGCTGCTCGAAGTGACGCCGTTCATGATGATCTTGTCAACGGTGACGCTCTTTCTCATGACCCCCGGCATCGTATCACTGGCGGTGGGAATGGGGGGCGCCTATCCCAATTTTTCATCGGAAAATCCAGCCCAGACCGTCACCGGTTTCGGGGGGCTCTTGTTTATGATTCTGTCGGCGGCGTATATCGGGGCCGTTGTCATTCTGGAGGCCGGACCGGTGTATATGATCTTCATGGCGGGCATTCGCGGCAACGTCATTTCACCGCTTCAGTGGGTCTGGGTGGCGGTGTCTTTCGGGCTCACTCTGGTTTTCTGCGCCACCGCCGTCGTGTGGCCCCTGCGTTTTGGAATCAAGCGCCTGGGTCTCATTGCAATGGGCACGGATACCCCGAAAACCGAGCGTAAGGGAACGTAAAAACGGGGCGAAGTGAATATTGATGAATCCGTAAAAAAGCAATTTTCTCGCAAAGACGCCAAGTGCGCCAAGGAAAAAACATTTTTAATATCAATTCTTTAGCCTTGCGATCTTTGCGGCTTTGCGAGAGATCCCGATTTTTTGGAGAATTTTACGGACTTTTATATCCACAGCCCCGGGGTCAGCGCATACCCGGCCGCTTGGAGGGCTTCGGATACGTCTTTTCCATGTTCATGGCTGCGCGTTTCCAGTTCTAGACCGACGGCGGTATAGTTGATGGGCTGGGTGCCCACGTTACGATCATGGTAGATATGAAGGACATTGGCCTTTTCGCGCGCCACTGTCGCGAGCAAACCGGCCAGGGCGCCAGGGACGTCTTTCAACGTGACCCGAAGGCGCAGAAGACGCCCCTGATTGAAGAGCCCGCGGCTGATGATGCGGCCCACCAGGGGACTGTCCACATTGCCGCCACTCACCAGGAGCAGGACCCGCTCCGATGATCGGCAGGTTATCGAACCGTTCAGCAGCGCACCCAGCGCTACGGCGCCGGCGCCCTCCACGAGAATTTTTTTTCTTTCCAACAGTTTGAGCATGGCCTCGGCGATGGATTCCTCATCCACCAGCACCACGTCATCCACAAACCGCACAATATACGGATAGGTGAGCATGCCCACCTGTTTGACACTGATGCCGTCGGCAATGGATGGTTCAGCATCAATGCCGATGGGCGCTCCGGCGGCCAATGCCCGAACGGTCGACGGACAGATGGCCGCCTGAACCCCGATCACCCGAATCTCGGGCCGCGACATCTTGAGTACCGCCGCCACCCCGCTGATCAGGCCGCCGCCACCGATGGGAACGATGACCGTGTCCACATCGGGCAGATCCGCCAGGATTTCCATCCCGATGGATCCCTGACCGGCAATAATATCCGGATCATCGAAGGGATGGACAAAGACCATGCCCTGGTCCCTGGCGAGGGAGGAGGCCTTTTCCAGGCTCTCGGTAATGCTGACGCCGTGGATCACCACGGTGCCGCCGTAGGATCGGGTGGCTTCCTGTTTTGAGATGGACACCCATTCCGGCATGACCACGGTGGCGGGGATTCCTTCCCGACCGGCCGCCAGGGCAACCCCCTGGGCATGATTTCCGGCCGATGCGGCAACGACCCCGGCCGGGCCGATCTGGTGTCGGCATCGATGGAACTTGTATACGGCACCGCGGATCTTAAAGGACCCCGTATTCTGGAGGTTCTCCAGCTTGAAAAAGACATCGGCACCGGAATAACCGGAGAAACTTCTGCTGTGAATGATCGGGGTGTGGGTGACCCGCGTGCGCAGTACCTGATAGGCATCGTTGAAGTCATGCATGGAAAGCATTTTCGTTTTCCTGAAAGGTTTTGGATTCGGTGGATGACTGTAATGAGCTACCCCGATCCATACGCTCCGTCAAGCCATTGCCATCTATAGTGTTTACAGCACACGTTGGTGTTGCCGGCGTGCTCTTCATCCGAGCGTTAAAATTAATGACAGTCCCATTGCACTCGTTGACCTGGAGCGTCGAGAGGCAGTATGGTATTAAATAATTTTTTCGGCTACAAATCATCGCCGCTGATCGACCGGCGCGGCGGGCAAGGCGTTTTTCACTGTCTTTTTTCGGGTCGGCAAACAGCGCGGCCACGGAGGTGACCATGGATCCATCTTCAGCATCCCCGGCCTACGGCTGGGACCGGAGCATGGAGATACCGCTTCGCGATAAAATCAAAACGGATCTCAAAAATGCCCTCAAGGCCAAGAACAACGGCGTCCGCGATACCCTGCGGCTGCTCATGGGCGAGTATCCAAGCCTCACCGTACCCTTGACGCTTGAAAGCGGCAAAAAATCGTTTCGACTCAAACAGTTTGAAGAGATGACCGATGACGACATCCTCGGCATCATCCAGCGCCTGGTGAAATCGGAAAAAACGGTCCTGGAGATCAAGAAATCCGAGACCTCCGAATTCCTTCAAATCCTGGAAACGTATCTGCCGCGCATGGCCACGGCCGAGGAAATCGGCCGGTGGATCGCGGGCAACATCGACATGAGCGCCTTCAAAAGCCCCATGCAGGCCATGGGCGCTATCATGAAGCATTTCGGCAAACAGGCGGACGGCAACCTGGTAAAATCGGTATTAAAGGAGATGGCTGATGGCGGGAACCGATGAGCGCATCATCGATTACCGATTTGTCCTGAAAGACGGGGATTCAGTACGATTTACCCTAGTCATGGACGCGGAGACCATGCTCCTCAAAAGCCATCTGCCCGGACCTGCAGCGCCGTGGACCCGCCTGGCGGTTAAACAGTGCCCCAACTGCCCCCTGGACGCGGCGACGCATTCCCATTGCCCCGCCGCCATCCGTCTCGAGCCCGTCCTCAAGGCATTCAATCGAAGCAACTCCTTTGACCCGGTAACGGTGACCGTGGTGACCGGCGAGCGCACCGTGAGTCACGCCACCACGATCCAGAAGAGTCTCAGTTCCCTGATCGGTCTCATTTTTCCCACCAGCGGCTGCCCGCGTCTGGCCCCGTTTCGCCCCATGGCCCGTTTTCACCTCCCCCTGGCGACCGTGCCGGAAACCTTGTTCCGATCCTCCGGCATGTATCTTCTGGCGCAATATTTCAGGCACAAGGCCGGCGCCGCAGCTGACTGGGATATGGCTGGCCTGGCAAGGATCTACCGGCATCTGGAGACGGTCAACGCGGCCATGTCAGAGCGCCTCAGGGCGGCCAGCGAAACGGATTCGTCCGTCAATGCGGTGATTCTACTTGACATGCTGGCAAAAATTCTGCCCGACGCATTAGATGACGCACTTGAAGAGCTGCGTCCCCTCTTTTCCCCCCTGCCGGGATTCCATCCGCACCAGACTTAAATGCTGAACCGTTGACGGTGATTTCGATATAAGGTAATGCAACAACAGCGGTGTCATCAGGCCCGTCAGGGTCACCGACAATTCACCGCAGGGGGCGCCCGCTTCTTCATTCCCGAACCGACTGAGCCCAAACCTGTTGCCTTGCCGGACCTGGCCCTCGTGGGCACGGTGGGCAAGACGCACTGCCTTTGAGATTGTATGATGAGCAGACCGTCCTACCTGGAGGCTCTGGACTCCGGCGCCCTCGCACACCAAACACGCGCCGCCCGAGACGCTTTGGGGCAGTGCCGTCTGTGCCCGAGAAGCTGCCGCGTCGACCGGCTCAACAATGAGACCGGTATCTGCAAAACAGGGCGCCGGGCGGTGGTGGCGAGCGTCCACCCCCATTTCGGGGAAGAACCCGAGCTGGTCGGAGTTCACGGTTCAGGAACGATCTTTTTTACCCATTGCAGCCTGGGTTGCCGATTCTGTCAAAATGCCGACATCAGCCACGAGGGTACCGGCCAAGCGGTTGAAGACGATGTGCTGGCGGCCATGATGCTGGAGCTGCAGTCCCTGGGATGCCATAATATCAATTTTGTGACGCCTTCCCATGTGGTCCCTCAAATCCTGGCCGCAGTGCTCATTGCTGCAGAAAAGGGGCTGCGCATTCCGCTCGTTTACAATTCCAGCGGGTATGATTCGGTGGCGACCCTGGCCCTGATGGACGGCGTCATCGACATCTATATGCCTGATTTCAAGTTCTGGGACGCGGCCATCGCTGCGGCCACCTGCGACGCCCCGGACTATCCTGAAACCGCGAGACTGGCGATCCGGGAAATGCACCGGCAGGTCGGACAACTCCAGACCGATGCCCGGGGGATCGCCCGGCGCGGGATGATCATACGGCACCTAGTCCTCCCGGAAGATCTGGCCGGTACGGCAGCTATCACAAGATTCATCGCATCGGAGTTAACCGCCGACAGTTATGTCAACATCATGCCCCAGTATCGACCCTGCGCCGAGGTGGCCACGCATCCGGCGCTCAACCGCCGGTTGAAGCCGTCTGAATTCGCATCGGCGGTTACCGCAGCCAGAAAGGCCGGTCTCACCCGATTGAGTGGTTTCTAATGCGCATTGAACGTCTATACGATCTCGTTCCAAACGATGACCACGACCGTATCAGTACTGAGATCAGCGCTGTTCTGGATCGCATGATACCGTCGCCCCCATCGGACATCTGCCGGCAGGCCCTGAAAGATATCCGGGATCTGTTCAGCGGCCGATGGCCAGGCTACCGTGCCTGCAACACGGAATATCACGACCTGTCTCACACCCTCGATACCACGCTGGCCATGGTGCGCCTCATGCACGGGGCCACCATCACCGGTGTCAGCTTCACATCAAAAGAGCTGCTCATGGGCACCCTGGCCGCCCTGTATCACGACACCGGATATATCCAGACCTCGGCGGATACCAATGGTACGGGAGCCAAATTCACCGCGACCCATGTTCGGCGCAGCATCACTTTTTTCTCGCTGGTTGGTCTCCGCTACGGGTTGACTGTCGATGACATCGCTGACGTCGGCCGCATGGTGATGCTCACCGATCTGTCAGTCAACCCCTCATCGGTGGACCTGGGCCACGCGAGCCTTCAGCTCCTGGGCCGGCTGACCGGTGCCGCTGATCTGCTTTCACAAATGGCAGACCGCAACTATTTGGAAAAACTGCTTTTTTTATATCGAGAGTTTAAGGAAGCCGGCATCGGGGACTACCGGCACGAACGCCACCTGCTGAAGGAAACCCTGGGCTTTTACGAAACGGTCCTGGAGCGCCTCGGGCTTCTGGAAAACAGGCTGGATGCGTTCATCCGGTCACATCTTGCGGTGTCTTGGGGAATCGACCGAAACCTTTATATGGAGAGCATCGAAAATCAGCGCAGATACCTCAAGGAAATTCTGGTTGCCGAAGCGGCAGACCATCGCGAACGCCTCAAACGCGGCGGCATCGTGAGCATCATTAAGGAAAAGTATGGTGACATCTACTGAGGGCTATAGCCATTGTCATCAATACGTTCCGTTTGCGCGACAACGCCAGATGAACATCGAAATCGCTTTCGGTATCGGTATCGGCGGTTGCCGTTGCCACGGTGGCGGCAAATGGCGGATCAGGGACAAAATAATTGCCAACACCAACACCCGATAGCGATACCGATCCCGATAGCGATTTCGAGGAACGGCGCGTTTTGCGGCAACATAGGGTTACTGGAGCTTCATAGAGAAGCGAAAAGAATTTTTGAGATAGGTCCGAATGGAACAACTGGGGAGTACATCCACATGATCGATCTGGCCACCATTGATTACGCCGCGTTAGACTGCCCTGAAGTGCTCAATTTCCTCTTTCATCCCCGTCCCGACTGGGGACCGGCCTTGGGCAGTCTGGATGCCCGGGATATCTTCATTCCCGTGGCCCCGGCTGTGACTATCGGCGCACGGCTTCACCCTGCCGCGCCGGAAGCTCCCAACATCCTTTTTTTCCACGGCAACGGTGAAATCGTCAGCGACTATGATGAGCTCGGTGCCATCTATCGGTCCATGGGCATCAACTTTCTGCCGGTGGACTATCGCGGTTACGGACGTTCAAGCGGGAGCCCATCGGTAACGCACATGATGCGTGACTGCCACCGCATCTTCGATCATCTCAGGCAATGGCTCAAGGAAAACGGCTATTGGGGCCCGGTCATCGTAATGGGGCGCTCATTGGGCAGCGCGTCGGCAGTGGCGCTGGCCGCAGCGTATCCCAAGGCCGTGGCCGGATTGATCATCGAAAGCGGATTTGCGCACACTGAGCCGTTGCTGCGGCTTTTAGGGGTAAATATTGAAGCACTGGGACTGACGAGCCAACCCATGCTGCAAAACATCGAGAACATGCGGCAAGTGACCTGTCCAACGCTGGTCATTCACGCTGAAAACGATCACATCATCCCTTTCACTGATGGCGAAAACCTTTTTATCGAATGCCCCATTGAAAACAAACGGCTTCTGAAAATTCCCCACGCCGATCACAACAATATCATGGCTGTCGGGTTCGAGCCCTATATGGCATCCATCCGGGAACTCATGGATGGACACTACTTTGCTGCGGCCGAGACCCGCAACGACTGCCCCGGTTGAATGAAATCCCCTTTGCGCATCCCGTTGAGCGTCAGGAGTTCGTCGACCGACAACCCGTATTTTCGGCTGATGCTGTATAGGGTATCCCCCTTGACCACGACATGGGTATCGTCTTTGACCACGACTGGGGGATCTTCAGCCGCGGCAGCTTTTTTGGCCGGTGGCGGGTTGACTGTGACCGGCTGCGACCGGGAAGGCGTGTTGCGCGCTCCGGATTCCAGGGCATCCAGGCGCTGAGCCATATCGGCCATACGCTTGGCCACGGTGGTTTCTAGGTTCTCGAACCGGCTCATGAAAAGCTCCACCCTTTTGCTGCGCTGGGCCGCGCCATCATCGCCACGGCTGGTTGTCTCTAACATACCGAGCCGGCTTTCGATGCCAGACAGACGCTCTGCCAACATACGGATCTGCTCGCTGTCCTCACTCATGGACTGCCCCAGGAAGAGGTACAGGATCACTCCCGAGAGTACGAGAATCCCGACGCCCAAAATGGCATAACCCATGACGCCCCATCCGGATCCGCTGCCTTTGTCAAGCCTGCGAAACGCCGGGTCATGTTCATCCAGTATCACCTCAGATTTTGAGTCTTTCCACGGCATGCCGTCGTCCTCCCGAATGTGTTGACAGGTGGGCCGGCGGGCGGATCTCCCTCGTTGCCTTGGAGCGCCTCACCGGAAGTCCAAATGTATCGGTAATCGCGGGAAAAGTAAACTGCCGGACGCGTTGACCGGATAGACGGTATCCGCTACAGTACCCGAACCGGAGGCCATCACCGGGGTGACTCCAAATGCTTGCGAAAGGCACATCGTATCATGTCCACCCATTCACACGAATTTGTCGAGCACTATGACGGGCTGGTTGGATTCGGCGCAGACCGCCCCACCGATGAGGCGACCGTCATGGTCTACCTGCAGAAATTCTCAGACGACACCCTGCTCCGGCACCTTATTGGCCGGCTCACTGACGGCGAATTGTCCGAAGTCTTCGATCTTGTCAACCGATTGATGGTGGCCCATTTCACAGAGGAGGAATATCACCGACTCTTTTTGAAAGATGACCACCATCATTAGGGAAAGGGCGGCTATCATGCTGGAATATCGGCACTTGGAACGCTATGCGGACGTTTTGCTCTGGGGCCTGAGTACCTCCCGGAAAGGCAGGATGAAAAAAGGCGAGATTTTTCTCGTCCGCGGTCATCTGCCAGCCATCGCACTAGTGGAAATCCTCTATGCCAGACTGCTGGAAATGGGAATGCACCCCATCGTCCGTGTGGAACCCACGTCGACCATGGAGAACGACTTCTATACCCGCTCCAGCGTCCGGCAACGCATCTTTCACGCGCCGGGCGACCGTGAGTGCTTCAAAGCGCTCAACGGCAGCATCTTCGTTCACGCTCCCGAATCCATCACCCACCTGAAAAATGTTGACCCGCGTCGCATCGCACGGGTGATGGTTGCCCGCAAAGCCTACCGCGACATACTCACCGCACGCGAGGAAGCCGGCCTTTTCAGCTGGACCCTATGCTCATACCCCACGCCTGTGTTGGCCGAAACCGCCGGACTTTCCCGGGAACACTACGCAAGGCAGGTGATCCGTGCCTGTTTTCTCAATCGCTCCGACCCGGTGGCCCACTGGCGACAGGTCCACCGCCAAGTTTATCGCATCAAACGCAGCCTGGACAGACTGCCGGTGAGGTTTTTCCACATCGCCTCTGCCCACATCGATCTGGAAGTCGTGCCCGGTGCATCGCGCCGGTGGCTTGGCGTCTCCGGCCGCAACATTCCCAGCTTTGAAGTCTTTATCTCGCCGGATTGGCGGGGGACCCGGGGGGTGTACACCGCAGACCAGCCGTCGTTTCGAAGCGGCAATCGCGTGCGCGGCGTCCGTCTGGAATTTCGCAACGGCAATGCCGTGAATATTTCCGCCGAAGAGGGTGAGGATTTTGTTCGCCGGCAACTGGCCATGGATTCCGGAGCCCGTCGATTGGGTGAGTTTTCACTCACCGACCGTCGGTTTTCACGCATCGATGAATTTATGGCCAACACCCTCTACGATGAAAACTACGGCGGCCGTTACGGCAATTGTCACGTGGCGTTGGGTGCGGCCTATTCGGATGCCTACACCGGAGACTCGAAAACGTTGACCAAGGCCAGAAAAACCGCCCTGGGCTTCAACGACTCGGCCCTGCATTGGGATCTTGTCAACACAGAAAAAAAACGGGTCGTGGCCCACTTGTCCGGAGGCGGAAGGCAAACCATCTACGAAAACGGCGTATTTACAATTTAATTTGCCTTGGGAACCCTGCGCCAAGCCCAGGGTTCCCAAGGCAAATTATCACACCTTGTATTTTCCGAATTCTTCAGGGGAGAGGTTCTTCAGATAGTCCGCCCATTTGCGCCCTTCTTCACTCTCATCAAGAGGCTCTCCGTCACTTGTCTTTCGAGCCGATTTATCGATAACCTGCTGGTCGATGAAAATGGGCGCGTCAAAGCGCAGCGCCAGCGCAATGGCATCGCTGGGGCGGGCGTCCATGGTGAAAGCGCCCGTCTCCGCATGGAAATGAATCAGGGCATAGTAGGTGTTGTCCCGGATGTCGCAGACCTCGATTTTCGAGATGTTGATTTGAAACAGTCCAGCGAAATTTTTAAATAAATCGTGCGTCATGGGTCTGTCGAAGGCGATATTCTTCATGGCCGAAGCAATGGCGGTCGCTTCAAGCAGACCGATCCAGATGGGGACCACGGTATCGCCGTCATCTGTTTTCAAAAGGACGATGGGGGTATTGGAGTCCGGATCCATGGCCAGACCGGCGATGCTTGCTTTATGCAGCATGTTGCTCAACTCCTTTTTTTGTCACAACGGTTTTTTCAGGCCGCACGAGTCGCCCCCGGAGAGAATGTGAAAACCCGTTTTCAATACATACGGAAACCAGCACTCCCGGCCGCAGGGTTGCGCCATGGTCACCAGCATCGAAATGAACGATACGGTTGGTACCGGTGCGGCCCGTCCACAAGGACGCAGCTCCCGTGTCCACGGTCTTTTCACTTCCCACAATGGCGCGGCTTCGCCCTTCAACCAGAATTTCCTGAATGGTTCCCTCCAGTGCCTGGTTTTTCCCGAGGGTCTGGGCTTCCTGCAGATTGAGCACCGCCTGGAGGCGTTCTTTTTTCACTGCCGCTGGCACCTTGGTCCCGAAGCGAGAGGCCGGGGCGCTGGGGCGATCAGAATATTGAAAGGCAAAGAGCCCGTCAAACGATGCCTCGGATATCAGTGACAGGGTATCGGCGAAATCGGTGTCTGTCTCACCGGGAAAACCGACGATGATGTCGGTTGAAATGGCTATTTTAGGATCGCTTTCACGAAGCAGCGCAATTTTTTCGAGATAGTGCTCCCGGGTGTAGCGACGATTCATCCGGTGTAAAATCCGGTCAGCCCCGGACTGGACCGGCAGATGAATGTGGGCGCAAAGTTTTGACACGCGAGCGAAGGCCGATACCAGCTCGTCTGAAAGATCCTTGGGATGCGAAGTGGTAAACCGGATCCTCAAGAGATCCGGAACCGCGCTGGCCATCTCCAGTAGTTGGGCAAAGGAGGCCATGCCTTCCTTGATGCCGTAGCTGTTGACGTTCTGGCCCAGAAGGGTCACCTCCCTGGCGCCCATGTCCACGACGGAATGAATTTCGGCCAGGATGGCGTCGGGGGTCCGGCTGCTTTCCCTGCCCCGCACATAGGGAACCACGCAATAGGTGCAATAGTTATCGCAACCATGCATGATGGTGATGAACCGGCTGATCCCGTGGCCTACAGGTGCATCTGGAGCCGGCCAAAGCTCTTCGATGCGCTCGCCCTGGTGGGTATCCACCAGCCGCGCCCCCTTTAGAACCCGTTCCACCAGTTCCGGCAGGCGGCCAATGGCGTGGGTGCCGAAAACCAGATCCACCGCCGGTACGCGTTTTAGGATTCGCGCCCCTTCCTGCTGGGCCACGCACCCGCCCACGGCGACGATCATATCGGGCCGCAGGCGCTTGTGCTCTGCCAGCCGCCCGAGATAGCTGAACACTTTTTGTTCGGCCTTTTCCCGAATGGCACAGGTGTTGACCACCACCATATCCGCATCGGCGGCACTATCGGAGAGGTGATAGCCCAGAGGCCAGAGTACGGCAGCCATTTTTTCGGTGTCGTAGACATTCATCTGACAGCCGATGGTATGAATAAAGAGTCGTTTGCTCATGTCACCGTCACATCATGAAACTGAAACCGGTATCCGTCCGCCGGCGGCGAAAATCAGATCTGCCCAGTCTCTGCTACCATTGCAAGGGGTTCAAAATACAGCTCGGCGGCCAGCGACACCATAACGGCAGTCACCGTTTCCGCGCAACCGGGGGCGATACGCACCACGATAGTGCCTTCAGCGGCGTTCAGGGTAGATACCGTCGCTACGCCTTCGTAGGATTCAAGAAGGTATTTGATGAAGCAGATGTCACTGCGATTGACGCGATAATATCTGTTTTCCATCATACGTGCACGGTGTCTCCGATGTCCATCTCGCGCGTTAAATTGGGTCAAAAAACGAATCGGCACCAAGTGCCGAGGACTGGCTGACTGTTTCGTTTTTTGTGCTATGGCAAGAGATCGCTGAATTGGGCTAATCATAACACCGGGGGGAACATTGCACAAGTCGACGCCGGCAGTTGCATGACGAGGTCCCGAACGCCCTTTTTCGAACAAGCGCTGTTGAGAACCCTGCGCTGATGGCGTATACCTTCCCGACATGACACTCGTTCACCCCATTTCCGATATCGCTGCAGATACTGCCACACATTTACAGCAGGCGCTGAACTGCTCCGCGATCATCGCCACCATTCTGGTGCGCCGCGGAATCGACACCCCCGAAAAGGGGCGCGTCTATCTGGAATGCCCGCTGGACGTCTTGCGCGACCCTATGCACCTTTATGGAATGGGCGCTGCGGTGGCGCGCATCGTCGCCGCGATCCACCACCGGGAACCGATTCTGGTCTTCGGGGACTATGATGCCGACGGCGTGTCGGCCACCTGTCTCATGGTGGAATTTCTCAGAGACTGCGGGGCGCTTGTATCCAGCCACATCCCTCACCGCATCACCGACGGCTATGGGTTTCACCCGGACAGCTTAAATGATAATACGGTTCCCGAAGGGACCCGGCTCATCGTCACCGTGGATTGCGGCATCTCAAGCCACGACGCAGTCACGGCGGCAGCCCAACGCGGCATCGACGTCATTATCACCGATCACCACGATGTCGGTCCCACCGTTCCCCCAGCGGTGGCGGTCATCAATCCGAAACAGCCCCGTTGCACTGCCGGCGTCGACCACCTGGCAGGGGTGGGCGTGGCATTTTATCTGGCCATCGCCGTGAGATCCGGCCTGCGCATCGCTGGTTATTGGTCAGCCCGACGCCCTGAACCCAATATGATGGCCTATATCGACCTCGTGGCGTTGGGCACCCTGGCCGATGTGGTCCCGTTGATTCTTGAAAACCGGATTCTGGTACGCCGAGGGCTGCAACTCATGCGTGCAGGCCTGCGTCCCGGGCTGGCGGCCCTCACTGGCAGCGGGGGATCACAAAACCTGTCCAGCGATGATGTCACTTTTCGCTTGGCTCCCCCCATCAACGCGGCAGGAAGGCTGCGCCATGCTGATCGTGCCCTGCAGCTGTTACTCAGCCGGGATCCTGAAACCGCCGAGGAATCGGCTCGCCACCTTTTGGATCTCAACGCGAGACGAAAAGATCTGGAGCACCAGATTCTCCAAGCAGCCGCCACCGCACTCGCCGCCGCAGTCGGCGATCCACCACCTGCGGCGATCGTACTGGCCGACGCCCAATGGCATTTGGGGGTGCTGGGTATCGTGGCCTCTCGGCTCAGCAGCCAGCACGGCTGTCCGGCGATACTCTTTACCCGAAACGGCGATCACTGGAAAGGCTCTGGACGAAGTCCCGAAGGCATCGACATTATGGCATGTCTTAACCGCTGTAGCGAAGGCATCCATGCTTACGGCGGCCATTCGGCAGCGGCAGGCCTGACACTTACCGACCGACAAATGGCTGATTTTGCAGCGCGTTTCAACGATGCGGTCGCCGTGCAGCTGGCGACGCAGTGCCCGTCGCCGCCGATCGCTGCCGACCTGGAACTGCCCCTGTCGGCCGTCACCCCGGAGCTGGCAGACCAGCTGCTGACACTCGAACCGTTCGGTTCGGGAAATCCCGAACCGGTGTTTCTGAGCCGGCACGTGACCATTGTTTCAGTCAAAGCGATGGGCGGCAGTCACTGTCGCCTGATTGTGGCTCCCCGCGGTCGCGACACGGCACCCCGTCTGAGCGCCGTCTATTTCAACGCCCCCTGGACGCCCTCATCGGGTGACACGCTGGACACCCTCTCCTACCACATTCGCTGGAACTACTGGAACGGACGCCGGACCCTCCAGTTGCTGGTGGTATCCATCTGCGATAGGGCCTGAAACAACCAGGGATCGCCGGCGCCAGAAACCGTGCCCATTCCCGGCTTCGGCACACATTTCGCTTGCATTCACAACGGCATGTATTTATAGTGCCGACGCGTTTTGGCACAAATCAGATAGGTGTGGAGGTGATCGCGAATGGCCAAGGTATTTCGCCCCAGTACCCGGGAATCAAGTATTCTCAACAAAATCGAATCCTCTAAGGAATATGCCCGGCGAAAGGCAGTGTCGAGTCTCCGCGATTGCGCCGACCCGTTGTCCAACAACATTGCAATGAAACTGGTAGAATCCAAGCTCGTGGAGACCACCAACAAGAACGTGTTGCAAGAGCAGATTCTCAGCTGTCTTGAAACCCTGAGCCGGGCCGACGACTTCGATATTGATTATCAGAACGCTGCGTTCAGGAACCTCGTTCCGAACCCTCACGTGGTGAGCCTCTATGTCACCGCCTACGTGATAGAAACCCTGATCAATCACCGGGTGGTCGTGGACATTTTCGGCTCCGACGAAGAGATCTACCTCTGCATTCACCAACAGGTGGCTAAGCACATCCAGGCGTGATGCGCCATCATGTTCATCCCCGGTTGACCAATCCGCCTTTTTCCGATCCAGGCCTCTATGTCGACGTCGGGCGTCGACGCGGCGCCCTGCTCTTCGATATCGGAGAGTCCGGCGGTTTGTCGGGCGCCGACCTGGCCCGCGTCTCGCACCTGTTCATATCCCACACCCACATGGATCACGTCGTGGGATTCGATCGACTGGTGCGAGAGATCCTGGGGAAACCAGTGACGCTGCAGGTCTATGGCCCTGAAGGGATCATTTTCCACGTGGGCAGCCGCATGTCGGCCTATACATGGAACCTTGTCGAAGGGCGTGCGCAGTCGCCCGTGGTGATTGTAACAGAGGTTCGCCCCGGGCATCTTCTGCAACAACGGTTTGAGTGTCGCAGCGGATTTCTGCCGGTTCTGGCGCCTGAACAAAAGTCCCCGGCGGCCGTGATCATGGACGACGGTTGTTGGCGGGTTTCCACCGAGATTCTGGACCACCGCACCCCCTGCCTCGGCTTCCGTCTGGCGGCACGCGACCACCTGAACGTTGACACTGAGGCCCTGAGGCGGGAGGGATTTGCCATTGGCCCGTGGCTTTCCGAGCTCAAATCCCTGGCGGCCACGGCGCCCATTCCGGAGACGGCCCGCGTGACGGCCACCACGCGTTCCGGCCAGCAGCGATCCGTGCCCGCCGCCGCCCTTGCCCGTGCGTTAGTCACGCGCAAACGCGGTAAAACCTACGCCTACATTACAGATGCCTCCTATTCACCGGAGAACATCAGAAAAATCGTCCGGCTGGCCCAGGGCGCAGACCACCTGTTTATCGAGGCGCCGTTTCTGGCTGTCCACGAGACGCACGCCACCGCGAAATGCCATTTAACGGCCTGGCAGGCCGGAACCCTGGCTGCCATGGCCGGCGCCGCCGATTTCACTATTTTCCATTTCTCCCCCAGATACCGGGGGCTTGAAGCCCAACTCGAAGCCGAGTCCCGACGAGCATTTCTGGAAACGGCTCCCAACAACGGCCTGGCTTTTTCGAGAAAAACTCAAAAGACCTCTCAGTAGGAGACACCATGCAGGAGACCCATATTGCTGCGGTAGCAGCATCGCTTCAGATCACTGCCGACCAGGTTCGGGCCGTGGCCCACCTGATCTCCGACGGCGCCAGTGTTCCCTTTATTTCCCGCTACCGGAAAGAAGCCACGGGGAGTCTTGACGAGGTCGCCGTCACCGCCATCCGCGACCACCTCAAGCGGCTCGCCGATCTGGACACCCGAAAAAGCGCCGTAATCGCCTCCCTAACCCAGCACGGGCACTTCACGGCGGAACTGGAAACCGCCGTTGCCGCCGCCGAAACGCTGGCCGCGGTGGAAGACATCTACCTGCCCTACCGGCCCAAACGCCGAACCCGGGCCACCATTGCCCGTGAAAAAGGCCTCGCACCACTGGCAGAACTGATCATGGCCCAGACCGGCGTCGATCCGGCCCAGGCCGCGGTGGGTGCCGTTGATCCGGAGCGCGGTGTCCAGGACGTGGCGGATGCGCTTGCCGGCGCACGCGACATTATTGCAGAAACGGTGAACGAATCCGCGAGCGCCCGCGATGCCCTGCGCCGGCTGTTTATGGAAAAAGCCACTCTCTCCAGCCGCGTTTCTGAAGGAAAGGAGGCCGAGGGCGCAAAGTACCGAGACTATTTCGAGTGGTCGGAACCGGCTAGCACGGCACCATCGCACCGGGTCCTTGCCATGCGCCGCGGCGAACGGGAAGAGATCCTCATGCTCACCATCCAGCCTGATGAAACTGCGGCCATCGCCTTACTGGAGCGGCTCTTTGTGATCGGCGACGGTCCGGACAGCGCCCAGGTGCGCCTCGCTGTCACCGACAGTTATCGGCGTTTGCTGTCACGTTCAATGGAAACCGAGGCCCGCCTGGCTACCAAGGAAGCAGCCGATCGGGAAGCCATCCGGGTGTTCGCCGACAACCTGCGTCACCTGCTGCTGGCACCACCCCTTGGCGCGAAGCGAATCATGGGCATCGACCCTGGATTTCGCACCGGCTGCAAGGTGGTGTGCCTGGACCGGCAGGGAAAATTGCTTCATCATGAAACCATTTATCCCCACACCGGCAGCGGGGGTGCGCAAAAGGCAGTGGACACGCTGAAAGATCTCATACGAAAAAATGATATCGAAGCCATTGCCGTCGGCAATGGTACGGCCGGAAGGGAAACCGAGCAGTTCGTCCGCGGCGCACTGGCTCCGTCCGAACTGCCGGTGGTATCTGTCAACGAAAGCGGGGCATCGATTTATTCCGCTTCGGAAACGGCCCGAAAGGAATTCCCTGATCTCGACCTCACGGTGCGGGGGTCCATTTCAATTGCCAGACGGCTGATGGATCCTCTGGCCGAACTGGTAAAAATAGACCCCAAGTCCATCGGTGTGGGCCAATACCAGCACGACGTGGACCAGGGGGCGCTCAAAGAGACGCTGGACGATGTGGTGGTCAGCTGCGTCAATGCCGTGGGGGTTGATCTTAACCGGGCCAGCGCGGCCCTTCTCGCCTACGTGTCCGGCATCGGAGAGCGGTTGGCCGCCAACATCGTGGACACCCGAAACGCCAACGGCCCTTTTGCCTGCCGCCATGATCTGTTGAAAGTACCGCGACTGGGCCCCAAGGCATTTGAACAGGCCGCCGGTTTTCTCCGAATCCCCAACGGAACCACCCCCCTGGACGCCAGCGCGGTCCATCCGGAGAGCTACCCGGTGGTGGAGGCCATGGCCCGAAACCTGGACTGCACGGTGGCGGACCTCATGACATCCCGGGACATCCGCGAACGCATCGCGCTCGATGACTATGTCACCGACACCGTGGGGCTTCCTACCCTTCAGGACATCCTCTCGGAGTTGGCCAAACCCGGCCGAGATCCCCGAGCGGGCTTTTCGGCGGTGACCTTCGCCGACAACATCACGCGCATGGAAGATCTCAACCCGGGGATGGTGCTTACCGGCGTGGTTACCAATGTCACCCAGTTTGGTGCATTCGTGGACATCGGAGTGCATCAGGACGGACTGGTGCACATCAGTCAACTGGCCGACCGATTCGTCAAGGATCCGGCCGATGTGGTAAAGGTCAGTCAGGCGGTGCGGGTGACCGTGCTGGAAGTGGACCTCGCGCGTAAACGGATCAGTCTGTCCATGAAAACCGATGCCGTCAAATCGCTGGCGGCGGGCGGGACCTCACCGACCCGGCACAAACCGGTCAAAAAGCAGGCGGCCAAACCTGATAGAAACCGGCCGCCCAAACCAGTTCAAAAAGAATCCGCCGCCCCATTCAACAACCCTTTTTCAGGATTGGGGGACAAGCTCAACGCTGGAGGAGACAAGGCATGATTGCGGTGGTTCAGCGGGTGTGCCGATGTTCGGTGCTCGTGGACGACGTCATCGTCGGCGCCATCGGGCGGGGCCTGCTGGTGCTTTTGGGCGTGTCTGTCGACGTCGATGCAACAGATGTCGAATACCTGGCAGATAAAATCCCGAACCTCCGGATTTTTGAAGACGATGCCGGAAAAATGAACCGTTCCCTCACAGATGCGGGAGGCCATCTTCTGGTGGTCTCTCAGTTCACCCTGTTGGGAGACAGTCGCAAAGGCCGGCGCCCGTCATTTATCACCGCCGCCGGGCCCCAGCAGGCCGAACCCCTTTACCGGAAATTCATCGACCGGTGCCGCGCACAGGGTGTCACGGTGGAAACAGGCCGATTCGGGGCGAGCATGGCGGTCTCTCTGGTCAACGACGGACCAGTGACACTGATCGTCGAAAGCCCGGGGCACCGCAGTGGAGGCCATCGTGATTGACGCTGGGCGCTTCTATCGACGATGGGCCGGCGTCATTGTCTGTTGCCTGGGCCTTGCATGGATGGGGTGGCCCTCTTTGGTCTGGTGCGCCGCCGGCATCGATTTCCCCCAGGGCGGCAAAGACGCGGTGGTGATCTCATTGCCCGATGGCGCCATCGCGTTTTCTGCCAACGCTGACACCGCCCTGGTGCCGGCCAGCATCCTGAAGCTGCTCACGGCCCTGGTGGCCATCGACACACTGGGGACGGGCTATCGGTTTCCAACCGATTTCAGCACCACGGAGGACGGCCGTCTGTTGGTCAAAGGCTACGGTGACCCGTTGTTCATTTCCGAGGCCATTGATGTCGCCGCCATGCAGTTGGTTAAATTGCTGCCTTCGGGTCGTCGCCCCTGCCTGTCCGGCATTTCGCTGGACAAGAGCTACTTCGTGGAGCCATTGCTCATTCCCGGAGTGAACGACACAGACAATCCCTACGACGCACCCAACGGCGCCCTATGCGCCAATTTCAACACCGTTTTTTTTACCCGCAATCCGCTGAACGGTCGGCTTGAAACCGCCGAGCCCCAGACCCCCCTGCTCCCCTTCGCCGAAGAACGCATCGGCCGATACGCCGAGGTCACGGATCGGGTCGTGCTCTCCCACCACGAAAACGATGCGACACGGTATGCGGGACACCTGCTGCGGTTTTTCCTCGAATCCCATGGCTGCAATGTATCCGGGAATGTCGATATCGTCCCGAAAACGCCGCCGCCTCCGGCCGATTTCGCCTGGCGGTTCAGCTCCCCCTATACGGTCACCATGATTATCCAGCGGATGATGACTTATTCCAACAATTTCATGGCCAATCAACTGCTTATTGCCTCTGCGGCCGCCGCCTACGGCCCTCCCGGAAACCTGGCACAGGGCGCTCGTCTGGCCAGGGCGTTCGCCGACAAGAATCTGGGGCTGAAACGCCTCGTCCTCGTTGAAGGCTCCGGCATTTCACGGGACAACCGGATATCTGCCGCAGATATGCACCGGGTGCTCGGGGCATTTTACCGCTATCGCCACTTGCTGCGAAAAGACGGCGACGATGCCTTCAAGACCGGCACCCTCGATGGCATCCGCACCCGGGCCGGCTATTTCACTGTTGACGGGAAAGACTATGGCTACGTGGTGATGCTCAACTCAGACACCCGCCGGATGGATGCCGTGATGCAGGCAGTGAGACGCCATATCCGGGGTCTGGCGGCCACCGCCGCAGGAAGGCCGTAAGGATTTCATCGCCGCTTGGGGCGTGGGGGGGGAAAAGAGATATGAACCGGACAAAAAAAAGATCCTGATTATGCGCCCTTCTCCAGTGAATGGGTAGATGCTGTCGTGGCACATGAAATGCGTCGTTATAACGGAGCGGCCACCGCGGCACTCCATATAGGCACGGGGAATCAGGCAATCGTGTAGGGTGCGGGTTTATCCCCGCCCGTGATCGGTGAACACGAACGATTGGGTAATCTTTGCCGATGGTTGTCCAGAAAACTCAAGTTGACGTTATCCGAACCATTGGATGGTTTACCACGAAGAACACGACGGCCACGAAGAAAAACTTTTCGGTATTATCTACGAAATTATTTTTTTTTAGCTGTCGTTGGCGTCGCAGGCATTCTCTTTTTCGGCCCCGCCACCGTTTCATGGCAAACAACAGCCCTGACCCGAAACATTGAAATGATAGATAGGCCCAAAACTTTTACAACAATGGGTTTTAAAAACTTCGTGTGCTTCGTGGTGATCAGAATCGGCTGTTGGGCAGTGGCCGTTGAGACAAAACTAGCGCTTCGTAAGGAAATGAAAAGCTATTTTGAGATCTGTTCATCACTGCGGCCAGGCGCCGCTGGCGATAAACGCATAGGCGCTGTGGTTGTGGATGGACTCGAAGTTTTCCGCACTGACGGTAAACCAGATGATGTTGCTGTCCTCGCGCAGTTTCTGTGCAATGTCCCGGACAATGTCCTCGACAAATTTGGGATTGGTGAATCCCCGCTCAGTGACGCACTTCTCATCCACCCGCTTGAGCACCGAGTAGACTTCGCACGACGCTGCGGATTCCACCAGTTCGATCATGTCTTCCATCCAGATAAATTTCTTGAACCGCGTGCTGAGCCGCACCTCACCGCGCTGATTGTGCGCGCCGCAGACGCTGATCTCCTTTGAGCACGGGCACACCGAGGAAATGGGGACGATGACTTCTGATACGATGTCCAGCGTACCGTCGGGCATGCTTGATCCCATGATGCGGCAAGTGTAGTCCATGAGACCGGCAGCACCGCTCACAGGCGCCTGTTTTTCAATAAAATAGGGAAACGTCATTTCGATGTGGGCGGAGGCGGCGTTGAGGTGCCGTTTCATTTCATCCAGAACGACGGAAAACTTCTTCAACGATACTGAGGCATTGAGCCCGTGGAGAAGCTCCACGAACCGGCTCATGTGGGTCCCTTTGTACTTGTGTGGTAGATCCACGTACATATTGATGGTGGCCACCGTGTGCTGCACCTTGTTGGCCCGATCCAGAACGGTAATGGGATAGCGCAGATTCTTGATGCCGACTTTGTCTATAGGGATGTTGCGGTGATCGCGTTCGTTCTGGATGTCTTTCATATCGGAACCGCTCCACTAATCGTCGTTGTCATCCGGGGACGTATTCGGCAGGTAATCGCTATTGATATGGTGCATGGATCTGAACAGGTTCCCGCGAATCTTGGGGTTGGACCGGTAAAGTTGCTGCAGCAGCGTTTTGATTTCATGACGCTTGGAGGTTTTCGCACTTGGACAAGGATTTTCGATGCAGGGAAAATCCATATCCGCCGCGAAACGGCGGATCTGCGATTCCTCGCAAAAAGCCAGTGGCCGGATAATGGTGACCAGGCCCTTGAAAAATGACTGCCGGGGCATCATGGCGCTGATTTCCCCGGCATAGCACATGTTCATGAACAGGGTCTCGATGATGTCGTCCTTGTGATGTCCGTAAGCGATGATGTTGAAGTCCCGCTCACGGGCGATTTCAAAAACCCGCTGGCGTCTGCGTCGGGAGCACAGGAAACAAGGGTTTTCACGGTTTTGTTCGCTGTGGGCGACAACTCCGAAATCGGTTTCCGACACCACCAGGGGAACGTGAATATCACTGCAGAATGCTTTGAGGGCCTCGCCGGTGTTGCCGCCAAAGCCCGGATCGACATAGACCCCCAGCAGGTTGTATGTCACCGGAATGCGTGCCAGCCGCTCTTTGAGGGTCCACAGCAGGGTTAGACTGTCTTTGCCTCCTGATAGTCCCACGATGATACGATCACCGTCGGCAATCATACGGTAGCGATGGATGGCTCTGCCAACCGCTCGGTTGACAGCCTTCCGGTTATAGCGGGAAGAGGCCACGACGCGAATGGGACAAATCAGTCGGTGGTGGTGTTTTCGGCGGCGGTGACCCCTTCATCCGAAACGCTTTCATCCGATACAGCGTCTTCCACCGTTGCCTTCAGCGGCGCCACAGCTTCGGCTACCGGTTCAACCACAACAGCCGCCTCGGTTGCACGGGATTCTCGGATCGTGACTTTTCCGGCCGCCACTTCCCGCAGTGCGATGACGATATCTTCGTTTTTCGGTGAATTGACCAGGTACTCGGATCCTTCGCGGATCTGGCGGACGCGTTTGGCCACCATGTTGATCAGAACGAAACGATTGTTCACCTTCTTCAAGCAGTCTTCAACAGTGATTCGTGCCACAGTAGTATCCTCCAAAAGTGCTGCCTCGGAATCGAGGCGGCTTACTATTTATAAAATCTCAACGAGTTCGTAAGTCCGTTTTCCTCCCGGAGCGTCCAGCGTGATTTCGTCTCCGGGTTTTTTGCCGATCATCGCCTTGCCCAGTGGAGACAGCATGGAGATCCGCCCCTTTTCAATGTCCGATTCGTCCGGGCCGACAATTTGATATTCCACGTTTTCTTCGGTATCGGTGTTTTCAAGCAGGACGCGACTGGCGAACACCACCCTGTCCTTGGGCAGTGAAGAGATGTCGATCACGTCGGCCGTCGCGATTTTATACTGAAGTTGGTTGATCCGTCCCTCGATGAATCCCTGACGGTCCTTTGCGGCATGGTACTCGGCATTTTCTGAAAGATCGCCGTGGGCGCGCGCCTCCTCGATGGCTTGAATATTCTCCGGCCGATCTTTAGTCTTTAGTCGGTCGAGCTCACGTCTCAGCGTATCATATCCTTCTTTGGTAATGGGCATGCGTTCCACAGCGGTATCTCCTAAAACACCTCGTCGAACCGGCAAGGTTCGACGAGGGGCAATCATGATTGACGTTCCTGGTTTATTTCATTCTTAAGACACGAATCCCACGATCGTCGTACCAGCCTGGACCTTTTGCCCGACGCGGACGTCGACGCGATAGCGTTCCGGCAGATAGAGATCAAGACGGGAGCCGAAACAGATCATGCCGAAGCGCTGTCCTTTGATCACCTCATGGCCCACCTGAAGGCCGCTGATAATCCGTCTGGCAATAAGTCCGGCAATCTGAACGAACCAGATCGTGTCTCCGTTATCAATCGAAATCTTCACCGCATTGTGTTCATTGGACGCGGCCGCCTTGTCCAAATTGGCCGAAAAGAAGGACCCCGGATGATAGACCACGTTTTCCACACGGCCTGAAAAGGGCACCCGGTTGACGTGGACATTGAACACCGACATGAAGATGCTGATTTTTACGCACGGTCCGTCAAAAAAGCGTGCGTCGGTAATCCGTTCGACCGAGAGGACACGCCCGTCAGCCGGTGATACAACGGCGGCCGCATCAACCGGGACGACACGGTCCGGATCTCTGAAAAATCCGCAGATGCCGACACACACCAATAAGGCGACCAGCGCAAGAACTTTCAGGCCGACAATGGCAAAAACCAATGTCACGAAAACGGCGGCCCCGATAAAAGGGTATCCCGGCCGAGCAATCGGAAACGCCGTCTGGCCGGGCATATCTGCCCACTCGAAACGGTTCATAGGGTACCTGTCAATGCATGTTGGGCCCCGACGGGCCCGTACCGGCGTTGTACCCGCAGTGGAGGCGTTTTTCCCTCTGCTTGCTGCGCGAAGTCTTTAGTCATAACCGTTTTTCATTATGTGATGATTGTGGAAATGTCAATGATTTCGATTGCGCTCGGCATCCGATCTCCGGATATAGCGAGGGGTCGGCAGTGGCAGGGTCCCACCACCGGAACGATTCATTATTTCAATGGTCAGGCGTCCCACGGTCACGGCCGAAATGGTGTTGGCATTATCGTCTTCAGTGAACATCGCCGTGGGATCATGGCGCAAAATAACATCCCGGTAGAGCACCGCGCCATTTCCGACATAGATACAGCCGGCCGGCAGATCCGGCATCAGCGCCTCCGGGGAGGCGACCCGTTCGGGGCTCTCAATCAGGACACTGTTATTGGAGGGGCTGAATACGGCGGCGTACACCTCTTTTCGACGAGCATCCAGCATCGCGCACCGAAGACGTGTTCCCATAGCCTGCCGGGCCAGTGCCTCCAAGCTGGAAATACCCACTGCAGGTTTGCCGGCTGCCGTGGCCAGGCCCTGAGCCGAACTGATGCCAATGCGCAAACCGGTAAACGAACCCGGCCCCACAGTAACGCCAAAACCGTCCAGCTCGCCCACGGTGACGCAAGCCCGGCGAAGGACATTCTTGATCAATACCAACAATTTGCGGGCATGGGAATTGCCGCCATGGTCGGTGATCTCAGCCACTACCCCATTGTCGGTTACCACGGCGACACTACAGGTGGCAGTGGCGGTATCTAAAGCCAACACCCTCACTTAGCGCGTTCCCCCTTTGAGGGCGCACGTTTTTTTTTGGGCACCGGAAAGGGGCCGTCCAATGCCAGGGGGATCACTTCGTCCATCTGACGCACCAGAATGAATTTCAGCTTTTTGCGTATATTGGCAGGCAGTTCCATCATTTCCCGGCGGTTTTTCTCCGGCAGGATGATGGTCTTGATGCCGCCCCTAATGGCACCGAGTGCCTTTTCCTTGAGCCCCCCGATGGGCAGGACGCGGCCCCGGAGTGTGATCTCCCCGGTCATGGCCACATCCTTGTTCACCGGCACCCCGGTAAGTGCGGATATCAAGGCTGTGGCGATGGCAATTCCGGCTGACGGCCCGTCTTTGGGAATGGCGCCAGCCGGTACGTGAAAGTGAATGTCCCGGTTTTCAATGCGGCCCTTGGGAATCCCCCATGCCTGGAACCGAGAGCGGATATAGCTCATGGCAGCGCGGGCCGATTCCTGCATCACCTCTCCGATCTGACCGGTGATGATAAGCTCGCCCTTTCCTTCGATGAGGGCAGCTTCGACATACAGCACCTCGCCGCCGACCTGCGTCCAGGCCAAACCGGTCGACAGCCCGACCTGGCTCTCCTCCTGGTCCATCTCCGGGTAAAACTTGGGCGCGCCCAGGTATTTTTCTAAAGTGTTTACCGAAACCCGAAACCGCCCCTTGTTTCCTTCTGCGATGCGCCTGGCGATTTTCCGGCAAATGGTGCCGATTTCTCGTTCCAGGTTCCGAAGCCCCGCCTCCTGCGTGTGCTCTGCGATGATCTGAATCAGAGCGGCGTCGCTGAACTCCACCTGCTTGGGTTTAAGACCGTTTTCCTTCAACTGCCGGGGAAGCAGGTAATGCCGGGCGATGTCCCGTTTTTCCTCCTGAGTGTAGCCGGAAAGCTGAATGACCTCCATTCGGTCCAGCAGCGCCGAGGGGATGGTGTCAACCATGTTGGCTGTCAGCACAAACATCACCTTGGACAGATCGAATGGCAGGTTGAGATAATGGTCACTGTACTCGGCGTTTTGCTCGGGATCCAGGGCTTCAAGCAATGCCGATGAGGGGTCGCCTCGGAAATCGGCGCCCAGTTTGTCGATTTCATCCATCATAAACACTGGGTTGCCGGAACCGCACTGCTTAAGCCCCTGAATGATTCGACCGGGCATGGCGCCGATATAGGTCCGACGATGGCCGCGGATCTCAGCCTCGTCCCGGACGCCCCCGAGTGAGATGCGGATGAACTTGCGTTTCATGGCTCTTGCAATGGACTGCCCAAGAGATGTTTTCCCAACACCGGGAGGCCCCACGAAACACAGGATGGGTCCTTTCATTTGCGCGTTGAGTTTGCGCACGCTGAGGTATTCAAGGATCCGATCCTTTACCTTTTCGAGACCAAAATGGTCTTTGTCGAGGACTTCCTTGGCTCTGTGTATATCGATGTCGTCACGGGTGCTCGTTTGCCAGGGCAGTTCCACCAGCCAGTCAAGATAGGTGCGAACCACTGTCGATTCGGCGGCTTCCGGGTGCATCTGCTCGAGCCGCTTGAGCTGCCGCTGGGCTTCTTCCATGGCCGGCTTAGGCATTCGGGCCAATTTTATCTTGCGGCGGTATTCCTCCAGTTCAAGTGCCTTTTCATCGCCTTCACCCAGTTCACGGTTGATGGCGCGAACCTGTTCACGCAAAAAATAGTCGCGCTGGCTTTTTGATATCTCATCACGGACATCACTTTGAATCTTGGCCTGCATGGAGGAAAGCTCGAGTTCTTTAAACAGCAGGTCATGGACTTTTTTGAGCCGCGCCATGGGATCGACGGTTTCCAGAACCGCCTGGCTGTCATCGATCTTGAGATGCAGATTCGAGGCTACCAGATCAGCGAGGCGCCCGGGATCGGCGATGCTCTCGAGGATGACCCCGATATCGCCGGTGAGCTCCCCGCGCAACGCCATTATTTTCTCAGAGTTTTCGCGCACCGTCCGCATCAGCGCCTCGGCTTCCACATCAAGCTGCTCAGGGGCTTCCTCTTTTAGAATCTCGTAGCGGACCTTATACAGGGGACGTTTTCTCACGTATTTCAGCACGCGGGCCTTGGTCATGCCCTGAACCAGGGTCTTGATGCGGCCGTCGGGCAGTTTGAGAATCCGAAGGATTCTGGCGATGGTCCCAACAGAGTAGATATCGTCGGGCTTGGGGTTTTCAACACCAGCGTCTTTTTGCGTTGCAAGGAAGATGAAACTGTCCGCAGACACGGCCTCTTCCACGGCGTGGACACTGCGTTCGCGTCCCACGAACAGCGGCAGCAGCATGTCGGTAAAGATAACAACATCCCTGACCGGCATCAGGGGTAAAATGGCAGGCAGATCGGATTCCTGCTCGCTGTCTTCGATGATGCTGATCAGATCGTCCCGATCGGATTCCGCCATGTCGACTCCTGTAATTATGGTGCTATTCGGTTCAAAATGGACTGCCTACAGCACTGGCAGTATAAATCTGAAAATATACGACACCTGTGCCCGATTACAAGGCCATAGATTGAGGAAATGATTCTTCGTAACCAGTGCTTATCCACAAATTGTTCTTGATTTCTGACTCCCGAACCACATAGGGTGCCCCCACGTTTGGTTCAGCACACCCAGCAACCGACTGGTAAACGGTCCGCATCAACACCGACCCAAAGGACGGATATGGTGTACCTGCCACCCACGACGGTGTTCGCCATCCTTGGATTTCTTTTTGGCGCCTGCATTGGCAGTTTTCTCAACGTTTGTATCTACCGACTTCCCGGTGGGCGCTCTTTGGCGTGGCCGCCGTCCCATTGCCCTTCCTGCAGCCATCCGATTCGGTTCTACGACAACGTCCCCATTGTAAGCTACTTGATACTGATGGGCAAATGCCGTCACTGCCGCGGGACGATCTCACCGCGATACCCTCTGGTGGAAGCCATTACAGGACTGGCAGCGGCGGCCACGGTAGTCAGATTCGGCGTCACCCTGCCGGCCTTGGTGTACTTTGTCTTCATAGCCGCGCTGATCGTTGTCACCTTCATCGATATCGACACCCAGCGCATTTTCGATGTCATTACCTTGCCAGGCATTCTGATCGGTGTCCTTTCCGCCGCCATCCTGCCGAAAATGGGAATCGTCGACGCACTGCTGGGTGCCCTGGTCGGCGGCGGGTCACTGTATCTGGTGGCCTGGATGTATATCGCCATTAAAAAGCAGGAAGGCATGGGGGGCGGCGACATCAAACTGCTGGCAATGATCGGCGCCTTTCTCGGCTGGAAAGGCGTCATCATGACCATTTTCGTTGGATCCGTTACCGGTACCGTGGCCGGGCTCCTCCAAATGACGATCGGACGACGCCTCGATGGGCGTCTCAGAATCCCCTTCGGACCTTTTCTTGCCATTGGCGCCGTTACTTATCTGTTTTACGGCGATGAACTGTTTCACTGGTATCTGACACTGTTCAGATAACCCTCCCACCGTTCGCTTTCCCGTCTCCGCCAGTAATTTGACATGTCCTTCTCAAATGCAGACAGGTGCACCTTGTAATAAATTTCCAATCATTCAAGAATATTATCAATAGCTTTGTGTGGTATCATTTTTGCATTGATTCGGAACGCGATCGCATCGCAGCCATGCGGTTGTCATTCTGAGGCACACCTGAAGCATTGGCGGATCGCGTGCCACGCGACCTCAGACCAGCGTATGGCTGCGCCATGTGACACCGTTTCGTCATCCGTTTGGCGCCCGTCATGCACGCCCCCGGCTGGTGAACGGCGCTTTCGCGGCTCAAGTCGGAACCATTTTAACCGATATTTCATTTAGCGGGAATTGTCTTATGAACATATTAGTTGCCGATGATGACGCGGTCACGCTCCAGCTCATGAAAAAACATGTGAGTTCCTGGGGCCATACCGTATTTACCGCTCCTGGCGGCTTGGAAGCCTGGGATCTGGCTCAGACCCGACACATGGACATCGTGATCACAGACTGGGTCATGCCCGGTCTCAACGGCCTTGAACTGTGTCAACGCATCCGCAACACCAGCAGTTCCAAATACCAGTACCTCATCATTGTCAGCGCACAGAACGCGCGCCAGGATATCGTCCGTGGGCTGGAAGGCGGTATCGACGACTATCTGGTCAAACCACTGGACTTTGACGAACTGCGAGCGCGTGTCGAAATCGGCGGCCGGATCATCACCCTTGAAAGGGAGCTTCACAAACGCATCGACGTTATCCAGAGCAACTTCTACCAGACCATCCGAATGTTCACAAATCTGCTGGAGGTATTCAACGAAGATCTTGGTGGCCATTGCCGGCGCGTGGCCGAGGTAGCGTTGATCGTTGCCCGCAACATGCCCGAGGTCGATGAGACTGATTATGATCTAGTTGAAGCGACCGGCCTGCTCCATGACATCGGTATGGTGGGGATGTCCTCGTCGGCACTGGGTAAACGCACAACGGAGATGAGTGGTGACGAGCGCGCCCACTATCGCACGCACCCCATTCAAGGCGAAATGATTTTGAGCGAAATACCGGCACTGCAGCCGGTCGCTAAATTGGTGAGGAGGCACCACGAACAAGTGAACGGCAGGGGGTTTCCCGACGGATTGTCCGGAAACGACATCCCCATAATCGCCAGGATCATCGCCGGCGCCTCGGCCTACGACAGCCTCGTGAACAAATGGGGCATTGCGCTCACCGACGTTGCGGACCATCTGAATCGCCAGCGCGGCTATCAGCTGGAATCGGCCATCGTGGACCAGTTGCTGACGATCAACACAGAAAGAATCATTGCCGCAGAAAAAAGAAACGACATGGTCATCCCCGTAGAAGATGTGCAGATCGGCATGCTCCTGGCCTGCAGCATCCGCCGCAAAAACGGCACGCTCCTTATGCCACAGGATACCGTCATTACAGGCGAAAACATTGAGAAACTGAAGACATACGCAATGTTAGGCACCATCGAAAAGTCCGTGTCGGTGCACAAATCATCATCAGGGAGATAGCATGGATATCGCAACCATCATTGGACTATTCAGCGGGACCGCACTGGTTCTATCAGCCATCATCATCGGTGGCAGCGCCATGGTATTTTTCAACATCCCCAGTCTGCTCATCGTCGTCGGTGGCACTTTCGCCACAGCCTTTATCAAGCACAGCATGAGTGATGTCATCAATACGATAAAGGTCGTCATAAAGGCCTTCACAGTGAAAATGCTCCCTTCTGAACAGATCATCAGAGAGATGGTCTCATTTACACGAATCGCCAAAAAGGAAGGGCTGATCGCCCTTGAAAAAGAAGCGCCCAGTGACCCCTTTTCCGCCAAGGCACTGTCTTATCTTTCGGACGGCTATGATGAAGGGCTCATTGAAGACATGCTTAAGAAAGACATTCAACTCACCGTGGCACGGCATACCATCGGTCAGAAAATTTTCAAGGGGATGGGATCTTCAGCCCCGGCGTTCGGTATGATCGGAACCCTGATCGGCCTGGTGCAGATGCTCTCCAGCATGTCGGATCCTGCCAGTATCGGCCCTTCCATGGCTGTCGCACTGCTCACGACGCTTTATGGCGCGCTGATCGCCAATCTGGTGTGCATCCCGATTGCAGAAAAACTCGAACTGCGAAGTGAGGAAGAGCAAAACAATAAGCGCATTATCGTTGAAGCGGCCATCGGTATCAGCAGAGGCGTTGCACCGTTGGTGCTCGAGGAATCGCTGAAGATATTCCTGCCTCCCAAAGAACGCGAAAAGTGGGGTCAACAGCCGACCGCCGGAGGTCCCGGCAATGAGTAGCCAATCAAATGAAGGCCCTGCACCGATTATCCAGGAAGGTGCCCCCGAATGGGTGGTCACATTTGGCGATCTCATGAGCCTGTTGCTTTGTTTCTTTGTACTATTGCTCAGTTTTTCAGAGATGGATCGTGCCAAATACAAAGAAGTGGCTGGATCTCTGGCAAAGGCCTTCGGTGTTCAACGAAAGACAAAAGCCTTCGAAGCCCCCAAAGGGTTGAAGATGATCGCCAAGGATTTCGACCAGGAATTGATTCCAACCCAAGAGCGGGAAGAATTCGTTGTCATGCAGATGCGTGAGGAAATCGGGCGGGAACTCAAAAAGGCGGTTGAAACCAATTTCAAAGGGATGAAAGATCTGATTGATGTGGATGTCAACAACAACAACGTCACCATTCGACTCATGGGAGAAAGTACATTTGAATCCGGCAAAGCAGAGATTTTGCAGGAAATGATGCCGCTCTTGGATAAAATTGGTGATGCCTTGCGCAGCACCAATGAGAGCATCATCATCGCCGGTCATACCGACAATGTTCCGCTCCGTGGGGGGCGATACCAATCGAACCTTGGCCTGTCTATTGCCCGGGCTGCCACCGTGGCCGAATACCTCATTCAAAAAAACGGCCTTGACCCCAGCCGTCTGGCTACCATGGGTTTTGGCGAATTTCGCCCTCTGGCCGAAAATGATACCACTCAGGGCCGGCAGCAGAACCGCCGCGTGGAGATCATTCTTGGCGCCTTTCCTCAGGCCGGTGTTCCAGAGGGCCCCATTGCCCATTAGCCTGGTCACACCACCTACCGACTCGACTCCGGGATCTCGTAATACTTGGGCGATACCATCAACAATGGTATTGATCTAACAATTTGAATATGATAGGCATTTCTGTGGCGATGAAGGTCGCCTTGGAGCCCAAAAACCGGTTGCTCACACCGCCCCCCTTGACGGGACGGAATCGGCATACGCACCGTGCCGTCAGTGTTTTCTGGGGCAGCATGACTCAAACTCTTAATACAAGAATGAGGTACGATCGTTGGACTATACCGTTGACCTAACCAAAGAGCAGTTCGATCGGCTCGAGTCAATCTTGGAAGAAGAACTTCTGGAGTTGGGTGTGCAGTGTGTGCTGCTCATCGATCTCGCCGGCAACATCATCGTTAACTTAGATGACGGCAAGATTGAACACGATATCTACTCTCTAGCCGCGCTCGCCGCAGGGAATTTCGGGGCCGTGAGTGCCATGGCCAAAATCGTCGGTGAGGAAGATTTCTCATTGCTGTTCCACAAAGGCGAGAAAGAGAGCATCCATTTTTCGAAAGTCGTAGACGACCTTCTTTTGGTGACCATCTTTGGGAAAGAAGTGTCTCTCGGTTTCTTGCGGCTAAAAGTGACTGAAGCCATCAATAAAATCAGAGAAATGCTGTAGCCCGTTGATCGCTTTCACTTTTCAGCCATTTATGCGAGGTAATTAAGTTGGCGCTTATCAACCCGAAGAAAAAAGAAGTTCAGGTTAAACTGGTCTATTACGGGCCAGGCAGAGGCGGCAAGACCACCAACCTGGAATATATTTTCAGCAAGTTTCGCAAACGGATAAAAGGTAACTTGACGACTATCAAGACTTACGGTGATCGTACGTTATTTTTCGATTTCATGCCCATGGATATCGGAGTTATCAAAGGGTACAATATTAAAATGCAGTTCTATACTGTTCCGGGTCAGGTGAAATATGCGGCCACGCGCCGACTGGTCCTGCGCGGTGTCGACGGTATTGTTTTCGTTGCCGACTCCATGGCGTTGCGGCAAAAAATGAATATTCTGGCGCTCAAGGATCTTCAGGACAATCTCACCACCTTCGACAAGAATATTTTTCAAATACCATTGGTCTTTCAGTACAACAAACGCGATCTTGCGGATGAAGGCATACCCCTGTTGCCGGAGGATGTACTCGAAAACGACTTGAACCGACAGTTGAAAGCCCCCAGTTTCCCTGCCAGTGCGTTAAAGGGAGACAATGTCGTTGAAACCATGAAAAAGGCCATTTCTTTAACGGTAGCCTCCTTGGAAAAGCGCTTGGACGCGAAAGGGTGAACAGGTGACGGACGACGGAAAAAAAATATCATCGGAACTTCAGGACCGCCTTGACGATCTGTTTTCAGAACAGGAAGATATCGTAGCAGTCCCTGAAACTGATTCCGATACCGGCATGATCGAGATTGACGATCTGCATGCGCATGACGATCCTCCCGCCGCAAAGCGTCTGCCGTCCCCTGCCGCTTCTGCAGATTCCCCGTTGCTCGATCTTAATGCCACCATTTTGTCTCTGGACTGGGAAATCACCGACACCACACTGGAACGCCTTATCAGTGAGATTAACCGTTTAAAGATAATATACCAAAATGACAAACTGCCGTTCATGTTTCTCCAGTTGTTAGGGTCCATCGGCAAGTACATCAGTGTTAAAAAAGTCAAAGCTCACCCCGACTCCATCAAAATGCTTCATTCGGTCTACGCCGGGTTCGAACAAGTGCTGTTGAATGCCACGATCTCGGATCTCGAAAAAAAGAAAATTCTGTCCAATGAAGTCCGGCAGTTTAAGAGCTTGAAGCAGCGGATTCGACACACCAAGCCGGAAACAGATACTGTCTTTCGTGCGCCGGAAGTATCCAGGCCCATTGCGCCATCAGGGCCGTCGACCAAGCAACCGTCGTCAGGGAGTGGACCATCCGCGGTATCCACGGACGAACTGGTCAGTATGGAAACGATGCTAACGGAAATCCGCAAAGTAATCAGAGACGAGTTCGAAGCCCTTAAAACGGAACTCCGAGCCATGCTGGGAGAGGAATGAACTCGCTCGTAAGGGATCCTGATTAGCTGACCGATGTATTGCTTAAGGAGTTGCAGTCAATGACCATACCCATCATTTGCGAAGAATGCGGAAAGCTATACCACATCCCCAAAGACAAACTGCGCAATATCAAAGGCGACGTTGCCAAGACAAAATGCCGAAACTGCGGCTTCATTATCATCGTCAATAAGACAGAAGCCGATACACCCGATGAATTGGAAGAGCTGGAACTTCCAGAGGTAATGTCGGCCGATGATGACTTCGTATCAACAACGGCTGAAGCGCCCATCTCTCCCTTCGAACAATCGCTGTCGCTAATGGATAAACCCGCCGCAGCGTCCATAAAGACTTCGGCAAAAAATAAACGCCGGGGGTTGGGACTCAGGGCGAAAATGATTGTCCTTTTCCTGGTCGTCCCTCTCGGAATCATGGCCGCATCGGGCTATTTTTCCCAGCGGCAAACCAATATGATGGTTTCCACGCTCGTCAACCAAAGCGCTGAGATGGTTACCGCGCTCACCGAGCAGAATGTCGACGACCTTAGTAAGGCGGTTGCCCGCCAAGTGCAGCTATATCTCGAGTCCACCCCGGGACTCCGGAGGGAAAACTTCGCCGACGATCAGATTTTGAACAGTCTTGCCGTTCAGAAAGTCGGAACCGCCGGTTTTACATTCCTCTACGCAACAGGGCCATTCACCATCCTGGCCAACCCAAACCGCAGCCTCAACGGGCAACAGGTTTCCGAGTCCATGCGCGCGGCACTGGGAAGTGACTGGAACCTTCTTAAGAAAATCATCGAGCCGCTGGAAAAAGGCCAGAATTTGTCCCGAAAAGGCTACTATCTGTGGAAGGATCTGGATGGATCCAAAAGGGAACAGTTCGCGGTGATGACGCCGATACGAGGTACCGACTACGGCATCGCTGCGGCCGTCTATGTTCGCGAGTTCACCGCCCCGTTAAACCAGATGAAAGAATTTGCCAGCCAGGAAGCGGTACGGACCAAGAACACCAACTTCGCCATTACCTTGGCGACGCTGATTATTATCGGGGCCATCGTCACTTTCTACGGGCACGCCCTGGTCAAACGGATCAAAATGCTCACCGATGTGGCAGATCGCATCAGTGTCGGAGAACTGGACGCAGAGATCACGATCAAATCGCAGGATGAGCTCGGCAGTCTCGCCGATGCCGTTGCCAGAATGCAGGACAGCTTGCGTCTTTCCATCATGCGCCTGCGCCGCAAACGCTAAATCGATATCGCCACCAATTGAAAATACAAAGAGGCTGTATTCTGGAACAAGGAGGTTTCTGATACAATGGTCGTAATTCCTAAGGACAAGCCCGTCATTTCCGGGATGAATAGCTACTACTTGAATATTAATAGACTCATCGAACACTTCAACGGTGAATTCGAATCAGGTGGCATCCTGTTTCAATCCCCGGCGGCCACTGGGGTGATATTTTTTGACGACCACATTCCGTTGTCAGGCATTTTTGAATCCAAGGCCACCACCGTTAAGGGCCCCGATGCCATCCAGCATCTGATCGATCATGCGCCAAATTCCAATTTCAACGTGTCGGTCTTCCATATCGATTCAGACATGGTGCATTTCTGGGCCAACCTTGCAGAAGCAACGCCGCTATACACGAATCTTTCCACTGAATTCACCGATCTGAAAGCACTTATCAAGAAGATGCGTTCTGAAAAACTCACCGGTTATATTGACGCCTGTATCGGCGGCACTGAGTCCACCGGGTGCATCTTTCTCAACTTCGGTCATATTCTGGGCGGCACCTACGCATGGCTCGACAACGACCTGCGCACCGAGACCGCGCTGTTGAATGAATTGCTTAAAAAAGCAGACTCCGGCGGCGGCACGTTCAGCGTGTATAAAGTCGACTTGGGCGCATCCCCTAGTCCACGAGCGGATGGCGCAGAGGCTACAGATGCGACACCGGCAGAATCCGCCAATACGTCTGATGATGAGAAATCCGAAGATGCCCCTGATGATATTCAGATGCTCGAAGAGTTTCTCAATGTGTTCGAGGAAACGGCCATGGGAGTAAAACGCTATCGCAGTGAATTCCATGCGATGTTGCGTAAAAAATTCATTTCCAAGGCTGAAAAATACGATTTCCTCGACCCATTCGCCGCTGAGTTCGAATATGCCGATGGCGCTATCCGCTATAACGGAACCGCGTCGAAAGCGACTGTCATTATGGGAGTCGTGGAGTCCGTCCGGGACCTTGCCAAAGAAATGGGGTTGACCCAGCAATTAATCACGGCGCTGAGGCCATGGACCGATAGATACAAGGAAATCATATCTTTATTAGATCTGGATATATGAATAGACCGGCTCATAGAATCGGAAGAGAGGCAGCGTGGTAAAGAACATCCTCATCGTTGACGATGACCATATATGGATCCGCGCAATAAAAAAGCAGTTCAGCGCCTATGCCGACACGTTTGTCACCCTGACAGCTGGCAACGGCAATGAAGCCGTCCATGTTCTGAAAAAAAACAGTATCTCTTTGGTGGTGACGGATCTGCAAATGCCGGAGATGGACGGGCTGGCGCTGCTGGCCCATCTGTCGGTCACCTACCCCGATATCCCAGTCATCATTATGACCGCGTACAGCTCCCCATCGTCCAAAAAAACGGTCATTGACGGCGGCGCCGCCGGGTACATCGAGAAACCCTTCGTAGTGGAAGACCTTGCTGAGAAAATCATCTCCACCCTGCGGAAACAGTCAGAGGGCGGCACACTTCAGACCGTGCCCCTGGAAATGTTTATCCAACTTATTGAAATGGAACAGAAAACCTGCACGATACGGGTGTCCAATAAACGAAATGGGCTATTAGGCGTACTGTTTTTCAGTAAAGGCGAATTGATGGATGCACGGGTGGGCGACCAACAGGGCGTGACCGCCGCCTACCGGGTTCTCGCATGGGAAAAAGTATCTCTATCCATACAGGATGAGTGCCCGATAAAGGAAAAACGCATCGACGGTGAACTCCAGGCCATCCTCTTTGATGCGATGCGCATGAAAGACGAAGCCGGAGCCAGCGAGACTGATTTCGCCGAAGCGGAACCGGAGAACCTTCCTGTCGAAATGGATGACACCATCGAGGAGATCGATCTCCTGGAAGATGTGCCATCCCCTCGCCTCAATCCCATGGAAGTCATCAGAGGCAAATATCAGTCAGTTTCTCCCAACGGGAAAGGTCTCGAAGACGTCTATCCGGATGCTTCGTGGCAGCCATTTTGTCGCATGGCTGCAACCATCGGCCCTATTTTTGGCGCCGGTCCGTTGAAACTGGTGTTCGCCAAGTCGGGAGGCCCCACCGATTATATCGTTGTGCCCGCCCCTGAGCCAATCGTGCTGGCCGTTAATGATGGCTGTCCAAGAGACAAGGTAATCGATGTCCTTAGCGATTAGCTGGCGACTTCAAAATGAATAAGGGAATTGCCATCCGATGAAAGAACAGTTCAAAGACATACTGTCTCTGGATGACGTCAAAGGTGTCATCGTTGTGGGTACCAACGGCCAAATCGTGTTCCAGAGTTTCGCCACCGCACCGGCGAAACCGTTTACTGAACAGGATTTCCATAAACTGATACAAGGTCTTTCCACAGTGGTCGAAGTGGAGTTGATGTATGAAAATATCCGACTATACATTCGAAAGTTCGCAAAAGGATTTGTCATCATCGTTATGGGCCGATACGCCCTCGTATCCATGGTCCGATTGAATTGTGACATTCTACTTTCCACCCTCTCCAGTGAATCCGAAAAGCCCAAGGGAATCGGGCGTTTTTTCAAACGATAGTCAACGGCCGCCTGTCTGAGGGGCGTTTGTTAGTTTCGTCGGAGAACCTCCTCATGCGTCTGGCAGTTATTTCGGATATCCACGGGAATCTTGACGCCTTTGAATCCGTTCTATCGGATATCTCTTCCGCATCAGTCGATAAGATCATTTCCCTGGGAGACAACATCGGTTACGGCGCAGAGCCGGAAGCGGTGCTGCGCCGTCTCCAAGCAACATCCATTCCCTCCATCATCGGCAATCATGAGTTGGCGGTCATCGACTCGGGTGTGCGCAAATGGTTTAATCCCCTCGCCCGAAAATCTATAATGCACACGGTGGCGCATCTCAGTGACGACGCCATCGGGTACTTGCACACCCTGCCGACCAGTCTTCACAGCGACGGGTGCTGGTTTGTCCACGGATTCCCGACGGATTCTCCCACTATCTACCTGTTCCAAGCCAGCGATGACGATATCCGAAAAGGGCTGACATCCACCGGATGCACGATCTGTTTCGTCGGGCACACCCACATGCTTGAAATGGTCACCGTTGGCACAAACACCGTCAGACGCCAGGAGCTGCCTTGCGGCGGGGTGTTGCTCGATGGTGAAAAGCATTACATCATCAATATTGGCAGTGTAGGACAGCCCCGAGACGGCAACCGGGATGCCAAATACGTCATTTTTGATACGGACTCCAGGATGCTGGATGTCCGCTATATCCCCTATGACCGCGAGGCCGCCGCCCGAAAGGTCATCGCGGCCGGGCTGCCCAAAGCCCATGCTGCCCGTCTGCTCTAACTATTGTCCGTCCAGAAATGGTAGATTTTGGTTCAGAGCAAGGCTTGAGCATTTTCGAAACCGGAGGAATAGCGTGCTATTTCGAGGATTTCGAAAAGTGTGAAAACGCCGCTCTGGGCCAAAAGATGCCGTTTATGGATGGACACTAACTGTGAAAACGATTGGCAAATACATCATTCGCGGGCTTCTCGGACGCGGCGGCATGAGCAGGGTGTTCCTGGCCGAAATCCCAACCATCCATCGTTTGGTCGCCCTTAAACAGCTTCATCCCAACCCCCTGCTTTATAAACTGATGACGCCATCCCAGGCCAAGGACATGTTCATCACCGAGGCCACGGCCATGTCGCTGCTCAGGCACCGACATGTGGTGGACGTCTGGGACTACGAGGAGACAGAAGACTATGTCTTTTACACAATGGAATACCATGCCACCACCCTGGGGACACTGATCGGTGAAACCTGGCGCGTTGAAGACCCCACGCGTCTCATCCCTCTGGATACGGCCATTGACTTCACCACCCAGGTACTGGACGGATTGTCGGCTATGCATGCAGCGGGCATCGTACACCGAGATATAAAACCGTTCAACATCCTGATCACCGCGGATGACCAGATCAAAATCGGCGATTTCGGTCTGTCGCGACTTCGCGGCGAACTGTTTCCAGGGCCGCCGACACTAAAGGCAGGGTCTCCTTACTATTCCGCCCCCGAGCAAGCAGCTAACCCGGACTGCGCCGATGCCCGATCAGACCTGTATTCGACCGGTGTCATGCTGTTTCGTATGCTGACCGGTCAGCTCCCCGAGTTGACCACGACCGCGGCAACGACCATCAACCCGTTTCTGAACGACGCATGGTCTTCGTTTTTCAACAAGGCGCTTCAACCGTCACCGCAGAAGCGCTTCGCATCGGCAGCGCAGATGCGTACTGCCTTGACCGAGCTTGCCGCTGAATGGGAGAGCGCCAAACCTGGCATCTGCCGGCTGAGTGAATCCGCCACTGAACCACCTGCGCGCCAGTCGCCCACCCAACCCCGATGCCACCCCACCAAGGTCCTGGATATCCAAAAAGCCCAGACGCTGTTTTCTACGACCCCTTTATGGGAACCACGGACTTACCACAAGTTGCCGTTTCGGACACTCGGCGATGAATTAGTGGTCGATCCGTCAAATCATTTGTTATGGCAACGGAACGGCTCACCGCGTCCCATTTCATGGTCGGATGCTCACCGCTATGTTGCCCATCTCAATCAGAGCCGCCTTGGTGACACAACGCAATGGCGATTGCCGACCGTCAACGAACTGATTACCTTGCTATCCTATGCGCCCACGGATGAACACCATTTCTGTGCCCCGGCAGTGTTCGGCCGCGCCCAGCGCAATCTGTGGTCCTGCGACCGACGCACTTACACCAGCGCTTATGTGGTCAGGGCCGATATCGGTTTCGTAACCTGGCAGGATCTGCGCACTGTCGCCGATGTGCGCGCAGTATGCACGCCAACCCACGATCCGGCTGCGGACGGCGCATCGTAGCGATCGCCCGGATCTCAACGCCAGTGTTTAGGCGCCAACAAAAGGTTTGAATTAAAGGAAAAACTTACTATAATACCCGATGCCAATGCCACAGGTGGCATCGACCAAACATAAAACGCGGCATCACCGGGTGTTCCGGGTGACGTTGTCGAGGGGATGTGATGAAACGCAATGTCCTGATCGTAGATGATGATCGGATTTTACGCCGGCTGATTCAAAAAAAATTCGAGGCACACTCCGAGCATTTCTCCACACTACTGGCTGAAGACGGCACCGCCGCCGTCAGGGTGCTGAAAGAAAATTCCGTCTCCCTGGTGGTCACCGATCTTCAAATGCCGGAAATGGACGGTTTCGCGCTACTCGCCTACCTGTCTGCAAAGTATCCGGATATCCCGGTGATCGTTCTAACCGCATTCGCAACCCCCCAATCTCAAAAAAAGGTACTTGAACGCGGTGCTGCCGGTTTTATGGTAAAACCGTTCGTCGTTGAAGATCTGGCCAAAAAGATCCTTGCCGCTCTGGCCAAGGAAAGAGAAGGCGGTATCCTTCAGACCGTTTCGCTGGAGATGTACATCCAACTGGTTGAAATGGAGCAAAAAACCTGCACCCTGCGTGTCATCAACAAGGATAACAACCAACCCGGCGTGCTCTTTTTCAAACAAGGGCAGCTGATGGACGCCCGGATCAGCGACCTGCACGGACTGGAAGTGGCCCACGAGATCCTCGGGTGGGATAAAGTGTCGCTGTCGATTGAAGACACCTGTGTTATCAGCGAGAAACTGATCCCCGGCGAGTTGCAGGCCATACTCTTCGACGCGATGCGCCAGAAGGATGAATCCAGCGCGACACCCGATGACTTTATGGAGCCCGAAGTGCCATCGATGACGGTGTCGACGACACCGGAAAAGCCGCAGATGGCGACATCGCCCAATCGCCCGTCAGTACTGCAAAACCGCATCGCCGCCATTGTCGCCGATACCCCATGCATCAAGCCGATGGACATGGATGACAGCTGGAAGTCGTTTCTCGGCAGTATCCAGAATCTGGGCGACGCCGTCGGAGCGGGGGACTTGAAAAGCTGTTATTTGAACTTCGGTAACAACCGGCGGGTGGTTCTCATTGGAGACACCCCGCCGGCCGTTTTACGGTTTTCCGAAGAGTGCCCTAGAGACGTGATTCGACAGCTGCTTTACGAGTGGCGCCAATAATTCGGGCATAAACGCCCGCCAAAGGAGCATCAACGGAATGCGATCATGAAAGCTGAGTTACAGGAAATCCTTGATATCGACGATGTCCAGGGAGTGTTGTTTTTCTCTCAGAGTGGCAAGATGCTCTATCATGCCTTCCGCTCACCACCACCCGACAGTTTTGTCGATTTCAACTGGTCCGCCGTTGTCCCCCGGTTTTCCAAAATCAAGGAAGGAGAGCTGGTATTTGCGCATCAACGCGTCTATGTCCGGCAATCCGAACTGGGCTGTCTGGTCGTCATCATGGGATGGGACGCCACCATCGCCATGGTACGGCTCAAATCAAACGCCGTGTTGTCGCTGTGAGACGATACCGCTAATGTATTCGTGGTACCACCATGGACATTCAGGTTAAATTCAAAGAAGCTCAAGCCTATCGTAAACACGGTCTCTATTCAGAAGCGCTTCTGGTGCTTGAAGAATTGCAGCCGCTGGTTTCCCCATTAGAAAGCAATCTGCAAAACGCCATCACCCAGGAAATCTCCGAGCTGAAAGAGGTCCTTGACGTTTATGAAAAGGACGACGAAGTCACCCTCTCCTCCGAGGACGCCTCCATTCTCACCAGCAGTTGGGAATCGGCGGACAACGCCCGTGAGATACTCAGCAGTGCCTCGTCTTTCAGAGAATTAGGGCTCCACAAGGAGGCGGTTGGAGAATACACCAAACTCTTCGCCCTGGAGTTCTCTCCGGATGAGATTATGCCGGGGATGGCAGAAAGCCTTTTTGCCCTGCACTCACCTTCCCGTGCCATCGATCAGATCGAAAAAATAATTCACGAAAACAACATTACAGACGACAAGGTAGCGCCCATCAAGTTCCACCTAGGGCAGGAACTGGACAAGCTAGACCACAAAGATCTGGCACTGGAGTTTTATGAATCGGTCAAGGAACTCTCTCCTGATTTTCCAGATATCGACAAGTACATTCAAGATGCGTTTACTTCCGGAAAATTTGACTCGCGATACGACTACCTGCTAAAGACCAAACGGGTGAACACGTCCCAGTTGCAAAACGCGTTGGGAATGTCAAAAAAGAGCAACCGGAGCGTCGAATCCGTGTTGATCGAAAGCTTTGGCGCGAAAAAAGAAGAAATTGGCAAATCACTGAGCCTCTATTACCGCTGCCCGTTCCGTGAATACAGTGAAAGCCTTGAAGTCCCGTACGAACTGATACGGAAACTCAAAAAGACCTTCCTGGTTCAAAACAACTGGGTTCCCCTCGCATGGGAACTACACAGCGTCGACGTTCTCATTGACGACCCTTCGGATCTTCTCAAGACGGATCCGATTCCCGGCCTTCTGAACGCCAAGAAGATCAACTATATGGTTGGCATTCGAGAGGACATCGAAAAGATCATCCGGCACTTTTACGATGAAAAGAAAGACCAAGCAGACCTTTCAGATGAAGAGGCTGATGATGAATTCGATATGATGCCGGATATCGATTTTGAGGAGGAAGAGGAGGCGCTCGAGGAAGGCTATGAACAGGTCGACGAGTCTTCGGGGAAAATCGTGCGCATGGTTGATCAGATTCTCATCAATGCCTACCGAAAAAACTGCTCCGACATTCATATCGAGCCATCACCGGTATCAAAAAAGACCGGTATCCGCTATCGCATTGACGGTGTCTGCCAGGAAGTGCTTCAGGTACCTAACACCAATGCCCGGGCCATCATGTCGCGGATTAAGATCATGTCCGGCCTGGACATCGCCGAGCGGCGTCTTCCACAGGATGGCAAGATAAAATTCAAGCGCAAGGGGATCAAGGGCTTCGAACTGCGGGTGGCCACCCTGCCCACCGCCGGCGGTTTTGAAGACGCCGTACTGCGCATCCTGGCTGAATCCGGTGCCATGAAACTTGACGACATGGGGCTCAACGACCGGAACCTCACCATCATGAAAAAAATCATCCAGCAACCCTATGGTCTGGTGCTGGTGGTGGGGCCCACCGGTTCTGGAAAGACGACGACGCTGCACGCCTGTCTTGGCCACATCAACAAGCCCGGCATCAAGATCTGGACTGCCGAAGATCCGGTGGAAATCACCCAGCAGGGGTTGCGGCAGGTTGAGGCAAAACCAAAAATCGGACTCGATTTCGCCCGTATCATGCGGGCCTTTCTGCGGGCCGATCCGGACGTCATTATGATCGGTGAAATGCGCGATCAAGAAACCGCCTCCATCGGTGTTGAGGCTTCTCTCACCGGGCATCTGGTCTTTTCCACCCTGCACACCAACAGTGCACCGGAAACCGTGACTCGACTGCTTGATATGGGGCTCAACCCGCTCAACTTCTCCGACGCCTTCCTGGGAGTTCTGGCACAGCGCCTGATGCGCCGGTTGTGTAAAAAATGCAAAAAGAAATTTCATCCCAATGAAGAGGAGTTCGCCGAGTACGAGAAGGACTATGGGAAAGAGGCATTTGCCGCCACCGGCATCACCCACACCAAGGACATGGAGGTTTTCAAGGTTGTGGGGTGCGAGGATTGCAACAACACCGGTTACCGGGGGCGCCTCGGTGCTCATGAACTCATGGAAGGCTCCAAGGAGCTAAAGCGCATGATCAAAAAGGAAGCGCCTGCGGACGCGCTTTTTGAGCAGGCAGCCAGTGAAGGCATGACCACCATCAAGCAGGACGGCATCATAAAAATGTTCGCCGGATTGACCGATATCCATGAAATCAGGCGGGTTTGTGTGACTTAGATATGCCCTACTCCGTTCTTATTGTCGACGACCAGGCCATTATCCGGGAGCTTCTTGAAGAAGCCCTGACACGGGAGCGTTATGCCATTTTCAGCGCCCCTTCGGCAGAGGCCGCTCTCAAGATCCTTGCGACCCAGCCGGTTGACGTGGTGGTCTCAGACGAGAAGATGCCCGGGATGTCCGGGACCCAGTTCTTCGGCATCGTTCGCAACCGCTATCCCGACACCATCCGCATCATCCTGACCGGCCATGCCAGCCTCGACACGGCCATCCGTGCCATCAACGAGGGTGAAATCTACCGGTTCTTCACAAAACCCTGCAACATCGTCGATCTCACGGTGACCATCCGCCAGGGCCTCCAGCAGCGCGAGCTGCACCGGGAAAACCTGCGCCTCAAAAAGATCATTGACCGTCAGGCCACCACACTGGAAACCCTGGAAAAACAATGCCCCGGCATCTCAGATGTCAAGCGCGACGTTGACGGCACCGTTATCATCGATCTGGACGAATAGGGCCGCCGGGCGCCAGGCGCCTGCGGCGCGTTCAAGGTTCCGGGTTCCGGGTTCAAGGTTAACTGCAAAAACAACTCTATTGATAATTAGATGGCCATGTAAAAAGACCGAAATAACCACAGAGGTCGCAGAGATAACTGACTGATTATTAATCATATTCTCTGCGTTCTCTGTGGTTCAAAATCACTTTTTACGGATCCATCATCCTTGACTCAATGAGAGTCTTGGGGTGGACCCCAAAGCTTGGACAGCCGGATGGGTTCGTTAAGCTAAGAGCCAGAAGAATAAAATATAGAGGCATCAGGCCGCCTCAGAGTAAGGGTGAGGCAGACCGTAGTAGACCTCATCCGGGGTTCTGTCGTCAA